>NZ_LMNZ01000004.1:497444-651239 GCF_001423445.1 Rhizobium sp. Leaf311 | reverse complement strand
GAGTTCGATGAAGGCCTGGTCAACGAATACGCCAGAACCCTGGTTGCCGGACGTGCCAGCCGTGGAACTGCCAATGCCAGAGTCGGCATTGCCGCGGAAGCCGATGAAGCCACGCAGAGCGCCGAGCTCGGTGTCAGTCTTCGTATCAACTTCGAACTGAGCGCGTGTGAACGAATCCCAGTCAGAGGTACCAGCAGCGTCACGACCGAAGTTGGTCTGGAAACGAACGTAGCCGCCGAACTTCAGGCAGGTTTCGGTGCCTGGGATGTAGAAGAAGCCAGTGCCGAAAGCGTCGCAAACGCGGACGTATTCGAGGGGCTCAGGCTCTGCAGCGACGATAGCGTCAGCGGCCTGTGCGCCGGATACTGCTGCGAGAGCCGCAGCGGAGCCGATCAAAAGGCTCTTGATGTTCATGTTGACCTCCAGTCAAGTTTCAAAAAGGGTTTGGGTTCTTTTGCTGAAGGACAGCATTCCCTGCCCCATTCCCATGTATTGAAAACGGACGATCCACCGCCGCGCTTCCGTTTGTGAAAATACTAAAGGATTAAATGCTTGCAATCGGCAAACACCGCAGGACCGAGTTTGCTGGACCGCTTCATTTTTCGATGTTGCTGAAAAAACACATTTTAGTGATCGCTATCGTTCAAAATTTACAAATCTTTAAAAAGCCCAGTCGATTCCGTAGGTTAAAGCCTGAAATCGGCGCTCTAATATTTCAAAAATATGACACTCCGCAACGATTCTTGACTCATGAGCATCTTTCGCTGTCGGGGTGCGGAGCCGACACTGTGAGCTCAGGAACTCCGACTCGCTTGCAGTCGGTGCGTCAATTCGATTCGAATCTTGCCCTGCGTTAGTTTTTCGTCCGCGATCGCGTTAGAGCCGTCAGCACCAGTCAAAATGGGGAGTGATAGCGGGTCTTTTTCATCTTTTGGAGAAAAGCCCTTGCATTCGCATTTTTTACGCAATAATCAGGCGGCACCGGAGAGGTGGCCGAGTGGTCGAAGGCGCTCCCCTGCTAAGGGAGTATACGTCAAAAGCGTATCGTGGGTTCGAATCCCATCCTCTCCGCCATCATCAAAATCCCCACATACCTTTGCTTCTTTGTTGTTGCGGCGCGGAACATTTGTTTTGCCCACTGCGTTACCACCTCGACCAACAGCAAAGGGTGATTTCAAATGGCTCAGACCAAATTGAACGTTGTGGAAGACACAGTCGAGAATCAGATTGCCGAGCTCCGCTCGCAGATTGCATCTCTTTCCAAGTCGGTATCGGCGCGTGCGGGCACACTGTCCGACGATGCATCCGAATTTGTCGATGAAGCCCGTGGCCGCGTTCAGCGCGTTGCTCAGACCGCGGCGCAGACAGTCAAGGCTCAAGGCCATAACGTTGTTGAAGCAGCCCGCGAAAATCCAGGCACGGCAACATCGCTGCTGACGGTGGTCGGCGCGCTCGGCTTCGCGCTCGGATATTTTGTGGCAAATGCAGCCCAGGACCAGAAGAGCAGCAGCTTCTATCGCTGGCGCTAAGAGTGCCTGAGAATTTAGAGGGTGAGGAGGTCATGCCTTTTCACCCTTTTTCCGTTTTTGAACGTAGGGAGAGATCAATTGCAGTTTGAAGATGAAGTCGAAACAGCGCTCGCCGCATTCTCCAATGAGAGTCATATGGCGCGGGAAGATGCGATCAAGAGAATCGTCCGCGAATATCTTATCCGCGAAGGGTTTCTGTTTTCCGGTCAGGAAGGCATCCATCCAGCAAAGTTGAATGCCAGCAACGACGGCTGATCCTAGTAGCTGGAAGCCTTTTTGACATCGCCACCTTTATATCGTGCGCAAAGCGCCCGGATTGCGCTTGAAAACTCCGTAACATCGGCGCCAACGGCAACGAAGGTCGCGCCGAGTTCCAGATAACGACGGTTATATGCCTCGTTAAAGGTCAATATTCCCGCTGCCTTTCCGGCCGCAACGATTCTCGTAATCGCTCCTTCTATGGCTTGCTGGACTTCCTCCTCATCGATTTTGCCGAGATAGCCCATATCTGCGGCCAGATCAGCGGGGCCGATGAAGACTCCATCGATACCCTCCACCTTGAGTATTTCGTCAAGGTTCGAAAGCGCAGCTTTCGTTTCCGCCTGCACCAGAAGACAAAGACCGTCCGAGGCAGTTTCAGCGTAATTTTCGATCGTGTTGAAACCAGATGCCCTCGCAACCACGGCACCCATTCCACGTATGCCGCGCGGCGGATAATGCATGGCAGCGACTAGAGCCTCCGCTTGGGCAACGGTATCGACCATTGGGATGAGGAGCGTACGGGCTCCAGCGTCGAGAAGCTGTTTGATGATCCAGCTTTCGCCGGTCGGCACACGCACCACAGGTTCTGCAGTGGAAGTGGCGAGCGCGCGCAATTGATCAATGATGCTGCGCAGGTCGTTAGGGCCATGTTCGCCGTCGATGACCAGCCAGTCGAAACCGGCGGTCCCGGCAATTTCCGCGGTAATGGCCTCACCCATATCCAGCCAGAGACCGATTTGCGGCTTTCCCTGCTGAATGGCGTATTTGAAGTGGTTGGGAGAAGCGGGCATGGAGCGGTCCTTTACGCCAGAAGAAGTTTCAGATCGGCGGAAGCGTCGGCAAGAACCGTACGGTCAGGCTCCCTCCCCGTATCCAGCAGTTTCTTGCCGCTGACATAGGCCTTAGCGTCGTTGATCGCGTCGACGGCGAGGAACTTGCCCTGCCGGAAGTACCAGATGGAGTAGCTTCCCTCGCGCTGTCCCGGGCGAAGCACTGTTTCGTCATAGCCCGCATTGTAACCGGCGATTTGCAGCTTCACATCATACTGATCGGACCAGAACCACGGCTTCGGCGCATAGGGCTTCTCGTCGCCGGTCAGAACCACGGCCGCAGCCTCGGCCTGATCGACTGCGTTCTGCACGGATTCCAGCCTGACGCGCCCGCCCTCCCACGGCAGCGATGCGCAATCACCAACTGCATGAATGTCGGGGTCTGAAGTGCGCGTGTAGGAATCAACGAGGATGCCATTGCCGCTATCAAGACCAGAATCGCGTGCCAGCCGGTCATTGGGGGTAACGCCGATGCCGACGATGACGAAATCGACATCAAGTACCGTACCGTCGGAAAGCTCGGCAGAGGTGACGTGGCCATCCTTTCCATGAAGCCGCGTCAATCCGGTTTTCTCGATGATGGAAACTCCATTTGCCCGGTGAACATCGCGCATGATGGCTGCCGTATCAGCAGAGGCGACGCGTTGAAGAATGCGGTCTGCCATTTCGATCAGCGTAACGTCCAGGCCGGCTTTCCGGGCAACTGCTGCCGCTTCCAGCCCGATATAGCCGCCACCGATCACCAGCAATTTGCGGCCCGGCTTCATTTCGCCCATCAGGCGGTCTGCGTCACGCTTGTCGCGAACGGTCAGGACGCCATCCAGATCTCCGCCGATTCCCGCTGGCAAAGTGCGTGGCGTTGCGCCTGTGGCCAGAACCAGCTTTTCATAAGACAGCTTGCTGCCATCCTGCATCCGCACGGTCTTGGCCGCGCGCTCGATTTCCTCGACCCATGTGGACAGGCGGATATCGACATCATTCTCGGCAAACCATTCGGCAGGACGAAACTCCAGCCGTTCGAAAGTCATCTCGCCCATCAGGTATTTCTTGGACAAAGGTGGCCTTTGATACGGCAAGACGTCTTCCGATCCGATCATCGTGATCGGTCTTTCGTCTTTTAAGGCACGAAGCTTTGCGCCAAGGGAAAAGGCGGCCTGCCCCGCTCCGACGATGACGAGTCTGCCTGCCATGTACTGCTCCATAGGTCTGTCATGCCAAAGGCGTAACGCTAAGTACGCCCCGCGTCAACTGCAGGGGTGGTGCATCATCCGGCACCACGGGGCCCAATTGCGCCAGCTTGGCGCAACCTTTTGGGAGTAAACACGTTTCTGCACTGAAATCCGGTTCGGTTGCGAAGGGTGCTGTGGCAAAACAGGCCAGAAACGCTTCAATCCTAACGTTTTGATTCAGCCTTTGGCAATGAAGCGGGTGTATGATCAAATCCAGAACAAAAAGGCAATCGGGAGGTTGTCATGGCGCTCAACGTACACATCAATTCGCACGACGCCGTTCCTCAGGATGCAATGTATGAGAAATACAGCGTCGATCGTCCTGGCAAGATAACATTTATCGGCCATCACCTCAGCACGAAGAATACGATGCGCTGCTTAATCCGCAATATCTCCCTTTATGGCGCGGATATCGAGGTTAGCCCGCATCTTGATCTGCCGAACAACTTCTACCTTGAGGTTCTCGGCATAAGGGACGAAATCGGCTGTACGCTCATCCGGCGCGAGGAAGAACAGGCCACCGTTGGCTTCAACATGCTAATCGATGCGGAGTTCCTGCATCACGTGCGTCGGCTGAGCTTCGAAACGGCTCTCTGAAGCAAACCGCCGCTCCACGCAGCGTAAACGCTAAAAGACTTCATAACCCCTGCAATATCTACGGCCCGCCTTGCGCGGGCCAATTTTGATTCTATTGTGTGGCCGTTGTTTCAACGGATAACGGAACTCTCTGAAATGTCCGCATTTTCGCGCTTTACGTCTCTCGCCGCTTCGCTTCCTTCTTCCGTGCCTTTCGTTGGTCCGGAAGCAATTGAGCGTAATCGCAAGCTGGCTGTAAAGGCGCGAATCGGCGCCAATGAGAGCGGTTTCGGCCCCGCTCCTTCGGTCCTTGAGGCCATGAAGCAGGCGGCGTCTGAGACCTGGATGTATGCCGATCCGGAAAACTTCGAACTGCGTGAGGCGCTGGCCATCTATCACGGTGTGTCCCGCGATAATATTGCCGTTGGCAGTGGCGTGGATGGCCTTCTTGGCGAAATCGTCCGGCTGGTGGTGGAGCCGGGAACGCCCGTCGTCAGCTCCTTTGGCGGCTACCCCACATTCAATTATCATGTGAACGGATATGGCGGGCGTCTGGTGACGACACCCTATTTCGATGACCATGAAAATCTCGACGGGCTGCTTGATCTCGTCAAGAAAGAGAACGCGCCGCTGGTCTATTTCGCCAATCCGGATAATCCGATGGGCAGCTGGTGGGAAGCAAGCGAAGTCCTGACCTTCGCCAAGGCTCTGCCTGAAACCTGTCTGCTGGTGCTGGACGAAGCCTATTGCGAGACAGCACCGGAAAGCGCCATCCCCAGTGTGCGCGCCATGATCGGGATGCCGAATGTTCTGCGTATGCGCACCTTCTCCAAGGCCTATGGGCTGGCGGGCGCCCGCGTCGGTTACGCAATCGGCACACTGGGCAATGCGCAGGCTTTCGACAAGATCCGCAATCACTTCGGAATGTCCCGCGTTTCCGTGGCCGCCGCACTCGCGGCCCTGAAGGATCAGGCTTACTTGCGCGATGTCGTCAAACGCATCGCTAATGCACGTGAGCGTATCGCCACCATAGCCCGGCAGAACGGGCTGCGCCCCCTTCCCTCGGCAACAAATTTTGTGGCGATCGACTGTGGGCGTGATGGGGTCTACGCCAGGGCTATCGTTGATGGGCTGATGGAACACGGTGTCTTCATCCGAATGCCCGGTGTGGAACCACTCAACCGCTGCATCCGCGTCAGCGCAGCGCCGGATAGCAAGCTCGATCTTTTTGCCGAGGCGCTGCCAAAGGTTTTGAAGACATTGGGTTGATGAACCCCAAGCGCTCAAGCCAAGCATCTTGCCAACAAAAATAGAGAAACCGCGCCGGCCTTGTTTCTGCCGGTCGCGGTTTGATGTTCAGCGTGGATCTGGCTGTTCCCTGTACGGGGTTATTCTTTTTATGGTCCGGCCAGGACTGGAGGAACCAGCCGGAAGGAATGGCGATCTGTCGATCGCTCTGTCTTTTTGTTGCGCGTCAGTTGCCCCGGCGCGGTATTTTCAGTGTGCGGTCATCCAGTCGCGGGCGGCGCGAAGTGCCGTTGCGAGGTCTGCCTTGGTCATGTTGCGGGCCAGATCGGCGCGCAGCGAAGCTGCCCGTTCCGAACCCTTGATAGCGGCGATGTTGAGCCATTTATGGGCAGCGATGAGGTCCACCGGGCAGCCGCGGCCTGTCGCATAGATCAGGCCGAGGTTGCAGAAGACGTCCGCGCGGCTTTGGCCACCGGCGACTGCCATTTCGATATCGCGAACTTCAAAGCGTGCCATTTTTTTCTAATCCCTGTTTGCCCGTTAGCGTCGTGTCAGCGCCCCTCTTCGGAGGCTTTTTCGGTTCCGGCCTTGCCGTCTTCTGCGGCTTGTTCTGGCCTTTTCCGTCGGCAGATTTGCTCTGCTCTTTCGATGTCCCCACTATGCCAAACGGGCTTCAACGGGCGCTTAAAATCCATGATTAATGGGAGCCAAACAAAGTCCAAACGATTGGTAAAGTTGGGTTTTTGTTAAATATCACAGCCCCCGGAAATTAAGGACTTTGCCGACAATTTTACAAAAAGTTTACGGATGGAATTCAACCCTTTTGTAACCACGTCTCAAACAGGCGTTTTTGCGATGATCGTTTTTACGAGGTCCGGACCGCGAAAAGCCGAGGTTTTTGCGAAGATCCATATTTCCTTTTACGTTCACGTAAACTATAAATTGCGGCGTCCGCGTGAGGAGATGCGGATGCCAGATCTGGCGCGACGTGAAGGTTTGGCCACAGCAGGATTGGGAGGTCCCTATGAAGAGAATGACGATACTTGCCGCTGCCGCGTTTTTGATGGGCAGCAGTGCCTTTGCAGCGGAGGCTATCGAGGGCAACTGGAAAACGGCCAGCGGCGAAACCGCCGTGATCGCCCCTTGCGGTTCAGCTTTCTGCGTAACGCTGAAAACCGGCAAGCACGCCGGAAAACAGATTGGCAAGATGAGCGGCAAGGGCAACAGCTATTCCGGCGAGATCACCGATCCCGCCAATGACAAGACCTATGCCGGCACCGGCACCGTTTCCGGCGGCTCGCTGAGCATGAAGGGCTGCGTGCTGAAAGTTCTGTGCAAGTCGCAGACGTGGTCGCGTCTGTAATCCGTGGACGATGTGGACGGGGCGAGGCTTCGTCCACATTGTTTGAATGAGGCAGCAATGCCGTAAACACAATGAGCGATCTGGACGGTCTTCATATCCAAGATGATGGTAGTTTTTGAAATCCTCATCAAAGCGGCAGCACTCGGCGCGCTCTCCCTGTTGATCCTGCACCAGATCGCGACGCAGGTGAGAGAGTACTATTTCTATAAGCAGAACGGCTGGGATTTTTCCATCGACAGCAATTTGGACAGGCTGAAGATCGATGAGAAGATTACCGTCTACAACCTGAACCTGACCAACTGGGAGCGGTTTTTTCTGTTTCGCCCGTTCTATATCTTTATCATGATTGTACTTTTGGGATTCATGATCTGGGCATCGTTTCAAAACCTGCCGTCCTAGCTGGCGAATGTACAACCCAAGGGTATATTCGCGTTATTTTTCCGTCATATCGATGTAATAAACTCTCTTTAGTTGCCCCGTCTGGAATTGTTCCAAACTGCAAGCCAACGGAGAGCGCCATGACCAACATCGACACAAGCAAGCTAAGCTGGGATGAGTGGGACGAACTTCAGAACCCACCGCCTGCCGTTACCGATTTCGACCGCGTTGTCGAATCGGCCATTTCACGCCGCGGTTTTCTGGGTGGCGTTCTGGCCTTTGGTTCTGCCGCTGCCGCTCTTGGCACACTTGGCAATCTCGCCAGCTCCACCTCTGCCCAGGCACAGGAAGCCTCGCGTTTTCCGTTCAAGCCTGTGCCGGCTGCCACCGACAACACCATCCATGTGCCGGAAGGCTACAGCTGGAAGCCGCTTGCAAAATGGGGCCAGCCGCTGTTCCCCAACGTGCCGGATATCGATCCGGTCAAGGGTGTAAGCCTTGAAAACTCGGACAAGGTTTTTGGTGAAAACACCGATGGCATGGAGCTTTTCGTTGTTGGCAGCCACCAGCTGATCGCGGTCAACCACGAATATGTCAACAACGAAACCAACCTGCCCCATCGCGAAAAGGGAATGCCAGCCAATCTGGACGAGGTGAAGATCCTGCAGCATATGCAGGGTGTTACCGTCATGGAAGTGACTGAAGACAAGGACGGCTGGGAGATCGTCGTCGGCAGCCCGTTCAACCGCCGCATTCACCACAACACACCGATGAAGCTGTCCGGCCCTGCCGCCGGCTCCGAGCTCGTCAAGACGGCAGCCGACCCGAAGGGTATCGACTGTCTTGGCACTTTCAACAATTGCGGCGCGGGCCGCACACCTTGGGGCACCTACCTCACCTGCGAAGAAAACTTCAACGGCTACTTCGGCTCCACCGTGGCCGATTTCAAGATGCCCGACGACTACAAGCGTTACGGCATCGCCGCCGAGACCCGCTACGGCTATGAGAAGTTCGATGAGCGTTTCGACGTTTCCAAGAACCCGAACGAGCCGCGTCGCGCTGGTTATGTCGTGGAAATCGATCCGTCCAACGCATCGTCGACGCCAATCAAGCGTACCGCGCTTGGTCGCATCAAGCACGAGAACGCCGCAGTCGTCGTGGCGCGCGATGGCCGTGTCGTTGTCTACATGGGCGACGATGAGCGTGGCGAGTTCCTCTACAAATTCGTATCCAACGGCATCTACGTGCCGGGTGGCGATACATCGAAACTGCTGGACGAAGGCACGCTCTACGTCGCCAAGTTCAACGATGATGGCAATGGCGAATGGGTGGCGCTGACGCCCGAATCCACCGGCATGAAGATGGATGAAATCTGCGTCTTCACCCGTCAGGCCGCTTCAAAGGTGGGCGCAACCACCATGGACCGTCCGGAATGGGTCGCCATCAACCCTGTCGCCATTGAAGCCTATTGCGCGCTGACCAACAACAGCAACCGCGGCGTTACCAAGGACGGCAAGTTGCGCGCCAATGGCGGCGGCGATGCCATGGCTCTCAACGCCGCAAACCCGCGCGAAAAGAACGAATACGGCCAGATCGTGCGCTGGTATCCCGCAAATGACGACCATGCCGATGGCAAGTTCAAGTGGGACCTGTTCTGCATGGCCGGCAACCCTGATGTTCACAAGGATGCCTATGCGGGCTCGTCCAACATCAATTCGGGCAACATGTTCAATTCGCCCGATGGCATGATGTTCGATTCGACCGGCCTGCTCTGGATCCAGACAGACGGCGAAGACACCAATGAAGGCCAGTATGCCGGACAGGGCAACAACCAGATGCTGGCGGGCGACCCCGTCTCCGGTCGCATCGAGCGCTTCCTGACGGCACCGAAGGGCGCAGAAGTCACCGGCCAGACATGGTCTGCCGACAAGCGCACCCACTTCGTCGGCATCCAGCATCCCGACGCCCCCTTCCCGGATGGCGAAGGCAAGCTGCCGCGCTCGACCGTCGTTGCCATCAAGCGGAACGACAACGCCATGATCGGCTGATCGAGCCTCTCAAATCGGAAAAGGCGCCGTTCACGCGGCGCCTTTTTTGTGTCTGCTAAAAAACCCTCAATGACCCTTCAGAGCCACTGCGTGCCGTCACCGGCCTGGCAGCCATAGGGCGGCAAGACATTGCCGAATGTCTGGTGAAGCTTGTCGCAGCCCCATTTGTTGATCGGCCCCGGCATACGGCTGTTCAGTTCGATGCCGACTTCATTATAGGGGCTGTCCGTGTTGGTGACGTAACCGTACCAGCGGTATCCGACGATCACCACGACGAAGACCAGAATCATCGTCAGCACTTTTATGATTTTCACAGTATTTCCTAACGCATCATATGAATGTCCATCCGCGTCACGCCTCCCGCCGCGCATGAATGAAGGCCGCTTTGATGTGGGCCAGGAGCGTTCCTAGCCTTGAAAACCCGTTTCAGCAACTCACGCCCATGGCTTGATCGGATGTCTGTCGGGAAGGCTCGGCCAGTGTGCGGTTGAAAAGGCATCGACCATCTGTCACCCTCGCCCCGGGGGACTAGTGTTGATTTGGAGGAGTTTTACATGCGTTTGTTTCTGCCTTATGCGCTTTTGGCCAGTTGCTTCATGACCGCGCCCGCCTTTGCCATCGATCTGCCTGCCCAGCCACCCGCAGACCGGCCACTCAACGAATTCGTCACGTCCGTCGAGAAGGATGGATCGATCACCTTCCGGCTTTTTGCACCCTCGGCAAAGGCCGTATCGGTTGTTTTGGGCGCCAACGCACCGGTTGAGATGAAGCGTGCCGAAAGCGGCGTCTGGAGCGCAAGGACCGATGCCCTCAAGCCCAACCTCTACGAATATTACTTCAACATCGATGGCTTCCGCAGCATCGATACCGGCACGAATTACCCCAAGCCGCAGCGGCAGGTGAATACCAGCCTCATTCTGGTGCCCGGCAGCATTCTCGATGTGCGCGATGTGCCGCATGGCGAACTGCGCCTCGTGACCATCCCCTCCAAGGCGTTGAAGTCCCAGCGCGCAACCTATGTCTATACGCCGCCGGGCTACACCGATGCCTCCGAACCCCTGCCCGTGATGTACCTCTACCACGGCTTTGGCGATACGGTGGCCTCGTGGGTGGCACAGGGCCGCGCCCCGCAAATCCTCGACAATCTGCTGGCTGAAAAGAAGATCGAGCCGATGATCGTCGTCATTCCCGATACGGAAGCCGATATCCCGGAGGCGATTGCCGAAAACTTTCCCGGCGCGGAGCGTCGCAAGAACTTCTACCCCATCAACGCCGATGCCATCGACCGCGAGCTGGTGGAAGACCTCATCCCCTACATGAAGGAACACTACAAGGTGCGCGATGATGCAGATGGCCGCGCCGTGGTTGGCCTGTCGCAAGGGGGCTACCAGTCACTCGTCTCAGGCCTGACCCATCTCGGCACCTTCGGCTGGGTCGCAACCTTCAGCGGCGTCACCACCACAACGGTTCCCAACAAGGCCGTCGACGCAGCGCTCGCCGATCCCGACAAGCTCAACAAAACCCTGCGTGACCTCACCGTCACCGTCGGCACCAAGGATGTCGTTACCGGCAAGGACATCGCCGGCCTCAAGACGATCCTGGACGAAAAGAAGATCGTCCACGATTACGTGGAATACAAGGATCTAGGCCACGAAATGGACGTCTGGCGACCATCCTTCGAGGCGTATTTGCAGAAGGTTTTCAGGAAGTAGCAGCTGAGAAAGCATCCGCCGCGTCACGCAAGGGATGAGGCGGATGCTTAAAACAACGCATTGGTGGCCCGGCAGCATCACTGTGAGATTATTGTCGACAGAGTGGAACGAAAAACAGGTATAACGGCGTTCTCTCAAAAAGCGCGCGACTGGCCCTAACCATAGATTTGATGTGAAATTTGGATTTGAAAGCTGCGGTTCCTATTTGATAACTTCGGCCAATGTTTTCTTTCTTGGCAAGCTACCGGATCGGCTATTTTATTAAGGTAATGACGATTGCTCGACGCTCAAAATAATCCGCGATTCATTGCCGCTGCCCTTGCAGCCTCCGACGACTGCATCAAAGTTATCGGGCTCGACGGATCGTTGCAGTTCATGAACGAGGGTGGGCAGCGGGTCATGGAAGTGGACGACTTTTCCCGCTTTAAAGGTTGTCCGTGGCCCGACTTCTGGCAAGGCCAGGGCAACGCCGATGCCATAGCGGCGCTTGATGAGGCACGTGCAGGTCGCTCGGCACGTTTTACCGGCTTTGCCAATACCGCCAAAGGCAACAAGCGATATTGGGACGTGAAGGTCTCGCCGATTGTCAATGATGACGGCCAGATCGACAGCATCCTGTCGATTTCCAGAGACATCACCGCGCTCAAAGCTTTCGAAGACGAACAGATGCTGCTGCGCAATGAGCTTGCGCACAGAATCAAGAATATCCTGGCACTGGTGCAAGCCGTGGCTTCCCAGACGCTAAAGGATGGCGCGGATATGGCCGTTGCGAAACCGGCATTTCTTTCGCGTCTGGCCGCACTCAGCCGCGGCCATGACATTCTCATCAACTCACAGCACAATTCGACCCAACTCAGAGAACTCGCGGTGGCTGTCGCAGCAGAACAGGCAGCCGGACGCGTTGTCTTCGACGGGCCGGACATAAACCTGTCTGCCAAATGCGCGCTTGCCTTGACCCTGGCGTTTCATGAACTGGCGACAAACGCGTTAAAATACGGGGCTCTTTCCAACGACACAGGGATGGTTTCCCTCACCTGGAAAATCCGCTCGGAGTGGGCGCAGCCCACACTTGATCTCGTGTGGGCAGAAAGCGGAGGGCCGGATGTTAGCCTGCCTTCGAGACGTGGCTTCGGCTCTCGAATGATCGAAAAAGCTTTGTCATCCTACGTTGGCGGAACAAGCCGTGTCGATTTCAACCCCGACGGGCTGGTGTTTTCCCTATCAGCGCCGACGTCAAACCTGGCGGAATTTTGACAACACTTATTCTTCCGTTGGCCAACGTCTACCCGTTAACCTCCCTGAACCTCACATGAACCCGTCCCTCAGGGTTGGTTCAGTCCAATCGTGGCAGTGTGGTGTCCAGATTAAGGGACACATCAACGCAGCGGGGAATGGACATGGCAATCATGATACGTCGTTTCAGCATCATCGTGCTTCTGATGGCGATCTTCGCCATGTCTTTTGCAGCATTGGTGGTCAATCCCAACCGCAGTTTCCAGCGCATTAACGTCGGTGCTGCCTACACCTGCCAGCAAGGCTTTTCGAATGGCTGCCACGTGATGCTGTAGGCGAACAGCGCCGAGCTAGGTTCGGCGCTGCAAGTTTTTCAAACGCTCATATTTCTGTCGCTTGCCTGTCGAAATTGGCTCTCTATAATAGGCCATGACAATAGCAAAGCACACGATTCCGCCCCTCGCCTTCATCACGCCCGAGCCATTCGCGCCACGGACCTTCATGGATCCGAAAGAGGCCGTGAGTGCATTGACGGCGCTTTATGAACGCAACACGAATTTCCTCATCAAATCATTTACCGATCTGGCGCAAGGAACACCCATTTCCGGTCGTTACCGCGCCTGCTATCCGCAGGTCAGCATCGAAACATCGAGCTTCGGCCATGTCGATTCCCGCTTGTCCTACGGCCATGTCACCTCGCCCGGCGTCTACACCACGACGGTCACACGACCCCAGCTGTTCAAGCACTATCTGACAGAGCAGCTCGGTCTGCTCATGAAGAACCACAATGTCCACGTGACCGTATCGGAATCGGCAACGCCCATTCCGTTGCATTTCGCCTTTGGCGAAGGCGCGTATGTGGAAGCGGCGGCGGCCTCCGCCATGACGGATGTGCCGCTGCGCGATCTGTTCGATACGCCTGACCTCAACAATACGGACGACCTGATCGCCAATGGCGAATATGATCAGGTGCCCGGTGAGCCTGCGCCCCTGGCGCCCTTTACCGCGCAACGCATCGACTATTCTCTGGCGCGCCTCAGCCATTATACGGCCACCAGCGCCAACCATTTCCAGAACTTCGTGCTGTTTACGAACTACCAGTTCTACATCGATGAATTTGCGGCCTGGGCCCGCAAGATGATGGCGGATGGCGGAGAGGGTTACACGGAGTTTGTGGAGCCGGGAAATATCGTCACGCTGGCCGGGTCCGACAGACCTGAAACGGACATGACCCTGGGCCGTATGCCGCAAATGCCAGCCTACCACCTGAAGAAAAAGGGGCACGCGGGCATCACCTTGGTCAATATCGGCGTCGGCCCTTCCAACGCCAAGACGATTACCGACCACATTGCGGTTCTTCGCCCTCACGCATGGTTGATGGTGGGCCACTGCGCCGGTCTGCGCAACAGCCAGCGGCTGGGCGATTATGTTCTGGCTCACGCCTATATGCGCGAGGACCATGTTCTGGATGACGATCTGCCCGTCTGGGTGCCGATCCCGGCTCTGGCCGAAGTCCAGATGGCGCTCGAAGGCGCTGTCGCGGAAGTCACGGGTTATGAAGGCTTCGAGCTGAAGCGCATCATGCGCACCGGTACCGTCGCCACCATCGATAACCGCAACTGGGAGCTTCGCGACCAGGCGGGACCGGTTAAGCGGCTGTCACAGGCTCGTGCCATCGCGCTCGATATGGAATCGGCCACTATTGCGGCCAACGGCTTCCGCTTCCGCGTGCCTTACGGCACCCTGCTCTGCGTGTCGGACAAGCCGCTGCATGGCGAACTCAAACTGCCTGGCATGGCGACAGAGTTCTATCGCACCCAGGTGGCCCAGCATCTTCAGATCGGCATCCGTGCCGTTCAGAAGCTGGCGGCCATGCAGAAGGAAACGCTGCATTCCCGCAAGCTGCGCAGCTTCTACGAAACGGCCTTCCAATAACACGTCACCATGGCGCTATTTGCGCACACGCACGAACAGCGCCATGGCGGTTCCTATCAGGGACGAGACGATGACAAGCAAGTGGACGTTTACCGCCGCCTGCCCCAGCGATGACAATGCGGCTTGATCCGCCGCCGCACCGAAGCCGATGGCGCCTGCCGTGATGCCGGCGGGATAGGTTCCGACGCCTCCCGGCGCGTGGATCGGCAGGACGGATGACAATTCCCCGCCCAAGGCACCACCAAAGCCCGCAGGCAGGTCGATACCAGCCATCAGCACCAGCACCCAGGCCAGAACGGCAATCTTGACGAACCAGTTAATGATGGTCACGCCCCAGGCGCGAGCAAAGGCGCTGATATCCAGCGGCAAACCGGCTTGCACATCATGGATGATGCTCTTTGCCTTGGCGGGCGCCATTCGTTCAGCGAGGCGAAAGACCGGATGTCTTGCGGCAAAGGCAAACACCGGCAGAAGCAGGAATGAAAGCCACAGCAGCCACATGACGACTGCACTCTTTTCCAGCACCAGTCCAAGCCCGGCTGCAGCCAGCAGGGCGTGGAGATCAAACAGCCGCATGACGAGCAGCGCCGATGTGCCGCGCGCAAGGCGAACGTCGAATTCCTTCTTCATCAACAGTGGAAAGCTGGTCTCGCCAGAGCGGAATGGCAGCATGACATTGAGCAGGTTGTGGATCTGCACCACCCGAAACAACGGCATGAAGTGGCCGCGCGTTTCGCGTGGGAAATAGTCGTAGATCCGCCAGGTTCTCAGCACGTAGGTGCCTAAAAGCAGCGAGACTGCGGCCGCCATGGCCTTGAGGCCCGCTCCTTCCCAAACCGCAAGCACCGAGCCCCAGCCCCAGACAGCCTGAATGAAAATGGCGTAGGCAAACAGAATAAATCCGGTAAAGACAGTCATTCTGTTGCGCGAAAGCCACGAAGCGGCAGTGACATCGGGTCCGTTCATGTGGCTCAGTTGCCTCGTCTGGACAAACATAGCCCCGGGGTCTATCCGGGCTTGCTTGCATATATATCTGCCGTCTTCTTAGGAGAAAGCGCCTGTGTCCACAACTGCCGTAACCGAAAACATCTTGCCCTCGGCAGAGGCGCTGGAGCTCTCTCTTGTCGTTCCCATCTTCAACGAGCAGGAAAGCGTTGCGCCGTTGATCGAACGAATCGTGGAGGCCCTGGCCGCCTTCGGTGCGCCTTGGGAGCTCATCCTCGTTGACGATGGCAGCACGGATGCCACCATTGCCAATGCGAGGGCTTACATTGGTCGTGCCGGTCTTGATCTCAAGATCGTGGCTCTCCAGCGCAATTTCGGCCAGACTGCAGCCATGCAGGCAGGCATCGATGCCGCCAAAGGCCGCCTGATTGCCACGCTGGATGGCGACCTGCAGAATGATCCCAAGGACATTCCCATGCTGGTGGCCGAGCTTGAGCGCCGCGAACTCGATCTTCTGGTCGGCTGGCGCAAGAACCGTCAGGACGGGCTTTTCCTGCGAAAGGTTCCCTCGTGGATTGCCAACCGGTTGATCGGCAAGATCACCGGCGTGCGCCTGCATGACTATGGATGCAGCCTGAAGATCTACCGCGCTTCCATCATCAAGCAGGTCAAGCTGATGGGTGAGATGCACCGCTTCATCCCGGCCTGGGTTGCCGGTGTGGTGCCCAGCACAAGCATCGGTGAAATGCCGGTCACGCACCACGCGCGCCAGTATGGCGCATCGAAATACGGTATTTCCCGCACGTTCCGCGTCATTCTCGATCTTCTGTCGGTCATGTTCTTCATGCGCTACAAGGCGCGGCCCGGCCACTTTTTCGGTTCGCTCGGCCTTGGGCTCGGCGCGCTTTCGGCCGTCATCATGACCTATCTCTTCATCGACAAGTTCATCCTTGGCAATGATATCGGTGCCCGTCCGATGTTGATGGTCGGCGTGGCTCTGCTTCTGTCTTCGGTGCAACTCATCACCACCGGCATTCTCGCGGAAATGATTGCCCGCCTCTATTACCGCGATGAGCAGAACCCGAATTACATCATCGGCAAGATCTACAAGTCGGAGTGACGATCCATGCGCAGGTATCTTTCCCGCAATCCGGAGCTGATCATCACCCTGATTGCGGGCTATTACCTGCTGGCAATCATCGTCCGTCTCGTCCGTTCTCCGGGCCTGGAAATCGACGAGTCGCAGGCCGCGCTCTCGCAATTCTTCCAGTGGGGATACGGCTCGCAGCCACCCATTTATGACTGGCTTCAGCTTGGACTGGCCAGAATATTCGGCATGTCCATCGCTACGCTCAGCATTCTGAAAAACACCATCCTGTTTCTCTGTTGCCTCTTCATCTGGCTGACGACGCGGCTTTTGACAGGCGATCGTTTTCTCAGCGGTGCAGCGGCGCTCGGTGTTTTGACGCTGCCGCCCGTTTTTCTCATGGCGCAAAGGGACCTGACCCATTCGCTGCTAGCCATTCTGGCGGTTGCGCTGTTCCTCTATACGTTTTTCCGCACGCTGCAGCGCCCAAGCCTTGGCGCCTATCTGCTGGCGGGGGTAGCTGTCGGCCTTGGCACCCTATCGAAGTATAATTTCGTTCTGGTGCCTCTCGCCGCCATTCTGGCTGTCCTGCCGGAAAAAGACCTGCGGGCGCGGGTGCTAGATTGGCGCATGTTGGCGGCGGTTGCGGTGTCGGCGCTCATCGTCCTGCCGCACGGTCTGTGGGTGCTCAACCATATCGGACTGGCCACCGGCCAGACGATGGGAGAAATGACAGAGGGCCATGACGGCGTGTCCTTTCATGGGCTCTATGGCGCGCTTGATCTCATCGGGGCGGCGTTGAAAGGCTCCGCAACCACGCTTGCCGTGTTTGCCCTGGTGTTTTTCAAGGATATCCGCCGCATTCTACCCGCCAGCAATCAATGGACCCGCATCACCGGACGCATCCTACTGCTCAGCCTGCTGATCGTTCTGGTTATCGTCTTTGCGCTCGATGTCACCAATGTCAGGCAGAAATGGCTGATCGTCTATCTCGTCCTTCTGCCGCTCTACCTCTGTCTTAAAATCCACGCGGCCGGTGTGGAGGTCGCACCGAAGCTTCCTGGAATGGTCGCGATCACCTCGGCGCTGACGATCGGCGTTCTCATTCTTCTGCTGTTCCGGGGGCTCGTAGCACCCTATTTTGGCCGCACCTCACTTGTGCACATTCCCTATGACGGCTTTGCGCAGGCCGTGCGGCGGGACGGTTTTCCCGAGCCGCAATGCATCATCGCATCAAGTGGGATTGTCGGCGGCAATCTGAAGATACAGTTCCCGAAGGCCACGGTCTTCATCGGCAATCCGGCAACGGATGACGCGCCGTCCAACTGGCCCGCGGGCGCAACCGTTCTTCTGGCGGGCACGGATCTGGAGGGCAATATGCCAGCCAATCCCGGCGCGGAACTCGCCGCCATGGCCGCACGCGCAGCGCTTCCTGCGCCTGCGGATATACGTCACCTCGAAGTGCCCTATTATGGAAACAAGACTGAGAAGAGACACGCCTTCTACTATGCGTGGACTGTCACCGCAGCGAAATAGCGATCAGGCCGGTTTGATCACCGGCTCGATACGGATGGGGAACTTCACCGAATTGGCGATGAAGCATTTTTCGTGAGCCTCCTCATGCAACTCAAGCGCGGTCTGCGGATCGCCCTTGGAAAGGGTAACAACCGGTTTCAGCACCACTTCGGTAAAGTGGCCTGCCCCGTCGCGCGACAGCACCATAGTACCCTCGGGCTCATCCACGTAGTCGGCAACGACAACGCCGGAAACCGCACAAAAATGCAGGTACCAGAGCTTGTGGCAGGCAGAGACAGAGGCGAGCAAAAGGTCCTCCGGGTTCCAGCGCGTCACATCGCCGCGAAAGGCCGGATCGGCCGAGCCATCGATATCTGGCTTGCCTTCAGCGGAAATCACATGCGTCCGGTCATATTCCCGGTAGCCGGAAGTGCCGGTGCCGCGGTTGCCTGTCCACGTGACCTTGATCTTATAGTGATGCTCATGCTCTGCCACGGATATTACACCCCCCTGGTGTCGCGCAGGTGATCCAGCCCCTTGCGCAGTGTCTCTATGATCTGGTCCACCTCGCCACGGCTGATGGTCAGCGGTGGTGATGCCAGCATACGGTCGCCCGTTGCGCGCATAACCAGACCGTTTTCCAGGCAGTGATTGCGCACCAGCATTCCCACATCGTCGGGTTGGTCGAAACGTTTGCGGATCGTCTTGTCGGCTGCAATCTGCAATCCGCCCATAAGACCGACACTGACGGCCTCGCCGACCAGTTCGTGAGACAAAAGGCTCTCCCAGCCCTTGCGGAAATAGGGGCCGATATCGTCCCTGACGCGTTCGACCAACCCCTCGTCTTCGATGATACGCAGGTTTTCGAGAGCGGCGGCGGCGCATACCGGGTGGCCGGAATAGGTGAAGCCATGGTTGAAATCGCCCACCTCGGATATCATGACCTGCGCCACCCTGTCGGAAACCAGTACGCCGCCAATCGGCAGGTAACCGGATGAAAGCCCCTTGGCGACCGGGGCCATATCCGGCTCGAAGCCGAAATGCTGATAGCCGAACCAGGAGCCAAGCCGCCCGAAGCCGCTAATGACTTCATCCGAGATCAGAAGAATGTTTCGCGCCTTGCAGATACGGGCAATCTCCGGCCAGTAGGTCTGCGGTGGCACGATGACGCCGCCCGCCCCCTGGATCGGCTCAGCCACAAAGGCGGCGACGTTCTCTTCGCCCAGTTCATCGATCCTGGCTTCCAGTTCTCGGGCCGCCTTCAGGCCGAATTCTTCCGGAGAAAGATCACCACCCTCGGCATACCAATAGGGCTGGCCGATGTGGGAAATACCGTCGATGGGAAGATTGCCCTGCTCATGCATCCACGTCATGCCGCCCAGCGAGGCACCGGCCACAGTCGATCCGTGATAGCCGTTGCGGCGCGCGATGACGTGCGTTTTCGTCGGGTGGCCCTGTGCCTTCCAGTAGACACGCGCCATTCGAAACCACGTGTCGGTGGCCTCGGAGCCGGAATTGGTGAAGAACACATGGTTCATGTTTGGTCCGGCATGGGCGGTCATCTTTTGTGCCAGAAGTGTTGCCGGTGGCGTCGTCGTGCCGAAGAAGGCGTTGTAATAGGGAAGCTCGGTCATCTGCCTTGCGACGGCTGCGGCCATTTCCGGGCGTCCATAACCGATATTGACGCACCATAAACCGGCAAAGGCATCCAGATACTTCTTGCCGGCGCTGTCATAGATGAAAACGCCCTCGCCCCGTTCAATGATGCGGGTGCCGGAAGCGTTCAGCTTTCCCATGTCGGAAAAGGGATGCAGATGGTGGGCGGCATCTATGGCTGCGAGGTTTGACAACGTTGCCGTGTGGTTATTCATGTCGCGACGCACTCCCATGCCCATGCCCTTGCACAGGCGAGCATGGCGTCGGCCAATGCTTTTTGCAAGCCGCAAAGGAACAACGCAGCCATGTTCCTACATGGCATGCAGGCGCGACCTCATGCTGTCGCAAAGTCCTTGGGGACGATGACCTTCAGCTCGCCAGCGTGCATCTTCAACGAGACGTCACGCTTCATTGGCAGCAACTCGCCGTCGATCACGCATTTGACGTCGTGTCTGCGCTTTGGAAAATGCAGTTCCGCATCGGTAACGGCCATGGCCGTCACGGCGGCGTTTTCCTTCAGCTTGCCGCGCATGATATCGATGGCAAGCCCTGCCACCCCTGAAGGCGTCAGCGCATCGGCGATATAGAGGCCAAGGTGCCCCCGCGTGATATCGTCGGCGACCAGCAGCGGGCTGGGCCCGAACTCGTTGTTGGATGCGGAGATCGCACAGACCCTGCGATGCTGGGTCTTGCCGTCCACCGTAAATTCCATGTCGAAGACGGGCGGGTTGAGCACGACGCCCAGCGCTGCGCGGACATTGGCGCGCATCTTGCCCAGCCGCGATGCATATTCCATCTTGTCGCGGTAGCGCACCATGCGCGCATGGAGGCCTGCGGAGAACTGATGCACGAATGGCTGGCCGTTGGCCGTTGCAATATCGACATT
Organism: Rhizobium sp. Leaf311; assembly: GCF_001423445.1. Lineage (NCBI taxonomy): Bacteria > Pseudomonadati > Pseudomonadota > Alphaproteobacteria > Hyphomicrobiales > Rhizobiaceae > Rhizobium > Rhizobium sp. Leaf311. The sequence goes on along the minus strand of NZ_LMNZ01000004.1, from coordinate 630,808 downwards.
TTCGACATGGCCCTGCGCCAACGTATCGACTGCCTGCCAGATATCAAGCGGCAGTTTCAGCGAGCGGGCAAAGAGGTTCATCGTACCGGCGGGAACGACGCCAAGGGTAATCTTGTGTTTCCAGGCAATACCGGCAGCGGCGGAGATGGTGCCATCTCCACCACCGGCAATCAGGCCGTCCAGCCCTTTGTCATCGGCGGTGCGTTCCATCTCCTTGACGATGTCTTTGCCGGAAACGAGGCGGCATTCGATTTCGTGCCCTGCCTTGCTGAAAACCGTCTGGGCATGTTCGCAATAGGCGTCCATGTCGGTGGTTTTGAAGGTTCCGCCATCGCGGTTAAAGATCGCCACCAGCTTCATATGTTTATCCAGCCTTTGTTACACGCAAAGCGCGATCCTAAATGCAGCACGAAGGGTTACGTTCCGTACACCTTCGCGTGAGTCATGGATTTTGCAGAATCACATACTACCGCGACGCACAATTTGATGTTATGCCTGTGATAGGGTCATTTTAGTGACCACCACTTCCAGTCAGGGCAGGCCGAAATCTTCGGTCTTGCCCTTTTTTTCTTCGCACCCTGCAGAAGCCATGACCCAGATACGCCCATCCGAGAACCGCCCCGATGCGGAAGCCGAAAAGGCTGCGCCTTCTCCTGCAACAACGCTCACACCCTTTTCCATTGCCCTCATTGAGCTCGCTCTTGCCGCTGGCGGTTTCGGCATCGGCACAGGCGAGTTCGCCATCATGGGCCTCTTGCCGGATGTGGCCACCACCTATGGCGTTACCGTCCCGCAGGCTGGCTATGTGATTGCAGCCTATGCGATCGGCGTGGTCATCGGCGCGCCCATCATCGCGGTGCTGGCAGCGCGCATGACGCGCCGCGTCCTGTTGCTGGCGCTGATGAGCCTGTTTGCAGCGGGCAATATTCTCAGCGCAATCGCACCGGACTTTACCAGCTTTACCGTGCTGCGCTTCATCACCGGCTTGCCGCATGGCGCCTATTTCGGCGTTGCCGCCCTCGTTGCCGCATCCATGGCCCCGATCCACAAGCGCGCGCGTGCCGTTGGCCGCGTCATGCTGGGGCTAACCATCGCCACGCTGCTCGGCACACCGCTGGCAACTTTTTTCGGCCAGATGTTCTCATGGCGCGCCGCCTTCCTCATGGTCGGCGGTATCGCGCTGCTGACGGTGGTTCTGCTCTGGCTGTTTCAGCCAAGGGACAAGGTACAGGAAGGTGCCAGCATCTGGCGGGAACTCGGCGCGTTCCGTCGTGCCCAGGTTTGGCTGTCGCTGGCCGTCGCCTCGGTCGGTTTTGGCGGCATGTTCGCCGTCTTCAGCTATATCGCCAAAACCACGACCGATGTCGCCATGATGCCCGTTGCCACCGTGCCGGTCGTGCTTGCGCTTTTCGGCATCGGCATGAATGTCGGCAACGTCGTCGGTTCCCGTCTGGCCGATCTCTCGCTCAACGGCACGATTGGTGGAATGCTGGCCTTCAATGTGGTGCTGATGGCGCTGTTCGGGCTCACCGCCCACAACCCTTATATGCTGTGCATCTGCGTCTTCCTCATCGGCTGCGGATTTGCCGCCTGCCCGGCCGTGCAGACCCGCCTCATGGATGTGGCAGCCGATGCGCAAACACTCGCCGCCGCCTCCAACCACTCGGCCTTCAATATTGCCAATGCTCTCGGCGCATGGCTCGGCGGCCTCGCCATTGCGCTGGGTTATGGATATGCATCCACAGGCTATATCGGTGCAATCCTGTCCTTTGCCGGTCTCATCGTATTCGGCTTTGCCGTGGCGCTGGAAAAGCGCGAGAAGGCGGCTCTCACAGCCTGATTTCGCAGCACCCGGACAAGACCCGTGACGGGCATGTGAACCGCCGATTTACCTTGCGAAAATTTCATATTCGGCCTGCTTGACTCAACCTGTTTTCGGGCGCATTTGCTTTGATATGCGCAGGTCAAACCAAGGGTCTGGCGCAGATTTCCACGGAGCATCATTCGATGTCTAGCGACAGTAGTAGTCGATTGCCTTTGCCGAACACGGCGAAACGTGCACTGATCTGACACCTGTCGGCTCACCACGTTCCGCCGTGATCGGCGGATCGACTGGAAGGTGAGCAAACATGAACTTTCACAATCTCTCCCAGAGGGCCAGCAAGGCTGCACGGATTCTTCGCAGCGGTACTGGCCCCACGACAACAGCAGAACGCGTCGATCAGCTGAACACGCTCGACTTGGACGACGCCGTCGTCGCTCTGCTGAAGATGCCGCAGGCAAAGGCCGTCGCCGTTCTGGACCGTCCCGAACTACACCGGGCGGCCAACATCCTCGCGCTTCTGCCGCTGGATCGCGCCGTTCCCCTCGTCAATCTGATGTCGGATGACCGGGTGGCAGACGTGATGGCCGATATGGATGACGAGCCACGCGCAAAGCTTTTCGCCCGGCTGGACCGCGCCACTGCCACCGCCATCCAGCACCTGATGACCTATCCGCCCCGCACGGCTGGTTCCATGATGACGACGGAGTTCGTCAGCGTGCCCGACCGCTGGACGGTGGAGGAAACCCTTGCGCATATCCGCATCGTCGAGCGGTCCCGCGAAACGGTTTATGCCATCTATGTGCTGGCTGAAAATGGCACGCTCGCCAATGTTGTCACCCTGCGCCGCCTGGTGACCGGCGAACCCTCGGCCTCCATCCTCTCCGTTGCATCCATGGAAGGCATCACCTATGCCGATCCGCTGATGTCGCAGGAGGATGTTGCCCGCCTCATCCGCAAGCACGACCTGCTGGCCCTCCCCGTGGTGGACGAACACGACCACATTCTCGGCATCGTCACCGTCGATGACGTGATCGACACGATGATTGCCGATACCACCGAAGATGCGCATAAATTCGGTGGTATGGAAGCGCTGGGCAAACCCTATATGACGATGGGTTTCCTCGACATGATCCGCAAACGCGCCGGCTGGCTTTCCGCCCTGTTCCTCGGCGAAATGCTGACGGCCAGCGCCATGCAGCATTTCGAAGGAGAGCTGGAAAAGGCCGTGGTGCTGACCCTGTTCATACCGCTCATCATGTCCTCAGGCGGCAATTCCGGTTCGCAGGCCACATCGCTCATCATCCGGGCCCTAGCGCTGGGCGAACTCAAACTATCGGACTGGTGGCGGGTGTTGCTGCGCGAACTGCCAACGGGCCTCACGCTCGGCGCAATCCTCGGCGCAATCGGCTTCCTGCGGCTCACCGTGTGGCAACAGGCTGGCTTTTACGATTACGGCGAACACTGGCTGCTGGTCGGCTTCACCGTCTTTGCAGCCCTCGTCGGCATCGTCACCTTCGGCTCCATCACCGGCTCCATGCTGCCTTTCCTGCTGCAACGTATGCGCCTAGACCCCGCCTCAGCCTCGGCCCCATTCGTGGCAACGCTGGTCGATGTCACAGGTCTGGTCATCTACTTCTCGGTGGCACTGCTGATCTTGAGTGGGACTTTGCTTTAGGTGAGACAGAGCCATTGCTACACACTCCGCCGTCATCCTCGGGCTTGTCCCGAGGATGACGAAAGGCAAATTATCGTCCATCCGAGCCGCCTATCACCGCGCCCTAAGAGCACCCGCAACCGTGTGAATATGGGCCGCCCCAATTCCGCAGCAGCCGCCGATCATCGTCGCACCGGCGTCGGCCCAGGTGCAGGCGAAGCGGGAATAGGCGTCGTCGGTCAGGTCGGCGCGGGTTTCGTGCAGGCCTTCATTGGCAGCAGAGTCCCCCTGTTCGCCTTCGAAGGCATTGGCGTAGACGCCGATTTCGATTGAGGCGCCCTTGTCCTTGAAGACCGAGGCGGCTGTCTCGACAGCGGCTTTCATGACTTCCGGCTTGCTGCAATTGAAGAGCAGCGCCGCAGCGCCCGAGTCCGCGGCCCATTCGGCAGCCGCGCGCACCGTTTCGCCAGAGCGAAGCTGCGGTTCGTTGCCGCCGACTTGCGCGGCATCGTCGTTCAGGGTGAAGGAGACCCATAAGGGCTTGCTCGTCTCGGCAACGGCTTCGCGCACTGCCTCGCCCTCAGCGATCAGGCTCAGCGTTTCGCCAAGCCACACATCGACATGGGGAGCGAGGTTTTCGACGAGCACCTCGAGGTAATCCTGAACGCGCGCGGGGTCGAAATTCTGTGGTTCGTAGGAGCCGAAGATCGGCGGCAGGCCACCGGCGACGGTGACCTTGCGGCCCGATGCATCTGCCGCTTCGCGGGCCAGCTTGCCTGAGAGCGCAATCAGCGATGCGCCTTCTTTTTGGAAGCGCTCTTCACCAATGTGAAACGGCACCAGCGCGTAGGAATTGGTGGTGACGACATCGGCACCGGCCTCGATGAATTCCGCATGGACCTGTCGCACGATGTCTGGCGTGTCGATCAGCGCCAGGGCAGACCATTCCGGTTGTTTCAGCTGGGCGCCCAGCCGTTGCAATTCGCGGCTCATGCCGCCGTCGAGAATACGGATATCACCCATGTAAAAACTCCTTGAAACAATTATCGCCGCTGCGGCACCTGCGCTTCGACAAAGCCGAAGCAGCGCACAATGATGGCGGTGAGGATGAGGTAGAAAACGGTAACGACCAGCAGCGGCTCATAGACGAGCAGCGTATCCTGCCGGACCTTGTAAGCCACGGCGTAGAGATCCATGACTGTCACGGTGAAGGCAAGCGGCGTGGCTTTCAACTGCATGACCACCTCGCCCGCAATGGTTGGCAAGGCTATGCGGATGGCGCGGGGCAGCCAGATGCGGCGGATCAGCGTGAAACGGCCCATGCCGAATGCCCTGCCCGCCTCAAGTTCACCCTTTGGCACGGCCAGCAAAGCGCCGCGCAACACCTCGGCCTCGTATGCCGCATAATTGAGCGTGAAGCTGACGGCGGCGAAGAAGAAGCCTTCGCGCAACACCGGCCACATGAAGCTTTGCCGCAAGCCGGGGATCATCGGCAACAGCGAGCCGACGCCATAATAGAGCAGCCAGAGCTGAATGAGCAGCGGCGTGCCGCGAAAGAAGGTGCAGTAGCCGCGCGCCAGCAGCCGCGTCAGCCTGCCACCACTGACCTGCGCGAAGGCCAGCCCGATGGCGAGGATGAAGCCGATGCTGACGGAAATAACCAGCAGCGCCACCGTCTGATACGCGCCAGACAGCAGCAACGGCCAGTATTTTTCGATCCAGGAGAATTCCATCATGTCTCCTCAGGCCAGCGCCGGTTGGCCGCGCCGCACCCGGCGCTCGATCAATGAAAATACGAGGTTGGAAACGAGCGTAATCGCCAGATACATGAGCGCAGCTGCCGCGAAGAACAGGAAATATTGCTTGGTGCTGGCACCCGCCAGCCGCGTGGCCAGCGCCAGTTCCTGATAACCGACAACGGCCACCAGTGCGCTATCCTTGGTCACCGCCAGCCACAGATTGGACAGTCCCGGCAGAGCATTCGGCACCAGCGCTGGCACCACCACACGGCGAAAGCGCAGAAAGGGCGACATGCCGAAGGCACGCGCCGCTTCGATCTGCCCCGCCGGAATGGCAAGGATCGCACCGCGCAGAACCTCGGTCATATAGGCGCCCTGCACAAAGCCCAGAACGGCGATGGCAGCAGCAAACCCGTTGATCTCAAGCGACGGCATTCCAGCCCATTGCAACAGCCGGTTCAGGCCATCCGTTCCGGCATAATAGAGCCCGACAATGAGGATGAGTTCCGGCACGGCCCGGATCATCGTCGTGTAGAAATTAAGCACCATGCCCAGCGGCCTGTTGCCGGAAAGCTTGCCCAGCGCACCGGCCATGCCGATGAGGATGCCGATGAGATAGGCACCGGCAGAAATGGCAAGCGTGGAAACGGCACCTTTCAACAGCGTGCCACCCCATCCCGGAGGATAAGGCGACAGGAGTTGGACCATGGTTTCAATGCTTGCCATCAACGCGACCGTTTTGACTTACTTCGCGCCGTAGATGTCGAAGGTGAAGTACTTCTTGGTGATCTCGTCATATTTGCCGCTGGCACGAACCGCAGCAAGAGCGGCATTCAGCTTCTGCTTCAGCTCGGTATCGTCCTTGCGAAGACCGCCGGAAACGCCCAGACCCAGGATTTCCTTGTCATCAGCCACATTGCCGGCATCCGCGCAGCAATCCTTGCCCGCATCGCTTTTCAGGAAGGCATCGAGAACAAGGGAATCGCCAAAGACGTAATCGATACGACCAGCTGCCAGATCCTGGAAAGCTTCGTCCAGCGTCTGGTAGGTCTTCTCGTCGGCCACGTCCTTGAAATACTTGGCGTAATAGGCGGACTGGATGGTCGAGACCTGAATGCCGATGGTCTTGCCCTTCACGTCTTCGGCTGTCGCGCCCGGCTTGCCATCCTTGGCACCAATCAGCTTGCTTGGCGTGTTGTAGTATTTGTCGGTGAAGGTGATGACCTTCTGGCGCTCCTGCGTGTTGGACATGGACGACCAGATCACGTCGAACTTCTTGGCCTCAAGCGCTGGAATGAGGCCATCCCAGGACAGCTCGACGATAGAGCATTTTTCCTTCATTTCTGCGCATACGGCGTCCATGAGGTCGATTTCCCAGCCCTGCCACTTGCCGGACGCATCCTTGGCAAAGAATGGCGGATAGGATTCGTTCATGATGCCGAAGCGCACATCAGCGCTGGCCGTGAAGGCGGAAAGCGCAAATGCCGATCCGGCGAGCAGCGTGGCGAATAATTTCATTCTAAATTTCTCCTGTTGGAATATAGAAAACATCAGTTGGCGATAGCGCCGGTAAAATCTCTGGTGCGGGCGCTGACCGGGTTGCCGAAGACCTGCTCGGGCGCGCCCTCTTCTTCCACGCGGCCCTGATGCAGGAACATGACGTGGCTGGAAACATCGCGGGCAAAGCGCATCTCATGCGTGACCAACAGCATGGTGCGGCCCTCTTCGGCAAGATCGCGTATAACCTTCAGCACCTCACCCACCAGTTCCGGGTCCAGCGCCGAGGTCGGTTCGTCAAACAGCATCACGGCGGGTTCCACGCACAGTGCCCGCGCAATCGCGGCCCGCTGCTGCTGTCCGCCGGAGAGAAAGGCCGGATAGGCATCCTTCTTGTCGTAAAGGCCGACCTTGTTGAGCAGCGCTTCGGCCCTCTCGATCGCATCCTGCCGCTTCACGCCCATCACATGCACAGGCGCTTCGATGATGTTTTCCAGCACCGTGCGGTGAGCCCAGAGATTGAAATTCTGAAACACCATGCCAAGCCCGGTGCGCAGGCGTTCCACCTGTCGCCAGCTTTTCGGCACCGCCTTGCCATCACGCCCGATCTTGGTCGCCACCTCTTCGCCATTAACGGTCACGCGACCGCGGTCGGGCATTTCCAGAAAGTTGATGCAGCGCAGAAAGGTGCTCTTGCCGGAGCCGGACGAACCGATAATCGAGATGACGTCGCCCTTGCGGGCTTTCAGTGAAATGCCTGTGAGAACGTCCTGGGTACCGAAACTCTTGTGGATGTTTTCCACATCAAGCGCGTAGCCGCCTTCACTGCTCATCAATTGGCCCCGACTGTCCTGTTCCCGGATGGATACTTAAAGAAGCGCACGGCATTTGCCGCGCAATAAACGGCTCTATTGCATATCCGGGATGAAAAATCATTCCGTAGGAGAGATTTCAAGGAAAATCGGCTCCTGCCGGTTCTTCACCGGCAGGAGCGTGGATGAGGCATCAGGCCGTGGCGCTGATAACGCCGGTACCAAGCAGGACCAGCAAGAGAGCGCCAACCACCACGCGGTACCAGACGAAGGGCATGTAGCTCTTGGTCGAAACCAGTTTCAGGAAAAACACGATGACGGCATAACCCACGAAGAATGCAATGGCGGTGGCCAGCGCCGTAGGGCCCCATCCCACCGGGTTATCCTGGCCGATGCTCTTGAAAAGCTGATAGAAACCGGAACCGAAGACGGCAGGAACGGCCAGCAGGAAGGAATAGCGGGCAGCCGCTTCGCGGGTATATCCCAAAAGGAGACCGGCGGTGATGGTGCCGCCGGAGCGTGAAACACCGGGAATGAGCGCCATGGCCTGCGCAAAGCCAAACAGCACGGCATCGCGCCAGATCAGTTTCTTCAGCGGGTATTTCTTCTGGCCGATACGGTCGGCATAACCGAGAATGAGGCCGAAGACGATCAGCATGACGGCGGTGATATAGAGATTGCGCAGCGAGTGTTCGATGGCGTCCTTGAACAGCAGACCCAGCAGCACGATTGGCACCGAACCGACGATGATCATCCAGCCCATGCGGGCGTCGGTCGGATCATATTCGCCACCGATGCGCAGGTTCTGGCGAAGCCAGGCATTGGCAATGCGCATGATATCGGACCAGAAATAGACGAGGACGGCCAGCTCCGTTCCAATCTGGGTGATGGCGGTGAAGGCAGCACCCGGATCGATACCGGACGGAAGAAACTCACCCGCAATGCGCAAATGTGCGCTGGAAGAAATGGGCAGGAACTCCGTAAGCCCCTGAATAAAACCGAGAATTGCCGCCTCGATCCAACCAATTGTCATGCTTGTCATCCCTGACTGAGAATCACTGCCGCGACGCTATGAAGCAAAACGGGCAGATCCATGTTGCAATGCGGAAAATAATATTCGCAGAATTAGCGCAGCAGAAATGCCAGCGCCCAATCTGTAAGCCGACCGAATGGTGCACGCAACAGGGTTGGCAGACTCCAGCGTCCCTGCACGAAAACACCTTTGGCATGGCTCATGCGGCGAAAGCCTTCAATGCCGTGGTAAGCGCCCATGCCGCTTGCCCCCACTCCCCCGAAGGGCAGGTCGTCCTGCGCCACATGCAGCATCGTGTTGTTGATGCCGACATTGCCGGATGTCGTGCGGGCCAGCACCGCGCGACAGTCCTCGCTGTGCTCCTCACCAAAGAAATAGAGCGCCAGCGGCCTTGGCCGTGCATTGATGAAGGAGATGACCTCGCCGGTGTCCCGATAGGTCCGCACCGGCAAAACCGGCCCAAAGATTTCCTCGCGCATGACAGTCATCTCGTCGGTTGCGCCGAAAACCAGCGTGGGCGGCATAACGCGGATACGGCTCGATGCGACATCACCGACTGTGCCCGGCTGTACCACACGCGCGCCCTTTTGCCGGGCATCCTCCAGCAGTCCGCTCAGGCGGGTAAAGTGTCGGTCGCTGACGATGGAGGCAAAATCGGCAGTGCCCACGCCCTTGGGATAGGACTGCGCGACCGCCGCCTCGAAGGCCTGAGTGAAGGCTGCCAAATCGTCCTCATGGACAAAGACATAGTCCGGGGCAACGCAGGTCTGCCCGGCATTGGTCAACTTGCCGAAAGCGATGGACGCAACGTGGTTTTGCGTCGCATGACCCTTCTGGATGATGGTCGGGCTTTTGCCACCCAGTTCGAGTGTCACCGGCACGAGGTTGGCGCTGGCTGCCGCCATGACGTGCCTGCCCACCTCGGTGCTGCCGGTAAAGAACAGGTGGTCGAAAGCAAGCAGGCTGAAGGCTGCCCCGACAGATGCGTCGCCCAGGACAACAGCGACCTTCTCTTGCGGGAAAACCGCCGCCAGCATCTCCTCAATCAACTGGCTGGTGCGTGGCGTCAGCTCGGAAGGCTTGAGCATGGCCCTGTTGCCTGCGGCCAGCGCGGTTGCCACCGGCACCATGGCCAGCAGAAAGGGATAATTCCACGGCGACATAATGCCGATGACGCCCAGCGGCTGATATTCCACATATGCGCGCCCCAGCTGGAACGTCGGCGCGACATGACGGCGCTCCGGCTTCATGAAGCGTTTCAGATTGCGCGACAGGTAGTCGATGGCCTGTACCGCGCCTAAAATATCCAGCAGCGCCGTTTCCCGATGCGATCGTCCGCCGAAATCCGCATCGACCGCCTGCTCGATATCGCGCCTTCGCGCAATGATCGTCCGGCGCAGTTCCTTCAGATCGGCTTTGCGCGCTTCGAGCGTGGGCGGGCCGTCGCGCAGAAATGCATCGCGCTGCTGTAGCAATGTGGTGGCAGCGTCGCTCATTCGGCTGCTTCCAGTGAGGTTGTCGGAGCGTGTGGCGGAACAACACGCCTCTCGCCCTGTTCGCAGACCACATGCGCGTCGCCCCATGTTTTGAGGGCAGCGATCACCGGCTGCATGGAGTGGCCGAGCGGCGTCAGGTCATAATCCACGCGCGGCGGCACAACGGCAAAGACCTTCCGGGAAATCAGCCCCGCCTCCTCCAGTTCCCGCAATTGCTTCGTCAGCATCCGCTGGGTGACGCTGGGAATGTGTCGGCGCAGCGCGTTGAAGCGAAGCGTACCTTCATTCATGAGGTGATAAAGGATGACGCCCTTCCATTTTCCATCAATGAAACTCAGCGTCGATTCCACCGGACATCCGGGAAAATTGCCTGTTAGCTTGGCACGTGGACGGGACATCACAGTATCCTTTTTGTGCGTATATACACAATATGTGCATTCTTGCGCTCCATGCCCATCTCTACCAAATAGGATCCGACGCAACAAGCAAAGGAGATCACGCCATGCGTGCTATCGGTTACAAAAGTGCAAAGCCCGTCACGGAAGCGGATGCGCTTCTCGATCTGGAGGTGCCAATGCCGCAGGCCAAGGGGCTTGACCTTCTGGTTGAGGTAAAAGCGGTCTCCGTCAATCCGGTCGATACAAAGGTGCGCCGCAACCAGGCACCGGAAAATGGCGAGGCGCGCATCCTCGGGTTCGACGCCGCAGGCGTCGTCAAATCGGTGGGTGAAGGGGTCAGCCTGTTCAAGCCGGGCGACGAGGTGTTTTACGCAGGCGCCATCGACAGGCCCGGCTCCAACAGTGAATATCATCTCGTGGATGAGCGTATCGTCGGCAAAAAGCCGAAGAGCTTGAGTTTCGAAGAGGCAGCCGCCCTTCCCCTGACCGCGATCACCGCTTACGAGGCGCTGTTCGATCGGCTGAATGTCAGGCAATCCGTCCCGGGCGCTGCCAATGCCATCGTCATCATCGGCGGCGCAGGCGGCGTGGGCTCCATCGCCATCCAGCTTGCCCGGCAATTGACGGATCTCGTCGTCATCGCCACCGCCTCTCGTCCTGAGACGAAGGAATGGGCAACCAAGCTTGGCGCCCATCACGTTATCGACCATAGCCAGCCGCTTGCCCCTCAGGTGGAGGCACTGGGTCTCGGTGCGCCCGGCTTCGTTTTCTCCACGACGCAGAGCGATATTCATGCGGCAGACAGTGTTGCGCTTCTTGCCCCACAGGGCCGCTACTGCCTGATCGATGATCCCAAAGGCGGCTTCGATATCATGCCCTTCAAGCGAAAGGCCATCTCGGTACACTGGGAGTTCATGTTTGCGCGGCCGCTGTACCAGACCGCCGATATTCTGGAGCAGCACAAGCTTCTCAACCATGTTGCCGAGATGGTTGATGCAGGCCAGATCAAGACCACGATGACGGATGTCTATAGCACCATCAACGCGGCCAATCTGCTAAAGGCCCATGCCTTGATCGAAACCGGAACGGCGAAGGGCAAGATCGTCCTGTCCGGTTTCTAAGCCTGAAAGCACTGAGGGAGCTCCAGCGACAGGCCGGGGCTCCCTCTTTCATCAAAAACAGTAAACTGCGTGCGCCGTCGAGCGCCTCAATCCTCGTCTGGATCTTCCGGGCAAGGCCATGAGGTCGGCGTCGTCAACCCCTGTGGAAGCTTCGTCTTGGCGTCGCCGCAGGCAATGTCGATTTGCTTCTGCTCCAGCCCCGTCGCCGCCGAAAGGTCCAGCCCTTCGATACGGGTAAGCAGAAGAAACGCGTTTTCGAAATCGATAGGCCCGGTCAAGTTCGCACCTTCGAACCGGGCGCGGGAGAGATTGGCCATCGTGAATTTCGCGCCCGTCAGCGTTGCGCCTTCGAAATCGGCACGGCCAAGCTCCGCCTTGCTGAAATCCGTTCCGACCAGCTTTGCATTCTCGAAACTGGCGCGCTGCATTTCAGCATTGTTGAACTTGGCATTTTCCGCATCAGCATCGCTGAAGTCACCGCGATAGGCCTCGACCTTGACGAAATTGCCTTCCTGCAACTGGGATGATGCAAGCGATGTGCGAATGAGCTTGGCCTTCTCCAGATTGGCTTTCTTGAAAGACGAGCCGCGAAGATCGGTAAAGGTAAAATCCGTGCCACGAAGATCGGCACCATCAAGCACGCTGCCACCCAGCATCAGAAGCCGCTTGTTGCAAGCGCTCCAATCCAACCCCGCACTCGCCTCAGCCCGGCAGCTTGCGGCTAGGCTTTGTTTTGCGGGGAATGCGACCATGGCAAACACGGTGAAAACCACTCCACAAAGGAGCCGTGGTCCACCGTGAGAATAAACTTTGCCTGTTGCCATATTCATCATCTACTCCCAAACCTGATCTCTGCCAGCATAGTCACTTACATCTGTCAGGTTCCGTGCCTACAAATATGGCATTCGCCGCCAACCTGCAAATACCAAACTAAGAAGCTCGGCTTTCAGCACGTCCCACCACGAATATTTTTTCGACTGAAACCATCGCCGGGTTCCACCCTAGTTGCCACTGGAAGAGAATCGGGAATTTGTCCCATCCAATTCCATTTGCATCGCGACACGCCGTTGCGGATCAAGACCTGATGCTACTTGGCTGTCCAACCGTTCCTGGATAAACCCCGGGACATCTGCTGCGGTCAGGATTTCGAATCCCAGCTTCGCGTAAAACGGCGCATTGAAGGGTGCAAACCGATCCGTCGTCAAAACCGCACCGCCCAACCCTTCGTGGCGACCCTTTTCAAGCAGTGACAGCATCAGCGCTTTCCCAATGCCCTTGCCGTGCAAATCCGGTTCGACATCGACTTCTACAATGTGGAGATATCGCCCCACCACGTGAGCGGCGGCAAAACCAGTTACACGGCCCGAACCCAATTCTTCTGCTACCAGCAGAAAACCTTGGTCGAGGCTTTGCTGAAGGACGAATTGCGGAGAAGACGATGGCTGCGACGACACGAAGCATGCCTTTGCCCATACGGCAAAGGCATTGAGCTCTATTTCCGCCAACCGCGCAAACTCCTCAGTCCGCGCTGCACGAATGGTCACTATGGGATTTCGCATCGTCAACGCTAGGATCACATATTCGCGTAAACCGGCCCCTCACCGCCCTGCGGTGGTACCCAGTTGATGTTCTGGTTGGGGTCCTTGATATCGCAGGTTTTGCAGTGAACGCAGTTTTGGGCGTTGATGACGTAGGTCGGCTCGCCGTCTGTCTCCACCCATTCGTAGACACCGGCGGGACAGTAGCGTGTGGAGGGACCGGCATAGACGTCATGCTCGGAGCGCTTCTGCAGGTCCATGTCCTTGACCTGCAGGTGCACCGGCTGGTCTTCCTCATGGTTGGTCGAGGAAATGAAGACGGATGACAGGCGGTCGAAGGTCAGCACGCCATCGGGCTTTGGATAGGCAATCGGCTTGTGAAGCTTGGCAGGTTCCAGGCTTTCCGCATCCGTCTTGCCGTGCTTCAACGTGCCGAACAGGGAGATGCCGAGCAACTGGTTGGTCCACATATCCAGCCCGCCCAGTGCTACGCCAAGCGCCGTGCCGAACTTCGACCACAGCGGTTTGACGTTCCGGACGCGCTTCAAATCCTTGCCGATGTCGCTGTCGCGCCATTCGTTTTCGATTTCGATCACTTCATCATTGGCGCGGCCTGCAGCAATGGCTTCGGCCAGCTTTTCAGCGGCCATCATGCCCGACAGCACGGCGTTATGGCTGCCCTTGATGCGCGGCACGTTGACGAAACCGGCGGAACAGCCGATCAGCGCGCCGCCCGGGAAAGTCAGCTTCGGAACCGACTGATACCCGCCTTCGGTGATGGCACGTGCGCCATAGGACAGGCGCTTGCCCCCCTCGAACGTGTCGCGGATGGCAGGGTGCGTCTTGTAGCGCTGGAATTCCTCGAAGGGATAGAGATAGGGGTTCTTGTAGTTCAGGTGCACGACGAAGCCGACAGCCACAAGGTTGTCTTCGAGGTGGTAGAGGAACGAGCCGCCACCGGTCTTCATGCCCAACGGCCAGCCAAAGGAGTGCTGGACCAGACCCGGGCGGTGCTTCTCAGGCTTGACCTGCCAGAGTTCCTTGATGCCGATGCCGAACTTCTGGACGTCGCTATCCCTGGAAAGATCGAATTTCTTGATGAGCTGTTTGGCAAGCGATCCGCGCACGCCCTCGCCGATCAGCACATATTTGCCCATCAGCGCCATGCCGCGTGTAAATGCCGGGCCGGGTTCGCCATTGCGCTCCACACCCATATCGCCGGTAGCAACGCCGATGACAGCGCCCGCCTCGTTATAAAGAACCTCCGTGGCCGCAAAGCCGGGGTAGATCTCCACACCAAGTGCCTCTGCCTTTTCGGCAAGCCAGCGACAGACGAGACCAAGCGAGACGATGTAGTTGCCGTGATTGTTCATCAACGGCGGCATGGCAAAGTTGGGCAGGCGGATCGATCCGGCAGGCCCCAGCAGCAGGAACTGGTCATCCTTGACTTCGGTCTTGAAGGGATGCACCTCGTCCTCGCGCCAGCCGGGCAGCAACCGGTCGATGCCGATCGGATCGACCACGGCGCCCGAAACGATATGCGCGCCAACTTCTGAGCCTTTTTCGAGAACGACAACAGAGAGATCAGGATTGACCTGCTTAAGCCGTATCGCAGCCGAAAGCCCCGCCGGACCTGCGCCAACGATGACAACGTCGAATTCCATCGATTCGCGTTCCGGCAATTCCATTGCTTCGGTCATATCCATCCTCTCCGCTTACCGGTCCCTTCCGGCATTGTTTTTCTAACGCGCCTGCGCCTGCAGGGTTCATTGCACGCGCCATACCAGCATGCCTTTAAAGACCGCCATCTCGATAACTTTCTTCGCAAAGCGCAAAGCCGTTGTCGAGGTTGAAGTCAGGCAAATCGGCCACAAACCCATTACATTCTCTGACGCAATTGTAATAGCTTACTTTTACGTGCACGTAATTTAATGCGGAATGGCCCTTAGGGTCAAGCGCTCCCACACGTCCCGTGACAACAACGGCACTCAAACGAAATAAACCGCAGACGCCTTCAAAATCGGCAAGACCACCCCTATAACCTCGGCAACATGTTTCAGGAGGACAGCACTTATGGATTTCGGCATTTCCGGCAAACGCGCCCTTGTTCTGGCATCGTCGCGCGGCCTTGGTCTCGGCATTGCAACGGCGCTGGCCAAAGAAGGCGCAAACGTGCTTCTGGTTGGTCGCACCGCCGATAGGCTGGCTGCCAATGCGCAAGCCATCAACGCGCTTGGAAAAGGCAAGGCCGACTGGGTCGAGGCCGATCTCGCACAGAATGATTTCGTGCCGAAGATGGTTGAGGCCGTGAAGGAAAAGCTCGGCGGCATCGACATTCTCGTCAATAACACGGGCGGGCCTACGCCCGGCAGCGCGCAGGATATCACCGCCGAGACGCTCGAAACCTTCTTTCAGTCCATGGTGCTGCGCGTCATTACATTGACGGGCGCTTTTCTGCCGCAGATGAAGGAACAGGGTTGGGGGCGCATTCTGACCGTCGCGTCTTCAGGCGTATTCGAGCCCATTACGAACCTTGCGCTTTCCAACACGCTGCGGGGCGCACTTGTGGGCTGGAACAAGACCCTTGCCGCAGAAGTTGCCAGCAATGGCGTCACCGCCAACCTTCTTCTGCCCGGGCGCATCCACACCGACCGTATCGATGAGCTGGATGGTGCAAATGCCAAAAGGCTGGGCAAGAGCGTCGAGGAAATCCGCGATGCATCGCTGAAAAACATTCCGGCCGGACGCCTTGGCACGGTGGAAGAGTTTGCGGCCGCTGGCGCATTCCTGTGCTCGCAACCCGCCAGCTACATCACCGGCACCATGCTGCGGGTGGATGGCGGAGCATCGAAGTCGATCTGATCGCACATCTGGCATCGTAAAGGCGCCAGAACGTCAATGAGCACGCCCACAGCTGCGCAGGCGTGCTTCTGCACCGGTAAAACAGACGAGCATCCGAAAGTGCTTTCACTTCCCGCGCCAAGGCGTAGAGTGACGCATCGGTTCTCCATTGAGGCTTATCATGCGGATAGTTCGTCTGTTGCTTACCTTCTTCGGCGCACTTCTGGCCCTTGTCGGCCTGTTGTGGATGGGTCAGGGAAGCGGATATTTCCCCTACCCCGCGTCCAGTTTCATGATCGACCAAAGCCCATGGATCATCCGAGGAGCCTTCGTCGCGCTCGTCGGGCTTGCCATGATCTTTGCCGGCCGACGCCTCATTCGCTAGGCTATTTTACCAGCTGCGGCAGTTCGGCAATCAACGCATCGCGCGTGGCAAAGCTGATCGGCTCTTCGCTCTTCCAGTCGTTGATGTTCAGCTTGGCGAAAACCACCTGACGATCGCCCTTCTGCGCCCAACCGAAAAACCAGCCAAGCCAGACGTCGCCGTCATATTTTCCATCCTTGGTCCGCATACGCCCGGACCCGGTCTTGCCCTGCACCTGCCAGCCCTCGGCTGCGGTGAACTTCGGCATGATCGCCATGGTTTTATCAGAGGCGGACTGGGAGACGGGAAGTTTGCCGGTGAGGAAACGGCGCAGAAACGCGACCTGTTGATCGCCGGAAATCTTCAATGACGACATCAGCCAGGATTCCGTCAGCCCGTCCGAGCGCCCTTTTATGCCGCGCACATCGGCGTTGCCATAATCGAACCGGCGCACATAATCGGCAAACTTTTCCTTGCCCAGCCTTCGGGTAATTTCCTGCGAATACCAGACGATAGATTCCTTTTCCCAAATCGTCGGATCGACAGACATCTGCTCGCGTTTCGGTCTTTTCCACTCGGGCCTGTAGTCCCAGCGCGGCGTGGTCTCGTTGGTAAGAATACCCGCATCATAACCGATGATGGCCAAAGGCAGCTTGAAGGTGGACTGGGGCGCAAAGGCCTTGTCGCAGCTGCCCTGCCGATGCAGGACGTCACCGCTCTTGACATCGAGAACGACCGTGCATTGCACCGTCTGCGCGGCAACTGCCTGCAAGCCTCCGACACAAGCCGTTGTAATGAATGATAAAAGAACGACACCAATACGCCGCTTGTTTGCCATGGACATGTCTCCATCCGATTGTGATGGCTTACTTCTAGTCCGCGCTGTTACACGGGTACAAATGATGATATCTGGCTGCTGACATGAATTAAACTTGGTCATAGCATGGTCCGCCCACATCTCCCGCTCAACGCCCTGCGCGCTTTTGAAGCGGCTGCACGCCATCTGAGCTTCACCCGCGCCGCGATTGAGCTGTGCGTCACGCAGACTGCGATCAGCCATCAGGTCAAACTGCTGGAGCAGCGGCTTGGCGTCGAGCTTTTCCGTCGCCTGCCGCGCGGCCTGATGATTACGGAAGACGGCCTAGCGCTGTTGCCCACCCTGCAGGACTCCTTCGACCGCATGGCCGATATGTTGCAGCGTTTCGAGGACGGGCATGTGCGTGATGTTCTGACCCTCGGCTCCGTCGGCACCTTTGCGGTGGGCTGGCTGCTGCCGCGTCTCAGCGCCTTTCAGGAGCGATATCCCTTCATCGAGGTGCGGCTTTCCACGAACAACAACAGGGTCGATATTGCCGCCGAAGGTCTGGATTACGCCATACGTTTCGGCAACGGCGCCTGGCACGATACGGAAGCGGAAGAATTGTTCGAGGCTCCGCATTCGGCGCTCTGCGTGCCTGCGATTGCCAGCCAGCTTCATTCCCCGCAGGACGTGGCGGCACGGCCGCTTCTGCGCTCCTACCGTATGGATGAGTGGCAGGAATGGTTCGAGGCTGCCGGTGTGACGCCTCCCAAGATCAAGGGCATCGTCTTCGATTCCTCCGTGCTGATGACTGAGGCCGCCTTGCAGGGGGCAGGCATTGCGCTCGCGCCACCGCTGATGTTCAGCCGCCAGCTTTCGTCCGGCGCGTTGGAGCAGCCCTTTCCAGTCTATGTGTCCAAAGGGTGCTACTGGCTGACCCGTCTCAAATCCCGGACGGTAACCCCGGCAATGGCGACGTTTTCGCAGTGGCTGCAGGAAGAAGCGGCGCAGATGCGGGCCGGGCAAGCGACAAAAAACTGAGCCACCCGGCTTGCCATGGACCGGTCATCATGCAATGACCCGCGCTCTTCAAAAATAACCGATGCCACAGGCATCCAGACTGAAGGGCAGAGCGCGCCCCGGGCGCGATTCCACCTGCCCAGGAACCAAGGACCATTGCAATGTCACGGACACTCGGCCTCGATTTCGGCACGACCAATACGGTCATGGCACTCTCCGACAGCGGGACCGACAGCCACTCCATGCGCTTTACCAGCAGCGCCGGAACCGCAGACAGTATGCGCACGGCGCTCTCCTTCATGAAAGACAGCAGCCTTGGTGCCGCCGCCCTTCATGTTGAGGCGGGCCACGCCGCCATCCAGCAGTTCATCGATAATCCCGGCGACTGTCGCTTCCTGCAGTCCATCAAGACATTTGCCGCATCGCCGCTGTTTCAGGGCACGCTGGTCTTTGCCAAGCGTCAGAGCTTCGAGGACCTGATGGAAGTCTTCCTGCGCAAGCTGAAATCCTATGCCGGCGATGAGTGGCGCGATGAGATTTCCACCGTCATTGCCGGTCGTCCCGTACGCTTTGCCGGCGGCAACCCGGACGAGGCGCTGGCGCTTGCCCGTTACAACGAGGCCCTCACCCGTGCGGGCTTTCCTGAAATTCATTATGTGTATGAGCCGGTCGCTGCCGCCTATTACTTTGCCCAGAGCCTGAAAAAGGACGCCAATGTTCTGGTCGCCGATTTCGGCGGCGGCACCACCGACTACTCGCTGATCCGCTTCGAAAGCCACGCCGGAAAGCTGACCGCCACCCCCATCGGCCATTCGGGTGTGGGCGTTGCGGGCGACCATTTCGACTTCCGCATGATCGACAACCTCGTGTCGCCGGAAATCGGCAAGGGCAGCAAGTTCAAAAGCTTCGACAAGGTGCTGGACGTACCCGCAGGCTACTACGTCAATTTCGGGCGCTGGAACCAGCTCTCCATCTTCAAGACCACCAAGGAGTTCTCGGATCTGAAATCGCTGGTGCGCTCAGCGCTTGAGCCGGAAAAGCTGGAAATGTTTGTCGAACTTGTCGAGCATGACGAAGGCTATCCGCTCTATCAGGCCATTTCGGCAACCAAGATGGCTCTGTCCTCACAGGAGGAAGCGGAGTTCAACTTCTCTCCGCTCGGCAAGGCTGGCAAAAAGACCGTCAAGCGCAGCGATTTCAACAGCTGGATCAGCGACGATCTCGCCAAGATCGAAGGCGCGCTCGATGAAGTGCTGGAAAAGACCCAGACCGCACCCGACGCCATCGACAAGGTGTTCCTGACGGGCGGCACCTCTTTCGTGCCTGCCGTGCGTGAGCTTTTCACCCGGCGGTTCGATGCGGACAGGATCGAGAGCGGCGGCGAGTTGCTGTCGATTGCCCACGGCTTGGCCATGATTGGCGAAAGCGGCGATATTGAGCGCTGGACAGCGTGATATCAGGGGTTTCGCGGGACCGGCAGTTGAGGTAGTTTTCAGCCCATGATCTCGGCCCAAGACCTTTCCCCGGCAGAACTGGCGGCGCTTCTGCATTTTCATGCGGATGCGGGCGTCGACTGGCTGCTGGAAGACACGGCCATTGATCGCTTTGCGGAATTTGCAGCCTCGCGCACAGCAAGCCCGGCAGCAAGGGACGCTCGCCCGGCGCAGCAAAGGGAAAACCAGTCCTCTGCTGCAGCGAATGCTCAAGGCGGCGTCTCGCGTCCTTCGCAGCCTGCCCAGCAGTCGGCTGCTTCACGCGCCGCCGCATCCATGCCCGCACCCGTACAGGCAAATGTGGCCATGCCGGACGAGCAGGCCATTGCCGCTGCCCGCTTTGCCGCAGAAACTGCCCGCTCGCTTGGCGAACTCAAGACTGCACTGGAAAGCTTCAATGGCTGCAATCTGAAGAACAGTGCGCGCCATACCATCTTTGCCGAAGGCGACCCCTCTTCCGGCATCATGGTCATCGGTCCGATGCCAGATGCCGATGACGACCGCGAAGGCTCTCCCTTCGTCGGCAAGACCGGACTGCTGCTGGACCGTATGCTGGCGGCCATCGGTCTTGACCGCGCCAACCTGCTGCTCACGAATGTCGTGCCATGGCGCCCGCCCGGCAACCGCCCGCCATCCACCCCGGAAATGGAAATCTGCCGCCCTTTTATCGAAAGACAGGTCGCTTTAGCAGAGCCGAAAGCACTGTTGCTTTTGGGCAACTTCACTGCGCGTTTTTTCTTTGGCGGCACCGGCACCATACATACGCTGCGCGGACAGTGGCGTGATGTCGCATCTGGCAACGAAACCGTGCCCGCAATTGCCACCTTGCACCCGCAGGAGCTTTTGAACGCTCCGGCCAGTAAGTCGTTGGCATGGCAGGATTTATTAGCATTCCAGAGCCGTATTCGGCAACTGTGAATGCTTCCTTTTTGATCAATGTAAATGATTTATGAAAATAGCCATGCAAATGGCGCATAACAGCGGCGCATTTGCCTTTCTTGCCGAATCCCTGCTGCACTGCAATAAGTCATCTCGTCTTGGGAGGAAAAGGTTTAAGGAACCAAGGCAATGACCACTCGCTTCCGTCCGGTACATTCCGGCTTCGAAACACTCCGGCTTGCAGGCCTCGGCCCGCGCTCCAGCCAGGGTTACCACCGTTTTGGTGTTACGAACGAACAGCTGACCGCTCGCGCGTCCACACAGCAGGTTCGCACCACACGGCCCTCGGCAGTTTTTGCGGATTTCCGCGAACGCTGATTGAAATGCCTCAAGGCCATGCCTTGACCGGCTTTTTAAAGCCCGACGCTTTGCAGCGCCTTTCCCATGGAGAGGCGCTTTTGCGTTTCTGGGGCCTGAGTTTGTAATCAGCGCCGCCTTCCACCCTCCCCGGCTCCCGGCAGATTGGTCAGCTTTTCTGAGAACAAGGGCCAATTGACCCAACGGGCTCATGGACCGTAGTCCATCTCCGCTGTCGCTAGGTCACTTTCGACACTTGTTACTATTGCAAGATCTCTCGGACTGCGCGCTTCAGGCTGAAACGCCTGCCGTCGCGAGCCATGTCCATTTGAACATGCTGTTCTCGCAAACGGCAGGCGAAACGCGATTGGCGTCAAACAGGACGTGACAATCAGGATGCGGTGATCGTTGGATCCCAGGCGAAGTAGCCAAGCACGGTCAGGGCACCGGCGTGGTAATAAAGGACTTCAAACAGCACGCTGTAGTTTTCCGTGCCTGCGGAAACGATGTCAGCCGCGACGTAGAAGTCATATTGAGGCGTTACGACATAGGCATTGGTGCCTGATGGCGGCAGAGGGATACTGCCGAGCGTTGTTCCGGGAACAGGGGTCTGCGGCTGAGCGAGCTTTCCCTCGATGTCAGCGGTAACCTTGGTACCGTTGAGATAGGTTATGTTCATCAGGTTGGCGGAATAGGTGGTGTTGCCCGACTGGGAAAGCATTCGCCAATGGATGGTGTCTTCGACGTCCGCCGAAATGTTGAGGTCACCCGTTGCCTGACCGCTTTTAACATATTGGCTGGCGGCAATCATATAGGCGTAGTTGTGGCCGACCCATGTCGGATTAGCCGGATCCTTGCTGGGATTGGTCGTGTTAAGGACGAGGTTGTTAACATCCACGACGATTTCAATATCAATAACATTACTCATTCTGCGATGGCTCCTTGAGGGCAATATCAACAGGCGAGATAATTATAGGTTGTTTTCTCTTAGTCAATGCAACCTTATGTGGAAGCCAAAAAAAGGCAAGCAGTATGATTACCGGATTATTTCCAGCGCCGATCAGATCGCCTTGGTTTCTGGACTGAAAGTTTTGCGCGTCGGAAACGCTTCGGTTGCGGTGAGCGCGCAGGCTGCTTGGCATGACCGCCCGTCAGCCAGCAGCCAGATCCCACCGGCCATCTCGAAGTCGTCGCGAAAAAGGATTGGCCGGCGAACGCAGATTTGCAGCGGCCGCGTTCGGTTCAACGCGGCCGCGGAAGCATCCGGTCATGCCTGAGCGTCAAGAAATGCATCATTGACGTATTTGAACTTGATGGCCTGCCATTTGCAGTACTCGTCCAGGAAGTCGCGGGAGAACCACATGCCGCTGCGCAGGCTTTCATCATGCCAGCCCATCGTGCCCTGCTCTGCCGCCTTGTTGAGAAGACGCTGGAGATGGGTGCGGGACATCATGAATTCGGTTGCGAGAGCGCGGGCATCGACATAGCCGATATCGATACGATCGCAATCGCCCTCGGCATCCTCTATGCGGCTGATGAATTCGTCCATGACAAGCGCGCCCGCTTCTGTCCAGAGGAACAGACCGATGCGCTCGGGCGGCTCCACCCAGTTTCTGTCGAGAAGGCATTTGCGAGCGGCGCGCGGCTGTGCTTTTGCCAGCAGGTGCGGTTTTGAGAGCAACTCGAGCGCTCGCGAACCGCCATCCAGCCCATCGATCGCGGACAGGTTGGCGACATACCACATCAACATCGCCTGCTCGCTCACGGCGGTCGCCCGATATCGCCGCGGACGCACAGCCGTAGGACCGACTTTCTCGGCATAGCGATAGATTTCCAGCTGATCGAGATAGTTCTGAACCGTGTTGCGGCTGGCGATGCCATTGGCTGTTACAAGTTCGCGAAACTCCGCCACTGTAAACCCGCTTGGACCCGCTTCGAGGTTCAGCGCCATGCCAGCCTGTGTAAGCATCCACTTCTGATGAGCGGAAAGCAGGCGGGCGATGCGAGGGTTTTCATTGAAGGAAACGCGAAGATTGCGCGCAAGCTGGCGGATCGCATCCAGCAGGCGCGGATGCGCAACCAGTTCCGAATATGTAAATGTCATGACCACCCCCACAAAAATGATGGGCATGAATTTGCAGCTTGGCGACGCTTGGCCGCCCGACTATGTTGCAATTGCATACATGAACTGCGCTTCGAGCGTAGCTTTGCGCAAATTGCCATTCCGCGTTTTACCCCAAACACGATGTGCCACCCAGAAATTTGCCTTAAATACCCGTTTCCCTCCATACCACGTTCATTCAGGAATTGAATAATGGTTTGATTAAAATGAAAAAAAATCCATCGGGTTGTAGTCTGGTGGTATTTTAGTCATTTTATGCGTCAACCTTGAGGGGTAGAAGCCTTTTTGGCGGCTTTACGCGCAAGCCCCAGCTGGTGTTCTCTGAAAATGATGAAAATTCCGGCAGAGATGACGATGGCCGTGCCGATCAACATAGTTGTCGTCGGGATGTCGCCAAACAAAATATACGATACGGCGATGCCGAACAGGATTGAGGAATACTCGAACGGCGCGATTGTCGATACTTCCGCGTGGCGATAGCTTTCGGTCAGAAAAATCTGGGCTATGCCTCCGGCAACGCCGCAGGAAATCAGCAGAATGGTTTGATTGAGATCGAGCCACGCCCAGTCAAATGGCAGGCTGACAGCAGACAGCAACGTCCCGGTCAATGAGAAGTACAGCACAATGGTCGGCGTCTTTTCAGTCACCACCAGCTGACGGACCTGCACCATGGCCAGACCGGCCAGCACCGCCCCCAGGAGAACAGAAAGCGCGCCGACCGCTTCACCTGCCGCAAAACCGCCCTCCTGCAACAGCGTCAGCTTCGGCCACAGGATGATGACAACGCCGCTCATGCCCACTAGGACGGCAGACCAGCGGTAGACGCGAACCGACTCGCCCAGAATAAGCGAAGCAAATACCACCGCCATGAGTGGAGAGGCGTAGCCTATCGCGATAAACTCCGGCAGGGGCAGCAATGTCAGCCCGTAAAATCCGCAGATCATCGAGAGGATACCGAGCAGCCCCCTCTTGAAATGTCCGAACACATTGTCGGTGTGAAAGGCGCTTCGAAGATTTCGCAGCCAGGCAAGATAGATGACAATGGGCAGGATGGCGAAGATGGAGCGAAAGAAGCTGATTTCGCCCGCGGGAACATCTGGCCCGACGGCTTTGATGCAGGTCTGCATCACGAGGAAAAAGGCGACGGAAACAAGCTTGAAGCTTATGCCCCGGATGGGGTTATAGGGGGCGGCACTCATAAGAACGAACATTCAACGGTTGCGGCTGTGAACCGGTTTCATTTCCACAGGCCAAGCATGGTCCCGCGCGTCTTTTCTAATAGATAGCAGATCGAAGTCTACCCTTGAACGAACTTTCGACCAGTCCGGCCTCGTGATTGCGCTCACGCAATCATCTGCTAATCTACGGAAATGCGATAGTTTTAGGTAATTGCTTTAAATATAAGCAAGTGACGCATTAAAAAGCGGCGCTGATTTTGCAAACGAAAAATAAATTACAACCTATAACAACCAATTTTTAACCAAATTATATTCTAAATTCTATCATTCAATAGTTCACACAGTCCCAACCTCCCCGTATTTCCGCCAATAATCGCAAACTCCATTTCAGAATTGACGAATCCATGAACCATAATGTGCAGAGAATTGCCGAGAATGACGCTCCACCCGCAACGCCGCGCACAATGCGTGTGGTCACGGACGGCATGTCGACCGATTTGCGACGGTTTAGTATGGACAACAGCCACATCGTCAAACAAATCAGGCTGCTGGCCATCAATGCATTGATCGAAGCGGCAAGAGCGGGTGAAGCGGGCAAGGGCTTTTCTGTTGTCGCGAACGAAGTTCAGCGGCTTGCGCAGATCGCCTCCGATATTTCCTCCACCTTCGAACACACCGTTCTCAGTCGCATCGGCCTCAGCCGCCAGATGGCGGAAGCGCTGGTTGAAGAGATGGAGGGTGTGCGCCTGATGGATATGGCGCAGACGCTGGTGCAGCTTATCGTCAGAAACCTGTTCGAGCGCACCGCAGACGTTCGCTGGTGGGCAACGGACACGGCGCTTTGGCAGGCGCTGGAAAGCAAGGATGATGCCGACATCGCCTTTGCCGCGGAGCGACTTGGCGTGATCAGCCGGTTCTATACGGTCTATATCGATCTTGTCATGACAGATAAGCGTGGCGTCGTGGTCGCTTCTGCCAATCCGCGATACCAGCGCAATCTTGCCGGGCGCAGCATGGCCATCGAGCCCTGGTTTGCGGCGGCCTCGCAATGCCGTAGCGGCGACGAATATGTGGTCGATCAGGTGAAAAGCAGCCCGTTGCACGACAGCAGAGATGTGCTTGTCTACGCAACCGGTATACGTCAGGGCGGCAAGACGGATGGCGCATTGCTCGGCACGCTTGGCGTCTTTTTCGACTGGCAGGAACAGGGACGCTCGATCGTCGAGAAGGAAGCCAATCTTTCGCCATCGGTCGCGGAGCGGACCGTCGTGCTGCTCTTGGACAGCGACCTGCGTGTCATCGCCAGCAGCGACCCATCCCTGCGCTTCACGCAATATCCCCTGAAAAACCCATCGAACGCCATGCGCGGCAGCTATTATGTCGGAAATGCCATCGTCGCGTTTGCCAAGACGTTCGGTTACGAAGATTACGATGGCCTTGGATGGTACGGTGTCGTCATTCAGCAGACAGAAAATGATGAGGCTATCCGCACAAGCCTGGGCCTGAAGGGCTGAGAATGGCGGCGATCAGCGATGTAGCAGGGCGGCTTGTAATAAAATTGCTAACCAATCTACTAGTTTATCGTAATATAATCGCCTGTGGCCCCCACAACTTCAGTAATCGTTCAACATTTAATGGAAAGATGCGTTCTTGCGAGACAAATTCATTGATCCTCATTGAACCGTTTGGTCTGGCGAGGCGATACGCAGGACATCATGTCTTGTGAATTTCACATGAACGTGACTCTCTTTCAATTTTACTTTCAGGGATCATCCGGCATGAAACCTGAATCGTGGCAGACAAGGTTCATTCAGGGATAGTCATGCGAACAGACACGGGCCAGATCGTTCACCTGGCGGATTATCGCCCAACCGATTTCGTTCTCGAACGAGTTGACCTCACATTCGAACTCGATCCTGAGAATACCAAGGTCGAAGCACGGTTGATCTTTCATAGGCGCGAAGGCGCGGACAAGTCGGCCCCGCTGGTTCTGGATGGCGACGAACTGACGCTGTCTGGCCTGTTGCTGGACCAGATTGAAATGTCTACGGCGCAATATGATGCGACGCCGGACAGCCTGACGATCCGCGACCTGCCGGAAGAAACGCCGTTCGAAATCTGCGTGACGAACTACATCAACCCGCAAACCAACACGCAGTTGATGGGGCTTTATCGCACAAACGGCGTCTACTGCACCCAGTGTGAGGCCGAAGGCTTCCGCCGCATCACCTATTTCCCGGATCGCCCTGACGTTCTGGCCCCCTATACCATCACCATCATTGCCGCCAAGGAAGGCAACACCTTCCTTCTGTCGAACGGCAACTTCCTCGGCGGCGGCAATTATGACGAAGGCCGCCACTTCGCCGCCTGGTTCGATCCGCATCCCAAGCCAAGCTATCTCTTTGCGCTCGTGGCTGGCGATCTGGGCCTTGTCGAAGACACCTTCACCACCATGTCGGGCCGCGATGTCGCGCTAAAGATCTATGTCGAGCATGGCAAGGAGCCGCGTGCGGCCTATGCCATGGATGCGCTCAAACGCTCGATGAAATGGGACGAGGAACGCTTCGGCCGCGAATACGACCTCGACATCTTCATGATTGTGGCCGTGTCCGATTTCAACATGGGCGCCATGGAGAACAAGGGCCTCAACGTCTTCAACGACAAATACGTCCTTGCCGATCCTGAAACCGCGACCGATACCGATTATGCCAATATCGAGCGCATCATTGCGCATGAATATTTTCATAACTGGACAGGCAACCGCATCACCTGCCGTGACTGGTTCCAGCTTTGCCTGAAGGAAGGCCTGACCGTATATCGCGATCAGGAGTTTTCCTCCGACATGCGCTCGCGCCCGGTCAAGCGCATCGCTGATGTGCGTCACCTTAAGTCGGAGCAGTTCCCGGAAGATGGCGGTCCGCTGGCGCATCCGCCACGGCCGGATAAATACCGCGAAATCAACAACTTCTATACGACGACGGTCTATGAGAAGGGTGCCGAGATCACAGGCATGATCGCCACCATTCTGGGTGCGCAGGATTTCCGTAAGGGCATGGATCTCTATTTCGAGCGCCACGATGGTGAAGCCTCGACGGTTGAGAATTTCATCAAGTGCTTCGAGGATGCAAGCGGCCGCGATCTCAGCCAGTTCTTCCGCTGGTATGTGCAGGCCGGCACACCGCTCGTCAGCGCCTCCACCACCTATGACGCGGGCTCGTCCACCTTCACGCTGTCGCTGGAACAGACTGTTCCGGCAACGCCAGGGCAAAGTGCCAAGCAGACGCTGCACATTCCCCTCTCCCTCGCTCTCATTCTTGAAAACGGTGAGATTGCCCAGCCTTCCAAGGTTGAAGGCGGCGAGTACAGGGATGGCGTCGTGCATCTGACCGAGCGCAGCCAGACCTTTACCTTTTCCGGCATTTCATCGCGCCCTGTCCTCTCGCTCAACCGCAGTTTCTCGGCTCCCATCAACCTGCACCTCGAGCAATCGGCGCAGGACATGGTGCAGATCGCGCGCCACGATACCGATCTGTTCTCGCGTTGGCAGGCCTTGACGACATTGGCCATGCCAAATCTCGTCAAGGCGACGGACGCGGTTCGAAACGGCAATGACGTCGAATTCGACCCGGCCTTCATCGCAACGCTGATTGAAATTGCAGCGGATGACAGTCTGGAGCCCGCCTTCCGCGCCCAGGCCCTGTCGCTTCCAAGCGAAGCCGATGTTGCCCGCGAAATTGGCGGCAACAACGATCCGGAAGCCATTCACAAGGCCCGCAACGCTGCGATGACGGCAATTGCCAAGGCAGGCATTGAAACCTTCCAGAGGCTGTTCACCAGCTTTGAAGACAAGGGTGCCTATTCGCCGGATGCACAGAGCGCCGGTCGCCGGTCGCTGCGCAACATTGCCATGAGCTATCTGTCCTTTGCGGAACAGACGCCGGAGCGCGCCTCTGCGGCCTTCTCCGCAGCCAGCAACATGACCGATCTTGCCCATGCTCTCAGCGTCTTGACGCAGCGTTTCCCGAATGCTCGCGAAACCGAAGAGGCGCTTTCCAGCTTCGAAAGCCGTTTTGCAGACAATGCACTCGTGCTGGACAAGTGGCTTTCTATTCAGGCGGCAATTCCAGGCAGCGATGCGCTGGCCCGCATCAAGGCATTGATCGGCTCCAAGCACTTCATCGGCACCAATCCGAACCGCGTTCGCTCGCTCATCGGCACATTCGCATTCGGCAATCCGACCGGTTTCAACCGTGCAGATGGCGAAGCCTACCGCTTCCTGGCGGAGCAGATTGTCACAATCGACAAACGCAACCCGCAGCTTGCCGCGCGCATCCTCACATCCATGCGCTCATGGCGGTCGCTGGAGCCTGTTCGGGCCGATCACGCCCGCGCGGCATTGACCACGATCGAGCGGTCTCCTGCCCTCTCGACAGACGTTCGCGACATCGTCGAACGCGTGCTAAAGGCTTGACGTAACGTCAGTTTGGCGGCTTTCTTAAAGGTCGCCAAACCTGTCCCAAAAAAATACGGAGTCGGTTCAAAGGGTTAAAATTCTTTTAACCTCAAGCTCTGGACAAGCCGAATCAGCTTTGATTCACTGGTGTCAGATTCGAGCGGCGGCGCTTCGAATTAACGAGGGACATCAAGGCGGGATAATGACGGACGTGCGGCGGGCGACTGCGGGCGATGAGCGCTCGTATGCCAAATTTGTTGATGTTGCTGCATGGGGCGAGAAGCTTGCTGGGACTCTGATGGCGTTCGCCTCAGCTTTCAGAAGCGGTCTGCAGATTCCACAACTGGAGACGCTGCTCAAGCGCCTCATTCCAATTCTCATTCTGGCTTTTCTCATTGTCGTCGCGGCTTCGCGGATGCTTGGCATCGTCGCTGAGTCCGGGCGCATGGAGGAATCGGCGCGGCAGGCGACGGCGCTTTCTGCCCTTGCTGCCAAGGCATCCTTCAACGGCGCCGAAAGCCTCTTTGCCCTGCAGGATCGTGCTGCGGCAGAAGCGCGTCTGCGCCGGTCCTTCCCGGCGGGCAGCCTCGATGACGACACCCTGCTTCTGGTGGCAGGCATTGATGGCCGCATTTTCGGCGGGCTCGGCAATGATGCCGCAATCTATCTCGGCACATCGCTCACCAATCTTCTTCCTGAGATTGCCATTGTCCGCCGGTTCCCCGGTGCGCCGGGCACCATCGAAACCGACATCGAAGGCACGCCGCACTACGCCACCATGCTGCCACTCGGCACGGAAGGCGGCATGATCATCGCGGCACGGTCGCTGCAGCCGATACGAAGCTTCTGGCGCAGTGAAGTTGCGCTGAACGTGACGCTGTTCACCGGCATTTCCGCAATCCTGCTGGTCATTCTCTATGCCTATTATATGCAGGTAAAGCGCGCGCGCACGGCTGACGAAATCTTCCTTGAATCCAATCTGCGCGTTGAAACGGCACTGTCACGCGGTCGTTGCGGCCTCTGGGATTTCGATCTTTCGACCCGTCGCATGTTCTGGTCCACATCGCTGTATGAAATTCTCGGGCTGCCTCCCAGAACGGAGCCCCTCTCCTTCAGCGACGCCGCCCGCATGATGCATTCGGAAGACGGCAACCTCTATGAACTCGCCCGCTCCGTTGGCTGCGGTGACCTGCGCCAGATCGACCAGATCTTCCGTATGCGCCATGCCCATGGTCACTACGTCTGGCTGCGCGCCCGTGCTCAGGTCATCCACACATCCAATGGCCCACGCGTCATCGGCATCGCGATGGACGTTACCGAGCAGCATCGTCTGGCGCAGCGCTATGCGGAAGCCGATCAACGGCTTGCAGACGCAATTGAAAGCACATCGGAAGCTTTCGTGCTTTGGGACAAGAACGACCGTCTGGTCATGTGCAATGCTCACTTCCAGCAGGCTTACGGATTGCCCGATAGTGTGCTGGTAGCAGGCACGGAACGCTCCGTCGTCAATGCCGCAGCCTGCCGTCCTGTGGTCGAGCGGCGCGTGGCCGATCCGGACCAGTCTGGACTGTCTCGCACAACGGAAGTGCAGCTTGCCGACGCCCGCTGGCTCCAGATCAACGAGAGACGCACCCGTGATGGCGGCCTCGTATCCGTCGGCACCAACATTACCCTTCTGAAACGCCATGAGGAGCGACTACGCGATTCCGAAAAGCGGCTGATGGCAACGATCGGTGACCTGTCTGCTTCGCGTCACAAGCTGGAGCGCCAGAAGACCGAGCTTTCTGCTGCCAACGCCAACTATCAGGCAGAAAAGGAACGGGCGGAAGCAGCCAATACTGCCAAATCGGAATTCCTGGCCAATATGAGCCACGAGCTTCGCACACCGCTCAATGCCATCCTCGGCTTTTCGGAAATCCTGTTGGCTGAGATGTTCGGCCCTGTCGGCTCTCCCAAATACAGCGAATACGCCCGCGATATTCATGACAGCGGCAAGCACCTGCTCAACGTCATCAACGACATTCTCGACATGTCTAAGATTGAAGCGGGCCACATGCGCATCAATCGCGAGAAGGTCGATCTTGCGCCGCTGGTCGAGGAAACGTTACGCCTCACCGCCATTCAGGCCGCGCAGAAGAACATCTCCATCCAGAAGCGTGTCTGCGACGATATGCACATGGCGGTCGACCGTCGTGCCATGAAGCAGATCATGCTCAATCTTCTGTCGAATGCTGTGAAGTTTACCGGAACGGGCGGGCGCGTCGAATTGCGTACCCATGTTCATGAAAAAGGACTGATGCTGACGATCGCAGATACCGGCATCGGCATCCCTTCGACCGCTATCAACAAGATCGGACAGCCCTTCGAGCAGGTTCAGAGCCAGTATGCAAAGAGCCAGGGTGGTTCAGGTCTTGGTCTCGCCATCTCCCGCTCGCTCATCAAGCTGCATGGCGGCACGATGAAAATCCGCTCCTGCGAGGGCAAGGGCACGGTCGTCGCCCTGATGATCCCTCACGCGGAAACCACGGCGGGCTGCGCCTGACAGCATTCAAAATGGCGCGCCCCTCATGAAAACGGGGCGCGCCGCTGTTTGTCAGGGTGCTCTGCGAAGCGTAATGCGCGTCAACTCTGATGGTACCCCCAGGCGCAGCGCAAAGCCCGGCCACAGTGCGGTGCCATTGTTCACATAGAGCAGCATTCCATCCACCTTGTAGAAGCCTGAGACGTAGCCGTTGTTGGCGCGTGCCACCAGCCTGTCCAGACCCCAGACCATACCGCCATGGGTGTGACCGGACAGCTGGAGCGCAATACCCTTTTGCGCGTTGCGCTCAGCCATCATCGGTTGGTGGTCGAGAAGAATGACAGGTGCTCCGGCTGGCGCGCCACTGATGGCGGCGGCAACGTCAGGCGCAGGAAACGCGGTTCTGGTGGAAGACAGGTCGGTCACACCCGCAATGACAAGCTTTTCGCCACCCCGATCAATGACCGTATGGCTGTTTGCCAAGGTGGTCATGTTCAAGCCCTGATAATAGGCCATCCACTCTTCGTAGCCGAAGAAATACTCGTGGTTTCCAGGAATGGTGAAGACGCCGTCCCGCGCTTTCAACTTCGCCAGTGGCGCAATGTCTGATGTCCGCGCCTCCACGCTTCCGTCAATGAGATCGCCTGTGACAACGATGAGATCGGCGTTGAGCGCGTTGGTGCGAGCAACGACCTCATTTGACCAGGAACTGTCAAACAGTCGGCTGATGTGCAGATCCGTCAATTGCACCATCTGATAGCCCTCGAAGGCGGGCGGCAGGCCAGGTATCGCGACATCGATATCCTTGAGCGGCGGAACACGAATTGCCTGGCTGACAGCAAAACCTGCAAGGCCAAGCGCTGCCAGCCCCATTGCATAGCGCAATCCCACCGGCACCGCAGGAAAATGTCCCTTGAACGGCATCAGCAGCAGAGAGACAATATCGAGCGCGATCTGCATCAATGCCAGCAGCAGGATCGTTCCCATCAGCACATTAAAGACGATGACGAGCGGTCGAAGAAACTCCGGCGAAAACACCGATCCAGACGAAATGCGGTTGACCAGATGATACTGCGACGCGACCAGAAGGATTATGGCGATGACGGCCTTGACGGAAAACAGCCAGGGCAGCGGCTGGAGAAATCTGAGGACGACAACCAGCCAGGGAATTCCGAATATGAGATGAAACATGAATGGGCCTTTATGTTTATTGTCTCTACGCACGCACCGCGCCAACGGATCAATCCGCCAACGGCAGGATTGATCCGTCATGTGCTTGCCCTTCAGGAAAAGAGTGCTCGTCCAGCGATTTTAGCGCACGGCTGCAAAAGCCCGTACAGGAAGCGAAGGGTGTTTTGTTGCTATTTACCCACCATCCTTGACCACAGCGGAAAATGCCTTGCGAACCGTTTTCGACAGGCGTTTTACCTCGCCTTCCAGCGTGCTGATATCGGGGCAATCGCCGGCGCGGCAGACGAGGTCGATCAGGCCGGCTGGTGCTTCCTTCGGTTCGAAGTCGCTGTCGATACACAGACGGATGATCTGCGACAGTTCGGTGAAGAGATTGAGTGCGGCCATGCAGTCGTCATAGGTCTGCGGCTCCATCGCACCTGCTGCCACACGCTTCCAGACATCCGCCGTGCTTTCACCGGCGACATGCGGCGGAAGCCCCTTTGCAGGTGCAACCAGCGTCAGATATTGGGCGACAAATTCCAGATCAACGAGACCGCCGGGGATCAGCTTGAAATCCCAGATATTGGCTGGCGGCTTTTCCTCGCCGATCAGTTTGCGCATCTCCGCCACGTCGGTCGAGATTTTTGCCACGTCCCGCTTCTGGGCAAGAACATCTGCGATAATGCGCTCGGCGTCCTTGATCAGGGACGCCTCGCCGCAGATCAGCCTTGCGCGGGAAAGCGCCAGATGTTCCCAGGTCCACGCGTCTTCGCGCTGATACTTCTCGAAGGTCGAGATGCGTGTCGCCACCGGACCCTTGTTGCCGGAGGGGCGAAGGCGCATGTCCACTTCGTAGAGCACGCCCTCGGCGGTTGGTGCTGAGAGAGCGGAAATCAGCCGCTGCGTGATGCGCGTGTAATATCTTAACGCGTCGAGCGGCTTTGCTCCGTCGGATTCGCTCGCCGCATCATCATAGTCATAGAGAACGATCAGATCGACATCGGAGCCCGCCGTCAGCTCGAACGATCCAAGCTTTCCCATGCCCACGACGGCAACGCGGCCACCGGGATATTTTCCGTGGGCTGCTTCCATTTCCGCCAGGACCGCATTGACTGCGGCCTCGATGACGAGGTCCGCAAGGTGCGTGAAGGCTCGTGCGGCCACCTCCCCTCGGATGGCGCCGGTCAACAGCCGTACGCCGATAAGAAAACGTTGTTCGGCGGCGAAGATCCGCAAGCGGTCGAGAATGTCCTCATAGTGTCGTGCCGGGCTGAGGAAACCGTGCATCCGCTGGGACAGATAGTCTCGCGTCGGAATTTCCGTCATGAGCGCCGGATCAAGCATACCGTCGAAGACATGCGGACGCGCGGCGATGATGTCAGCCAGACGTGGCGCCGACGACATGATCGTGACCAGCAGCGAAAGCAAAAGCGGATTGTTGCCCAGAAGCGAGAAAAGCTGGATGCCGGCGGGCAGACCGGACAGAAAATTATCGAAGCGCAACAGCGCCTCATCGGCCCGCTTGCTTTCGCCGAATGCCTTGAGAAGATCGGGCGTCAGTTCGGTCAGCCGCTCCCGCGCCTCGGCGGATTGCGTTGCCCGGTAGCGCCCATTGTGCCATGTGCGGATGACGCCCGACATGGATTCGGGCCTTTCGAAGCCAAGCCGCGCCAACGTCTTTAGCGTATCGGGATCGTCTTTCTGGCCGGTAAAGACCAGGTTTCCACTCTCGCCGGACAGCTTTGTCTCCTGCTCGAAGAGCGCGGAATATTTGCGCTCCACCAGGCGCAGCACCTCTTCCAGCTTTTCGGAAAATGCCTTGGTGTCGGCAAAGCCCAGCATGAAGGCGATGCGCTTCAGTTCCGCCTCGGTATCGGGCAGAATATGCGTCTGCTCGTCGCGCACCATCTGGATGCGATGTTCAACCTCACGCAAAAACCAGTAGGCTTCCGTCAGCTTGTCGCGGGTGCTGGCATCGATCCACTTGGCCTCCGTCAGCGCCGCCAACGCCTCCTGGGTGGAGCGTACCCGCAGCGGCGCCATGCGCCCGCCAGCTATCAACTGCTGCGTCTGCGCAAAAAACTCGATCTCGCGAATACCGCCACGACCAAGTTTGACGTTGTGCCCCTTCACTGCAATGGCACCATGGCCTTTGTGGGCGTGGATCTGTCGCTTGATGGAATGGATATCGGCGATCGCCGCATAGTCGAGATATTTGCGGAAGACGAAGGGTGTGAGTTCGCGCAGGAAATTATTGCCAGCCTTGATGTCACCTGCCACCGGTCGCGCCTTGATATAGGCGGCTCGCTCCCAGTTCTGGCCCCTGCCCTCATAATAGGTCAGGGCCGCTTCGACGGGAATGGCAAGGGGCGTCGAACCGGGGTCGGGACGCAGGCGCAGGTCGGTGCGGAACACGTAGCCATCGGCGGTGCGCTCCTGCATGATGCGGATCAGCTTTCTCATCATGCGCCCGAAGGTTTCCAGCGCATCCAGAGGATCGGCCACGATTTCCGCAGATGGCTCGAAGAACACGACAGCATCGATATCGGATGAGTAATTCAGCTCCTGAGCACCGAGTTTGCCCATGCCTAGCACGATGAGGCCGGAGCCTTCGCTGGGCGTTTCCATGGATTTCAGCGTCAGCTTTCCGCTCTGGTGGCTGGAGACCAGCAGGTGGTCGATTGCCGCGGCGAGACTGGCATCGGCCATGTCGCTCAGCCAACGGGTTGTGTCGCGCGCCACGAATATCCGCCCCAGATCGGCCAGCGCGGCAATGAAGGACAGTCGTCGCTTGGCGGTCCTCAGACGCGTCATCACCTCTGCCTCGGATGGATAAGAGCCCCCATCGTCCGGGCGCCAGCTGTCACGCGCGTCCTTCACCCGGGCGGCGAGCGTTTCGTCAATAGGGCGAGAGATTGCCAGCGTCAGCAGCCCCTCATCGGCGACAGCTGAATCCCGCAAATAGGGAGACAGCGTGAAGGCCTGGGCTATGAAATCCTTCAACGGTCTTTCGCTGGCAAGAAGATCAGCAACGGCAGGTTCGTTCCTCCCTATGTCCTTCAAGGTGGAGAGAACGGATTTCAGTTCCGTCTGGGTAAAGGCGCGGATTACGCCCGGCTGAACCTGGTCCAGTTGTCTTTCGGCAGTCGTTGCCTCGTTCACCGTCTCTCTCCCTATACGCTGAATGCTTTTTCCTCACGGAATCAGCCTCATTGTTTTTGGGTACGACCTTACGGTGTAGAGATCGGAAAAACCATCGAAACAGTCAGCCCCGGGGCTTCGCTGTTGTCGGGGTTGGTGTCTGAAAGGCGCAGAGAACCGCCATGCAGTTCCATCACCGCTTCCACCAGCGAAAGGCCAAGCCCCGTGCCGGGCTTGGAACGACTTTCATCCAGCCGGACAAAACGCTTGATGACCTCCGCACGCTTGTCCGCCGGTATGCCCGGCCCGTCATCCGCCACAGACAAGACGATGCTGCCATCCTGCCGGGCAAGCCGCACGGCAAGCGTCTTGCCGCCGCCGTGGCCGTCGGCATATTTGATGGCGTTATCGATGAGATTGGTCAGCGCCTGGCCGATCAGTTCGCGGTTGCCCTGCACGATCAGGCCGGGGGTGATATCCGCGGTCAGCGTCAGACCCTCTTCATCGGCCACCGGTTCGTAAAGCTCGGCACTGTCTTCGGCAATTGCCGACACATCAACATCAGTCATCTCGGCGGCGATGGAGCCTGCTTCGACGCGGGAGATCATCAGCAAGGCGTTGAAGGTGCGGATCAGCTGGTCCGATTCGGCGATAATGCCCTCGAGTGCGGCACGGCGCTTGTTCTCGTCACGGTCCTCCAGCGCGTCCGCTGCCTTATTGCGCAGGCGCGTCAGCGGGGTCTTGAGGTCATGGGCAATATTGTCGGAAACCTGCCGCAATCCCTCATTCAGCTTCTCGATACGCCCCAGCATGGCGTTGAGCGAGCCAGAGAGCCGGTCGAATTCATCGCCGGAGCGCCCTTGCGGTAGGCGCTGCGAGAGGTCGCCCGCCATGATCTTCTTTGTCGCATCAGACATGCGGTCGATCCGCTTGAGCGCATTACGGCCGATGGCAAACCAGATCAGGACAGCACCGCTGCCCATGATGGCAAGTGCCACCATCAAGGCGTTTCGCACCAGCAGACGGAATTTCGTCGGCTCGCCCAGATCGCGGCCGACCAGAATTCTCAGGCCATTGTCGAGAACGAAGATATTTGCGGTGGCGAGATGTTTGACGCTATCGCCATTTTCCGAATACCGCTCGTAGCGGAAGGGAAACTCGGTCCAGCCCTCATTATCGAACACACCGGGCTGCACGGAGGCCACGTTGCCCGCCAGTATCTCGCCATTCGGCCCGGCAATCACATAAAGACTTGCACCTGGTTGACGGGCGCGGCGTTCCATCATCCGCAAAAGCGGGTTGATGCCGCCGCGATTGTAAACGCGCTGCACATCGTTGACCTCCTGCTGAACGGCGTCGCGCGTCTGCTGGTTCAGCAAACCCTCTGAAAGGGCGGTAACGTAAAACACCAGAAAGGCAGCGCAGAGCGCAAACAGCAGGATGTAAAGCGCCGAAAGGCGCACCGCTGTCGAGCCGAACAGAAGACGCAGACGTGCCATGAGGCGGAGTTACCCCTCATCCTTCATCATGTAGCCCGCACCACGAATGGTTTTCAGCAAGGGCTTGTCGAAGTCCTTCTCGATCTTGGAGCGAAGGCGCGACACATGCACGTCGATCACATTGGTCTGCGGGTCAAAGTGATAGTCCCAGACATTCTCGAGAAGCATGGTGCGCGTCACCACCTGCCCGGCATTCTTCATCAGATATTCCAGAAGTCGAAACTCGCGGGGCTGCAGCAATATTTCCTTGCCGCCACGGCGCACGTCGTGTGAAAGCCGATCCAGCTCCAGATCTCCAACGCGGTAGATCATGTCCTGCTCGGGCTTGCCCTTGCGGCGGCCCAGCACTTCGA
This sequence comes from Rhizobium sp. Leaf311, assembly GCF_001423445.1. Taxonomy (NCBI): domain Bacteria; kingdom Pseudomonadati; phylum Pseudomonadota; class Alphaproteobacteria; order Hyphomicrobiales; family Rhizobiaceae; genus Rhizobium; species Rhizobium sp. Leaf311. The sequence goes on along the minus strand of NZ_LMNZ01000004.1, from coordinate 593,502 downwards.
TACGGGCCAGCAATTCGCTGAAGGCATAGGGCTTGGGAAGATAGTCGTCGCCGCCCGCCCGCAGTCCGGTCACGCGGTCATCCACCTGGCCCAGCGCAGACAGGATGAGAACCGGCGTCTCGATCCCGCGCCTGCGCAATTCGCTGATGACGGAAAGCCCATCGCGACGGGGCAACATGCGGTCAATGACCATCACGTCATAGGCATTTTCGACGCCCATGAACAGGCCGCTTTCGCCATCGCTGGCGTGGTCGGCCACAATGCCCGCTTCCCGGAATGCCTTGGTCATATAGGCGGCGGCTTCCAGATCGTCTTCGATAACAAGAATCTTCATGTGCGGGACAATAGCGTTCTCCGCGTCAACCACACAACCGGAAACAGATGCGCAAACCGGTTCCTTTGCCTTGTTTTCCATGGTGTTTCTCCGAAGATGGTGAAGGGGCGTAGCCGTCGTCATCGCAACAGCCGCAACGGGACGGCACTGGTCCGCATCGCATATGGAGAAAGGCGGGAAGAGGTCTGGCCCCTTCCCGCCTCCAGAACCTATCAGCCCTGGTCGATATCCAGAGCGATGAAGCGGCTGCCATCCTCCGTCTGGATCTGGAACAGCGCCTTGGAGCGACCGTCCTTCTTGGCCTGTTCGAGGATCTTCTCGACATCGCCAGCAGAGGCGACCTGCTGGTTGTTGACCGAGGTGATCCGCTCACCGACCTTGAGGCCACGTGCCGCAGCATCCGAGTCAGGGTCGACATCGGTTACCGAAAGACCGGCGCCGTCCTCAGCGGGTGCGACCGAAAGGCCGAGGCTCGAAAGCACCTTTTCGCTGGATGACTGACCGCCACGGTCGTCATTCTGCGTTGCCGTCGCCTTGGAGGCATCGTCACTGGCGAGGTCGCCCAGCGTCACGGTGACAGACTGAGACTTGCCGGAGCGCCACAGCGAAAGCTCGACCTTGCTGTTGGGCGCAAGCGAACCGATGCGGCGCGAAAGATCGCGGGCATCCTTGATCGGGTCGCCGTTCAGCGCGGTGATGATGTCACCCTGCTTGATACCGGCCTTGTCGCCCGGAGAGCCTGCCTGCGGGGCAACCACCAGCGCGCCGCTTGCTTCGGAAAGACCGAGCGACTCGGCAATATCCTTGCTGACGGGCTGAATCTGCACGCCCAGCCAGCCGCGCTCAACCTTGCCGTCCTTGATCAGATCCTGCACCACATCCTTGGCAACGGAAGCAGGGATCGCAAAGGCGATGCCGACATTGCCGCCGGATGGCGAGAAGATCGCAGTGTTGATGCCGATGACTTCGCCATTGAGGTTGAAGGCTGGACCACCCGAATTGCCACGGTTTACCGCAGCATCGATCTGCAGGTAGTCATCGTACGGGCCGGAGCCGATATCGCGACCACGGGCAGAAATGATGCCTGATGTCACCGTACCGCCAAGGCCGAAGGGGTTGCCCACGGCCACGACCCAGTCACCGACGCGGATCTTGCTGTCATCGGCAAACTGCACATAGGTAAACTTGCGGTTCACATCCACCTTCAGCACGGCAAGATCGGTGCGGCGGTCACGGCCAACCAGTTTGGCGTCCAGTTCCGTGCCGTCGTTCATCACGACCGTATAGGCAGAACCGTCATCGACGACGTGATTGTTGGTAACGATATAGCCGTCTTCAGAGATGAAGAAGCCTGAGCCCTGAGCGGTCGGGCGCAATGGGCCCTTGCCGTCGCGGTGGCGGTTCGGGCCACGGTCGGCGCGCTTGTCCTCACCGGCACCCGGTCCGCCAAACTCCTTGAAGAAGCGCTTGAGCGGATGATCGTCAGGCAGCTGGTCGAGACCACGTCCGCCGAAGTTGAACGAGAAGTTGCTGTTGTCATCGGAAGCGGGCTGCACGTTGGACTGTACGCGCACCGAAACAACGGCAGGAGAGACAGCATCGACCACATTGGCAAAGCTTGGCACCTGTGGCGCGGTCACTTCAACCGGCGCTGCAAAAGAATGAGCGATCGGGCCTGCCACACCGGTCGTCAGCATTAGGGCCGCAAGGCCACCAACGGCGGAAGACTTGAGGATGGTCTTCAACGAGGAACGTCCGTTTTGTGAATTAGACATGGAATTTACCTTCTTTCTTCATTCAGACTGTAGCCCCGTTCATCCGGGGAAGCGGCGTATGAGAAGAGATATAGGTGGCTTCACCTTACAGCGAAGTGTCTGGCGAATGAAAAATCAGTAATGTTAGTTAAACCGCCTTACGGCTTTTCAAGAAGATCGCGAATGCGCGCCTCTTCGTCCGGCGTCAGCGCCTTGCCTTCCGGAAGAGCCACCCTGCGCCGCGCAAAAACAAAAACAGCCGCAGCCCCGATCAGGATCAGCGCCACGGGCGCCCCCCACAGTGCAAGCGTTCTCATGCTGAAACGGGGCTTCAGCAGAACGAATTCGCCGTAACGGGAAACCACGTAATCGATAACTGCCTCATCGCTGTCGCCCTGCGTCAATCGCTCGCGCACCAGCACGCGCAGATCCCGCGCCAGCTCGGCATTGCTGTCGTCGATGGACTGGTTCTGGCACACCATGCAGCGCAACTGCACGGTCAGCGCCCGTGCGCGTGCTTCCAGTGCAGGGTCGGATAGAACTTCGTCGGGGTTGAACGCCACCGCAGGCAAAGCGGTCAGCAACAGCCCGAGAACGAGCGCGATTTGTCCAAGGCATCGGCGCAACATGCCGGTGGAGCGCCATGGGGTGGGATGAGCGCGCACCGTCATTCCGCTGCTCCAAGCGGCAGCTCTTTTGCTGCCTTGGCTTTCCGCGTGGGCGCGCCCACGCGCAGGCGTCGGTCGGAAAGCGACACGAAGCCGCCAAACATCATCAACACCGTGCCACCCCAGATGCACAGAATGAAGGGCTTCCACCAGATGCGAACGACGATCCCGCCATCATCCATGGGGTCGCCCAGCGAGACGTAAAGCTGGGAAAGCCCGAAGGTCATGATGCCAGCTTCCGTTGTCGGCATCCGCCGGGCCGTGTAGAGCCGCTTGGAAGACCATACATCCGCGACCTCGACACCGCTCTTGCGGGCAGTGAAATGCCCGCGATCCTCGGTATAGTTGGGGCCGACATGGTGGCGAATACCGTCAAAGGTCAGGCTGTAGCCGCCCGCATCGACAACCATGCCCTGACGCATCTCAACGACGGTTTCGGTTTCGAATGTCGTGACGATGACGATGCCCAGAACGGTCACGCCAAGCCCCATATGGGCGAGTGCCGTACCGAAGGCGGATCGCGGCAGGCCTTTCAGGCGCCGCCAGGCGATGCCTGTCGCCAGTTTGCCAAAGTTCGCCCGGTACCAGAGGTCGGCGAGCGCCCCGAAGATCAGCCAGAAACCGGCAACGATACCGAGAGCGGCCAGTACCGGCCCGCCATTTTCGACATACCAGAGCGTGAGCCCGGCCAGTGCGGCAAGAGCCGCTGCCACGAACAGGCGTTGAAACGCGCCTAAGAGATCGCCTCGCTTCCAGGCCAGCATGGGCCCGAAAGGCGTTACGATCAGAATGGGGATCATCAACAGGCCGAAAGTCAGATTGAAGAACGGCGCACCCACGGAGATTTTCTCACCCGTCAGCGTTTCCAGCACCAGCGGATAGAGCGTGCCGATCAGCACGGTCGCGGTCGAGACGGTCAGGATGAGGTTGTTGAGAACGAGCGCACCCTCTCGCGAAATCGGCGCAAACAGACCTCCCGCCTTCAGGGTCGGTGCGCGCCAGGCGAAAAGCGAAAAGGCCCCGCCGATGAAAAGCATGAGAATGCAAAGAATGAAGATACCGCGGCTCGGGTCGGTCGCAAAAGCGTGAACCGAGGTCAGCACGCCGGAGCGCACCAGGAAGGTGCCGAGCAGCGACAGCGAGAAGGTCATGATCGCCAGAAGCACGGTCCAGATTTTCAGTGCTTCGCGCTTTTCCATCACCAGCGCCGAATGCAGCAGCGCCGTGCCCGCCAGCCATGGCATGAAGGACGCGTTTTCCACCGGATCCCAGAACCACCAGCCACCCCAGCCCAGTTCGTAATAGGCCCAGTAGGAGCCCATCGAAATGCCTGCCGTCAGAAAGGTCCAGGCCGCCAGCGTCCAGGGCCGCACCCAGCGTGCCCAGGCCGCATCGATGCGCCCCTCCATAAGGGCTGCAACGGCGAAAGAGAAACACACGGAAAAGCCGACATAGCCGAGATAAAGCAGCGGCGGATGGATCGCCAGACCGAAATCCTGCAGGACCGGGTTCAGATCCTGTCCTTCCGCCGGAACGGGCGAGAGGCGCTCAAAGGGGTTGGATGTCAGCAGAATGAACAGCAGAAACGCGGTCGTTACCCATGCCTGCACTGAGAGCACGTTGGCCCGCAGCGTATCGGGAAGATTGCGGCCGTAAACCGCGACCATTGCGCTGAACAGGACGAGAATGAACAGCCAGAGCAGCATCGAGCCTTCATGATTGCCCCATACGCCCGTCAGCTTGTAGATCATCGGCATCAGCGAGTGGGAATTCTCAAAGACATTCTTCAGCGAGAAGTCGGAGATCGCATAGGCGTGCGTCAATGACGCAAAGGCAATGCCCACCAGCAGGAACAGCAGCACAGAGCCCACGGGCGCCATATCCATCAACGCCTTGTCATTTCGGCGCGCGCCGATTGCCGGCAGAATGGATACGACAAGCGCCACGCCAAGCGCCAGAACCAGTGCGTAATGTCCGATTTCGGTAATCATTTCACCGCTCCCGCCTGGGCCGCACCATCAGTGGTCTTCTGCCACAGGCCCTTGTCCTTCAGGCGGTCGGCAACTTCCTTCGGCATGTAGTTTTCGTCATGCTTTGCAAGCACGCTGTCAGCAATGAAGGCGTGGGTCGCAGCATCAAACGTGCCTTCGGTCACCACGCCCTGCCCTTCGCGAAACAGGTCCGGCAGAATGCCGGTATAGCTCACCGGCACACTCGCCCCGCCATCCGTCACCGCAAAGCTGACCGTGCGGCCATCCCCGCGCTTGACAGAGCCCTCCGCCACCAGACCGCCAAGACGAATGCGCGTGCCCGGCGCCACGGCCGTCTTTTCGAGATCGCCCGGCATGTAGAAATAGGCAATCGACTGGCCGAAGGCGAACATGACAAGGAATGCAGCAATCATGATGAAACTGACGCCGCCGCCAATGATCGCCAGTCTCTTCTGTTTGCGGGTCATTGTGCCACTCCCTGCGCATTCACGCCAAGCTGCTGTGCCAGCGCCAGCAACTGCTTGCCCTGCTCTCCCGAAGGCGGAAAAGTCTTGAGACCCTCGGCCAGCGCCGCGCGCGCCTTGTCCTCGTTCTTCAACATCGCGTAAGATCGTACCAACCGCATCCAACCCTCGAAATTGTCAGGGTTTTCCTTCAGGCGTGCATCCAGACTTTCCACCATGCCAGCCACCATGGCCTGACGATCTGCCGGTGACATCGCGCTGGCAGCGGCCATGTCTTCCTGCGTGGGGCCGCCTGGAGGCGCCGCCTTTGCAGGCGCGGCCGCATCGCCGCCGGTATTTTGCAAATGCGCCTGCACAAGGGGAATCCACGGCGCACCCTCTGGCGAATCCTTCAATATCCCCGCAAAGGCGCTGCGCGCCTCATTCATCTTGCCCGCCTGCTCCAGCGCCAGCGCCAGATAGAAGCGAACGCGCGGATTGCCGGGGCTCGTCTTTTCTGCGGTCTCAAGCGCCGTGCGCGCATCCTCGATGACGATACCCTGGTTGGCGGCAATCAGCGTTTCGGCAAGCCCCGTCAGCCGCTGCGGATTTTCGCCGCGCAGGCGGATCGCGTTGCGAAATGCCATTTCGGCATCGCCAAGGCGCATTGTCTTCAAATAGATTGGCGCCAGAACATCCCATCCGGCACCGTCTTCGGGGTTTTGCGCCAGATGCCGTTCCGCCTTGGCAATCATCAGGTTCATGTCATTGCCGGGCTTTTCCAGACGCGCCTCAAGCGGCATGTCGGGCATATTGGGGCTGCCCATGTAGAGATAAAGACAGAGCCCAGTCAGCGGCAGAATCAGCGTCACGATGCTGGCCAGCGCGTTGTGGCGGGACGTGACGCCCGCCTTTTTGCCGGTATCGGCGGAAGCGGCTGCCAGAAGCCTGCGGCCGATTTCCGCCCGCGCATAGTCCGCCTCCGTCTCCCCGATCAGCCCGCTCTCGCGCTCGCGCTGCAACTCCGCCAGCTGATCGCGATAGACAGCGACTTCACCATTGTGATGTGTGTCGGATACGCCTCGATTGCGCATCAGCGGATAGGTCAGAACGATGGCCACGGCCGCCGTCAACAGGGCGATGATAATCCAGAACATGCCGTTTCAATTACTCGAATGCGCACCGCTTTGAAACAAGCCGCGGCGGGATGACGTGAATTTGAGGCAGTATGCCGCAAGCGGCGTCGCTTACACGCCAAAGCTTCGGCACATCCTGCCCATGTTCAAGCGTTGTGAACGACGCGGCCCCGGCTTGCCTTGACATACGTCAAGGAGGCTCAGGTCAGCGGCGTCCATGTTCCGTCTGTGTTGCGGCAGGCGGCGCCGCGCACCTTGGCCGGTTTGCCGTCCACCGTCAGACTGTGGGTATATTGGCGACAATTCTGGTTGCCCACCTGGTAGGGCGCGTTGGCGATGACTTCGCCGCGCGTATCGCCGCTTCCCCAGACCACAGCCTGCCCGCCCGGCGCTGTCTCCAGTGCCTTGTATTCTGCTTCCAGCGCCTTGTTGAAATCGCTCCGGTCCATCTGCAGGCCGCTGCGTCCGACGATACCGCCCTGGAGCGCGGAAATATAGGGTGTTGCAGACGCGCCGCTGCGCCCCAGCAGGCCACCACCGGCGGTGCGGGTGTTTGAGCTCGTGCAGGAGCTGAGAACCGAAAGGCAGATCAGCGACAGCACGGCAGGGCGCATAAAACTGGAGTTCATCCCGGCAAATCCGGCTTTGCCCATCACGTCAACCAAGAATACACTCCTTATCAACGCGCCATCCTGGCGCGGTCATTCATCAGGAAATGTCTTGCCAGTTTTTGGCCGTCATGCAAGCTCTTTCGAAAGCCCCGGCAGCAGCAATTCGGCTTTCAGCCCGCCAAGGGCGCTGCGCGACATGGCAAAGGTGCCGTGGTACTCAGAAACCACCTCGCTGACGATGGAGAGGCCAAGCCCGGTTCCCGGGCGGCTCTCGTCCAGTCGCCTGCCGCGCTTCATGGCTTCGGTAATCTGTTCCGGCTCCAGTCCCGGCCCGTCATCCTCCACCAGAAGCGTTACCCAGAACCTGCGGGTAACGTCCGGGTCGGAAGACGGATGCGTGCCCGGCATCACCGTCACAACCACCTTTGTCGTTGCAAACCGCGCGGCGTTTTCAAGCAGATTGCCCACCGCCTCTTCCAGATCCTGCTGCTCCATCGCCAGCACGGTTGCAGGCTGGTGCATGTCCAGTTCGAATGTCTTGTCAGGGTTGAGGCGGCGCATCACGCGCACCAGCCGCTCCAGCGCGGGTTCGGCCTCGGCACGCGCAAGGATAGAGCCGCGCTGCGCCGCAATACGGGCGCGGGAAAGATAGGATTGAACCTGCGCCTGCATCGCATCCACTTGTCCGCGCACCAGATCTCCGTGATGCGTGTCCAGCGTGCGGGCCTCGTTCAGCAACACGGCAATGGGCGTCTTCAACGAATGGGCCAGATTGCCCACCTGCATCCGCGCCCGCTCCACGAGCCTGCGGTTGCTTTCGATAAGCGCATTGATCTCGGTTGCCAGCGGCTGGATTTCGCGCGGGAAGTCACCCTCCAACCTTTCGGCATCGCCGCCGCGTATCTTGCCCAGCGCAACGCGCGCCTGGTCCAGCGGTCGCAAGCTGTAGAGAATCGCCAGACCATTGACGACAAGACTTCCCAGCCCGAACACGGCCAGCGCCAGATAAAGGCTGTTGGAAAAATCGCGCACATCGTCTTCGACGACATTGAGATTGCCGGTCACACGAAATCGCGCCGCCCTGCCCTCACCGTCCAGCACGACTTCGGTTTCTGCCACCTGCACGCGGTTGCCCGCCTCGTCGGTGACAACGTAATAGCGCTCATAGCGGTTGTCGAAGGGCACATCCAGAATGCCCGGAACCGGCAGGGTCGCAACGCCAAGCGAGGACGAAACCAGCGGCGCGGTCTGGAAATTGCCCAGCGGCTCCACCACCCAGTACCAGCCGGTATCGGGCTGCGAGAATCTCAGGTCGCCCAGCTGCGGGCTTCCGGCAAGCGTGTTTTCGTTGGAAACGGTAATGGAATTGATGACGTTGTAGAGCTGTGCGCGCAGAAGGTCGGTAAAGCTTCGCTCCACGCCCTGTCTGTAAAGTGTCGAAATCACCACCGCAATCACCACCAGCGCCAGCGCGGACCAGGCCGACGCCAGCAGCAGAACGCGAGCGGTGAGTGAATTACTTCGCATCTGCTGGCGCTTGCATCCGGTAGCCAAGACCACGAATGGTCTCGATCAGATCGACGCCGAGCTTCTTGCGCAGACGTCCGACAAAAACCTCGATGGTGTTGGAATCGCGATCGAAATCCTGATCATACATATGCTCGACCAGCTCGGTGCGGGAAACGACCTCCCCCATATGGTGCATGAGATAGGAGAGCAGACGAAACTCGTGCGAGGTCAGCTTCAGCGTCGCGCCGTTGACGGTCGCCTTTGACGATTTGGTGTCGAGCCGCACCGGCCCGCAGACGATTTCGGAGGATGCATGGCCCGCAGCACGGCGGATCAGCGCACGCACCCGCGCCAGCACTTCTTCCACATGGAACGGCTTGGTCACATAGTCGTCGGCGCCCGCATCGATACCGGCAACCTTGTCGCTCCAGCGGTCGCGGGCGGTCAGAATGAGAACCGGCATGGCCTTGCCGCTGGCGCGCCATTTCTCCACAACGGTAATGCCGTCCATCTGCGGCAGGCCGATGTCGAGCACGATGGCGTCATAGGGCTCGGTATCGCCGAGATAATGCCCCTCTTCGCCGTCGAAGGCCTGATCGACCACATAACCCGCTTCTTTCAACGCGTCGGTCAGCTGTCGATTGAGGTTGGTATCGTCCTCGACCACGAGAATGCGCATCATCAGTCCCTTTTCATTCCATACATCGCTTCTGCAGTGCGATGGTCATTCCAGATCATGTTTACATGAGAATTTGCGGAATGGCGACGCCTACATGGGCACGCGCATCGTTACCTTGCGGGGCCGTTCGCCATTGCCCTGAACCAGCACGGTCACGACGCAATTCTGGCCGTCATTGGAGGGATATACGGAAAGAAGCTGGCCGCCCGTTTCCCGTACCACGCGGGAGACCGCAGAGGTACAATCGCTTGCCACGTAACGCAGCGCGCCACCGCTTTGCGTCTGCCCATCAGCCTGCGGCGCAGGGAAACCGGCCAGACCGGCTGCAAGCGTCGCTATGATGAGAGGTGATGCCATTACACAAACTTCCACAGACCAATCGGGATGCACGTCGAAACGAACTCTGGTTGAATATGTATCGCAAAGCGTCTGAATGGCAAATGAATGTGGGGCGGACCCTGCGCCGAAGACGGCTACACATGGCAGCACGCAAAACGCGTACCGCCATGTGTGCGTCCTGCGTTACCGGATGATGCTGTTTGCGCTGAGGCGTCCATAGAGCGCAACCAGTCCGCCCACGCCACCGGCAACGGTGACCAGCCCTTCCGCAAGCTCCTCTTCAATACCGGTCGGCAGGTTCAACCCCACCACATGCAACAGCGGTGCCAGCACCGCAATCAGCGCACCCCAGACGGTCTTCGACTGGTACCAGGATTTCATGTTGTCCATCGTTTTTCCTTTCGCTTGATGGTATCGGGAAGATCAAACTGGAATGTCCGCACGCGCGGCAATGCCAAGCGGCACCGCCCGCCCAAGCTGGCGCACCCGGACAGAAAGAACACTTTGGGCGACACCGAAATCGGCCATTTCGTGATTGGCCGCATAAAGGCAGGCGGCCTCGCTCACCTCCATGCTGCGTCTCACGATGCTGCCCGAGAGCACCTCGACGCGGTAACGCTCGCTTACCTCGTCCAGTGGAATATCGGCGGCATCCCAGCCATCGGCATCCACGCGCCCGCGCCGCACCCAGGTCAGCTGGATGCCCGCCTCTGTTCGCACACCGCGCAGATGCACCGGCGCCAAGGGCGTTTCGGCCCGCATTCCCCCGGCAAAGGCAAAGGGGCCGATCTGCGATATCTGCGCCCCTGCCGCCTCCAGTATCCAGTTGAGTTGCAGGCCGCGCTCATCGGTGCGCACACCCATAGCAACCACGCTTGCATCCAGCACCACAACCTCACTGCCCTCGCCAGCCCCCGCCGCCATGGCATCCTCGGTGCCCGCCAGCCCCCGCAGCAACCGGGTCAGTCTCCAGCGCCCGGGCTCCACTTCCTGTGCATTTGCGAAGGCGGCAATTTCCCAGGCTCCGCTTGCGCTTCTGATGGCAATGCGGTTTGCACCGTTCAACACGGCAATGTCGGCCGCCGATGACAGATCGCCATAAGGCAGCGTCACATCGATTGCGCCGAAGCCGTTGAAACGACCGGAAAAACCCGAAGGAAGGGCACTCGCCAGCGCACCTATTCTGGCGGGTTGGTCGAGCAGGGCTCTGGCCTGATATCCTTCGCTTGCACCAGAGGCTGAAAGCGCCATGCGCCGCCAGGGTTTGGCAAAGGCCGCAGCCCTCGCAAATGTCTGCGCCTCGCCCACCTCGTAGCGCGGCAGGTCCATCAGCACGAGATCGGGATCGAAGCCACTGGAAGCACCGCTCAGCGCGGTCTTGCGCGGCGCTTCCGCCTCTGAAGCAATGGTGATCGAAGCGGGCGAAAATTCCCGCGCCTCGATCCGCCGAACATCGCCATCCTCGATGCGGCGAACCAGAAACCGACCGGTCGGCCCGCCCTCCAGCTCCACGCAGTCGCCGGGATCAAGAGCGATTTCGGCTGGCGAAATCGAGAAGCGTATGCTGCGCCGCGCCAGACGGTTGTCGCGCAACAGGTCTTCCACAAGGCTTTGCGTGGTCTCCTGCGGCAGCACCGCGCCCAGATCATATCGCAATACGCGGTTTCCGGCATGGTCAATTCGCCGGGATCGTACGCTTGCCGTCTCATAGTCCAGCGACGGGTTGTAGGCCGTCAGCACCGCCTCGGCGGCAAAATCGCTGTCATGTCCGCGTACTTCGGTCCACAGCGCGGTATCCTCGACATCGGCAAAGGCGGAAACAACCTTGGTTTTCGCCGCAGCACGACCGCGCGACACGAAACGCAACGTCGCGCCATCTTCGATGACATCTACCTGAAAGGCCTCTAACAGCGGTTCAAGCAGGCTGCGGGCAGAGGTCACATCGGCCTGCACATGGCCCGTTACATCTCCGCTGACGGCGGAAACGTCGAAATCCTCAAAGCCGTGCTCGCGCAGCACACGCGCGATCAGGTCTGCCAGCGTCGTTGCCCCCAGCCTGCCGTTCAGCCAATGGCCGGTGCGCCAGTTTGCGCCGTCACTCCAGGTGGCACCGTCCTGCGGGAATGCAGGATAGGGTCTGGCATCCCAGGTCCACACGAAAATCCTGCCTGCATCCACCATCCCCGCCGGTGGCAAGGACCCAGACCAGTGGTCGTGATGCGCCTCCAGAAAACGCCTCTGCTGGCTGTCGGCGCGCATCCGGCTGGAAAAATGCGGATAACCGCTCTCGGAAGATTTCGGATCGATGAAGGCATTCGGGCGGTTCGCCCCCTTGTCGATGGCCGGGCAGCCAAGCTCGGTAAACCAGATGGGCTTCATGCCCGGCATCCATGCGCTGGGGGTGGTGCGCTCTGCTCCGCCAATACGGTCATAGTGCCGGTTCTGCCACCAGCCACGCAAATCCTTGTTGCGAAAGATCCAGTGCTTGCCCTTCAACCCGTCCGCGATAGGACTGCGCGTCCGGCTCGCCCGCTCTGCGTCGCTGCCATAGTACCAGTCGAACCCCTCGCCAGCCTCGATGTTGCGGGCAAAGCCCGCCGCATCATCAGGCCCGACAAAACCGTCAGGGTTTGCGCCCAGCATGTCCTCATCACGCCAGTCGGACAGGGGCATGTAATTGTCGATCCCGACAGCATCGATATTCGGGCTTGCCCACAGCGCATCCAGATTGAAGAACACATCGCCCGTGCCGTCTGCCGGGTGATAGCCGAAATATTCGCTCCAGTCGGCGGCATAGGTCAGTCTGGTCGAACCACCCACGATGGCGCGCACATCGCCCGCCAGTCGCACCAGCTCTTCCACAAAGGGAAAGGCGTTTGCCTCGTCGCGCACCCGCGTCAATCCGCGCAATTCGGAGCCGATCAGAAACGCGTCCACCCCGCCCGCCTGTGCCGCCAGCGCCGCATAATGCAGCACCATGCGGCGATATCCGTCGGCGCGGTTGCAGAAGTCGGAAATCTGGGTTCGTGCCGTTGCGGTGCGGTCAACGCTGCCGGGCCGCCCCGCCGCCGGATGGCAGCTTATGTTGCCGCGCCAGCCATAGGCGTCCTGCTGCGGCTTGCCGTATGGGTCGGCAAGCCCGTTGTCTTCAGGCACATCCATCATCACGAAGGGGTAGAGGCACACTTTCAGGCCGCGTGCCTTAAGGTCGGCAATTGCCTGCAACACGCTGGCATCGCTGGGCGTGCCGCCATAGGCCGGGCCGCCATCCCTGCGGCTGACCAGCCTCACCTTGCTGCGCGTCATGCCGGCAACGGACCATCGGGCGCTTTCCCGGTCGCGATAGGAAACCTCCACACCGGGCAAAATCCGGCAATCGCCCGCGCGCATGTCGGTGCCGAACCAGGACACCACCAGCGCCACGCTTTCAAGGTTAGGGCACAGCGCCTGCAATTCGTCGATGGAGGCCTGCCAGTCGGTCGCAGCCGAAAGCGTGTGACGGTTGAGGATGCGGCTTTCGCCCGCCCCCGACCGCTCGGAAACCGCAATGGTGGCATAGCCGTGCTCGGTCGCAGCGGGTATCACCGTCACCGCCTTGATCTGCCCCTCAAGCTTGCCGATGGGCCGCAGAACCTCGAAGTGAAGCAGCGGAATACGATTGCCGAAACTGTCCAGCGGCAGCCGCTCGAACACGACATAGGACAGGCCGCGATAGGCGGGCGTATTGCCCGCCCCCTGCCGTGCCTCGATCAGCGGATCGGGCAGCTGCGTCTCGCTGCCGGGGTAGAAGCGCATTTCGATGCCGGTTATGTCCAGCTCCTGCCCGTCCGCCCACACCCGCCGCACCATCGCAGCCTCGCCTTCGCACAGGCCAACGGCAATGTTGGCGAAATACTGGAAGGTCTCCACCGTCGTGCTGCTGCTACTGCTGCTGCTCTTGCCGCCCTGCCGTTCGCGCGTCACGCTTTCCTCAAAGCGTGTGGCCCAGATCAGCGTGCCGCCAACCCGCACCGTTCCATAGGCACGCGCGATCGCAGCCCCCTCGTCCGCGCCCGGAAGGCGGGCGGTGGAAAGCCGCGAGCCCGTCACCGTCCTCGATGAAGACAGAAGCGCGTTGTCCACGGCACCGCCCGCCAGCGCCCCTGCCGCACGGCCAATCATTGCGCCGACAGGACCGAAAATGCTGCCGATGGCAGCGCCCGCCGCCTGAAAAACTAGGGTTGCCATGCGGCCTACCTCTCGGGAAAACGGAAAATACCGGCGATGCGCCTGCGCCACGCAGGCACCAGCGCCGAGCGCAGCACCTGCGCGGTTTCATAGGCGTGAATGAAGTGATCGGCATCCGCCAGAATGCCCACATGCTTGGCCGCATAATCTGCCCGCCAGCGAAACAGCAGCATGTCGCCCGGCTGCGCATTCGCCGCCTCGACTGGCTGGAAATGCCGCATGGCCGCCGCCATCAGCCGGTCCTCCCCGCTGCGTTCGGCCCAGTCGCGCGCATAGGGTGGCGGCAGTTCCGGCTCGTCTCCGTAAAGCTCGCGCCAGATGCCTCGTATCAGCCCAAGGCAATCGCAACCCACGCCCTTCAGGCTTGCCTGATGTCTGTAGGGCGTGCCGATCCAGCCTTCGGCCAGCGCCAGAACCTTCTCACCGGTCGCGCTCATTGGAAAAGTGCTCCGCCGTCATGTTGCGTGCGGCTCGTGACATAGGAGTAGGCGAAATCCGCGCCCGGCATATGCGGACAACCCCTGAAGTTGAGATGATTGGCGAACTTCGCCTTGCAGGTGGAAAAGCTCTTGTCGCATCCCGCCGTCACCTGGAAGGCGTCCCCCGGTTTCGGCGGCGTTTCCAGCGGCAGCCAGAAGCTCAATGTCGCCACCCCATCCTTTAACGCGTGATCGTCGAGATCAAATCCGCGCCCGGCATTGGCCCCGCCCGCAAAGACCAGCTTGCCCTGCCGGAAAAAGCCTTCCGCAAATCCGCCAAGTCCAGAAACGGCGATCCGCCCGGCAGCATCCACGGACACCACGGTTCCCGTTGCCTGAAACGCCCTCAGGTCAGCCCGGCAACGGGCGTCGCCAAGTGCGGCATCGCAACGTCTTGCGTAAACGCGGCCCTGCGGCTGGCTCAGCCGGTGGGCAAGGCTGCGCAACTCTGCGGTAAAGGAGCCGCCTGCACGCGTCACCTCGCCAATTTCTCGCACCTTCAGCAGCATATGTTGCGCAGGGTCGCTCCAGTTGACGAGGTAGAGCTCCACCCGCGCGCCGTCGAAGCGGCCAGCGGACAGATCCGCCTCGGAAATCGCCTCGCTGGAAAATCCGCCCGCCACCTCGCCACTGCTGGCCGAAAGGCCGGTCTCGCTGTCGCTTTCACTGGTCTGGAAGCCGCTTGCTGCAAGGTAGGTCACGCCATCGAATGTCAGCGCCGTATCATGCTCGGTAAATCCCAGCACAGAGCCGTCGCGCAGGCTCACCTTCCAGCAATGGCAGGTCGTCGTCGCCTCGCCCGCCAAGTGGTCGGCAAGGTCGTCGGGCACGGTTTTCATGGCAATATCTCCACCAGTGGAATGGAAGGAATGCGCCCCGCCTCGAAACTGGCGAGGCTCACATCGATACGATCCGTGTCGAAGCGCACCGGCACGTCGAAGTCGAACCCGGCGCGAATGGCTGCGCCTGCGGCTGGCACCTGCCCCTGGGCAAAGGTCACCATTCCCGTTTCATGGTCGGTGGTGAAGGCGGAGGCGGAAACCGCCGAACCATTGACGGAAATGACCACCGTGCCGCTCACCGGCTTGGAAATAATGCGCGTCCAGCCGCCACCGGCGTCGTCATAGGTCTTGACCAGCTGAAATCGCGCGGTTGATCCATCGCCCGTCCCAATCCGCTGATCCATCGCCGTGGGGGTGGCAAGCGGCGGGCAGGAGCTGTGATCGACAGGATCGCGGAACCGGAAGCCATAAAGCTGTCCGCCACGCGCCTCGAAAAAGGACAGGACGGCATAGAGGTCGGTAACGGAGCGCACGCCTGAACCCGCATCATAGGCGCGCCGGGAATTGCGCCACCTCTGGTTCCTGTTCTCGCGCCCGTTGGAAAGGTTGACGATATCGGTCCGCCGCACCGGACCACCGCTTGTGCCCAGCGCCAACCGTAATGGAAAGCGCACCTCATGAAATGCTGCCATAGGCTTGAATTCCTGATCCTATTTTGTAGCTCCGGTCACGGTCTGCCGCGCCGTCTTCCGCTCACAGGCCGCGCTGTCCCCGGCCCACGCTGCGGGCCAGCATTGCGGAAATCTGCCCTTCGCTGCGGCGGAAACTTGCCGCGTCACTGGCCGTCACATTGAACACGATCTGCGTGCCGCCACCGCCACCTGAGGACGCCACGCCCAGCGAACCGTCTGCCCCGCGCTTGAGCGGCAGGATCGCCTCGCTGCCTGCCTCTCCCATAAGGCCCGTACCGCCTCCCATCGGGAAGAAGGTCGGGCTGGAAACGACGCCGCCATCGGCAAAGGGCGTCACCCGCCCCGGTACGCCGCCCTTGGCAAAGGCAAACAGAGAACCGGCCCCCGATGTCAGGTTGCCGACGGCAGAAGACAGCATGTTTTCCAGCGGCTTCAGCCCGGCGCTCAGGGCAATATTCGACAACTTCGTCGCCAGCCCCTGCAACACGCTGTCCAACCCCTTTCCACCCACCGTCGCAGATTGAAGGGCAGAGGTCAGCGCAGAGCCGAACCGTTGCGAGCGCCGCTCCAGATCGTCCATAACAGAAACAAGCGCCTCCGCATCATCCCGCTGGTCGGCCAAATTCGTATCATCTGCCATGGGCTTGCCTTTCTGATTCAACGCGGCTGTTCAGCCTCTTGAAATTGCGGTCGTTTTGGCCTGGCGGAAGGAAAGGACATACGCCACCCGCCGCGCTCACCCATCCGGGAACAGGCGCATCAGCCCTTCCAGCGCGGGCCGGTCGATTGTTGTGTCGTGCGGGCGCATCCCGCCGGTCATGGCGAAGAATTCCACTGGCGTCAGCGCCCAGAAGACAGCTGGAGGAAGCCGCAGCAGGCTCAGCCCCGCATGGATCACCTGCCCCCAGGGAAAGGGCTTGATGTCCTGGCGTTGGTCTGGGCCCGCTGCGGCCATCAGGGGGAAGCGTGTTGCCGCCCCTCGGTGCCGGTTCCGGCAAAGGTCGCGGTCAGGAGGTCTCCCACGATCGTTGCGTAACCGGCAATTCCACCATCGATGCTCATGGCCGCCACCTCGTCGTCGCTAAACAGGTTGCCGGCGCCACGCAGCCCTGCCCCGATGACGCGGATCATGTCGGCGGCCTTCATGCGTCCGCTGGCAAAGCGGCCGGCCAGATCGGTCAGGTCGTCGGCTGCAAAGGCCGTCTCAAGCTCGGCCAGCGCTCCCAGCGTCAGGCACAATATGCGCCGCTCGCCATCCAGCATGGCTTCCACTTCGCCGCGCCTGCGGTTGGCGCGGCCAAAATTTGCCGCCCCCATCACGCCGCTCCAAAGGTCAGCGCGCCAGCCGATTCCAGCGCGATTTCAAACTGCACCTCGCCGTCATGGCGCGCGGAATATTCCAGCGCGGTGATCTGGAACGCGCCGGAAATCGTGCCGAAGGCGGGAATTATGATCTGCCATGTGGGAATATTCCCGGCGAAGAACTGCGCGCGCACCAGCTCGTCGCTCTGCAGATCCTTGAAAATGCCCGAGCCCGTCACCCCGGCCCGCTGAATACCGGCACCGGCCAGCAATTCGCGCCAGCGCCCGCTGCTGTCGCTGTCGGTTATGTCCACGCTCTCGGCGTTGAATGCCAGCCGTTTGGTTCGCAGGCCCGCAATGGTTACGAATGTCCCGGAATTGTTGATCTTCAGCAGCAGGTCTCTTCCCTTCTGCGCCCCCATGGCCTGTCCTTTCTTTTGGTCTTGGTCGGTCTTGAAGAAGCACTGCCTATTCCGTGATCGCCCGAAAGCGGATCTCGGTCAGGAACGGCTTCGATTTGGTTTCCCGTACCGAACGGCTGGAGCGGTAAAACAGGCTGACGAGGGCAATATTGCCACTTAGCACCAGCGGGGCATCGTCCAGCAGGGTCAGCACCCGCAGGGCAATGTCCTGCGCCATCTTTCGCCCGCCTGCGGCACTCCACACCTCGATTGTCAGCAGATGCTCCTCGCCCGGGGGCGTGTCGGCGGAAAGTTGGCGGCTTTCCATGTCGCCAAACACCACGCAGGGCAGAACCGGCCTCGGCAGCAGCCGGTCGACGATGCCCCGGTCGCCCACCATCGCCACCAGCGCAGCGTCAGAGGCAAGCCGGGCGTGAATGGCCTGAAGCAATGCATTCGCCGCCTTCATCGGCTTTCCTCCTCACACCGGCAGACAATGAAGCGGCCGGTCTCATCGGGATCGATCACGGAGATGACGGCAAAGATGCGCGCACCCTTTTTCAACCGCATCCCGGCGGCGATATCGGTGCGAAACGCTGCCCAGATCCGGTGGGTGATGGTCACGCCATCGGCGGATGCCCGCTCAAGAGACGTCTGAGAGACGGGCTCAATTGCCGCCCAGAGCTGCCGAAGCTGACGCCACCCCGGCGTCACACCGCCCTGTCCGTCCGGCGTTTCCTCGGGTGCCTCAAGCTCCAGCCGTGCCGTCAAATTGCCCGGGTCGAGAAAGGTCAGGTTCATGGCTCACAGCCCCATGCGCCGGAACGGCCCGATCAGCCGGTCATAGCCTGCCGGCACGCCAGCTGGCTGGTCGGCGGGCGAAACCGCCCCGCGAAAGGCAAACATATGGGCGATGTGGATCAGCATGGCGCGCTTGAGCGTATCCGGCACGTCGACACCGCTCTGTCCGAAACCGGCGGTGAAGTCGATTTCGATCCCGTTGAGCGGCTGTCCCGGCAAAGGTGGCTGGCGCAGCCACAGCCGCGCCGGGCGCGCCTCGCCATCCAGCATCCGGTCAATGCCGCTGATGTCGGTCGGGTCACCCGCATCGTCGAAAACCAGAATCTTTTCGATGGTTTGCACCGGCCCCTTGGCAATCTGAATCACATCGCCATCGGGCCATGCGTCCAGATAGAGGCGGAAGCTCTGCTGCGTCAGGCACAGCCCGGTCTGGCGCTCCAGATGGTCGCGCGCCGTCTTTATCAGCGAGAGCAGAAGCGCATCCTCATCGCTGCCATCGAGCCGCAAATGCTCTTTCACCTGGGCAAGCGTCAACGGCTCCGCCTGCGGCGGGGTCAGTGTGGCGTAGGTCATGATCTCTCCGGAAATAGCCTGTCGATTGCGACGGTGCGGCTGTCAGACCCTCCCTTTCGGGAAGTGTCGCGCCGCACCGCCTGCGTTGAAAGCTGGCGCGGACGCGTCAGCTTGCGGCGAATTTCACCAGCTTTATCGCCTCGAAATTCTGCACGCCGCCACCCACACGCTTGGTGGTGTAGAACAGCACATAGGGCTTGGCGGAATAGGGGTCGCGCAGAATGCGGATGCCGGTGCGGTCCACGACAAGATATCCGGCACGGAAATCACCGAAGGCGATGGCCATGCTGTTGGCCGCCACGTCCGGCATGTCCTCGGCTTCCGCCACTGGAAAGCCCATCAGCGCCGCAGCCTGACCGGCAGAAGCTGGCGGCTGCCAGATGTAATTGCCGGTCGTGTCCTTGAAGCGGCGCAAGCTCGCCTGGGTCTTGCGGTTCATCAGGAACCTGCCATTCTGGCGATGCCCGGCTTTCAGCGAATAGATCGTGTCGATCAGAACATCCAGCGGCCCGGTGGAGGCGAAGGCTCCCGCCGCACCGGTTGCGAGATAGCCGATCTTGCCCCAGGCATAGGAGGCATTGGCAACCGTTTCATAGGCCAGCACGCCCTTCGGCTTGTTCACACCATCGCCGGAAATGAAGGCGGTTCCCTCCTGCTCGGCAAAGGCCACGTCCACTTCGGCGGCAATCCATGCCTCGATATCGACCGCGGAATCGTCCAGCAGGCCCTGCGTTGCCGCCGGCATGGCGTAAAGCTCCATGGTCGGGAAGGACATTTCCGCAAGCTGCGGCGTGTTGGTCTGCGGGCGCGCCGCGGTCTCGGCCACCCATCCGGTGGAAAGACCCGCCAGCGCAAAGGGCTTTTTCAGCACCGCGCCAGAAACCTGCCGCACGGTCGCCAGCGCACGCATTGGCGAAACCACCGCCATGCGCTTGCCAATCTCGCTGTCCGTCTCCGTCGGCAGCAGAAATCCGCCATCGGCACCCGCGCTCCCGGCAAAGGCCTTGGCCTCCAGCTCGCGCAACGCGCCCTCGTCACCGCGCCTGATATAGGCTTCGAAGGCCGTCTTGTGTTCATCCGCCTGCGCCGATGTCGCGCCGCGCCTGCCCAGCGCCGGACGCGCCTTTTTCAGCGAAAGCTCGTCCATCGCCTGCTTGTTTTCATCCAGCGCCTTGTCGATGCGGTCGAGCTTTTCGCGGGTCAGCACGTCGCTGGTCATCTTGCGCTCGATGTCGCCAAGCCGCTGGTCATTGGTTTCGCGGAAGGCCTCGAAGGCCTCCATGAAATCATCGAAAGCCGCCGTCATCGTTTCCGGCACGGCCTTGATCTGCGGTGCCACGGCCTGCAGGTTTGCATGGGCCAATGTCTGTTCTGTCATGGGGTCTTCCTCTGTTGTGGTGGATGGTGTGAAGGAGCGCGGCGGCTCAACGCCGGAAGCTGCTGTCGGCAAGGCTTTTGGCCGCACGGCGCATCGTGCGCACAAGCTCGGTCTCCCGGTCGCGGAAGTACCTCGCCTGCTTGACGTTGGAAACCCGCGCGGATGGCAGCATGGGAAAGGTCACGACGGAAATTTCCCAGAGATCGGCTTCCAGAATGCGGCGAATGCCACCACGCGCGGCCTTGCCCGCACGCACGGTCTGGAAGCCGATGGAAAGCCCGTCCAACGCGCCTGTTTTCATCAGCGAGTGAACTTCTCTGGCTCTGGCAACCTCCGGCGCCAGCACACCCTCGACGAACAGGCCGCGCTCGTCTTCGCGAATGGTGCGCCATGCCCCGATCGGCTGGGCGGGGTCGTGCTGGTAAAGCATCCGGATGCCGGACGCGCCGCGCTCTTCAAGCGAGCGGCGGAATGCGCCGGGCTCGATCACGTCGCGGCCCAGATCCACCTCGCCGAAGACGCTGGCATAACCTGAAAACACGCCGTCACCGGCGATGCCGCGCAGCTCCAGGCTGGCAAATTTGCGCGTGGCGGGGCGTGGCCCGCGATAAGCGTGCATGAAAATCTCCTGCGATGTTTTAAGGGAATTTGCGGCGGATCAGCTCAGGGCTTGGGGCGGCCCGCGTAACGCTCGGCCAGGCGCGCCATCACGCCAAGCCCCCACCAGGCGCAAAGGCTGGCGGCAGCAGATCCGGTCAGCATGATGTCCTGCCCCGAAAGCCCCTCGGTAATCTCCAGCCGCTTGATGATCCACAGGCCCACAGGCCCGCCGAAGATCATGCCGCAGGCCAGCCCGGTCAGAAACCGGCTGGCCGCTTCGCGGTGGGTTTGCGGCAGCAGATAGATCAGCGAAACCCCGGCACCCGCCACCGCGCCGGTAAAGCGCGCAGCCAAAATGCCGCCTTCATTGGCAAATTCAGACATGGGTAATCATTCCGGGTTAGAGTGAATATGGTTGTGCAGCGGGCGCGCCACACGCCAGCAGCCGTGCTGTGCGCTTTTCCTTGAATCTTCAGAATCGGTTGGGGCGAAATCCTCACAGATGGATTGCGCATCTTCACAAACTGATTCAACGCGCCCTAGTAACCGACGGCCTCGCGCTTCTCGTCATCGCTCAAAAACGCCGCAGCCCCTACCCTTGCCCACAGCGCATCGCGCTCGCCGGAAAGCCCGGCAATCTTGTCGAGGTCAGGCTCCAGCCGCAACGCGCCTTCAAACAGCGGTGAGAACCAGGCGGAGAAGCTTGCGGCGGTCCGGCCGATCAGCGGCAGCACCGTCAATCGGTAGAAGGCCCGGTTGGCCTCCTGATAGTTGGCAAAGGTGTTGTCTCCGGGAATGCCCAGCAGCATCGGCGGCACACCCAGCGCCAGCGCAATGTCGCGGGCCGCACCGTTCTTGGCTTCCATGAAGTCCATGTCCTTGGGTGAAAGGCCCATGCTTTTCCAGTCCAGCCCGCCTTCCAGAAGCAGCGGGCGGCCTGCATTCACCGCGCCCGCATAGCCATCCTCAAGCTCGCGCTTCAACCGCTCATACTGGTCGGCGGAAAGATTGCCGCCTTCCTTGGGCTGGTAGACCAGCGCTCCGGAAGGGCGGGCGGAATTGTCCAGCAGCCGCTTGTTCCAGATACTGGCGGCATTATGCAGATCAAGCGCTGCCCCCGCCGCCGAAAGCGGAGCAAATCCCTCATGGTCGCTCAGCGGGTTGAACAGTTTCAGATGCAGCAGGCCCAGCCCGTCGCGGTCGGCATCGATGCGCCGCACCGCCCGCCCCTCGGCCCGGTAGTCGAAAGCCGCGGGCCAGCCATCGCCGCCTTCGACAATGCTGATGCGGTCTGGCCGCAGAAGGTGCAGCTCCCGCAATCTGTCATCGACCACAAGTGGCTCGATGAATGCGCTGCCCGAGAGCATCAAGTGTCCGTAAAGCGCCTCCAGAAAATCCGGCCCGCTCATATGCCCATTGGGGCGGGAAAGCAGGCGCAACAGCGCGTGCTCGCCAATTTCCCTGTCGCCCTCATAGAGCAGCCAGCTGACGGAGGCCGCAGCTTCCGCAACCATGCGGGCGGCACGGTGGGCAACGGGGTTGCGCATGAAGCCCTCGCGGGCCAGTGCCGCATAGCTGCGCCCGGACCAATGGGCCCGGCCCATGTCGCCGGACAGCGCCAGAAAGCCGCCAGACGCCTTTCTTTCGGGCACGGCATCACGCTCCGCCGGGCGCCGCCACGGCAGGGAAAGAGAAAATCTCATGGAATGATCCTTCAACAAACGCCTTTAGCCCGTGCTGCGGCTGCAGACGGGTGACGGGTCGCTTCACATGGTCCTGTTTGTGTTACCGGATAGGCGTCTTGGTTGCTTTGTCGCTATCGAAATCGGCGGCAACGCGCGTTTCCCGCAAGGGCTTCACCGTATTGGTGGACAGTTCATAGGCCGGGTCTGCCTTGTAGGCGGCAAGCGCCTCTTCGCTTTCAAACTCGCCATAGACGATGAAATCGACCGAATTGCCCCACTGGTCCCGCTTCACATTCTCGCCAATCTCAAGCTTTTGCGCGTGAGAGATGGCCGTTAGCCCCGAAAGCCCCTTGCGCACCGCGTCGCGGTTGGCCTCTGGTACGGTAAAGAAAACGATATGGCGGATCATCAAAACACCTGTCTTGGGAACGCGTGAGCGTCAACCGCCTATCATCCCGCCGCCTCCGGTGCAATCCGAGCGGCTGGCAGTCGCGGCTTGCAATCACGTCAATGTGGCGTGAAAAGCCCGGCCATATCCCGCCAGCAATGCGGCGCGGTCATTGCCGTTGATGATGGCCCTGGCACCTTCCCAGTCGGCGCGGCTGGCGTCGAAATATTGCGAAAGGCGCCGCCCGGTAAAACTTCCGCGCAGCATTCCTTCGATGAGAATGGCGGCGGAAACCTGCGGCTCCAGCGCCCGTTCCGGCTGTGCTACGAGGTCTACGCCGATGACATCGGACATGGTCTGGTAGTTGCGCTTGTGCGTCAGCTGCACCAGCCCGCGGCCAAGCCAGCTTTTGCCGTCTGCGTCACGCCGCCAATAGGGTGTCCGCACCTGCCCCAGCCTTCCGGTTGCAAAGGCACGGTCCAGAATGCGGATCGCCGCGTCGTCGCTGGCGGCCAGTGTTTCGCGCACCGGCTGCATTGTCTGCGCTGTCTCGTGAAAAGCCGTGGCGAGTATATAGGCCAGCTGCCTGAGGTCGCCGCCGGGGGCGCGGGCTTCGAATTCATCAAGCACAAGCTCGGTCCCTTCCACCTGGCGTGCGCTCAACCTCTCGGGAAACGGGTTGTCGCGAATCTCTGCAAAAAAGCGTTGCCTGTTGATCACCATTGTCACCTTTCCGAAATGACGCTCCTAAATGAGCGTTTTCCCCAGGGGTTCTTTGCAACCTAAATCGATTTGAAAAAATCCTAATCGATTTTAATTCGTGCGAACCGTTTTAAGAGAATATTTTACCTTGAATTAAGGAACTTTC
The DNA here is from genome assembly GCF_001423445.1 of Rhizobium sp. Leaf311. Taxonomy (NCBI): domain Bacteria; kingdom Pseudomonadati; phylum Pseudomonadota; class Alphaproteobacteria; order Hyphomicrobiales; family Rhizobiaceae; genus Rhizobium; species Rhizobium sp. Leaf311. Next base: position 569,862 of record NZ_LMNZ01000004.1, on the reverse strand, counting down.
GCCCGCTTACTCTGTTTCACACCGCGCAAAAGCTGCGCCAAACCCGCGAAGGAGGAATGCCATGACAGCGACTATTCCGCAGACCACCTACGATCGTATCGAAAGCGAATGGCGGCAAATGCGTGAGATGGGCTCCCAGCAGAAGCCTGCCCAGTCTACGAAAAAGTAAGGCAGTCGACATGCTGCCTACAGCATGTCCGGACTGAACAATCGCCCGTGACGCTACACAGCGTACCGGGCGTTTTCGTTTCCAGCCCTCACATCCCCCACACTAGATTCCCCGTACTCTTGGCTCGGCCATCGTCTCCATCGCCAGCGCCGTCAGCGCCCAGACAAGGGCATCCAGACGGTCGGGCGATTTTCGCGAAGACAACCCATCCGGGCCGAAGTCGGTCATCTGCTCCTCGAGTTTCTGAAACCTTCCCGCGTGCCGCACCCGGCCCTGCTCATAAACCGCTGCCACCGGCTCGGCGCGGGTAAACTTGCCGCGGCTGGCCCGCACCATTGATATCGGCAGGTTGGCGTCGATGCTTCTCAGCGTGGCGCTTACCATTTCGCCGCCCTGGTTGACTTCCGCCACCACCCGGTCCGCCTCGAAACGCCGGAACGCTGCCACCACCGCCCGCGCCCAACCGGCAGGCGTGGCGCCCTCGGCGGAGCAATCCGCAAGAACCCGGAACGTCCCGTCAATGCCGATACCCGCCACCACGATCCCGCAGCAGGAGCCCTCGCCGCTTCCCGCTGGCGGGTCAACGGCCACGACAATCCGCGCCAGTGGAGGCGGCGGCGCAGGGTCGAAGATGGCTTCGAGATCGGCCAGCTTCCACAGGGCGTCGTCCCGCTGGGCAATAATCTCACCGTCCAGCTCCTGCCGCCCCAGCCGCGTTCCGCCATAGCGTTTCATCATGGCGTCGATGAACCCCGGCGAGAGGTTTGAGGCATTGTCCGTGGTGCGCATCCGCACCGTCCGGCTGGCCGGGTCTTCAATCAGCGCCTTCAAGAGCGGGATCGGCCTTGGCGTCGTCGTCACCAGCTGGCGCGGCTTGTCGCCCAGGCGCAGCCCGAACTGCAGCATGTCCCAGGTCTCCTGGGCGTAGCGCCATTTCGCCAACTCGTCAGACCAGGCGAAGTGGAATTGCGGGCCACGCAGGCTTTCGGGGTCTTCTGACGAGAATATCTGCGCCATCGCCCCGTTTGGCCAGATCAACCGGCGGCGCGATGGCTCGAATTCCGGTCGTCTGAACCGCGCCACGCGGCAGATACCGGAGACGCCATCGATCATCACCTCGCGGGCATCTCCCAGCGTTTCCGCCACCAGCGCAATCCGCAGCTCGGAATGTTCGCCATGCGATGCGATGAGATGCACCCACTCGGACCCCGCCCTCGTCTTGCCGGAGCCGCGCCCGCCAATCAGCAGCCAGTTGCGCCAGTCGCCCTCTGGCGGCTGCTGGGCCATGCTGCCAACGAACCGCCAGTCGCGGTTCAACCGCGCCACGAACTGCTTCCTGTGTCTTTCGGCCAGCGCTTCCGTCATGCCTTTTGCAATCTCTTGGGCGCGCAGCTCTGCGCCGTCGTTGCCGCGACGTGCCAGCAATGCCCGTCCCGCCTCATTCTCGCCCGTCAGCTTGCGGCCCCTCCGGCGAAAGACCGGCATCTGCAAGTCTTGCCCGCACTTTCTGTTCGACGAGGTCATCGATCCGCCTCTGGAAGAAGGCCACAGCCTCTTCATAGCTCTGGTTGTCCGCTTCGCTCTCGGCAGCCACCTCGCGGTCGCGGGCCAGTTGCCGTTGCAGCGTGTCGATCTTCTCAAGTGTGCGCACGATCAGCGACATGGCGTCGGTCGCGGCCTTCACATCGGCCCGCGCCGTCTTCCCCGCCCCATCGTCTATGGCGGCATCCAGCGCGCCGTCCGCCCCTTCGCGCAAGTCACGAAAAAAGCGGAACTGCTCGCGCATCTCCGCCGTCATCTCGTTCAGCAGCCGCCACAACCCGTCCGGCCCGTCAATGGAGCCGGATGGCCGCATATCTGCTGGTCGCTCCTGCGGCACGGATTTCATCTCCAGCACCACCAGCCGCGCGTCATAGACACGGCTTTGCGGCCACTCGCCGTCAAGCGAGAGCGCGTCACTCGTCATCAATGTCATGGTTATCTTCCACCTAAGCGCAACGAAGCCGCAAATGCATTACGTCGCGTTCACATCCGGCAAAGGGTGAGGCCTGAAGACCATGGCCGAAGGGATCACAAGTCCCCAAGCCCCCGCTCCATCCGCACTTCTCCGACTGTATCTGAACACTACCCGAAGACCGTCACGCCGTCAAGGATTAAATTCCTATGATAGGCGAAATTTATTCCGTGCACTTCTTCCACGCCTCTCTCGCGCATATTACACTGATCTCTTAAACAACGGCGAAGGACAGAAATATTGAGATGGATCAGACGCTTGGTCACGCCGCTTTCCAGCACGGGGATCGTCTTTGGCACGGTGCTGCTCTGCGTGTCGCTCACACCGTCCCTGCTGCCGCGCACCTTCGTCATGCAGGGTGTGCTGTGCGGTTTTTCCTTCGCCATCGGTTATTTCATCGGCATTCTGGCAAAGCATGTCGCCATCTATCTCGGCCTGCCGCAACCCTCGCGGCATGACAAGCGCGGCATTCTCTTCGTCGTCTCGCTTGCGGCCCTGGTCGCCGCCATCGGCTTTCTCTGGCAGGCCGCAACATGGCAGAACTCCATCCGCGCCCTCATGGAGCTTGATCCGCTGGACAGCGCCCACCGCATAAAGACCGGGGCCATTGCGGTTGGTGTCGCCGGGCTTCTTATTGGCTTTGGGCGGCTGTTCCAGATTGTGCGGCGGCTTTTTGCCCTGCGTAGCCGCCGTTTTCTGCCGCGCCGTCTGGCCAATGTCGTCGGCATCGCCGCCGCTGGCGTCATCGCGGTACTGCTTCTCAACGGCCTTGTGGTGGATATCGGCCTGCGCTTCCTGGACAGCTCGTTGAAGCGGGTGGACAGCCTCATAGAGCCGGATGTGCCCCGCCCTTCGGACCCCATGAAAACCGGCAGCGAAGCCTCGCTCATGTCGTGGGAATCGCTCGGTCGGCGCGGGCGTGAATTCGTGGCAACCGGCCCCCACAGCGCCGAAATTTCCGCCTTTACCGGTCGCCCGGCCATGGAGCCGATCCGCGTCTATGCGGGTCTCAACTCCGGGCAAACGCCTGCAGAGCGTGCCGCACTGGCGCTGGAGGAGCTGAAGCGCAGTGGCGGTTTTGCGCGCTCCACCCTGCTTGTCGTTGTGCCCACCGGCACCGGCTGGATAGACCCGGAAGCCCTTGATACAATTGAATATCTCCACTCAGGCGATGTCGCCAGCGTCGCCGTTCAATATTCCTATCTCTCCAGCTGGATCGCCCTTCTGACAGAGCCGGATTACGGCGTGGAAACGGCCCGCGCCCTGTTTGAAGCCATCTACGGCTACTGGACGACACTGCCGAAGGAAACCCGTCCAAAGCTCTATCTGCATGGGTTAAGCCTCGGCGCGCTCAACAGCCAGAAATCCTCCGATCTTTACGATGTTCTGGCCGATCCCTTTGAGGGCGCGCTTTGGAGCGGCCCGCCCTTTTCCAGCCCCACATGGCGTATGGCCACATCAGGGCGTGTTCCGGGCACGCCCTACTGGCTGCCGAAGTTCCGGGATTCCTCGGTCATCCGCTTTGCCGATCAGTATTCCAGCGCCCAGATGCCGGACAAGCCCTGGGGGCCCATGCGCATCGTCTATCTGCAATATGCCAGCGATCCCGTCACCTTCTTCGAAACATCGTCGGTCTATCGCCGTCCGGAATGGATGCAGCAGCCGCGCGGCCGTGACGTATCCTCATCCTTCCACTGGTTCCCGGTCGTCACCTCCCTGCAATTGCTGCTGGATGTCGCCGCCGCAACCACCGCCCCCATGGGTTACGGCCACGTCTATGCGCCCGAACATTACATAGACGCATGGCTGGAAGTGACCCAGCCCCAGGGCTGGAGCCCCGCCGAAATCCAGCGCCTGAAGATGTTCTTCAAGGCAAGGCGCGGCAGTATGGACCCGGTATAAAGCCAAGTCGTCACAACGGCGCCATCTTGCAAAATTACCCCTTAAGGGTAATATGAAGTATGGAAAAACGGCTCGCCCATTATGATCTAAAGACGATCATCGCCATCGTAAAAGAACGGCGCGCAGCAGTATTCACCAAGACCGCAATCGATGGCGGGCGGCGTATGGAACTCACGGTTGGCGAAATGATCGACGTCATCTGCGGGCTCAATGCAAAGTGTCTCTATAAGTCGATGACGACCCACAGCGACACCACTGTTTGGCAGGATGTCTATTATGCGGATACCCCCGGCGGCAGGGCCTATATCAAGCTGACGCTCTGAACGAACGGAGCATTGGTTATACAATTCAAGGAGTTGGAGTCATGAGCGATATCTGCATGTGCTGCGATTCTGGCGCAGAAATGTCCGCCTTTTCAAACGAAACCCACCGCATCGAACATCATGGACTGGTTATCGAGATCGAAGGCCTTTCCGGCTTTCGCTGCCCGGTCTGCGGCGAAATCGAGTTTGATGCTGAAAGCGCCGAGCGCTACGCCGAGGCAAGTGATGCACTCGTACTGGAAGCCCGCCGTTCCACGGGTAAGGAGTTACGGCGCATCCGTAAAAAGCTGGGAATGAATCAGCTGGAAGCATCGAAAATTACCGGTGGCGGGCACAATGCCTTTTCGCGCTATGAAACCGGCAAGGTTACGCCTACGGCTGCCGTCATTAATCTCTTCCGCGTGCTGGAGAAGCACCCGGAGGAACTTGAGGAGCTTAAGCGGGCATAGCCCTGACACGCCACCTCACCGCGAAATCCGTGTCGACAATATCACCGAAGACAGGGTCCGCTCCACGCCATCAAGCGCACCGATTCCATCGATCAGCCGGTCTAGATCGGCAATCGACGGTGCCGTCAGAATGGCGATGAGGTCGAAGCTGCCGCTTACGGAATGCAGCGTCGTCACCTCCTTGGTCGCCGCAAGCGCGGCTGTCACGCCCGCCAAAGCTTTTGGTGCGATCGTAATCAGCACATGTGCCCGCACCAGCCCCGAAAGATAGCTGTCGGAAAGCCTGATGCCATAGCCCGCAATCACCCCTTCCGCCTCCAGCCGCTCGATACGCGCCTGCACGGTGGTGCGGGAAAGCCCAAGTTTGCGCGCCAGCTCAGCCACCGGCATCCGCGCATTCTCGGCCAGCAGCGACAGCAGCGCCCGGTCTTTTTCGCTTATCGGCATAATGCACAATCCTGTTGGCGATCTGGTCAATCTTACGGGTAAATCTGCACAGTGTGAAGCTACGAATCGACGCGAATTGGCGGCATCATGGTACCTCAGTGCATTATCGCGAGGGGACAAAAATGAAACACATCGTCATTATCGGTGCAGGCAATATCGGCTCTGCAATCGCTTGGATGCTGGCCGTGACCGGCGATTACCGCGTCACCGTTGCGGACCGCTCTGCAGACCAGCTTGCCAATATTCCGGGCCATGAGCGCATCGATACCGAGATCGTCGACATCACCGATCGCCCTGGCCTGCAGGCTTTGCTGAAGGACAAGTTCGCCGTGCTGTCGGCAGCACCCTTCCACCTCACTGCCGGCATTGCCGAAGCTGCCGTTGCCGTCGGCACGCATTATCTCGACCTTACCGAAGACGTCGAATCCACCCGCAAGGTCAAGAAGCTTGCCGAAACCGCCGAATGCGCGCTCATCCCGCAATGCGGCCTTGCACCCGGCTTCATCTCCATCGTCGCCGCAGATCTTGCCGCCCGCTTCGACAAGCTGGACAGCGTGCGGATGCGCGTCGGCGCGCTTCCGCAATATCCGTCCAACGCCTTGAATTATAATCTCACATGGAGCACGGACGGGCTCATCAACGAATATATCGAGCCCTGCGAAGCCATTGTCGAGGGACGCCTTACCGCCGTTCCTGCACTCGAAGAACGCGAGGAATTCTCGCTCGACGGCATGACCTACGAGGCCTTCAACACCTCGGGTGGCCTTGGCACGCTTGCCGCCACGCTGGAAGGCAAGGTGCGCACCATGAATTACCGCACCATCCGTTATCCCGGCCACGTTTCCATCATGAAGGCCCTGCTCAACGACCTCAACCTGCGCAACAGGCGTGATGTGCTGAAAGACCTGTTCGAAAATGCCCTGCCCGCCACCATGCAGGATGTCGTCATCGTCTTCGTTACCGTTTGCGGCACGAAGAATGGACGTTTCATGCAGGAGACCTATGCCCACAAGGTCTACGCCGGACCGGTCTCTGGCCGCATGATGAGCGCAATCCAGATCACCACCGCCGCCGGCATCACCACGGTCCTCGACCTTCTGGCGCAGGACAAGCTGCCGCAAAAAGGCTTTGTCAAACAGGAGGATATCGGCTTGGCAGACTTCCTTGCCAACCGCTTCGGCCAGTATTACGCGCCAAAGGAAAGTCTGGCAAAGGTGGGTTGATTTTGCAGCAGTGCCTGAGGGTAGGATTTACCCCACCCTCGGGCACCCGCCCATGATTACGTCCCGCAAAACGTCCGAAACACCCGCTCATGCCCCATGGGCGCTTGAGCGTAAACCACAAATTCCGGCAGCTCTTCATAGGGCCGCGCGGTAGCCTTCAGCATGGCGTGGAACGGCTCAAGATCGCCGTCTTCAACCGCCGCCGCAATCACCTCTTCGATACGGTGGTTGCGGGGAATGACTGCGGGATTGACCGCCCGCATGGCCTGCGCCCGCGCGCTTTCGGTCGTTGCTTCCTGCCAAGCCCGCTGGCGCCACCGGGCCAGCCATTCATCGGCACCGGCGAGGTCTATGAACATGCCGCGAAACGGCTCCGCGTTTCCATCGGCGGCGTCGCATAGCCTGCGGAACGTCAGCGTGTAATCCACTTCGGAACGGTGCATCAGGCTGAGCAGATCCTGCACCAATTGGCCGTCCGCATCGTCCTGCGTTGTCAGGCCAAGCTTCTTGCGCATCCCGGAAAGCCAGAGCTTCGGGAAGGCCTCGGCGAATTCGGCAAGCACGGCATTGGCCTCTTCCACCGCCTTGTCCTCATCGTCGTCCAGAAGAGGCAGCAGGCATTCCGCCAGCCGCGCAATGTTCCATTGGGCAATGCCGGGCTGGTTGTTATAGGCATAACGCCCCTGCGCATCGATGGAGGAGAAGACCTTGTTAGGATTATATTCATCCATGAAGGCGCAAGGCCCAAAATCGATAGTTTCGCCCGAAATCGCGACATTGTCGGTGTTCATGACACCGTGGATGAAGCCCACCATCATCCAGCGGCATATGAGTTCGCGCTGGCGTGCAGCAATCGCCTGTAGCAGCGCAAGATAGGGCTTCGGCTCCGCCCGAACCTCCGGATAATGCCGCTCGATCACATAGTCACACAGCGCCTTGATGGCGTCGGTGTCTTCACGCGCGGCAAAATACTGAAAGGTGCCGACGCGAATATGGCTTGCCGCAACACGCGTCACGACGCCACCGGGCAGACCGGTTTCCCGCTGCACCCGCTCTCCCGTCGCCACCGCCGCCAGCGCCCGTGTTGCGGGAATGCCGAGCGCGTGCATGGCTTCGGAAACGATATATTCGCGCAGGACAGGACCGAGTGCGGCCCTTCCATCGCCCCGGCGTGAGAAGCGCGTCGGGCCGGACCCCTTGAGCTGGATGTCGCGGCGTTTGCCATTGGTATCAATGACTTCGCCGAGCAAGATCGCCCGGCCATCGCCCAGCTGTGGCACGAAATTGCCGAACTGATGGCCCGCATAGGCCATGGCCAGCGGCTCGGCACCCGCAGGCACCACATTGCCGGAAAAAATTGCCGCGAGCCTTGCGTCGTCAACGCCGGAAAGGTCGAGGCCAAGCTCCTGCGCAAGCTCATGGTTGAAGGCAATCAGCAAGGGTGCTGCAACCGGCGTTGGCAGGACTGCTGCGGAAAAATGCTCCGGCAGGCGGGCATAGGAATTGTCGAAACGGATCACGGGTTTTCTCCCTGTTTCCACTCATATGGGGACAGGCAACCGCAAATTCGAGGGTACCGGGACCGCAAAGGTCGGGCCTTTTCGTGCAAGATGACGCGAACCTGCGAAAGATTACAACCCATTAATCACAATTGAATTACACAACCAGTGCTAGCAGTATCCGTTTTCAATTTCCATCGGGGTTTGTGTGGGGCAAATGCATATGAAATCAGGTTTTTCACCGATATTGGCGGCTGGCTTTCTGTCCATCTGTCTTACCGCGCCTTCGTCGGCGCAGCAGATCGTCTACGCGGATCAGGGCAGCAACTGGAACGCCACCACCCGTAATTCATACTACACGCAGGATCAGGGCTCGCGCTTGATGCCTCTGTCGTGGTTGCAGGCGCTGAAGCGGCCGGATGGAACGAGCTTTCTGGCTGATGGCCTGACCCGCTATGGATATCTGCCCATGACGGGACCATCTTCTGGCTTGCCTGTCGGCTTTCCGGTAACAGGCGATGGCCCGCAGCAAATGGTCGGCATGACCTGTTCGGCTTGCCACACCCGCGAAATTGCGGTGTCCGGCACGCGCTACCGCATCGATGGAGGACCCGCACTCGTTGATTTTCACGGCCTTCTGGTGGACATAAACACCGCCACACAGACGATTGCCAATGACAAGGCCGCTTTCGATGCCTTCGCGAAGGAGGTGCTTGGCACCGAATATCAGGACCCCAATAGCCTTGCATGGCTGGAGACCGACTTCCGGCTCTGGGCCCAGCGTTTCAACGCCATCGTCGCCAATGGCGTGCCGCATGAAAACTGGGGCGTTGGCCGTCTGGATGCGGTCGGGATGATCTTCAACCGCCTGACGGGTCTGGATATCGGCCCGCCCCCCTCCAATCTTCTGGTTGCCAATATCAAGCCTGCGGATGCACCGGTGCGCTATCCGTTCCTCTGGAACGCCGCCATTCAGGATTACACGCAGTGGCCGGGCTTTGCCGCCAATGGCAGCGATCTCCTGGGCCTCGCCCGCAATGTTGGCGAAGTCTATGGCGTCTTTGGAGAATTTGCACCGAAGAAGGAAAAATGGTCGCTGCTGGGCTATGATTATCTGGCTGGCAATTCCGTCAATTTCAGCGGGCTTTCCACACTGGAAGGCCTGATCAAGAAAATGGGACCGCCGAAATACCCCTTCCCGGTCGATCAGGCACTGGCGGCCCAGGGTGCTGTGGTTTTCAACCGCACCGGCAACAATGGCTGCGCGGACTGTCATAGCATCCAGCCGGGTAAATCGCGTCTGTTCAACAAGACGTGGAGGACACCCATTCTGGATGTCGGCACCGACAGCCGCCAGTACGACGTGATGAGCTGGACCGCCTCGACAGGCGTCATGCAGGGAGCCCGTATCCCGTTCCTGAACGACAAGCTGGGCAAGACGGAGCCATCTATCGACATCCTCACCGTTGCGGTGGCGGGAAGCATCCTGCAGCACTATGGCAGCATATTGCTGGACACCCGCGAAAACGGCGCATCGCTGAAGGCCGCCGCCCCCACCGCGGACGCGAAGACCGCCAGCATTCCGGAACTGCGGCTGCCGAGCAACCTGCGTGAACTGAAGGAAGCCTTTCCAAGGTCGCGCGGTGAAGGCCGCACCGTCATGAAGAAGACGGCACCGGATGGCTCGACGGCCTTCAAATATGAATCGCGGGTGATACAGGGCATCTGGGCAACAGCACCATACCTGCACAACGGCTCCGTGCCGACACTGGCGGACCTGCTTAAACCCGCCGCCGAACGCCCGGCACAATTCAATGTCGGTCGCGATTATGACATTGAAAAGGTCGGCCTTGCGTCCACGCAAAGCGGTGTTTCCTCAACAACCGTCACCACCGGCTGTGAAAACCGTAACTCCGGCAACAGCCGCTGTGGTCATGAATTTGGCACGACCCTTCCGGATGCGGAAAAGCGCGCCCTGCTGGAATATTTGAAGACCCTTTGAGCCGCGGACCGGCACGGTTTCCCTGCCCCGGCCTCCCGGCGGCGATGGGGACCGTGCGGTACCCGTAATATTTATGCGAGTTCGCTCGTGCCTAGAAAGCCGCACTTGCTATGGCAAGCTTGCGGTTTTTCATATCGGCGACAAGGCTCTGGAAATCCAGGGATTTGAAATCCTTCACCGGCAGCGCTACCGCATCTGATGAAGCAAGCTGCGGTGGCTGGCAGTCGATGCAGGCGGCATTTGCCATGGGCGGGGACACCGCTTCCTCACCCTTGAAGCCGGATCGCAGACTTGCCGAACGCCTATCCATTGGCTCAAAACCGAACCGGCCTAGACCAGCGGCGTCAAAGCTGCGGTCAGTCGGCGGCTTCATCGCCTGCAACCACGAACGGGCAATCATTCGTTGGCCTTGCGACACGGTATAGTGAAGCGTTTGAGCCTGTTCGGCCTCTTGCGGGCCGCAGCCAACACTGCCTGCCTGCGTCGCTGCCGGAACGGCACAACACAGCAATAGGGTCGCAATCGCGGTTCTTGAACGGAAAGCCGTCATCTCATCGCTCCCAGCCGAATCAGTGCCCAATTTCTGCGGGCGGGCAATGGCGAGGGTGCATTGATTAACAGATAATTTCAACTATAAATAAATTAGAATTAACTTTACGACCCTGAAAACCGGGCATCTCACCTCAAAATCGTTAAAGACAGACGGCATTTCCCGCGGCGGAAGCAAGTCCGTCCGGTTGTGCTTGCACCTCTATTCACATTGGCATGTGTTCGGCGCGATCTGGCTGGCGGTGCCCGTGCGCGCACCAGCCAGCGCCACGTCTGTTGTTGCGGATGAACTTTAACCTGCCACTTTCGTTCCTATGCTGTTGTTGCACAGACATGAAAGGAAGTGGGAATGAACGATACCGCCTTGCCCGTAGAGATCGAAAGCGCAATCCGCACCATCCAAACCGATCTTCCGGTCAATGCGACCTTCCATGTGTGGCTGAAGGCGAAGAAAGCGGAGGAACCGGGCTCGGTGTCCTTCTCCAATCACAATGGCAAGTTCGGTGAAGTCTCCTCCACCAATGTCGATGAATACAACTTCCGTATCTATCAGGTGTTCGGCGGCGGGCGGGTTGAGCTCAGCTACGATACCGTCACCACAGCAGTCTCGGTGATCTACTGGTTCACGGCCTCGGATGTGCTGGAAACCGGCATTACCGTGGTCCATACCAAGCCTGATAATGCCGCGCCTGATCTGCCGGATAGCTACCATTTCCGCCCACCCTTCGGCTGGATGAACGATCCCAACGGCTTTGGCCGCTTCGAGGGACGCCCGCACCTGTTCTATCAGCATTATTCGCACGGCTTGCGCTGGAACACGATGCATTGGGGCCATGCGGTGTCTTCGGATTACCTGCGCTGGCGGCATCTGCCGATCTTCCTCTTCCCATCCGAAGACCTCACCACCCGACCGGACAAGCGCGGCGGTGCCTATTCGGGCTCCACCATTCCGCTGGTCGAAGGCACCGGCATCCGCGTGTTCTTTACCGAGCAGGTGCAGGACCGCGTACCCGAACAGCAGATTCAGCTGACCGCAACATCCTCGGACCTCATCATGGCCGGTCAGGCAGATGTAATCCTGGGCCACCGCCCGGATGGGCAGGGACTGACGCCTGATTTTCGTGATCCCTATGTGGTGCGCGGCCCGGACGGGCTGTGGAAAATGCTTCTGGGCAGCCAGAGCGATGGCGGCGGGGTGATCCTTCTTTATGAAACGCAGGATCCGACAGCCGCCTCTGGCTGGACCTATGTCGGCAAGCTGTGGGTGGAAACGCGCTACAAGACAACCGCCATAGAGTGCCCCTGCCTTCTGCCGCTCGATGGTCCCGCCAATTCCCGCTCCACCCGCTGGGTGCTGACCTACGGCCTCATGCATTCGGAAGATGCTGCAACCGGCCGCAAGAACCTCACCATGGCCGATGTCGGCTGGTTCGATGGCAAGACTTTCGTCAAGGAATTCGGGCAGGAGCTGGATTTCGGCACCGACAACTACGCCTTTCAGGCTTTCCTTGATGGCGATACCATTGTCGGCATTGGCTGGCTGGCCAACTGGGCGGATGCAACACCGGAAATCGATTTCCCAACGGCCATGACGCTTCCACGCCGCATTCATTTCTCCAACGGCGCCCTGCTGACACCGCCGATTGGTGCGGCGGAAAGCCTACGCCACCGCATTCTCGACCGGACCAGACTGGCCGCCGGTGAAAAGGTGGAGTTCCCCACCGGCGCTGTCGAGCTTCTGTTCGAGCTCACCAAACCCGGCCTTCCCTTCGAGCTGGAGCTCGATCATCCCGATGTCAGGCTCGGCGTCGTCTGCGATGAAACCGGCCTCTGGATTCGCCATGAGGATGGCAGCAGCGATGCCACCTCGCCGCGCTATATCTCGCAGGGCGCGCGTCCGTTCCGGCTGCGCATCTTCATCGATTATGGCTCAATCGAGGTGTTTGCGGATCACGGGCGCTATGTCGGCACTAAGCGCATCGCCAGCTTCGAGCCGGTGCGGTCGGCGACGCTGAAAACCACCGAAGGTGCAGTTGCGCACGCCACCATCTGGTCGCTCAAGCAATAGGCGTCAGGAACATTCCGCGTGTTTTACCGTTCTCTTAACAATAGAACGACACACAGGAGAGCTTCATGACCAAGATACAGGAAACCGATCCCATTCTCTTTCCGTCTGAGGCGAACGAGAACAAGGGCGAGAAGAAGCGCGCTGGCCAGGGCATTATCCTCGTCATCGCCGCCATCGGCATCATGGCCTTCGTCATCTACATGACGATGATCGTGTTCGCTACTACCCAATCCTGACGCATTGCTGACCAAATCCCTGTAATCAAAAGGAATTCCATCATGGACCCGCGTACCCCGCTCACAGAAAACGAAGATGCCCTCGATCAGGATCTGGTTGATCTCGAGGTAGACGACCTGCCTGCGGACGGCGAGCTTTCACAGCAGGTTGAGCAGGAACTCCGCGAGGAAGAATCCGAAAGCGAAGACGACGCCTATCAGGAAAGCGACGAGGCCCTGCCGGATGATATGGAAGAGCGCGTCATCGACCGCAACCCTTCCCGCGAAGGCGGCGCTTTCGACGAGGTGTAAACCCCGATCTTAAACAGCTGGTTATTGGAAGGCGGCAGGACCGATGGTCCCGCCGCTTTTTTTATGCGTTCAGTCGATGCGGGACGGGCTGTAGCCAACGTCACGCATGGCCGCCTCAGCCGCATCGGCATCGCCCGCGACAGTCACCCTGTGCGTTGCCAGATCGACCGTGACGTCAGCGCCGGGAAGTGCTTCCGAAAGCGCGCCGCGCACCGTCTTTTCGCAGTGGGCGCATGTCATGTCGGGTACGGAAAATATTGATGTCATAGGTCTTTCCTTTCAGCGCTTAACTTTGATGTCTGTTCCTGGATGAACCGGCGTGTCGGTCCCGGCCAGGTCGTCCAGTATCGGGCAATCGGGCCGGTTATCGCCGCCGCAACAATGGGCAAGGTGGGATAGTGTGTTCACCATGCCCTTCATTTCCGCAATCTTGCGCTCCAGATCGGCAATATGGGCAAGCGCAATGTCTTTGACGGCAGCACTTTCCCGGCCTTTATCGCGCCACAGCTTCAGCAGCGTTTCCGTTTCTTCCAGCGAAAAGCCGAGCGTGCGGGACCGTTTTATGAAGCGCAGATTGTGGATGTCCTGATCGCCATAGGTGCGATAATTATTGCCTGTCCTCATGGCTGGCGTGATAAGGCCGATCTGCTCGTAATAGCGGATCATCTTGGCGGAAACGCCCGATGCCTGAGAGGCTTGCCCGATATTCATAGCGCATCCTTTCGGTCTGAGATCGCAACCCTCTTCAACCGCAGAGCATTGCCCAGCACGAAGACGGACGACAGCGCCATGGCGCCCGCCCCCAGCATGGGAGAAAGCGTGATGCCAAAGGCGGGATAGAGAACGCCAGCGGCCACCGGAATGAGTGCTGCATTGTAACCGAAGGCCCAGAACAGGTTCTGGCGAATGTTGCGCATGGTGGCACGGCTCATTTCCATGGCGTGAACCACGCCAACAAGGTCTCCGCTCACCAGCACGACATCGGCGCTTTCAATGGCCACATCGGTGCCGGTACCGATGGCGATACCGATATCGGCCCGGGCAAGCGCCGGTGCGTCATTGATGCCATCTCCAACGAAAGCGATGCTTCTTTCGCCCTTTCGCAGATCTTCGATGGCCTGCACCTTGCCCTCCGGCAACACCTCGGCCAGAACCCTGTCTATGCCCACCTGCCGGGCAATGGCCTGAGCGGTCCTTGCATTGTCGCCGGTCACCATGACGACCTCGACACCGAGATTTTTCAGGGAACGGATTGCATCCGCACTCGATGGCTTCAGGGGATCAGCCACTGCAATGATGGCCGCCAGCCTGCCGTCGATGGCGGCATAGAGCGGCGTCTTGCCCTCGTCAGCCAGACGCTGTGCGTCCTGCGCGAAAGGCTTGACCGACAGTCCGAGCTTGACCATCAGCCGGTCTGCGCCCACCGCGACCTGTCTGCCATCGACCGTCGCCGAAATCCCGTAGCCAGTCAGACTTTCGAACGCGGTGATGGTCGGCTGCCGGTCCGGTGCTACCGCAGGGTTTCTTGTCTTTGCTGCCTCAACGATTGCCTCGGCAACGGGGTGTTCCGAGCGGCTTTCAACGGCAGCGACCAGCGACAGAACCTCTCCCTCATCAAAGCCATCTGCGACAATGAGATCGGTCATCTCAGGCATTCCCTTGGTCACCGTGCCGGTCTTGTCGAGGACAACCACATCGGCAGACCGCAGCGATTGCAGGGCTTCTCCCTTGCGAAACAGCACGCCCAGTTCCGCAGCCCTGCCGGTGCCCACCATGATGGATGTCGGCGTGGCGAGCCCCATGGCGCAGGGGCAGGCGATGATGAGAACTGCGACCGCATTGATCAACGCAAAGGTGTAGGCAGGCTCAGGCCCGAACATTGCCCAGACGATGAATGTAAGGATTGCAATGGCAATGACGACAGGCACGAACAGCGCCGTGACGCGGTCCACCAGAAGCTGGATCGGCAACTTTGCGCCCTGCGCCTGCTCCACCAGCCGGATGATCTGCGACAGCATCGTATCGGCGCCGACCTTGGTTGCCTGGAATTTCAGCGTGCCGTTTTTGTTGATGGTCCCGCCCGTAACGGATGCGCCAAGCGCTTTTTCCACCGGCACCGGCTCGCCCGAGATCATGGATTCATCGATGAAGGACGAGCCTTCCACGACCTTGCCATCCACGGGCAGACGCTCGCCAGGGCGGATGATGACGATATCGCCAACCCTCACCTCATCAGCGGGAATATCCACTGTCTGCCCGTCTCTCTCCACCCGCGCGGTCTTTGCCTGAAGCGTCATCAGCTTGCGGATGGCATCGCCGGTTCTGCCACTGGCGCGCGCTTCCAGCAGGCGCCCGAACAGGATGAGCGTGACGATGACAGTCGCCGCCTCGTAATAGACATGGCGGGCATTTTCCGGCAGCAGGCCCGGCGCAAAGGTCGTCACCAGAGAGTAGAGGTAGGCCGCGCTGACGCCGAGGGCAACCAGAGAATTCATCTCGGGCGCGCCGCGCAGCAAAGCCGGAATGCCGCTTTTCAGAAACCGCAGACCCGGCCCTGATATGACCGCCGTCGCCAGCAGGAAATAGAGGTAATAGAGGTTCTGGACGTCGATGACGCCCATCAGCCAATGATGCATGGGTGCATAGAGATGACCGCCCATTTCCAGAATGAAAAGCGGTGCCGTCAGGATAGCAGCGACGGTCAGGTCGCGCTTCAAACGAACCTCATCACCGGCGTGATGCGTATGGTCATGGCCTGCGGCAGCGTCGTCATGGGCTTCGCCATGGTGCGGCTTTTTCTGCTTTGCCAGCGCAAAGCCAGCGGCCTTTGCCGTCTCAACCAGCATCTCGCCTTCGCGATTTCCCCCCATGCCCTCGACGGTAACATGGCCAGCCTCATCAACTTCGGCATTGAGCGTCGTCGCAACCGCCTCCAGCACGGCTTTCAGCCGCGCCGCATCCTGCGGGCCTTTCAGCCCGGTTGCGAAGAGTTCATGCCGTTCGGGCACAACCTCATAGCCAATCTTCTTGACGGCAGCGGCAAGCGTCTTTGCCGAAAAGCCATCGGCAGCCTCAACGGTCAGCTTTCTGGTGGCGAAATTGACCGAGCTTGTCGCGACACCCGGCACCTTGCCAGCGGCAGTCTCGACGCGCCGCACGCAGGACGCGCAGGTCATCCCGTCCACGGACAGGGAGATCGGTTCGGCCTGGGTCAACGTCTTGATGGTCTCGTTCATGGGATTTCCCCTTTCACGAGCCGTTGTAATGGTTACCATCATGGGAAGGTCAAGCGGCTTTTGCGCTCTTTGGAGCTTTTCTCCTGGCGAGGGTGCGAGCTGCGACCTTAAGGCTAAGAAAGCCGCCGCATCCCTGTATAAATCAATTCAATACTTTATTATCGCGTCGCAATAATATTCTAAATTAGATATTTCAATATATTCGAGGACTATCTGGAATAAAAAAACGATCTATGCTTAAAACCGTTAACGAATATTAACGGGGGTTCAATATGCGTTTCTTCTTGTTCGCCGGCATGGCTGCCGGAATGATGACACTTGCTTCATGCGGCACCATGTCCAAGGAAGAATGCCGCGTGGCTGACTGGACGGTGGTCGGCGACACGGATGGCGCAGCCGGATATGAGCCCCAGAGCCGCTTTGCAGATCATGTCCGATCCTGTTCCAAAAGCGGTGCCACGCCAAACCAGACGCAATGGTATCAGGGCTACCAGACCGGCATCAAACGCTTCTGCACCCCGCTCAGTGGCGCATCCCACGGAGAAGGCGGCGGTGCATACAACAATGTCTGCCCGGTCGAGATGGAAAAAGACTTCGTGCGCGGCTACAGCCTCGGAAAGCGGGTCTACGACCTGCGTTCACGCATCGATTCATTGCGCTCTGACATAAGCTCGCGAGAGTCGGAGGCAGACCGCCTGTCGGAAGACCTGAAAAAGGCCGAGGACAAGGACCGCCGCGGCATCCGCGACCGGATAGACGATCTGGAGCGGGACCGCAGCCGCGCCCGCCGCGAGGCCGATGATCTCGGCTACGACCTCCAGGACGCCGAACGCGACCTCGCCTATTTCCGCCAGAACCCGAACGCGCCGATGTATCGTGGCGGCTATTGAGCGTAGCTTGAACGTGATGCCCAATTGAGCTACATAATGGGCACAAAGGAGTAAGCTCATGACTGCGAATGCATATGTCAGGGCGCGTATAGACCAAGAACTGAAGGACGATGCGACGGCTGTTCTTGACAGCCTTGGCCTGACAGTTTCCGATGTCATGCGCATGATGTTGACCCGGATTGCCCGCGAAAAGGCTTTACCGATCGAGCTGACGCGCCCAAATGCAGAAACGCTGGCCGCCATGGAGGAGGCCCGCGAAATTGCCGCCAGAAAACATGGCCGCTTCAAGACATCGCAGGCCCTGCACGATGCGCTGGATAGCGAGGATAAGTGAAGGGCAAAAAGGATGGGGCAACAGGGGCGGCACAGAAGCGCACGACAGTGCCGCGCATGTGCGACTTTACCAAACAGTTCCTGAAAGACTGGAAGAGGCTCAATGATTCCGGCCGCTTCGACATGGTGAAGCTGAAAGAAGTCCTCATCCTTCTCATCGCCAATGACGCGCCGCTACCTGCACAATTTCGCGACCATGAACTGACCGGAGAATGGCGCGACTTTCGTGAATGTCACATTGGCGGTGATTTTCTGCTGATCTACAGGCTAGATGGGCCCAGCAATCTGGTCGTCTTTACGCGCGCGGGCACCCATTCCGAACTTTTTCGATAGAGCCTAACGATGAACCGAGAAGCGCGGTATATCGCGCAGGAATTCGTCGCGGACGACCTGCCCCATGGGGATGTCGGTTGGCTTGTCGTTGACGCGGAAGCGGACGAAGACGATGTGTTGGCCTTCGCGTTCTGCCCAGCCAACGAACCATCCGAAGGGGCGGTCGGGATCGGGTTTGCCATCGGGGGTCTTGAGGTTGCCGGTGCCGGTTATGCCATGCGCGCTCCAGGCCTCGGCACCATCATAAACAGGAATGATGGCCTTGGTCTTGTTCTGCGCATCGCGCGAGAATGGCAGGTTGTTGGCAAGAAGCCTGCGCATGAAGCCGATCTGCTCGACGGGCGAAATCTGCAGCGAGGTGCCGAGCCAGGCATCGGTCAGGCCGTTGTTTTCGCCCGCGTCACCGGCCACATCGGCATTGCCGAAGCCCAGTTTCTTGACGAGGGCTGAAAACTTTTCCTGCCCCAGACGGCTGGTGATTTCACGCGAGTACCAGAGCACGGATTCCTTCTGCCACGTCGTTGGATCGACTTTCTTGCGCGCGGCTGGCGGCGCTTCCATGCCTTTTTTCCATTCCCAGACGGGATTGAATTCATCCAGCAGTATACCGGACTCATAGCCGATCAGCGCCAGAGGCACCTTGAAGGTGGAGGCCGGAGAGGCCCGCTTGTCGCAGCTTCCCTGCTGGGTAATGACCGCTCCTGTTTCCACCGACGTGACGAAGGTGCATTCAAAGGGCGGCAATGATTGAGCACGCGCGGGCGCGACCATGATCATCAGGCATATGGGCAGAAAAAGCGCGAAACGATTGCGCATAGATGATCCTTGACTTGCCGACCATACATCATAGCCGGTATCGGGCATAAGAAAAGATGGGAGCGCATTAATGGCTCGATGCGGCAGGAATAGGACCGCCGTCGCACCCTGCCCCGCCGCCCTCACAGGCACGCCTGCTTCAAGCCTGCTCCGGTTGCTGGGCCAAAGGTTCGTCTCCCACCGTCAAGGGCCAGTCGACGACGTAGTTTTCGAAATCGTCCACCTCGACATCAAGCTCGCTGACGGTCCGCCCGCGCGCCGAAATGCCCGCAATATGCACCGTCTCACGATCTCCGGAAACGAGATGGTGCCACCAGTAAAGGTCCTCGCCATCGCGCACCAGCGCATAGGCGCAGGTCGGCGGCAGCCAGCCGATCTCATTGACGAGCTTGAGGCTGAGCTGGATGCAATCGGGCACCGTGTCGCGCCTGTTCGGATAATCCGAACACTGACAGCTGTCTCCATCCAGCAACTGGCAGGCGACAGAGGTGAAGAC
The DNA here is from genome assembly GCF_001423445.1 of Rhizobium sp. Leaf311. Classification (NCBI taxonomy): domain Bacteria; kingdom Pseudomonadati; phylum Pseudomonadota; class Alphaproteobacteria; order Hyphomicrobiales; family Rhizobiaceae; genus Rhizobium; species Rhizobium sp. Leaf311. The sequence continues at coordinate 550,586 of NZ_LMNZ01000004.1, read as the reverse complement.
CACATCCCCGCTATCCCAATCCTCCAGCTTGTTGAGACAACAGAGACCGCAGCCATCGCACAGGCTTTCCCACTCGCTGTTACTCATTTGCGCCAGCGTTTTGGTTTTCCAGAATGGCGCGTCACTCATCGTTAACATTTCCATTTCATTTTGCACCGGCGGGCTGCAACATGGCATAGCCCGTTTTGTCGTATCGCAATCTGTCGGATTATAAGATAATCCTTAAATCTGGCAGAGTGGTGGTGAGGGAATGACCCGCGCAAGGTTGCTGCGTCAAGCATCCGCTCGCCATATCGAACAGGAATTCGTTTCAGGTGCAGGAAGACAACAACAACAAACCGGCGCGCCGCAAACGCCATATTCTGCTGCGGATCGATTCATGGATCGATTCCGGCCTGTGGACAACCGCATCCCGCGTTTTCGACTTCTGGGAAGAGGTTACGATTGCCTCGCGCAAACTGCATGTCCGCGGCTGGAAGAAATTTCTCATCAACATCGCCGATGATGCGTTGACGGTTGGCACCGCCGGCACCGTGCTGATGCTGGCGCTGGCCCTGCCCGCCTTTGAGGAAACGAAGAAGGACTGGCGCTATCGCGGTGATTTCGCTGTTACTTTTCTGGACCGCTACGGCAACACGATTGGCCATCGCGGCATTATCCACGAAGATTCCGTGCCGATCGACCAGATGCCGGATCATTTCATCAAGGCTGTCCTGGCCACCGAAGACCGGCGCTTTTTCGAACATTTCGGCATAGACTTCATCGGCCTTGCCCGCGCCATGAGCGAGAATGCCCGCGCAGGCGGCGTCGTGCAGGGTGGCTCCACGCTGACCCAGCAGCTGGCGAAGAACCTGTTTTTGACCAATGAGCGCTCGCTGGAACGCAAGATCAAGGAAGCCTTTTTGGCGCTGTGGCTGGAAGCCAACATGTCCAAGAAGGAAATCCTCAGCCTTTATCTCGACCGCGCCTATATGGGCGGCGGCACCTTCGGCGCGGCGGCGGCAGCGCAATTCTATTTCGGCAAGAACCTGACGGATGTGACGCTGGCGGAATCCGCCATTCTGGCCGGCCTGTTCAAGGCACCGGCAAAATACGCACCGCACGTCAACCTTCCGGCAGCGCGCGCCCGTGCCAATACGGTTCTCTCCAACCTCGTGCAGGGTGGACTGATGACCGAAGGTCAGGTCGTTGGCGCGCGTCGCAACCCGGCAACCGTCATCGACCGCGAAGATGTCAAGGCGCCGGATTATTTCCTCGACTGGGCCTTTGACGAAGTGCAGCGGCTGGCCAAGGAAGGCAAGATCAAGGACCACACGGTCATGGTTCGCACCACGCTCGATACCGGCCTGCAGCAGGCTGCCGAGCAGGCCATGGAAGGCAGCCTTCGCGAATTCGGTGAAGGCTACAAGGTCAAGCAGGGCGCGATGGTGATGATCGAAAATCGTGGCGGCATTCGCGCCATGGTCGGCGGTCGTGACTATGGCGAAAGCCAGTTCAACCGCGCGACAGCCGCCCTTCGCCAGCCCGGATCGTCCTTCAAGGTCTATACCTATTCCGCCGCCATGGAGAAGGGCTACAAGCCGGAAACGCTGATTTCCGACGCCCCGGTGACCTGGCGCGGCTGGTCGCCACAGAACTACGGCCGCTCCTATGCGGGAAAGGTGACGCTGCAGACAGCACTCGCCAAATCCTACAACACGGTGCCCGTGCGGCTTGCCAAGGATGTGCTCGGCACGCAGATTATTGCCGATACGGCCAAGGCCATGGGCGTTGCAACGCCGCTTCGCACAGACAAGACCATTCCGCTCGGCACATCGGAAGTGACCGTGCTGGATCAGGCCACCGGCTATGCCGTGTTTCCGGCAGGCGGTATGCAGGCCCGTCGCCACGGCATAGAGCAGGTGCTGGATTACGAAGGCACGGTTCTCTACGATTTCGACCGTGATGAGCCGCCTGCGCAGCGCGTTCTTTCGGAAGAGGCCAATTCCAAGATGAACCGGATGCTGGTGACGATCCCCGTTGAGGGAACGGCGCGGCGGGGCGCACTCGACAATGGCATCGTCTCGGGCGGCAAGACCGGCACATCGCAATCCTACCGCGACGCATGGTATGTCGGCTTTACCGGCAACTACACCACCGCCGTCTGGTTCGGAAATGACGACTTCACCTCCATGAACAACATGACCGGCGGCGCCCTGCCCGCCATGACGTTCAAGCGGCTCATGGACTATGCCCATCAGGGCATGGAACTGCGCCCCATTCCCGGCATCCAGAACCCGCTGCCATCCGGCTCGCGACCACAGCCCGCCGCCGGTGCGGAAGTAGCATCGACAGACGCCAATGCCCTGCCAGCCCTCACCCGCCCCCGCGCCCTCTCTGCCGAAGCCACCCGCGTCATCCGCGCCATCGGCAAGAAGTTGAAGGAGGCGTCAGCCCCGACGATTACGGTGCAGAAGGTTGCGGATGTTGGTGGAGATGGTGTGAAGCGGTAGGTCCCGTTGACGAAGTTCTCGATCGTCGAAAAGCTCCAACTGTTATGGGTTGGGACATACACATAGCGAACGCCTAAGGAGATTTTCGATAAGTCTCGATCTGTGCGTTTGAAAGCAATTGTTGGCGGTTTGGCGAGGTCTTGGCTCGGCATTTTTTTGGGAGTTTGGCCGTCTATCACCCAGGTAAGACGCGACGGTACTGCCGGAAACGGCAAAGGCTACGATGGCGTTTTCCTGCACGAGGACTCTCTCATCCACGGGATCGGGACCGTCACTCCACCAAAGCCAACTTGAAAAACCCGAAAGTCCCTCGCAGCATTGCTTGCTTCAGCTGCAGCTGCAGCTAAGATATGGCCGCCATACTTTCTTGACAGGACCTGAGGTCGTCCAATAGAGAATAAACAATATTTTACTGTTTAATTTGTCTGAACCTTTTCTTTCGTTACGGTTTTCGATGTCGCTGATAGCGCTTTTTTCTATGGCTTTGTTGATAGCGGTGGGGTGCTTTAATTTTTCCACCTTTTTGGTATTCGGATATACTGCCCCCTTATCTGCGGTCGAGCTGACATTCATAGCTTTTGTGGCTTGCGCCGCATTTGCTCCACTCATGCCCTTGGGCACTGTGCTGCTTATAAGGTTTACGTCTCTCAGCCTGCGGTATTGGCAAGCAGCGTTGCTCTCAATTGCAACCGGGTTAATTGGTTCGGTCGGCACGCTCGTAACCGCGGTATTTGCAGCCGGTGGCTTCAGTATGACTTTTGTGCACGGGTTCGCACTGATCACCGCAATTATCAGTTCCTTGTTGCTATTGGTGAACCCACGCCAAGCGCCGCGTATTCAACGTGCTGGCTTTTATCTGATGATCTGCCCTTCGGCTGTCGCGATTTGGTCGCTGACGAATGCCGTGGCGTTGGCGATGTCTGCAACATCAATCGCAGGAACGCACCCTTTTTGTCTCGTCAGAGATGGGGACAACGAGGCAATCTCCCAGCTTATCGATCTGCGTGGCCTTTCGATCTATACAACGAAGCCGGGTTTCAAAGACGCAGATGTCTCGTTTTTTCACAGTGTTTTGTTCGTAAGAGTTGGAAACGAATTGAACTCCTACAACTGGAGCCTACGCGGAATGCGTTTCGAGCTGTTGGCAATACGGCAGTTTGGAGACTTTCCGTCCGACTGCACGCCGCAACAAGATTTTCTGCGCACCGTCCCCCTGGTCAGGATCTAACAGAAAGGTTCCAACCCTTTGCCTTCGCTGGATCGGAGATATGACCGCGCGGGCTTCTGTTTGTTGCTGGCGCCATATTTGTTGAGCTGCAACTAAATCCTTTTCAAACCGTTGATTTCCCGAGGTCGACCATCGTCGACCGTTTTTTCGTCGTGAGTTTCGGGGAATTCTCCATGAATGACATTTCGTCTCGCAGAGAGTCCTCTGCCTACCCATTTCAACTCTTCTTTGTACCATTTCCCTTCGTGTGCTTTTCGCTGGCGCTTTGTACGGACATTGCTTTCTGGCAGAGCGGTAACCTGATGTGGCTGAATTTTTCGGCTTGGTTGTTGTTTGCCGGGCTGGTGTTTGGCGGGCTGGCTGTTGTGGCCGGGTTGCTGGATCTGTTGCGGAAACGCACGCGGCCCATGCGGTCGTCTTTTCTCGCTATCATTCTGTTTCTGGTGATGCTGGTGCTGGCTTTCGCCAACAGCCTTGTCCATGCCGGTGATGGCTGGACGGCGGTCGTGCCCTATGGGTTGCTGCTTTCGGCGGTCACATTTGCTGTTTCGCTCATGGCGGTGACGGCGTCTTCCCGTAAATATGCACGTCTGGCCTGGAGAGTATGATGGTAAGCTCGCGAATTCTTCTGTCCGCCGCGCTTTTGAGCGGCGTTCCCGTCATTCTGCCTGCCTGCAGCGGACAGGACGGCAATTTCGATCCGTCGCAGCAGATCGGCGCGGATCCCGTGCTGCCTGAGCCCTCCAGAAATCTCATTCCAGACCTGAAGGTTGCAGAGGTCATCGGCTGGAAGGATGGCGAGACGCCAACAGTGCCGGAAGGGCTGAAGATCACGCTCTACCAGAAGGATCTCGTCAACCCGCGCACCTTGCACACGCTGCCGAATGGCGATGTTCTGGTTGTGCAGTCGCGGGCACCGGCTGGCGAGCCCCCATCCCGGCCAAAGGACATCATTCGCGGCTGGATCATGTCGATTGCGCATGGCGAGACCGGCGAGCAGAAGCCGAGCAATATCATTACGCTTCTGCGCGACACCAATCGCGACGGCACCGTGGACGAGCGCCATGAGCTTCTGACGAAGCTGGATTCGCCCTTCGGCGTCGCCTTTGCAGACAACACGCTCTATGTTGCCACCTCCTCCAACATCATGGCCTATCCCTACGAGCTCGGTCAGAACGAGATCACGGCTGAGCCGAAGATCCTGACGCCGCTGCCCGGCGGCCCCATCAACCACCATTGGACCAAGGATCTGGCACTGAGCCCAGACGGCACGATGCTCTACGTCTCGGTCGGCTCCAATTCCAACATCGTGGAAAATGGCATCGAGGCCGAGAAGAACCGCGCGGCCATTCTTCAGGTGGACCGCCAGACTGGTGCGTTCAAGCTGTTTGCGTCTGGCTTGCGCAATCCCAATGGCCTTGCCTTCAACCCGGAAAGCAAGGAACTCTGGGCCGTCATCAACGAGCGTGACGAGCTGGGGCCAAACCTCGTTCCCGATTACATGACATCGGTGAAGGAAAACGCCTTCTACGGCTGGCCGTGGAGCTATTACGGCAACCATGTGGATGCCCGCGTTTATCCGCCGCGTCCGGACATGGTCGAAAAGGCCATCAAGCCGGACTACGCCCTGTCCAGTCACGTGGCGGCGCTCGGCCTGACCTTCTCGCTCAACTCCGCCCTGCCAGCCCCCTATGCCAACGGCGCCTTTATCGGCGAGCATGGCAGCTGGAACCGCAACGCCTTCAATGGCTACCGCGTGACCTATGTGCCGTTTGAAAACGGCAAGCCTGCGGGCAAGACGCAGGATGTGGTGACCGGCTTCATTCAGGGCGACAAGGCACGCGGTCGTCCGGTGGGCGTCGGCATCGATGGAACCGGTGCGCTGCTGGTCGCCGATGATGCCGGCAACGCAGTCTGGCGTGTCGCCGCAGCGGATGGAACGGTAACGCCAACACCTGTTGCGACGGATGATGTTTCTGCCAGCGGCCCGGCCTCGCCAGCCGCAGCGCCAGCATCAGCACCCGCTTCTCAACCGGCAGTACCGGCTGCGCCTTCGGCACCGGCAATCCAGCCCTAGCTTCCCGAAGCGAGCACGAAAAAGCCAAGGCGCGGTCCCCACCCGCGCCTTTTGAATTTCCTGAACAGAGTGCGACGAAGGACATTCAAAAGCGGCAAAGAGATTGGGATAGCTGCGCTTTGGAAGCGAAGCCCCCATTTCCCCGGATCGAAATCAATGCTAACCCTGACCTGTTCCAAAACGGGAAAACAGCGTGTTTCGAGTTCCATTTCTTGTCGCAATCTCGCTTATCATCGCCTTTGGCGGCGGCATTCTTTCCACGCTTGCGGCCCTGGAAGCGACAGATGGATTTGGCTCGATCAGGATCGGCGTTTGGGATGCATTTCCCGAGGCGCAGACGATCGAGGCTGATCCCTATGCCAAATCGCACAGGGCGGATTCCGGCAAGCTGCTCTATGGCACCGCCGAAGGTTTGAGCTTCACCGCCTCGGTGGATGCGGGCGGGCAGCGCCTGTCGGGCGCATGTCGCTACCAGCTTTCCGGAACGGTGCCTCCCTCTCGCTTCTGGACGCTCTACGCAGCCGACCAGCAGGGAAATCTGCTGGATGACGGCACCGGTCGCCCGGTCGCGCTCAACTCCCGCACTCTCTTGCATGGGGCGAAGGGTGGCATGAATATCAGCGTGGCTTCAAGCGCGCAGACCTACAACTGGCTGGCCGTGCCGCCGCGAGGCGATTTCAAGCTGGTGCTGACGCTGCTGGATACGCCCGTTGCGGGCAGCACGGGTCTCATCGACATCAAGATGCCGGACATCCAGAAGACAGGGTGCGGCGATGCTTAAGGTCCTGTTTGCCGTTTTCGTCGGCCTGGTGGGAGCGGCGGTGCTTCACCTCGTCATTCTGCTGTCGACACCGCATTTTTCCAACCGGGATGCCTATACGCGCGCCGTGGCGGAAGGCGCTGCGCACAAGTTTCACCTTCTGGACGACAAGCGGGAAAAAACCGAACTCGGCAGCGGCGATCCCTTCATGCGCGTCGCGGTCTGCACATTCGACATCACGGAAAAGCCGGTGCGACTGGCGGGCTTCGGGGCTGTCCCCTTCTGGTCCGTCGCCATTTTCGACAGCGCCTCAAACGAGGTCTTCAGCATGAACGACCGGACGTCGGCTGGTGGGGAGCTGGATATTCTGGTGGCAAACCAGGTTCAACTGGCGGCGATCCGCAAGGCCAAGCCCGAGGGTCTCTCGCAATCGATCCTCGTCGAAGCGAGCCAGGACAAGGGTTATGCCGTGTTGCGAACGATGGTACCGCAGCCAAGCTTTATCGAAGAAGCAGAACGTTTCCTTGGAGAAGCCAAGTGTGAGCAGACGCCCTGGTCGTGACCTGACAGGCGCTTAGTACGCAGCAGATAACGTCAGGAAACGATTGCCGTATCGGTCTGGACGGACACCGGCTTGCGCTTTCGGGGCTTCTTCTTTGCGCCGAGCTGAATGTCGATCACGGGCCGCTCATAGCGGACGCCGGTAAAAAACAGCAATTGTGCCGGCCCACTGACGACCTTGTGGCTGGTGTGCCTATCACCTTGGCTATTGTAGCGGCGCCATGCCGCGTAAAATGAGATTATGTCTGCCATGGTCTTCTCCTCTCAGGCATGACGCTTGATTGTTGAATAGACGCGGACGCATCAGCGACACGCGGGAATGCCATCACCACAACATTGTGCATCTCCAGTCCACAGACTGGCATGGGGGACGTAACATGGCGGCTGCGCTAGACTCTTTGAAATCTGGTACGCAAGATGTCGCACCCTGAATCTAGCATCGAATCCGAAGCCTGCCTACGGATTAGAACCATGCGAAGGTTAATCATATATTAATGCTAATATATTGAAGCCAAAATATAATCCGTTAAAATTGAAATGTTTATGGAAATATTACTGAAAGGATAAATTTTCAGCACTGTGGATACAACTTTCAGAAGAATTTTAAGTGGTTGTATTTGGTAACAAAATTTGAAAACTCGAAGAAATCAGGGGTAAAATTTCTACTTAATCATGTTTGACGGGTGACATTTATCTCATGTTTAAAGGCATTTAGCCGCCATGATAGCGGTTAGGGACTCGCCAATCCGTGCTATGCATGGGCGGCGGGTTCCCGCTAGCGGCGTGGTTGTGCTAATTCGCCAGATCTCAAAAATCGTCAAAAAAATTATTTTATTAAAAATTCACTGTGCGTAAGTGAAAAAAATCGCTTTGCGCCATTGCTGGTTAACAGGGCGTCAACACGTTTGCTCTAACTTGAACGGATCGTTTTGTTTTGCGTCACATTGGGTATTGCGTTGACCGACCGGTTTCGAGAATTAGAAAGGCCGAGCGCCGAGAGGAAGAAAGATGTGGTGTTAATGGCCACTGTGTCTAGTTTCGAAGGGCTCTCGCATCCGTCCAAGTCCGAGCTCCGCCAGTTTGCGGAACTCTTCATGCCTTTGTTCGCCGCATCCACGCCGGAAGCGAAGCGCGAAGCCGTTGCGGCCCTGTCGCAAAATCCCAACGTCCCTTCTGCGGTCGCGTTTTTCATCGCCTGCCAGCCCATCGGCCTATCGGCTCCTTTTCTCATTTCCTCCAAGGCGCTGGATGACGAAACCCTGATCGCCGTGGCACGGACGCAGGGTGGGGCACATGCCAGAACCATTGTGCGCCGGGATGATCTTTCGCCCACCGTCATCGATACTCTTGTCGGTCTGCGCCATTCACGCCAGGCACCGGCAAGGCCTGCTGTAGAGGACAGCGAGGCGGCGTCCCCCTCGCAGCCGGTACAAAAGACGATTGCCGAGCGCGAAGAAGAATTGCGCCAGCAGCTTCGCACCATGGCGCAGCATCTCAACCGCCCGCACAGCGATACCCTGGGAGCGCTGCGCCTGACAGAGGTGCAGGAAGCGCTTCTGGTGCGTTTTGCCCGTGAGCGTAATGCCCGGCAGTTTGCCAAGGCACTTTCAGACTGCCTCTCGGCCAGCCATCTGCTTTCCGAACGGGTGATGCTGGATATTTCCGGCCAGCAGCTTGCCACCACACTGATAGGCCTGGGTATGGATTTCGCCGATGCGGCTTTTGTGCTGGGATGCTTCTATCCGCATCTGAAGGCTCGCAATGGCGACATGACGGGCGCGGAAATCATGCTGGAAAAGCTCGATCCTGCTCAGTGCGAAAATCGCATCGAAAGCTGGCGCCGTGCGGACCTCTATACGGTCAACCCGGACGATACCGAACGGCAAGGCCGCGAGCAAAGAATCCCCGCCGAAAAGCTGGTTGTCCGTCGCTGATCCCCCGCGGGACATTGAAAGACGGACGCAGAATAGCTGTCTCAAGGCGCCGCCCCTCACTGCCATACGCTTGAGACGCCTGCCTTTACCTGGCGGCGTGGGGTGACATCTGTCACTCAGTCCAACCCGCCAGACAGGCTTACGTTACGGCAAGTAGTTGCATAAAAAAGTAAGAATAAATTTAGACAAATCGTAGAATTGTCGTACCGCACACTCTGGTTGCAAAACGGAGTGAGTAGACCAGGCGGAGGAGCGCCATCCTGGAGGATTGCAATCTGTTGAACGCCTGCGCCCTATGATGGATGGCTACGCGCGATGATGATTCATGTCTTGATGACCGCCCAGGCGGTACGAATATTGCCGTGAGGGCACAATGTCATTTTTGAAAAATGCTACGATTAAAGCGAAGGTTGTTACTGTCATCGCCTCAATGAGCGTGGCATCGATAGCCGGGCTGGGATATGTCAGCTGGCAGTACAAGCACACCGACAATGATTACAGCTATTTCATCGATCACAACGCCTATTCGGCTGTGCTGAATGCCCGCACCAGCGGCAACATCAACGGCTTGGCGATGCAGACCCTGCGCATGTCGATGGTTGATCCCGCAAGCGAGGCTTTTGCGGATGCGGTCAAGGTGAGCAAAAACAATTTCAAGCAGATGGACGAGCGTCAGTCGCAGATCGCAAAGCTCGTTCCCGAGGGCGCAGAGGACACCCAGGTCATCCTCAAGGGTGCTTCCGAACTTGAGACTATGATCAACACGGTCATTTCCCAGGCGCAGGCCGGTCAGCGTGAGCAGGCCCAGCAATCGGCACTGGCCGTGCTGGCCAAGGTCGGCGAAGTCTCGCCCAAAATCACCGCGGTTACGGAAAAGCTCATCAAGACCATCAATGATAGAAGCAGTGAGCTGAGCGGTAACACGGATAGCACCATCATGTCCGGCCTCATCGGCATCCTGCTGATGTCTGCGCTTCTCGTGGCGCTTGGTCTCTACATTTCAACCCATGGCATCACGGCACCGATCGCCCGCCTTCGCGCGCGTATGGCCTCCCTGGCGGCGGGTGACACCGGCGCCGCCATCGACGGCATCGAGCGCAAGGATGAAGTCGGCCAGATGGCTGCCGCCGTTCAGGTCTTCCGCGAAAACGCCATCGAGCGCAGCCGGCTGGAGCGTGAGACCGAGGCCAATCGCTCATTGACGGAGCAGGAGCGGATCGAGCGCGAGGAACAGAAGGCCAAGGAATCGGCTGCCGTGCAATTTGCGGTCGACAGTCTCGCCTCCGCCCTTTCCAAGCTTGCCGAAGGCGACACGACCTACCGTCTGCGCCAGCCCTTCGCCCAGACGCTTGATGGCATCCGCAATGACTTCAACACCACGGCAGAACAGCTTCAATCGACGCTGACCCGCGTGGCGCAGAATGCACGTGGCATTGATTCCGGTGCCAATGAAATTCGCGCTGCGGCCGACGACCTGGCAAAGCGCACCGAGCAGCAGGCCGCATCCGTGGAAGAGACAGCGGCGGCGCTGGAACAGATCACCACCACCGTCAAGGATGCCACACGCCGCGCGCAGGAAGCCGGTCATCTGGTCAGCCGTGCGAAATTGGGTGCCGAACAGTCTGGCGAGGTCGTTCGCAAGGCGGTTACCGCCATGAACGAGATCGAAAAGTCCTCTGGCGAGATCTCCAACATCATCGGCGTGATCGACGAAATCGCCTTCCAGACCAACCTTCTGGCGCTGAATGCTGGCGTTGAAGCCGCCCGCGCGGGTGAAGCCGGCAAGGGCTTTGCGGTCGTTGCCCAGGAAGTGCGTGAACTGGCTCAACGCTCCGCCAATGCGGCCAAGGATATCAAGAGCTTGATCACAACCTCCAACACGCAGGTTGAACAGGGTGTGCAGCTTGTCGGTGAGACGGGTACGGCGCTCGAAACCATCGTGACGGAAGTGCAGGAAATCAACCGCCACGTGGCCGCCATCGCTGAATCCGCGCAGGAACAGTCCTCCGCACTCCAGCAGATCAATACTGCCGTCAACCAGATGGACCAGGATACGCAGAAGAATGCGGCCATGGTGGAAGAAAGCACGGCGGCAAGCCACGGACTGGCCAGCGAAGTGCAATCGCTCAACCAGCTTCTGGCGCAGTTCAAACTGTCCGATAGCGGCTATGCTGCCGCGTCGAATACACCTCGGGCCGTCTCGCACAATGAGCGCCCATCGGCCTCCCCTGCCCGGGCACTTGGCCGCAAAATCTCGGCTGCCTTCTCCGGCAATGCCGCGCTTGATGTCTCCAAAACGAACTGGGAAGAGTTTTGATGGATAATAGACCTATCCTTCGCGCAGACGACGCGCTCGAAATCATCGCTTTCATGTTGAACGAACAGCAATTTGCTGTTCGCACCACCTCCATCCGCGAAATTCGCGGATGGGCTCCGGTCACGCCACTGCCGCATACGCCGCCAGAAGTGGTTGGCGTCATGAACCTGCGCGGCACGGTTATCCCGATTGTCGACCTGTCCTCCAAGCTTGGAATGCCGCCGGTTGAAGCCACGGAGCGCAGCGCCATCGTGGTAACGAGCGTCAAGGGCAAGACGATCGGCATGATGGTGGATCGCGTGTCAGATATTCTGACCGTGTCCGCAGCGGATCTGCAGCCGGTTCCGGCCACAGCAGGTCTTGCAACGACCGGCTATGCCGAAGGCATTTTTGCCCGTGACAAGACCATGATCTGCTTCCTCAACCTCGATGCCATCTTCGCCAATTCGGACCCCGATAACTGGGATTCGCAAAGCGCGGCCTGATCGCTCGATGACCGAATGAAGGTTGGGCTGTGGTTTCCCGGCCCCCTTCCCTGCTTTTCAGCGTCCGGCCTTGCGCCCGACATCCGGCGGATATCCGCACCCCCTGATGCCTATTGCGAAACGACGGTGAACAAACCGTCCACGCTGTCCGTCTCCACCTCGACCACCCATAAATCGCTATCGAAACGGCGCTCCCGTTCCAGCAATGCCGCGACATCCTGCGCCTGCGCCAGCATCAGGCGCTGCTCGAACCGCCGGTCCTGCGCATCATCACCATCATCGGAAAAGCTTTGCGGTGCGGGGCCGTAGAGATTTTCCAGCCCGTTGCGAAGGCGCTGGCGGATGAAGACGGCACCAGCGGCATCCGCGCCCCTGACCTCAATGGCGGCAAAATCACCGGCGGAAAAAACACGGCGGACAAGAGCGGAGACGAAGATTTCGGATTTAACGCGCATGCTTACGCATTATCACAGCGCGCCGATGGATTTCAGCTTTTTCAGCACCGCTTCGTTTGGCTCGCCGGTTTCCGGCAAACGATAGTGCTTTTCGAAATTGCGGATGGCGGTGCGTGTCTGCTCGCCTGCCATCCCGTCTACCTTGACGTCGGCATAGGCAATGTTGACGAGACCCTGCTGGATCTTCGCCACCAGGTCCTTCGTGGCCGGCTTGGAATTGCCCCCAGATGTCAGCGAGACGGACTGCGCCTTCGGCGTCTGAGCTTCGGCATTGCGGATGGCCGCCGCGACAGGATCCACGGCCACGCCGCCCGAATTGGGTTCTGCCGGGCGATCCTTCGGCAAGGCCTTTGGAATGGCCGCGACGGTGGTGGCACTGTCGATCTTCATGGCCGCAAGCACGCGGCTTGTCGGTTCGCCCGTCTGCTCCATGCCGACCGTTTCTTCGAAAAACAGAATGGCGGCTGTGGTCAAGGGTCCCGGCACGCCATCGGCCGGACCTTCATACAGGCCGCGACGGGCAAGCTCCCGCTGGATTTCGGCCACGAGTTCGGTTGGCTGGTGCGTTGCGGGAAGCTGGCTGTTGGCAGCGGCAGGTTGGGCAGGCGCGGCCACAGCAGGCGTCTGGGCTTGCGCTGGCGCATTGTCCGTCGGGCGTTCAATGCGGAAGGTGGTGACATTGCCATGCTCGCCAAGGCCCGTTGCCAGACGGTAGCCGGGAATGCCGTTTGGATTTTCCTCATCCCGCGTGCGAAGAAATGGCGAGGGATGGTGCCCGGGCTGGTACCAGAGCGCATTGGCTGCCACAAAACCGAACACGACGAAAAAGGCGGCACAGCCGCCGACAAGTTTCGGATGACGCAAGACCTGCTGTCCGACGGCGCGGGCCGCCACGGAAACGAAACCCGGCTCCTTTCGGGCGGGTGCTTTCCTAGGCGATTTTCGCTTTGGCGCGGCCATCCGCAACATCCTCCTTCATCTTCATGTCCGAACCGCCAAGCTGCTGCTTGAGGCGCGGGGGAAATTCCGCCGTGACCATGGCGTTGTCCTGGTCTGCACCATGCGTACGACCGGAGCCATCGGCTGGCAGCAGAATGGTGACCACGGTCCCCTCTCCTGCGCGGCTGGATATTGCAAAGCTTCCGCCATGCAGTTCCACCAGCCCCTTGACGAGGGCAAGCCCGAGACCCGTTCCTTCGTAGCGGCGGGTATATTCGTTCTGAACCTGCATGAAAGGCTGGCCCAGAAACGCGATCTTGTCTGCGGCAATACCGATGCCGGTATCGCTGACGGAGAGCTTCAGCATACCGCCTTCGAGCGCCGCATCCATCGATACTACACCACCGGATTCTGTAAACTTGATGGCATTGCCGGCAAGATTGATCAGAACCTGCTGAATGGCGCGCTGGTCTGCGACCACTTCACCCATATCGCGCTGGATACGGCTTGTGAGCGTGAGGCCCTTCTGCTTTGCCTGAAGGCCCAGCATTCCCTCGCAGGTGGCGATGGCATCGCCAATGCGGAAAGGCTCCATCTGCAGCTCATAGCGGCCCGCTTCCAGCTTGCTCATATCCAGCATGGTGTTGACGACGGAGAGAAGATGCGCGCCAGACTGACGGATGAGCGAGACATATTCCCGCTGCCGGTCATTTTCCAGCTTGCCGAAATATTCACCGGCGAGGATATCCGAAAAGCCGAGCACGGCATTGAGCGGCGTGCGCAGCTCATGGCTGACGGCAGCCAGAAAACGCGATTTCGCATCATTGGCCGATTCGGCTTCTTCTGCCTTGCGGGCGATCTCGCTTCGCAGCAGTTCCTTTTCGGTAATATCGCGCAACTGGCCCACGACACCAACGAGCCTTCCGGTCTGGTCGCGTGTTGGCGTCATGTCCATTCTGGCATGAATGAACTGGGTGTGGCGCGCGCCAATGGCGTTTTCGAAGCGAAGGTCTGCAAGGGCGCAATCGCCGCCCTGACGCAAATCGTCAAATGCCTGCATCAGCGCGATGCGATCCGAGACATGCACGAGTTCGGCGAAGAGATGGCCGGTGCAGTCCTGGAAATGCTTGGGAAACTGCTTGAGATCGCGACCCGACACGCCTTTGACGACGCCGTGCTCATCAAATGTCAGGAGCAGGCCCGGAACCTGGCTGGCTGGCACCACATCCCGCGTGGCCTGCTCGATAACGGCATCCTCGGATTTGCGTGGTCTGCCAAGGGCAAGCAGGACGGCAACGACAGAAAGAAAGACAGCAACGACGGTTGCGACACCCAGCGGCAGGGCGACGGAGGCTGAAAAGGCAAAGCAGAAAACCGCAGGGACAACGAACAGCGCAGTCAGGCCAAAAGCCACGACGCGGCGCAACGAGTGAACCGTAGCGGTTCTGACGCTGGCGTCTTCCTCCATGCGTGACAGCCACATGCCGATGGCATGATCAATCGCCGCAATCGTTTTTTCCGTAATCTGACGCAAGACTTGAACACCGCATTCCAGTGGGCGTGAGCGCCCTTAACCATGGCCGACAATAGGGCTGTGCGGCTTAAGGAAAGGCTAAAAGCTGCCCGCGCAACCCCGGGTAAAACACCGTGGAATCCCATTTCGGGGCATTTGAGCCAGACTTCGTCTTTCATGGTTAATAGCGGGTAAGCGAAGGAATTTGTTATATTTTTCGTTTTGCGTTAATCTTTGTGGCAGGTGTGGGCGGCGCTATCGCCTGCAATTGCGGGGTGCCGCCGCAATTATGCTTAACATGGACCGTTAAACTTCGAGTGAAATGCCGATCTTCGTCCTGCGACGGAACAAATAGATACAATTTGAATTAAATTTCGCCGGTTTTTGCAAAGAGCTATTGGTCTGTCGATTCTAGGATGTTTTCAAGCCCGGAGAACAGGGCAACACGGACGACCCGAAAAGGGCGACGATTGAACGGGGTAGTTTCGAATGTGGTTTCTGATCAAGTCATCGATCTTCTTTTCGCTGGTGCTGGTAGCGCTCTCCTATTTCGGCGGCTCCGACAACAGCAATTCCCCGACATCACAGATGAACGTTGCAGGCGCCGTTTCGGCTGCCAGCGAAGCCTACCGTTATGTCAGCGCCATCTGCGTTGAAAAGCCGGATGTTTGCGTCAAGGGCGCAGAGACATTTCATGCACTGGGCGAAAGGGCGCGTGAGGGTGCCAAGGTCGCCTATCAGCTGATCGATGCCCAGCTGGCTGGCACCAACCCCGACGAAAAGCTTGCCATTGCTGCCGAACCTGTCGAAAGCAGCGTGAGTGCACCGGCGCTGGAAAGCGTCGTGGCGCAGGACAGTGACGATTTGAGGACCGGTACCGTTATCAAGTCGCAGCCCTACGTTCCGATGCCACAGCGCCGCCCTGCACCCTGATCGACCTCCCCGCTTCCCCATCTCAAGGATTTGCATCCCCCCTTGCGGCTCGATCATGGGCCGCCTCACTGCCCACCTCGTTGGCCAAGTGCCATGCCCTGCACGATTTGCGTCGTTGCAGGGCTTTTTTTCGTTACTCCAACGGTTCAATTCGCACCACGCTTGGCCTATATGCAGCGCAGGCGTCCTTTGCATGGCAATGCTGGGCACGACATGACGATGATGGACGCAGCTTTGACAATGGATACCGGACCGATGACTTCTCTCGACAAGATCATGGACGACTTCGCCTTTCTCGATGATTGGGAGGATCGCTATCGCTATGTGATCGAGCTGGGCAAGGCGCTGCCTGACCTCGCCGAGGAAAAGAAGACCGCCGACAACAAGGTGCAGGGCTGCGCAAGCCAGGTCTGGGTCGTGAGCCACAGCGATGGCGCCGCCGATCCCGTGTTGACGTTCGAGGGCGATTCGGACGCGCATATCGTACGCGGCCTCGTCGCCATCGTGCTGGCCGTCTATTCCGGCAAGCACGCCTCCGAAATTGCCAAGCTCGACGCCATCGAGATCTTCGGCAAGATCGGCCTTGTGGAGCACCTGTCGGCCCAGAGAGCCAACGGGCTGCGCTCCATGGTCAACCGCATTCGTGCCGAAGCGCAGGTGCTGGCCGCCTGAGGCCTCGACCGTTCATGGCAGCGGCCGATAGTCCTGCGCGCCCCAATGGTGGCTCTGCCGTCTATGGGCGTTTGCCGGTGGCGGTGGCGAATAATGCCGGGCGAGCGCAAGAAGCGCGGTTCTGAGCATGAGCTTGGCAGAACGCACCGGCCATTGCCTTTCGCGCTCCACAAGCTCCAGACCTTTCTCGAAGCAGCACACGTCAATTGCGACGCCCGAGAGTTCAGGCCCCATGGCCTCGGCTGCTTTTGAGAAACGCAGGCGCGCCGCCATGGCGCTGTCGCTCAAGTCCTGTGCGGCGTTGTTGTGGCCCTTGACGCGGCTTGCGACCCTGGGCTCCCAGGAAGCCGTGACCCGCGGACTGAGCTGACCGCGATGAAAATCACGCGCCAGTCTTTCGCCCGCATCCACCGCTTCGGCAGGAAAGAAGCTTTCTCCACCGCGATCCTTCAGCCGTCCCAGCGCCAGCAAGGGAGAAGAGAGGTCGTTGCGGCGCACGGTCTGCCGCACACCTTTGCTCTCGACCGCCGCGACGTCACAGCGGCGATGCTGCTCCTGAAAGATTTCGTCGCGCTCCTTCACCATGGCGCGGCGCAGAAAGGCTGCGGCTGTTTCCTGTGCGGTGAGCCTGCCATTATCAACGCGCAGCAAGCCAGCCGATAGCCCTTCTTCCAGAACGGGGCGTTCGATCCGCCTAGCCTCTGTGCTCTCATCGATGACGACTTCGACATAGATGCCGCTATCCCTGACGATTGCGGAACGACGTCCAAGAAGCCGCAGCAGCCTGATGAGCCCGTTGTGGATGGTCTGGTTCGGTGTTTTCTGATCCTTAAGCATCGCCACCTCCCCGCAACGTTTCAAGAAGTGGCTTTACCTGTTCTTCCACGCTATCGACGAAAGCATCATATCCTTCGTCGTCTCTCAGATCCTCAACGCGCTGGCAGGCAATGCTGACGCTGGAGCGATCGCGACCGAAGCAGAGGGCAAGATCGGCAATGGGAAGAGACAGCGTCACATGGCAGACGTAAAGAGCGATCTGGCGGATGTGCAGCATGGCGTGACGGCTGTTGCGACGAAGCGCATCGCGACCAGCAATCTCCGCGAAGGCTTGATAGGTGATTTCACGCACGCGCTGGCACACAACCCGGTGCTCAGCAGGCACAAATGGCGAAAAAGAGCCGTCTTGCATTCTATATGGGGGATGGGGGGAAGCGCTCTCGCAGGGATCTGAACTGAGGGACATATCGTAACTCCTGGTGAAATAGGAATTAATTCATACACCAAGCATTTAACTGCCGCAATCCACCAAATGAAATCGCGAAATCACAAGGTGGCGAGCCAAATGACCTACGAATTAAGGATTATTTTCTTATTCTGGCGCAATACGCCATAAAAAAAAGCCGGTCACAGGGACCGGCTTTCTTGATGCAGCAATATGACAGATCAACGGCCGGACTTGCGGCGCTGGCCCAGGCCCATTTCCTTGGCGAGGCGCGAACGCGCTTCTGCATAGGCCGGTGCGACCATTGGATAGTCCACTGGAAGATCCCACTTCTCGCGATATTCTTCCGGCGTGATGCTGTGATGCGTTGTCAAGTGACGCTTCAGCGACTTGAACGAACCGCCACATTCCAGGCAGATGATCTGATCATCCTGAACCGACTTGCGCACGGAGACCGCTGGCTTCTGCTTCTCGACACTAACGGCAGCTACCGTTGGGGTGGAGGTGCCGCTGAGCGCCGTGTGCACATCGGAAATAAGGCCGGGAAGCTCCGTAACCGGAACGACGTGGTGGCTAACATAGGCAGCAACGATATCCGCAGTCAGCTCGACCAGCAGATCTTGAGCGCCGCCGTATGTAGTTTCCGTCATTTATATGTCTCCTGTTCATGTCTTCACAAGCAACGGACAGACCGCCTGCACGTGAAACGAAGTTAACCCAGCCCACTGATTTGCGTCTGCTGTGAAAACTTATTCCCCATTACATCTATAAAGATGCGGAGAAAAATTCTTGCAACAACTGCGTGAAACGCCAGATATATCCCGATATTCTCGCGAGAACTTAGATTAGCCATTATTCAAATGCCCAACCGGAATATCTATAACGTAAGACGCAAATCAACATCATCTACTTTACCTGACGTGGATAGCACCAAACCAAAAAAAGTCCAATTATTATTTCGGAATAATTGAGACGAAAAACGGCCTATTCTATCTATAAAAAATCACAGGTAACAAAATAAGGATGTATGTCTGATCGCTGATCAAGTCGATGCGTGAGAAATAACGTCAGTTCAACTTCCGGTCTGCTTCCATATCATCCAAAGTGGTTACATCAGCCAGGCGATATCCCACTTTGTGGGCAGCTTTCGCAAGCAAATGTGCAGATACTGGGGCGGTCAACACAACAAAAAAGATACCCGCCAGAGAACGCGCCAAAATAGAAACGTCGAGCGCGTTTATACCCACGGCAAGAAGAAGAAGTCCTGAACCGACAGTTCCTGCCTTGGAGGCAGCGTGCATCCGAGTATAGAGGTCTGGAAACCGGTTAATACCAATGGCGGCAGTCAGTGAGAAAAACGCGCCTGCCGTAAGGAGAAAAACCACGGGAATGGCAGTAAACCAGGTCATGACCGAGGTTTCCTTCTTGCTTTGCTTGGCGCCTTGGCGCGTCTGGCAGCGGCCTTGGGGGAGACGATATCCGTGCCATCCAGAACCTCCCTGCCCCGGTGCTCGGGACCCGGCGTTCGCGACAGAACGAAACGCGCAAACGCAACTGTGGCGAGAAAGCCCACGAGACAAAGCGAGATGGCAATGTCGACATACAGCTTGTAACCCGTACGGATGGCGATGACGGCCAAAAAGCCGATGGCGATCCCCACAAGCATATCCAGCGCCACAACCCTGTCTGGCAAGGTCGGACCGACGACGACGCGAAAAACGGTCAGCAGGAAGGCGACGGAAAGAATGGCCGAGGCAAAAATTGTGGCGAAGGAGACAAGGGTTTCGGGTGTCATTTGCGGAACGCCTCCATGATTCGCCGTTCGAATCCATCGGCAATCGAACGCTTCGTCGCTTCGACATCGCTGCAATCGAGCGCGTGGACGTAAAGTTTCGAACGATCTTCGGACACATCGACGGACAAGGTACCGGGCGTCAGCGTGATGAGATTGGCAAGCAGGGTGATTTCAAAATCGGTGTCGAGCTTCAGCGGATAGGCAAAAATGCCGGGCTTCAGTTCCATTTTAGGCGTGAGCACCAGTCTGGCCACCGTCCATGCCGACAGGGCAAGCTCCTTGAGGAACAACACGGCGAGGAAGAGGATTGCCGGAGCGCGCCGCCAATAGGTGCTGCTCTCGCTCCACTGGTGACGCACCATCGAAAGCGACAGGGCAGCGACCACGATGCCGAAGATGAGGTTTGGGATCGTAAAACTGCCGGATATGGCCAGCCAGACGATGGTGAACAGCAAGCCCGGAAGAAACAGCTTCATCGGATGGCTCCTTGCGGAAAGACCGAGCGGATATAGGCGGCGGGGTCGGCAAGGCCGTCTGCGGCGCGCTGGCTGAGCGTGATGATGCTTTCCGGAAACAGGCCGAAGAGAACGACCAGCAGCGTCAGTCCAACGACAGGCATCAGGCCCGGCGGATTGGCGACGGCTGGAACCTGCTTCATGCCGGCGGGAGACGGACGCCAGAAACACAGAAGGAATGCGCGGGCGAGCGCAATCATGCAAAGGAAGCCGGACACCAGAATTGCCGCCGCCAGCCACCATGCGCCGATATCGATGGCGGATTTGGTCAGCATTGCCTTTGGCCAGAAGCCGGAGAAAGGCGGCAGACCGGAGGCCGCAAAGAACAGGGCCAGCGTCATGGCGGAAAACCATGGCGCCTTACCATAGAGGCCGCTGAGGTCCGACAGCGTCCATGCTCCGCCGATGCGGGCTGCGTGACCAATGACGAGGTAGAGCGCTGTCATGACCACGACGGAATTGAGAGCGTAAAACACCGCTCCGCCCACGGCCGAGGGTGAGCCGATCGCCACACCGGCCATCATGGTGCCGATACCGGAGATGACGACATAGCCCAGCATTCGCCGCAGGTCGTTCTGTGCAAGCGCACCCAGCGCGCCTGAAAGCATGGTCAGAACAGCCACGGCCGCGATGACGAGGCTCAGTTCTTCCCGCTGAACCGGAAAGAGCATGATCATCACCCGCAGCAACGCATAGACGCCAACCTTGGTCAAAAGGCCGCCGAACAGCGCGGAAACGACAATCTTCGGCGTGTGATAGGACGCCGGAAGCCAGAAGTTGACCGGAAAGGCCGCCGCCTTCATGGCAAATGCCAGTGCAAACAGCGACGCCAGCGTCATCAGGGGCGCCTGCTGATCCGCCTGCGTGACCTTGATTGCGATATCGGCCATGTTGAGCGTGCCGAAGATGGCGTAGAGATAACCGACGGCAATGAGGAACAGCGTGGTACCGATGAGGTTCAGCACCGCATATTTCAATGCGCCGTCGATCTGTTCCCGGGTCGAGCCCAGCACGATGAGGCCGAAGGAAGAGACCAGCAGCACTTCGAACCAGACATAGAGGTTGAAGATGTCGCCGGTCAGAAACGCGCCGGTGACGCCGGCCATCAGCAGCATCAGAAAGGGATAGAAGCCGTAGCGTCTGCCGGTTTCATCGATTTCGGCGCGGGCGTGTACCGCGCAGGCAAGCGCTGCGAGCGCACCGGCCAGCGCAAGCACCGTTCCGGTAAGATCCGCCGTGAATGCGATGCCGAAGGGCGGAAGCCAGCGCCCCATGACCATGGTGAAAGGTCCATCTGTCGCCACCTTCCACAGAAGGGCCGCATCGATCACCACCAGCGCCAGCAACCCGGCAATGGCGATGGCTGCGTGAAGCCGGGTGGAGTGACGCACCATCATCAGCACAGCACCAAGGCCGATGCAGAGCGCGACGGGCAGAATGATCAGCCAGTCGGCAAGCGGTGTCGTCTGCGCAACGAGGGCTGCGGAAAGATCGATGGCTGGAGAACCGGAAGCGGCCATGGGTATTTAATCCGTTCTCAATATCCGAGCGGCGGAAGCGGCTCACGAACCGGCTCCGCTGCGCGCATTTCATGGGTGTCATCCGTTTTCAATTCCTGGAAAGCCCGCCAGACCAGCACCAGCAGAAAACAGAAGAAGCAGAAGGAAATGACGATGGCTGTCAGGATGAGCGCCTGAGGCAGCGGGTTGGCCGTGGTTGCGGCCAGCACATCCTCCCCTGCTCCGATGATGGGCGGCACTTCGCGCGTCAGCCTCCCTGCGGTCAGCAGCAGCAGATTGACGGCATTGCCCATGATTGCGATGCCCAGCAACAGGCGCACGCTATGGCGCGACAGCATGAGATAGATGCCCGCTGCGAAAAACAGTCCGACAAGGATCGAAAAAACCGGTTCCATCAGTCACGATCCCTTTCTTCCAGTGCAAGCGCAATGGAGGTGAAGCCGCCGACGACAACCAGATAGACCCCGATATCGAAGGAAATGACGGTGGCGAGCGGCACTTCGACGCCCAGCAGGCTTGGATAAATCCAGAGCCCGGTCATGAAGGGCACGCCCATGAAAGCAGAGACCATGCCGGAAAGCGTTGCCACAAGCAGACCGAAAGCGGAAATGGACAGGGGATGAAAGATGATGGCCCTGCGAACGGCCTCAACGCCATAGGCGATGCCGTAAATTGCAAAGGCCGAAACCGCGATCAGCCCGCCGATGAACCCGCCGCCGGGCTCATTATGGCCGCGCAACAGCACGAAAATGGAAAACAGAACCATGAGGCTGGTAATGACCGGGGCGACGGTGCGCAGGATAACCGTGTTCATGCCTTGCCCTCCCCTTTTTGCTCACCCTTCAAGGGTTTGCCACCTGTGCGGATGCGGATGAGCGCGAGGATGGCAAGCCCGGTGACCATGACCACGGCAATCTCACCCAGCGTGTCCGTTCCGCGAAAATCGACGATGATGACGTTGACGACATTGTTGCCATGCGCGATGACCTTCGAATAGGCACCGAAAAAGTCGCTGAGGCTGTTGTTGAAGGTTTGCTCGGTGGCTTTCAGCAAGAGAAGCGCAAAGCCCGTGCCACAGGCAAGCGCGATTGTTCCATCCAGCAGCTTCTGCCCGCGGTGACGATGATCGGTAGGCGACAGCCGCAGTCGCGTCATGACCAGCGTCAGGATGACGACCGACAGGGTTTCGACCATGAACTGCGTGAACGACAGATCCGGCGCGCCAAACAGCAGGAAAAGCACGGCGACAGCAAAACCCTGAATGCCAAGCGCAATGATAGCGCTCAGGCGGCTCGATGCCGTGAGCACGGCGCCAAGACCGATGACGGCGATGACGACGAAGGCGGCTTCATGCAGCTGAATGCCACCCGGCCAGGCGGGCATGGCCGGGAACTCGTCATAGGCATACATCGGCACCAGCAGCACAAGCGCGATAATGGCAAAGGTGGCGGTGACGTAAAATTCCAGCTTGCCCGGCTGCAAGAGCCGCGTGATGGAGAAGGACAGCCTGACGAGGCCGCGCATGACGGCATCGAATGCTTTATCCGGGCCCGGCCCGGCGGCCAGCAGCGCCCGTGTCACATGGTGGCGGGCGGTGGCAAGCTTGGTATAGACCATCACCCCCAGCGCGACTGTGAACAGCGACAGTGCCAGTGGCACGCCGATATGCGGAATGAGAGAAATATCCATCGGACGATTTTCGCCTGCGATGGCCGAGGCCGTGGGAACCGAGACGACCGCGTGAAAGGCGCCGGAAAACAGCGCAGCGATGAGGCCGCCGAACGCCAATGTGGCAGGGCCGAGCCACATGAGAACGGGCGCTTCATGGGCATGTTTCGGCGTTTTCGAGGGCTTGCCGACAAAGGGTTTTAGCGCAACCGCAAAGGCGACCGCCAGCATCAGCGCATTTCCAACCACGGCAACAACGGTAAAGAGAATGGAGCGAGGATCGGGATGCGCCAGCGCATAATAGATTTCTTCCTTCGCCAGAAAGCCCAGGAAGGGTGGCAGGCCCGCCATGGAAAGGGCGGCGGCCAATGCCGCGATGAAAGTGTTGGGCATGGCCTTGCGCAGACCGCCAAGCTTCGTAACATCCCGCGTGCCCGCCTCATGGTCTATGATCCCTGCGACCATGAACAGTGCGCCCTTGAACAGCGAGTGGGCCACAAGATAAAGCACTGCCGCTTCAATGGCATGTTCCGAGCCAAAGCCGACCAGCATGACCAGCAGGCCGAGCGATGACACGGTGGTATAGGCCAGCATCAGCTTGAGATCCGTCTGCCGGATGGCAAGGAATGCGCCCGTCAGCATGGTCAGCCCGCCGAAGAAGGGCAGAAGGATTTCCCAGGCAGCCGTTTCGCCCATGACCGGGTTCAGCCGCATGAGCAGATAGACGCCTGCCTTGACCATGGTGGCAGAGTGAAGATAGGCCGAAACCGGGGTCGGTGCCTCCATGGCATTGGGCAACCAGAAATGAAACGGAAACTGCGCCGACTTGGTAAATGCACCGCCAAGGACCAGCAGCAGTGTGGCGAAGTAGAACGGGCTCTGGCGCAATATATCATCGCCGTGGACCAGCATGGAAAGCTGCGTCGTGCCGCTGATGTTCCAGATGAAGATGAGGCCCGCCAGAAGCGCCAGACCGCCGCCCCCTGTTACCACAAGCGCCTGCAAAGCGGCCCGGCGGGATGCCTCGCGGCGGTGATCGAAGCCGATGAGCAGGAAAGACGTGATCGAGGTCAGTTCCCAATAGACAAAGAGCATCAGGAGGCTGTCCGACACGACAACACCGAGCATTGCGCCCATGAAGAGCAGGAGAAACGCCATGAAGCGTCCCTGCTGCGGATGTCCGTTCATATAAGCGCCGGCATAAAGCACGATGAGCGTGCCGATGCCGGTAATGAGCAGGGAAAAGGTCAGCGACAGGCCATCGAGGAACCATGAAAAGCTTAAATTAAAGCTGGGAACCCAGGCATAGCCGCCCGTGACGACTTCGCCTGCGGCAATTTCCGGCACGAAGCCGAGGAAATGGACGAAAGCCAGTGCGGGGGCCAGCGCCAGAAGCCATGCGCCATTCCGTCCCAGTTTTGCGACTGCCAGCGGGGCGCACAATGCTGTCATAAACGGCAAAAACAGCACAACGAATGTCAGCGACGTGACATTGGCAATCATCTTTTCTCCCAGCCCTGCCGTCGGTTACGGCTTTATCTCGTTGCCTTTCAATTAGGCCAAGGCGACATATACCTCAACCGTTTTCGAATATGCGGCCAGTAACAAGGTCTTTATCCCCAACAACAGGCTCTTCGAAGACCTTTCCTCTTTTAACCGGGCGGCGACGATCCTATCTTAGGGACAAACGAAAGGATCTCCCGATGAGCGATCTCAAATCTCCCAAAATCACCAAGTCCGATGCGCAGTGGCGCGAAGAGCTGACGCCAGAGCAGTTTCACATTCTGCGGGAACATGGCACGGAACGTCCCTTTACCGGGCCCTATTGGAATAGCACGGAGAAAGGGCTTTATCGTTGCGCCGCCTGCGATGAGCCGCTGTTTATTTCCGACACGAAATTCGATGCCGGTTGCGGTTGGCCAAGCTATTTCGAACCGGTCAAGGCCGACGCCGTGACAGAGCATCGCGATACCGCCTTTGGAATGGTGCGCACGGAAATCCGCTGCGCCAATTGCGGCGGCCATCTGGGTCACGTCTTCCCGGACGGCCCACCGCCCACGGGCCTGCGCTACTGCATCAACGGCCATTCCATGGTGTTCGAGCCGCAGGACTGAGTTGAAGCCAAACGAAAGCCGCCCTGCCTGAAAAGCGAGGCGGCTTTTTTGCTGTCCGCTTTTTAAAGCCGAAGGAGCCGAGGATTACGCGGCGGCAGCACTTCCCGCAAAAGCGAAGCCTTCATCCTCCCAGCCGGTCATTCCGCCGAGCATGATCTTGACCGGACGCCCAAGGCGCGCAAGCGCAAGTGCTGCGCGATCTGCGCCGTTACAATGGGGGCCTGCGCAATAGACCACGAACAGGGTTTCCATTGGCCACGGCGACAGCCGCTCTGGCGTCATATCGCCATGGCGCAGATGGATGGCACCGGGAATGTGCCTGCGGGCAAAGACCTCTGCCGAGCCGACAACATGGAGAAGGACGAAATCCTGATCGCCCTGCTCCATGGCAAAGGACACGTCCCAGCAATCCGTTTCCATGGAAAGCAGGCGGGAAAAGTGGTCGATGACAGCCTGCGGCGGTGCGGCCTGTATATCTGATACGGTGCTCATGAATGCCTCTCCGAGTGTTGGAACTGACGCACACTACCGCGCTCAAGAAACTGCTGGCAGATGGCATGAATGCCATATATCGTAAAGATCATGCCAAACGATCACACCACCCACTCAACCAACCGCCTTGTCGTTGCCCTTGCCTATGATGGGCTGTGCACCTTCGAATTCGGTGTGGCCGTCGAGGTCTTCGGACTGGCCAGACCGGAAATGGGCGAGGACTGGTATCGCTTTGCCGTGGCGGGCATCGATGAAGGCGAAATGCGCGCCACCGGCGGTGTGCGGTTCGTGGCCAATGGCGGGCTTGAACTGATCGAGCAGGCCGGAACCATTATCGTGCCGGGCTGGCGCGGCATGGATGAACCGGTCCCGGCGGCACTCTGTGCGGCCCTTCGTCGTGCCCATGACCAAGGCGCAAGGCTCTTATCCATCTGTTCCGGTGTTTTCGTTCTGGCCGCAGCCGGGCTTCTGGATGGCAGACAGGCCACGACCCATTGGCGCTATACCGATGCCCTGACGGCGCGGTTCCCAGCCATCGAGGTTCTGCCTGACGTTCTCTATGTCGATGGCGGCAGTCTGCTGACATCTGCGGGAAGCGCTGCGGGCATCGATCTGTGCCTGCACCTCATTCGTCGCGATTTTGGCACGAAGGCCGCAAACATGGTTGCCCGGCGGCTGGTCGTGCCACCGCACAGGGATGGCGGCCAGGCCCAGTTCATCGACAAGGCCGTTCCCGAAAACCACGAAAAAGCAAGGCTTGGCCCCGTGCTGGACGCCATGCGAGCGGAGTTGACACGGCCCTACACGGTTGAAACCCTGTCGAGGATGGCCGGCATGAGCAGCCGCACATTCCTGCGGCGTTTCGAGGCCGCAACGGGCACGACACCCGCCAAATGGCTGCTGCTGCAAAGACTGTCGAAGGCAAAAGACCTGCTGGAAACATCACGGCTCGGCATGGACGCGATTGCGCAAAACACCGGCCTTGGAACAGCAGCCAACCTGCGCCACCATTTCCGCCAGCATTTTTCGACAACGCCCGCCGCCTATCGCGAGGGATTCGGGACGCAGGCGGTGGCCTACGTTTAGCGCCAAAACCCGGTGAGGCATCGAGTTTGCCATTCAATAAAGCAGTCGCCGTCGTATGTTCGCGGCGGGGTTGTACACCACTGGATTTCGACCCCGCGACCTGCTAGTTGCGGTCAGAATTTCAGAATGGATCACGCCGTGCTAGCTGGACGAATCTCGATTATCGCTCCGACATTTAACGAGGCGGGAAATGTCATCCCATTCATCGAGCGCACGCGCGTAGCGCTTCGCGATGCCGATTGGGAGATCATTTTCGTCGACGACAATTCGGCTGACGGAACTGCGCAGAAGATTTTTGACTATGGGACTGATGATCCGCGCATCCGGATCATTACCCGCTTACAGGATCGTGGCCTGGCAAAATCGAGCATTCAAGGCATGCTATCGGCAAAGGGTGACTTGCTGTGCGTGATGGATGTCGATGGCCAGCACGACCCGGAGGTCGTGAAGGAAATGGTCGACTGCCTGCAGACGGGCAAGTTTGATATTGTCAGCGCTGCGCGCAAGTTGGGCAGTGAGCGTCAAGTAGATGCGCTTTCGCCGTTGCGAAACACCCTTTCCGAGGTCGGAAATTGGATGAGCAGCTTCGTGCTCGGCCGCCAATTGGCCGATCCCTTGACGGGCTTTTTCATCATTCGCCGCGATACATTCCTGAAGGTTGCCCCGCGCCTTGGCGATCCCGGCTTCAAGCTGCTACTGGACATCCTCTACTCGTACAAGGAGTTGCGGCACGCTGAGGTGCCTTTCGATTTCGGTGCCCGGCTCAACGGCGAATCGAAGCTCGATAGCTACGTCATATGGAAATTCGTGACGTTCCTGCTGAGCAAGATGACCCGCGGAATACTGCCAGCCAGTTTGATTTCCTTCCTGTTCGTCGGCGGGTCCGGCCTCTTTGTACATCTGGCCATACTCTACACTGCGCTTGCATTCTCAATGCCGTTCATCGCGGCACAGACCGTAGCGACGCTAGTTGCCGCCACCAGCAATTTCCTGCTCAACAACCTGCTGACATTTCAGGATCGGCGACTGCGCGGCTGGAACAAGTTCTGGGGCTATGTGAAGTTCCTGCTCGTGTCATCCGTTGGTATCGTCGCCAATGTATCGGCGGCGACCATCGCATATGAACGCCTTTTCCACGTGGTGTTACTCGCAACGCTGGCGGGCATCGCGATTGATACAGTCTGGAAATTCGTGATTGCGAGCAGGTTCATATGGAAGTGAGGCGTGCGAGGCCAGATTGGCCCGTTTCTGGCGATACATCCCGTAAGGTTGCGAAGCCTTTATGGATCATTCTCGCAATTCTGGTCTGCCTGCTGGTCATGCGCGAGCTGGTGCACCAGTCGTTTTTCTTCGATGGTGCAATCTACGCAAGCATAGCGCGCAACCTTTCTGAAGGATATGGCTCTCCTTGGGAACTGCAATTCTCCAAGACCCTGTTCCCGGTTTTCTCCGAACATCCGCCATTGATGATGTGGCTGCAATCAATCGGCTTCCGACTTTTCGGAGATACGATACTCGTCGAGAAGTGCTTCTCACTTGCCACTCTGATTGCCAGCGGCTTCATCCTGCTGAAAATCTGGCAAAGCTTGCACGCCAACGATCCCGAGCTCCGTCTCGCTGGCCCTCTGGCTTTGACGATGGCGCTGGCTGCAGGTCGCATGAGTTGGGCTTTCACCAACGGGATGCTTGAAA
This sequence comes from Rhizobium sp. Leaf311, assembly GCF_001423445.1. Lineage (NCBI taxonomy): Bacteria > Pseudomonadati > Pseudomonadota > Alphaproteobacteria > Hyphomicrobiales > Rhizobiaceae > Rhizobium > Rhizobium sp. Leaf311. The sequence continues at coordinate 522,116 of NZ_LMNZ01000004.1, read as the reverse complement.
ACCTTCTGATCGTATTCACGTCCCTGGCCATTTACTGCATCGTCAAGTCCTACGACCAATCTGGTGATCGCAATTCTGCGTCACGTTTGATCATCATGATGTTGGCAGGGTTCTTCGTGGCACTGGCACTGATGACGAAAGGTCCGGTCGGCCTCTTTCCAGTTGCCACACCGGCGATCTATTGGATCGTGTTCCGTCGACCCACCCTGATACGGGTGTTGCTCGATACGATAATAATAACGGCAACTGTTGCAGCTTTCTTCGCTCTACTCTTGCAGCTAGACGGCGCACGGGATGCGATCCAGCGCTATTTATCGATCCAGCTGCTGCCTAGCCTCAGTGGGGAACGTGGAACTCGCGGTGGTCAATGGAACGCCGTGCGCGCATTTCTGCGCGTCAACGCTTATCCTGCCGTCATTGCCCTAATTATTTTTCTATGCGACAGGCGGTGGGGATCTCAGACTGTGAGAGATAAGACCTACAAGCCTGCGCGACTGCGCAACGCGGTCTTTTTGGCGCTCGTCGGATTCTCGGCATCGCTGCCACTGCTTGTCAGCCCGCGTGTCGCCAGCTTTTACTTTAACCCCTCGCTTGCCTACTTCGCATCGGCATTCGCGGTTGTCTCAGTGCCGGCTGTCATGCGAGCACTGCGCGCGCTTGATGTAGTGTCCCGGCGGCGGCTTCTGTCTTCGCTCTATACTTTGCTTGTGCTCAGCATCTTGCTTGTCGCTGTGAATATCGGCCGCCCCGGCGTCGATGCAGACACCATCGCCAACGCATCGAAAATCGCCTCCCGCGTTTGCGCTTCCGATGGTGCATGCGAAAACGTCGTCACGACCTGCGGCGCTGGCTTTGAAGATTGGGCGCTCCACGGATATCTGGAGCGCCACCACAAGATCAGTCTTGACGATAGCAAGTCTGGAATGGGCCCCTACCTGCTGGTCGATGACACCTGCAAAGTTGATACCTCAGGGTACAGAGACACCGGCATCAGCTTATCGAAGTACCGCCTCCTGCAACGGGGAATGTCATAACGAGCCCTCCATCGAGCACGACAAGCCATTCGACCATGGGACTGAACATCCAGCAATCTAAAGCTTGAGTTCCATGCAGGTCAGGTCGAGCCACCGGCCGAACTTCGTTCCGACCTCGGAAAAGCGACCGGCAATGCGGAAGCCCATGGCCTCATGCAGACGGATGGAGGCCAGGTTTTCGGATTCGATGGCGCCGATGAGGACGTGCACGTCATTGCTTCTGGCGTGATCGATCAGGGCCTGCATCAGCTGCTTGCCGAGACCGAGGCCACGTGCATCCTTGTGGACATAGATGGAATGTTCGCGTGTGTGCCGATAACCATCAAACGCGCGCCAGTCGCCGTAGGATGCGTAGCCCGTGACCTGACCGTCCATAGCGGCGACGATGACCGGAAAACCCCGGTCCTTGCGGGCCTTGAACCATTCCTTGCGATTATCGAGATCAACGACGATCTCGTTCCAGATCGCCGTGGTGTTCAGCACCGCGTCGTTATAGATGTCCATAATGCCGGGAAGGTCTTCGACGGTGGCGTCGCGTAGTTGAATGGTCATGCTGATATCCGCTGCAAATCAAATCGCGGCCACCATAGAGCAAGTCGCGAAGCTGTGCAGCGGTTTTACGCGGTGACGTCTATGCGGTGACGTCTACGCGGTGACGGGGGCCATGCTGAAGCTTGTCATCACAGCCGTGTAATGCACGGCAGCAGCAACCACGACAAAGCCGTGCCAGATGGCATTCTGGAAGCGAAGACGCTCCCACACATGGAAGATGACGCCCATGGAATAGATGATGCCGCCGATGACGATGAGCCACAGGCTGAGCGGCGGCAGATGATAGGACAGGCGATCCGCCACCATGACACCGCTCCAGCCCATGCCGAGATAAAGCAGGATGGTCAGGCGGTCGAACCGGCCGGGAAAGAAGCATTTCAACAGGATACCGGAGATTGCTGCAATCCAGATTCCGGCCAGCGTGACCGCAATCAGGGGCTCCTCGATGCCGCGCTGGAGAATGGGCGTGTAGGTCGCGGCGATGAGAATGAAGATGGCCGAATGATCCAGCCTGCGCAGGAACCACTTCACATTGGAGTGCGGCCAGATGTTGTAGGTGAACGAAATCGACAGGCACAGGACGAGCCCAAGCGCGTAGATCCAGACTGCCGCAATCGCGCTCAGGCTTCCCCACAGCGTGACATAGAAGATCAGCGCGGTCGCACCGATCAGCGCAAAAACAATGCCCACGCCATGCACAATGCCATCCGCCACGATTTCTGGAAGATCATACCGGCGGCCAAAGCGCCAAACTTCGCTCATAATCTGTTCTCGCACATCAATAATGCGATCATGCCGTTAATATCAGACAGGAACAAGACAACAGTTGCGAAAGACGATCACTTTGCATTCACGCCTGTCGCAAAAGTCTATCTCGGCACTGGCATTTGTCAGGTCTAGCGATCGATCAGCACCGGGCATCGGGCATGGCGCACCACGCGGTCGGCAGTTGCGCCGATGAAATAGTTGCTCAGATCCGGCTTGTGCGATGCGATGATGATGAGATCGGTCTTCAAATCTTCCGCAGCCGCCAGTATCTCGCGCGCCGGCGAGCCGCTGCGGACATCCACATCGCTTATGCGGGAAGACTTTAATTTGAGGGAATTCAATTTCTTGCGGGCGTCCTCGACAGCGTTTTCGAGGATGTTCATCGGCAGGTCTATTGTCAGATAGATCGGCAGGTCTTCCACCACGTTGAGGAGGACGATATGGCCCGTCGCATCCAGCAACTCCTCTGCTTTCTTCAGGATTGCCTCTGCCCTCTCCGGCGAACTCAGATCGATTGGAACGAGGATTTTGTTGTACATCGCCATTCTCCCTTCAAACTCGAAAACACCCTTTGCGCTTCCGAGATTATCCTCTTTCTGACATTCCTCGTCAGCAAGAGAGTTGATCAGCGTCAAGTGTCACCCCTTTTTTATTGTCAACAAATAGCGCACGCTGCATCGCCAAACAGCTATCTTTGCTGAACGATCGCGAGCGCGCATAGTGCTGGCCAATATCGCCTGACTGGCCAATCTTTTTTGGAGTGCAGCAATGAGTGAAGATAAACTGTTTGCGCTGACGCGCCCCGCCTATGTCGGCCAGGCACGACTGGTGGTGCGAGACCTGCCCCGCGTTTCGGAGTTCTACCAGAACATCATCGGTCTTTCCGTCATCGAGACATCGCCGAGCGGTCAAATACTGGGCGTTGGCGGCCAGCCGCTTTTGACGCTGACAACATCCGGCAATGCCATGACCGCGCCAAGACAGGCCGCGGGCCTGTTTCACACCGCATTCCTGATGCCGAGCCGTGCTGATCTGGCGCTCTGGCTTGCCCATGCCGTGCATCACAATGTCGAGCTGCAAGGTGCCTCGGACCATCTGGTCAGCGAGGCCATCTATCTTGCCGATCCCGAAGGCAACGGCATCGAGGTGTACCGCGACCGCTCACCGGACGAGTGGAGCTACCAGCCAGACGGAACCGTCAGCATGTCCACGCTGCGGTTGAACCTGCAGGAGCTTTACGATAGCGCGCCCAAGGCAACCTTTGCCAAGGCCGCAGAGGGAACCGCCATCGGGCACATCCACCTGCAGGTTGGCAATCTTCCGCAAGCCGATGCTTTCTATCAGGACGTTCTGGGCCTGAAGGTCATGGCGCGATATCCGGGCGCAAGCTTTTTCGGTTCCGGCGCCTATCACCACCACGTCGCCGCCAACATATGGAACAGCAAGGGGGCACAAGCCCGCAGCGAGAACATGACAGGGCTTGCCGGTTACACGTTAAAATTCAACGAAAAATCCGCACTGGATAGCGCAGTCTCCGCCCTCGACAGGCTGGAAATAGCAACCGAGCGGCAAAGTGACGGCATTGCGGTAAAAGACCCATGGGGCATTGGCCTAAAGCTTTCCGCATAGGCCCACAAAGGCAGTCAGGCGAGCGCTGAAAAATGGTGCTCGCCTAAATCTTTTTCAGGCGGGAACACCCGGTCACATCGCGCGTTATACGCCCTGATGGGGGACTGCCAGATGAACGACCAGACGATCAGCAATCGAAAGCAGGCGGCCGCAGCCGCCGTTGACCATAAGGACCCGGTGTTGCGCGGGGCGTTAGCCTCTGCGCATGATGACGAGCGTAGTCAGCAGCCGCTTGGGCGAGAGGCTCTCGATGTTGCCGTAGCCTGGTCGATTGTCGGCCTGTTCGCCATCGTGCTGATGGGCGTCATCCACTCGCTGTCGATCATCCTTATCCCAATCGTCATGGCCATTGTTGTGGGGATGATCCTGGGTGTCGCTGCCACCAAGCTGAATTCTTACGGGATTCCGGGCTTTGCGGTGGCGTTGATCCTGTCATCAGCGGTCGCGCTGGTGTTCTTCGTCGTCATCAATTCGCTGATCGACCCGCTTTCCACACTGGCATCCGAAGGACCGGGCATCGTCGAGAAGGCGATAGACAGGTTCGTGCCCTATTTGCAGAGCCTGCGCTGGCTGAATTTTTCCGCCGCAACCTTCAGCATGAGTTCGATCTCGCTGGAATCGCTGATCTCAAGAAGCGGCGATATCCTGACCGTGGTGGGAGCCAATCTGACACCCGCCATTGTCCAGGGGCTGGTGTTCTTTGCAGCGTTGCTGCTGTTTCTCTACAGCCGTTTGCGGCTGCGCAAAGCCGTCATCATGGCGTTTCCGCAGCGTCACCAGCGTCTTCGCACGATACGCACCATAGGGTCGATCGAGCATGTGCTGAGCTCCTATTTCGCCACGGCGTCGCTGATGTATGCGGGTCTCGGAGTGACCATGGTCATCATCGCCTATGCCGGTGGGCTCGCCATGCCGTTCCTGTGGGGCCTGTTTGCCTTTCTTTCCAGCTTCGTGCCGTTTCTCGGCATCACCGCCATGACGCTTGCCCTGACGATTGGCGGCATCCTGACCCATGACAGCCTGCTTCTGGGGCTATTACCTGCGATCATATTCTTCACCATCCACCTGTTGATGGAGAACCTCGCCTTTCCGGCTGTTGTCGGAAAGAACATGGAAATCAACCCGTTCCTGGTTTTCGTTGCGATCATCTTCTGGACATGGATGTGGGGTGCCGCTGGCGCCATGCTGGCGCTGCCTCTGTCTCTTATCGGCATGACCATCGCGCGCGAGCTTTTCCCGTCACGCAAGGTCGTACCGAACCTGCCTTCCTGATGGGCTGTGAGGCGGCTTGCCTGATCAGTTCGAAGGGGCGTTGAAGGCGGGATCATCCAGCCTTGTGAAGATGACGCCGCGCGCCTTGAGCGCCAGCAGGCCGCGTACCACACCCTCTCCGGCCTCATGGGTTGGCTGGTTGATGTGGGCAATCACCACATCACCGTCTTTTGCCGATGCAATATGCTTTGCCGTCATGCCCGCTCCCAGCAGCGAACCGCCATCGCCATTGACGGAATAGCCAGCGACGCGTTCGCCAAGACCATTGATGGTGGCGATGGAGGACGCCGTATATTTCGCGGTTGCGCCTCGAAACCATTGGGGCTGATGACCGGTGGCGGCGGCAACGGCCAGACGACCGCCCTCCACTTCCTGCTCAACGGCCGCCGTCGAGCCTGCCGCAGCGATTCCATAGATGGAAACGGGCTTGTCGACCGCCGGAATGTGATTTTCGCCGTGGTTTTCCAGCTCGAACAAATCGGGATGCGACAGCATCACCGCCAGGGCCTGCGGATTATGCGCCAGCCACCGTGCCGTCACGAAGATTGTCGCGGGGATCTTCTCGTTGACCAGCGTATCGAGAATCCTGAAATCGGTCTTTCCCATGCAGGCATCGAGCGTGATGGCGACGCGGGGTGCGGCAGCCTTTCCCGGCTGCATCTTCAAGCTTGGCTCCACAAGGCCAGATGCAGCAAGAGCCGGAGATGCGAGGGCGGCCAGTACCGGAACGAGAGTGAATATCTTCAGCATGTCAGACGCCTTCGAGGAACCATTGAAACAGGGCGCTGATGCCTCGCGCAAAACCGCCGCATGACGTCCACATAATGCGTTGCACTCTGCCCGTAAACCGCCGAAATTATGGCGTGGCTGGTGGCAGGCCGTCCAGTTCGGCAAGCTTTGCCAGCGCCTCTTCCACCCGTGCACAATCGCTGACGCTGAGCGGCATGACCGGCAGTGGCGGCTGAAGATGGGTCAATGACAACAGATTGGCCGCCGCATAGACCACACGAAAGCTGCCCAGTTCCTTGAAAAGGGAAGAGAGCGGCTGGAAATATTGCTCGATCCGCTGGACCTCGGCCTTGTCCTTGGCCTGTGCGGCACGCAACAGGCGAAGGCTTGGAACCGGAAGCAGACCGCCGATGACGCTGTACCAGCAATCGGCACCTTCCATGGTTGCCTGGGAAGCGGCCCAATCGCCGCTATAGCCGATGGAAAAGCCCTCGCCCAGCCTTGGCCGCAGACGCTCCAGCTCCTGGCTGAAGGCCATATCAGGTACAGTCGGCATTTTCGCTGCGCGGATATGCGGAATATAGGCAAGCCGCACCAGCAGCTCATCGCTAAAGGAAAAATGCGTGGTGGATGGATTGTTGTAGACGCAAAGGGGCAGGTTCGTTGCGCCAGCAACGGCTGCGAAATGGTGATAGACCTCTTCCTGCGTCAGTGGCGTATAGGAAACCGGTGCCAGAAGCAGGGCGTCCGCACCACCGGCCTCCGCATCCTTTGCCAGCGCCACCGCATCACTCGTGCGCAACGCACCCACGCCGACAAGCAATGGTCTGTTGCGCCCCTGCAGGGTTTCAGCCGCCGCCTTGATGGTGCGCAACCGCTCTTCGCGTGAGAGATAGGCGTAGCTGCCGGTGCTACCGAGCAGGCCGATACTATCCACCTGCGCCGCATCCAGTCTTTCAACCAGCCGCGAAACGGCCTCGACATCGACATGCCCCTCGGCATCTGCCGGCGTCAACGGAAATGCCGAAAGCCCGCCAAAACTCAGATCCATACGCCCCGCCCCTGCTCAATCCCTCTGAAACAAGGATTACCAGTAAATGAGCAGTCGGCAATAACAATATGAAATCAGTTAGATATCGTTGTTTATCGGCAACATCGACCCTTTGTCGCCGCAGCGGTCAACTTTCAATCATAGAGATAATGCTTGGCCCATTGCGATTCCGGCACTTTGTCGCCGACCTTGTAATCGAAATCGCGGATACCGAGCGTCGAGGGCGTGATCTGACACTTGTAGCGCAGCCGATACCATTCGCCACCGCTTCTGAAAACGGCACCGGTTGCCTTGATACTGTCGGATGCAACGTCCGGGTCGCCGAAGGCATAGGCGATGACCTTGTCCGGCTTCATTCCCTTCTGCTCCTTGGCAATGCGCTCCATGGCCTCGATATCGCAGCGTTGCTCAAGGCGCTCTTCGGGAGCAAGAGCATTGAGCTGACGCAGAATATTGGCATCGACCGCATGGGCCGGGATGGCCATTGTCAAACCGGAGAAGGCTGCGAGAAGGGCAACGGGGAGAAGCTTGTCCATGAGATCCTGTCGGGCTTTTCGTTTCTTCTTGTTTTGATGCGCTGGGAGCAAGGCTACCGCCTGCCACCATCTGCACTTACGTGTGTGATTTGCGATCTAGTGGGAGAATGTGATCGAAAGCAGACCAAATTGTGCCCTGCCCTTGTCGATCCACCTTAGTTTTCCACCTTGATCGACCTTGAACGCCACTCTACATCTTGGTTCACGCAGACCCATGTCTTCATGAAAGCGAGTTTCACTTTGTCCATTTTCAAAAACCTGCCCGCAGCGCCCGTTGCCGAAAAGAAGCCGCAGAGCGATACGCATCACGGCATTACCCGCAACGATGACTATGCGTGGTTCAGGGCCGATAACTGGCAGGCGATGTTCAAGGACCCCACCCTGCTGGACCCCGCCATCCGCACCCATCTGGAGGCGGAAAACGCCTATATGGAAGCGGCAATGGCCGACACCAAACCGCTGCAGGAAAAGCTCTTCGAGGAGATGAAGGGCCGCATCAAGCAGGACGATTCCTCCGTTCCGGTCAATGATGGCCCCTATGCCTATGGCACCCTCTTCGTGACGGGTGGCGAACAGCCGCATTACTTCCGCACGCCGCGCGGTGGTGGCGAAAAGCACGTTCTTCTTGACGGCGACAAGGAAGCCGAGGGCAAGGATTATTTCCGCCTGTCCGGCCTTGACCAGTCCAGCGATCACAATCGCGGCATATGGGGCTATGACGACAAGGGGTCGGAATATTATACGCTTCGCGTCCGTGAGATGGCCACAGGCAAGGATCTGGATGACATTGTCGAGAACACCGGCGGCGGCGGGGCCTGGGCTCCGGATGGCAAGAGCTTCTTCTATACGCTTCAGGATGAGAACCACCGCCCTTCCAAGGTCTTCCATCACATCATCGGCGAGCCGCAATCCTCCGACCGGCTGGTCTATGAGGAGAAAGACCCCGGCTTCTTCATGGGTGTGGGCGCATCCGTGCTTGACGACTTCATCTTCATCGACATCCACGACCACGAAACCAGCGAATATCGCCTTCTCTCGACCAAAGACCTGACGGCAGAACCGCAGATCGTAGCCGAGCGCGAGGAAGGCATCGAATATTCGCTGTGTGAGGGCGGCGATGTTTTCTATATCTTGACCAATGATGGCGACGCCAAGGATTTCCGCATCTGCCAGACGCCGGTGACGGCGCCGGGCAAGGAAAACTGGACGGAAGTCGTACCGCATGAGCCGGGTCGCCTGATTCTCTCCATCGATGCATATGCCCGCCATCTCATCTGGCTTGAGCGCCGTGACGGGCTGCCACGCATTGTCATCCGCGACCGCGTGAGCGGCGAAGAGCATTCGGTTGCCTTCGATGAGGAAGCCTATTCTCTGGGCCTGCATGGGGCGGCGGAATACGACACCAATGTCATCCGCTTCAGCTATTCCTCGATGACGACGCCAAGCCAGCTGTTCGATTACGACATGGTGACGCGCGAACGCGTACTGCTGAAGACGCAGGAAGTGCCCTCCGGTCACAATCCGGAAGATTATGTGACCCGCCGCGTCATGGCGACGTCGCATGATGGCGCGCTTGTGCCGGTCTCGCTGCTCTACCGCAAGGATACGCCGCTGGATGGCTCTGCCCCATGCCTTCTCTATGGCTACGGTGCCTATGGCATTTCCATCCCGGCATCGTTTAGCACCAACAATCTGTCGCTGGCCGATCGCGGCTTCGTCTATGCCGTCGCTCACATCCGGGGCGGCAAGGACAAGGGCTTCGAGTGGTATGAAAACGGCAAGATGGAGCACAAGCAGAACACCTTCAAGGACTTCATCGCCGCCGCCGACCATCTGGTAAAGGAGGGCTTCACCTCCTATTCCGGCATCATTGCCGAGGGCGGTTCTGCGGGCGGCATGTTGATGGGCGCTGTTGCCAATATGGCACCGGAGAAATTCGCGGGCATCATCGCCGCCGTTCCTTTCGTGGATGTTCTCACCACCATGCTGGACGACACCCTGCCGCTGACACCGCCGGAATGGCCTGAATGGGGCAATCCGCTGGAATCGGAAGAGGAATATCAGTGGATCGCCTCTTACAGCCCCTATGACAATGTCGGCGCGAAAGCCTATCCGCCGCTTCTGGCCATTTCCGGCCTGACCGACCCGCGCGTGACCTATTGGGAGCCGACCAAATGGGTGGCGAAGCTGCGCGAGCACACCACGGGTGACGCCCCCATTCTGCTAAAAACGAATATGTCGGCAGGCCATGGCGGCAAATCCGGTCGCTTCCAGCGCCTTGAGGAGATTGCGTTTGAATATGCGTTTGCATTGAAGGTGGCGGGCAAGGCGGCGGTTTAAGCCTGCTTGAACCCACCCACGTCACCCCGCACTTGATGCGGGGTCCATCCGACACGCGTCTGCGCGTCGAGAAGAGGTCTTCCAGCACAAGAACTTGGGCTGACTGGATTCAGGCTCAGCGCCGGAATGACGGATCTCTATCGTGGTCATGCTCGGGCTTGACCCAAGCATCTGCCAAGTCTCATCCGCAGACGTGTGGTTAGATCCTCGGGACAGGCCCGAGGATGACGCAATCGGGGAGGCACGGGAGAAAAATACTCGCTGAAATGCCTTTTTTGAGATTTTTTTCCACAAAAAATCGGCACCATAGCTACTTACGATATATATTTATCATTAATTGAATTTTCATTTTTAATCCAGTCTATCCGTAATTTTCTTCAGTAAATCTCCGTATTTTACAAGTATTACAAAACCTTCGAAATGGTTCCGCGGAACCCTGCATGGCAGCAATGCGGCATTTTGCGTTGCAATATCATCTTCTCGCCGTATTATAGAACTCGTTGACATATTTATGCGCTTTTTCGCCGCGGTGACTGCGGCACTCTTCGTTGCGTCTATGCGGCTTTTCTTTGACGAATTCTTTTTCGTCTTTCCGCGCATGTCATTTAGCTCTGGAGCTTTCGCAGGCAACCGCTGGCGATGTCGATGCTCCATGGCTTTAGCTCTGCGTTCTGGCAGCGGTATCGTCTTGATGTCGCGCCAACGCTTCGGCAGGCCGGGCTTTGCAGTGCCCCGGTATGCCTCACATAAACACTGCATTAGACTTGGGGGTCTTACACATGAAGAAACTCCTCGCCTCGACCATTCTTGTCACGGGCTTCACACTTGCCGCCGCTGCTGGCGCAAGTACCGCCAACGCCGCTGAAGACTGCGGCAATATCTCGATCGCTGAAATGAACTGGGCGTCTGCGGGCGTCGCGGCGTATGTCGACAAGTTCATCATGGAGAACGGTTACGACTGCACCGTCGAGGTGGTGACAGGCGACACGACGCCGACTTTCACCTCCATGAACGAAAAAGGCCAGCCGGACATGGCGCCTGAAATGTGGGTCAATACGCTTGGTGCTCCCTATGAAGAAGCCATCAAGTCCGGCAAGCTCATTCAGGAAGGCAAGATTCTCAGCGATGGCGGCATCGAGGGATGGTGGATTCCGAAATATCTGGCTGACGCACATCCCGATATCAAGACCGTGGAAGATGCTTTGAAGCATCCCGAACTCTTCCCGGCACCGGAAGATGCCAGCAAGGGCGCTGTCTTCGGTTGCCCGCCCGGCTGGGGCTGCCAGCCAACGACTGCCAATCTCTTCAAGGCGCGCAAGGCCAGTGAAAAGGGCTTCACCCTTGTCGATACCGGCTCTGCTGCGGGCCTCGATGGCTCCATTTCCAACGCCTACGAAAAGAAGCATGGCTGGCTCGGCTATTACTGGGCTCCAACGGCCATCATGGGCAAATACGACATGGTCAAGCTTGACGATGGCGTTGAACTCGACCGCGAGGCCTATGACAACTGCATCGCCAAGGCCGATTGCGCCGATCCAAAGCCGAATGCCTATCCCGTCGCAGATGTCTTCACTGTCGTGACCAAGGAATTTGCGGAAAAGGCAGGTCCTTCTGCCGAATATGTAAAGAAGCGCCAGTGGGACAATGGCACGCTTGGCAAGATCCTGGCGTGGATGGACGAAAACCAGGGCACCAACGAAGACGGTGCCGCCTATTTCCTCGAAAACCACGAGGATATCTGGACGAAGTGGGTTTCGCCGGAAGTGGCCGAGAAGATCAAGGCTTCGATCTAATCAGAAGATGAGATGAGCCGAGGCCGCGAGACATCGCGGCCTTCCCATCTGTGGATGCCCATACCCACAAGCCCTTCCATCAACACCTTAGGGAAAAAAACAATAATGGCCCTCTGTAATGTTCTGCCGGATATGCTGTGCAAGTTTCCGGCCATTGGCAACAGCACCATGCGGGTTGCGCGCAAGTCCATCGATGACGGATTCCGCGATATCGTTCGCAGCTATGGCGATGTCATCGATGTCGTCACGCACCCGCTGCAGCTTTTTTTGAATTCATCCGAACGCTTTTTCACGCAGACGCCCTGGATCATCATCTTCCTCGGCCTGCTGGCGCTGGTCCATCTGGCCGGACGCAGCTTGCGCATCACGCTTGGCACCGCCGTTTCGTTGTGCCTCATCGGCGCCGTCGGCCTATGGCGGGATGCGATGACGACGCTCTCCATTGTCGCGATTGCAACGCTGATCGCAGTCGCCATCGGTCTGCCGCTTGGCATTCTCATGGCGCGGTCCGAACGGTTGCAGCGCTTCATCAATCCGGGCCTGGATGTGATGCAGACCATGCCGAGCTTCGTCTACCTGATCCCGGTCGTCGTCATCTTCGGCATCGGCAAGGTACCGGGGCTGATCGCAGTGGTGATCTATGCCATTCCGCCGATGATCCGCCTGACCAACCTTGGCATTCGCATGGTGGACCGGGAAACGCTGGAAGCAGCGGACGCCTTCGGTTCTTCCAACACCCAGAAGCTGTTCAATGTGCAGCTGCCGCTGGCGCTGCCCACCATCATGACCGGCATCAACCAGACCATCATGATGTCGCTCGCCATGGTCGTCGTTGCCTCCATGGTCGGCGTCGGCGGGCTTGGCAAGAACGTACTTCAGGCCATCAACAACCAGTTCTTCACAATCGGCTTTCTGAACGGCTTTGCGCTGGTGGCCATCGCCATCATGTTCGACCGCGCAAGCCAGGCATTCGGAAAGCGTTTGCAGAAATACCGCGAGGTGCAGCATGGCTAAGGACATTGAAATCCGGTCTCTCTACAAGATCTTCGGCAAGCATCCCGAGAAGCACCTCGAAGCCGTTAAAAACGGTTTGAGCAAGACCGAGCTGAACGACAGGCACAACCATGTGCTGGGCCTCAACAACATCAACATCACCATGCCCGGCGGCAAGATTACGGTGGTCATGGGTCTTTCAGGCTCCGGCAAATCGACGCTGATCCGCCACATCAACCGGCTGATCGAGCCGACCGCAGGCGAAGTCCTGTATGGCGAACAGGATGTCTGCTCCATGGGAACATCCAGCCTGCGGGAATTTCGCCGCCACAAGACAGCAATGGTGTTCCAGAAATTCGGCCTGCTGCCGCACCGCACCGTTCTGGAAAACAGCGTTTATGGCCTCGATATTCAGGGCGTTTCGCGCAAGGAAAGCCTTGAAAAGGGTCGCTACTGGCTGAACCGTGTCGGGCTTGATGGCTACGAGGAGAATTATCCCAACCAGCTTTCCGGCGGAATGCAGCAGCGTGTGGGCCTGGCTCGTGCGCTGACCAACGATGCCGACATTCTGTTGATGGACGAGGCCTATTCGGCACTCGATCCGCTGATCCGCGTGGACATGCAGACCATGCTGCTCGATCTTCAGCAGGAGTTGAAGAAGACGGTTGTCTTCATCACGCACGATCTGGACGAGGCACTGCGCCTTGGTGACCATATTGCAATCCTCAAGGACGGCGAGATGGTGCAGCAGGGGGACGGCCAGAGCATCATCCAGTATCCAGCCAATGAATATGTCAGCGACTTCGTCCGCGACGTCAACCGCGGGCGTGTGCTTCAGGCAACGACGGTCATGGAACCCCTGACCAGCAAGCCGGAAGGCATGTCGGTTGCCGAAACCGATACGCTGGAAACCATTGCCCGCGACATGACGGACGCCAACGAAACCACCGCCCATGTGGTGAATGAAGATGGCGAGCCGGTGGGCAGCATCGGTATCGAGACACTGGTGGCCGCCATGGTCACACCCGCCACGCAGGATGCGGAGCGGCCGGAGTCGGAAGCCGAGACGGAACCGGCCCTGACGGACGAAACTGAAAAGAAGATCGCCTGATTCTACCGATCGCCCTCCGCGACTCACGTTGCGGAGGGCGATTTACGTTAGGGAATCGGCCCACAGGGCATTTTTGGCATTTGGCAAGCCCCTAAAATGCAAAAACGAAGCACTGGTTTTGGGTCTGTCAAGCGTAGAACGCGCCCAAAACATCAAGACGCAAGCCTCGCGCAAGCTTCGGCGGTTAATAAATCGTTAATCGATCCTGAAAGAGGTTTCGCAATGAATATCGACAACAACATTGGCGGCTCGCCTCACCACAGCCGCCCCCAGCATATTGAAAAGAGAACGGCAGAAACGGTCGTTCCCGAGCAACAGCAGGCGGGCCTTGGCGGCGGCAGGATTTCCTTTGTCAACGTTCTGGAATCCACCTCGCTCGCAAACGTCCTGTGGACAGTCAAGAACGATGCGGTTTCCGAAACGTCTTCGGCACAAGCATCTATCGATATCGGCTCCGAGGCGGACAGCGCCTGGTTTCGTCAGGCCTATACCGAACATTGATCACTGCTCAGGCCGAAAGCATCCCTGCTTTCGCCGCGTCAACAGAACCGTTTATCGTTAATATCCGATTAATTTTCGAAGCGCCGCCACGTCCGGCTCCCCCCTTCGAAAATACCGCTTGCAGGCCCTGCTCGGAACGTCTTCAAGCCCCGCTCAGTCCGTTGATCTCAACCGTGACATGCGACAATTCCGGGATTGCCTTCAGCTTTTGCCGATAGAATGAAGCCGCCTTTGGCGCGGTGGAATCGATGGCCACAATGGCAGCATGATGCCCCGGCCCAACCTGCCAGACGTGCAGATCGGTAATCCTCTCTTCTCCCGTTTCAACGCTGCTGCGAATTTTCGTGGAGAGGTCCATGGCCTGCGGAACGGCATCCACCAGCACGGCGCCGGTGGAGCGCACAAGCCCGAAGGACCAGCGCGCGATGACAAGGCCGCCGACAATGCCCATGGCCGGATCGAGGAAGGACCATCCATTCCACTTGCCCAGAAGCAGGGCGACGATTGCCAGAACCGACGTCAACGCATCTGCGAGGACGTGCAGATAGGCCGAGCGCAGATTGTTATCCTTGCCGGCATGGTCGCCATGGGCATGAGCACCGCGATGTGCGTGAGCGCCGTGGTGGGCGTGATCGCCATGATGTGCGTGACTGCCATGTGAGTGCCCGTGCCCATGACTGTGACCATGATCATGGCCGTGATGGTGATCGTCTTTCAACAGCCATGCGCTGACGAGATTGACGACGAGACCGATAGCGGCGACGGCAATGGCCTGGTTGAAATCGATGGCGACAGGCGCAAAGAAGCGCAGCAGGCTTTCCCACGCAATCATGACAGCTGCGACGCCAAGCACGATGGCACTTGCGAAACCCGCGAGATCGCCGATCTTGCCTGTGCCGAAGGTGAACCGGGAATTTTTGCTTTGCCGGCGCGCATAGAGATAGGCGAGAGCCGAAATCAGCATCGCTCCCGCGTGGGTCGCCATATGCCAGCCATCCGCCGTCAACGCCATCGAGCCGAACCAGCTCCCGGCGGCAATTTCTGCCACCATCATCGCGGTCGTCAAGGCAATTACCGTCCATACCCGGCGCTCGTTTCGCGCGTGATCCTGACCCAGAAAACCATGGCTGTGGGCCCCGTGAGAGCACGGATTACCTGTCGTTACCTTCATGGAGCACCTCTATCGGATGTAGGTCTTGAGAACCTGTGCCAGCTCTTGCGCAGCGCGGGCCCGGTCTTCGTCATTTTCGGCGTGAAGCACATGTTCATGCAGGTGGTCCTGCATCACCTCCCCTGTCAGCCCGGAAAGAGCGCCCCGCACGGATGCCAGCAATTGCAGTACCTCCCCACAGGGCTTGCCAACCTCAAGCGCCCGCTCCACCGCCTCCATCTGCCCTTTCAGACGGCGAATACGCGCCAGCAGCTTGTCCTTGTTCTCAA
This sequence comes from Rhizobium sp. Leaf311, assembly GCF_001423445.1. Lineage (NCBI taxonomy): Bacteria > Pseudomonadati > Pseudomonadota > Alphaproteobacteria > Hyphomicrobiales > Rhizobiaceae > Rhizobium > Rhizobium sp. Leaf311. The sequence goes on along the minus strand of NZ_LMNZ01000004.1, from coordinate 506,367 downwards.
TGGTGTGCGTCATGCAGCCTCCCGCAATATAGGATAGGGGGGTATACTATATGCTCTAATCAGGAATGCAACGCCTCCGCGACACAACCTTTACGCAAGCCAACTCTGGAATAATGCAACCCGGAAACAATCATGGGAGAGTGAGCATGACCATTTATCCAGTCTCTTCGGCTGACTTTTTTTATGCAGGATACACGGGCCAGAATGCGGAGCAGGACTCAAGCGCAGGGTTTCAGCTGGCTTTGGAAGAGCAGACATCACAGACGACCGAAAGAAGCGGGCCAGTGTCCCTGCTGGACGATTCGACATATGTGACACCCAACTCGATCTCAGCCCTTATGTGGGACATCGATACCAGAACGGCTCTGGAAAAAGAGAACGAACCGCAGACCCTGGAAGAAAAGCAGAAGGCACTCGACGTCAAATCGCAAGAGCTCGTCACAGAGTTTCTGACATTCTCGGATATGAGCCCCGCAGAGAAACTACGGGCCAGATTGCTGGGTGAGATGGACCTGTCTGAAGAAAAACTGGCGGCGCTACCACCTGAGGAGCGCGCGAAAATAGAGGAAGAAATCAAGGAAGCGATTAGACGCGCGCTCGGCATAGACGAGACGGCCCGGTCCCCGGGCGGTGCGGAAGAGGACACTGCCATGCAGGCCGCCTAAGGCTGGGCGTTATTCGACAATTGCTCGATTGCGAAGTTCTCTCCCCGTAGCTATATCTACAGAAGCTATAGATATGAGGAGAGACCATGTATTCTATCGGAGATCTTTCCAGAAGAACCGGCGTCAAGGTGACGACCGTCCGCTATTATGAGCAGATGGGCCTGCTGCGTGCCGCCGACCGGTCGGAAGGCAACCAGCGCCGCTATGAGAAGTCGGATCTGGAACGGCTGGCCTTCGTGCGCCACGCCCGCGACCTTGGCCTGACCATAGATGCCATCCGCGAACTCATCGCCCTCAGCCAGCACCGCGAAATGCCCTGCGACGGCGCAGACCGCATCGCCGCAGACCATCTGGCAACCGTGCGCGAAAAGATCGCCAAACTTAAAAAGCTGGAACTCGAACTGGAACGCATCGTCTCCCACTGCGATGGCCATTCCATCGAGGACTGCTACGTCATTCGGGCGCTATCCAACCACGATTTGTGCGAGCATGAGCACTGACACAGCACCTGAGGGGGGCCTTGTGGACACTTTCAGAAACACGCGATCGAAACTGGCCTGCAAATAGTCGTGCCTCGCGCCCGGGAAGCAATCAACAATTGAAACGGTCGATTTGCGGCCTGTCGCGCTGGTTTAGACGTGATGCGGAACCCGTCGGCCCGCATCCTGTAATCGCTGAATGTGTATTACCAATTCTTCTGCACAAGTTCGCCTGATGGCGCGCAAGCGTAGAAGCCTGCGGTAGGTCCATATGCGTGGGTTGTTGCTAGAGCGAATGCGGGACGTGCGCCATCTTCGGGTGAGTGACCCGGTCCGTTGCCTGTCATATCGGTCGATGTCAGGCCGGGGTCTACCGCGTTGACTTTGATCCCTTCCCGATCCAGTTCCTTCGCGAGCTTGACGGTCAACATGTTCAGCGCAGTCTTGGAGGCGCAGTATCCGCCAAAACCGACCGTCCATGTTTCGCTGCGCATATCCAAGGCATCCGTCAATGAACTCAGGCCGCTGCTCATCATGACGATCCGGGCCGCCTTCGATTTGCGCAACAGCGGCAGGAAGGCTTGAGTGACGCGCATCACGCCGAATACGTTGGTGTTGAACATCCGCTGCATCTCGTCGATTGACTCCTCGGCAAGCGAGGGAGGTGGACCAAACATCAGCCCGGCGTTGTTGACGAGAACGTCGAGATGCCCAACCTCACGCTCGATAGTTTTGGCGGCGTTGGAAACGCTCGCATCATCCGTGACGTCTAGTTGTACTGCACGGGCATCGATCCCGCTTCCTCGCAGCTCGCGAGCTGCCACCTCACCCCGTGCGATATCACGGCATCCCAGCCAGACCCTGTGCCCGGCGGCCCCAAGTTGCCGCGCTATGGCGAGGCCAATACCCTTGTTTGCTCCCGTAACGAGCGCAGTGGGCGATGTGTTGTTCATGACGATATCCCTGATCATTTCGATGCCAGAGACATACTACGAAATTCGTATTATTCAACCTTCGTATTTTGCGATTTGTTGGGTGAGCCTCAGAAATTCGGTCTGCTCAACGGCATCGAGTGCCTGCAGCATCGCTTTGCAGGATGCTCGATATCCATCGACGTAGCCTGCAACCGCTTGCTTCCCCTTGCTTGTAATCGTCAAAGCCACCGACCTGCGGTTTGCCTCCGGCCGTTGCCGTTCAATCATCTCCCGACGGACCAGCCGGTCCGCCGAAGACGACATTGTTGTCAGAGCGACCTGAAGGTGGCGGGCAACATCCCCCAGATTGCACTCGGGATGATCATCGATGAAAAGAAGCGCCTGAATATCGAGGGGATTGAGCGAGTTTTGCATGACTGCCGCCGCCTCCGCGACCTTGAAGCGACGGGTAAAGCGCTCAAAGGCGGTGGCGAGTTTTTCGATTTGTTCAGGCGTAGGTTCTGTCATTCCCGGTATTAAGCATGTCTGCTGGAAAGACGTAAGCCATGTGCCCTGGAATTGGCATTCCATAAATGTATGTGATGAACATTCGTGGTGCCAAGCGCCCAAGGCAGCAACTGGCCTTCAGCGGACTTTCGGCCCCGAAGCCCATGCCTTCCGCGCGCTAACACGCGGGAGGCGCTTCGGATTGGTTAGCACGATATCATGCAAACTCGGTTGACTTGTGCTTTCGTGCAATACCAGCAACACGGACCCCGTAGAGGCGAGCAGTTTCAAGATCACCGACAGACATCTCTTCCGGTGCCGCGTCGGCATCTGATTGCGCCATAGGGCCAATATAAGATCCCATCCGGTTTGCATCATCTCTCTGGGATGCCTTGGTATTTGATGGTTTGATGCCCAGGCTTACCCACAGGCCACCATGCTGCCCCGCGAGAAGAACAAAGTATTGCAGCGTGTTCAGCTTGTCGCCGTTAAGGCTGGCGCTGTTTGTAAAACCTCCAAAGACCTTATCCTGCCATTGCGCGGAGAACCAAGGCTTCGAGGATGCATCCGCAAACTTCTTAAACTGCCAGCTCGGCCCTCCCATATAGGTGGGTGCGCCGAAGATGATGGCATCGGCGGCATTGAGTGCCGCCCATCCGTCCTCCGAAAGGTTGCCCTCAGCATCAATGGCATGGAGAGCCGCTCCGGCTCCTTCGGCGACAGCCTCTGCCATGCGGTGTGTATGTCCGTAGCCTGAATGATAGACGACGACGGTGTTCGAGGATGAGTGAGTGGTCATGACTGGCTCCTTGGCCGTGGGTTTTGATGCTTCAATCGTTGTTGAGAATGACGTCTTCTTGTTGAGGCTATGAAATCTGGATGACGACCGCGACCAGTAGCAGCAGCAGGAAGATTGCTGGCGGCAGGATACGACGGAAGTCCCGCGCCCGGATCACAGCGAAGATTGCGGCGACCATGATGCAGCCCCCAAGCGCTGCGCCGATTGCGAATGTCGAGCCTATGACAAGGAGAAAGGCCGTCAAAAGTTCCAGCAGTGCAGTGACCCAGCACCACCACCATGGGAAACCGTAACGGACAAATTCTTCTCGTATCGGCTTAAGAGCTGTCGCATTGATGACGCCGCCTGCAAGGAACGCGAAAGCGGAAGCAAGCGTCGCCAGATTCTCATACGAGAACGATATCAGGGTGAACATGACATATCCTAATGGTGAAATCGTCAATGTGACGATAGCGATGAACATATTTCTAGCAACGCTATATTGTCAATCTTTGCTAAAATTAAATCTTGCTGCTAAGTTATTGCCGTCAAAGCAGAGGTAAGCCAGTGGGTATCAGTGATCGGAAACAGCGGGAGAAAGCGGAACGGGAGAAGCGGATCATCGCCGCTGCACGCATGCTTGCCGAACGAGATGGCTGGGGTTCGGTTACAGTCCGACGCCTTGCACAGGAGATCGAATACAGTCAGCCTGTCCTGTATACGCATTTCGTAAATCGTGACGCGATCGTCGGGGCGGTCGCGCTAGAAGGGTTTGGAGAGCTGGGACCGATATTGCGGGCGTCGGTTCGCCAAGATGCAAATCCGACCGATGCGATTTTGGACGTTGCCACCGCTTACCTTCAGTTCGCATTTGAAAGACCAGCTCTATACGAAGCCATGTTCGTTCTGCCGAGCGGCCTTCGGTTTGCCAAGTCCGATACACCCCAGGTTCTGCGCGATACGTTCGGGGCCATGATGGCGGTCGTGGTGCCATTTTGCGCTAACGCTGAGATAGCAACCGAGTCCTTTTGGGCTGCGCTACACGGATTGGCGGAACTCGAGCGCCATGGCCGGATCAGGGCAACGCACCGCGACGAGCGAGTAAGGCATGTCGTTGCCATGTTTGGCTGACCCATTCACCTGACACCAAGGACGGCCGCTAACACGAAGCATGTCGACTGTTGCGGGCGAAAGCGCAGCGGGAATATCGCCTGCATTCCCAGATGCCATCGACGTGCTAGGCGCTCCCACCCACCAAAACAGGCGCAGGGCCGACGCCTGCATTTGGCCCGCTGCGGACATTGCAGGACGAGGCCTGATTGTCTGAGATGGGCGAGAAGGGCAACGGCGACTTTTGGAAGCCCGACTCAGAAGTCGGACGGTGACATGTTCAAAAAGGGGGACGCAATGCGGGCTGGATCCTTCATCTCTCGGGCGCACCGACATTGCCTTTAACAGGTAGGCTGATATCCCACGGCAGTGATCCCGGCTTGCCTGCATCATTGCAATGGATATTTACGCGCCGGATATTGTCAGCATCATTCCGCCAAGTGGCTTTGAGGGGGACCGCACATTCGGTCAAGGCCACTTTTCTATCGACGGGAAGCGCGACCAGATTGCTGCCATTCTCTATGTTCGCTGAATTTATGAATGATTCAGCGACAATGTCGATAGCTGCCAAAGACTGCATTTGGCTGCGAACCTGCCGCTGCCTCTCCGCAAATATTGCGTGACAGGCGCGCAGATTGTTGAGGCCGAAACGCGCACTGCAAAATTTGCGCATTTCATCAATGCGTTCTGCCGCTCCCATTTCAAAAATCTCAACATCGCACTCCCCACAGGCGAATGGATTTCTGAACATGACCTGAGGGGAAGGACTTTGTTTGATGAAGGGCATCATCTTCGTTTCATGCTCTCGATGGTCCAGTTCGACGCCAACGAAAAAGACGGCGATCATGAGCAATCCAGCCGCCGCCGCAATCATTTTTAGCATGCAAGTATCGTCTCCTACTTCTCCAACTCTTGTGGATATAATCCAGTATCAAAGGGAAATGCCCTGAACGGTATATCTCAAGGTCGAATTAGTCCCAAATTCGGTCGGCAGGGGCTGCGTGAGAGGTTTGAGGTGTCAGCGATCGGCGCGATACTGCCGAAGCAGCAGTTGGCCCGGCGGACTTCAGCTCGCCCGACTATTCAGGCCTTGGCCCCATCAAATCATCGATAAAGGGAGCTTTCTTTGCGAGATACTCCGCAATGCCATCGCGATTAGAGGCCTCTAAATGAAGCTTCAATCGCTGATATTCTTGGCGTACCTTCGCATTGTCGATCAACAGGTCTCGGAAGCCTATCATGCGTTCGATCTGCCAATGGCCAGTCAAGCAGACATGGACCTTGTGCGTTCTTACCCCATCAACATCCTTACGATAGAAGTGGTGCCCGTGTGACAGGTTTGAGCCGCGAACATATCCCAATGAAACCATCGACTGATCGCGCTCGACCTGATTTGTTTGCTCGCGAACTTCGACCAATAGGTCGATCTCTGGCTTTGCCCACAATCCTACGACGGCAGTGCTGCCGACATGGTGGATTTCAATCAGATCGGACCCGAAGACGTCAGCAATCAGCCGCTTTTCGGCAAGAAACATGGACGGCCACTGTTCGTTGTATGGCGTTATCTGACTGGTAAGTGCCATTTCATTTTCCCTGACACGTCGAACTCATGCGCAAAAATAACTTCTATGTCAAAGCCGGCAAAGTCCGTTGTTGGCGCAAGGCCGACGTCTGCAAGTGGCCCAAAGCGGACAAATGAGTTGTTTAGAGCAAAAGTTGAGCTAAGCTCTTCCAGGTCAATTGGCATTTGGAGGTTAAATGACTAAGCATTTGCCAAGTGTTTTAGGCGGCATTGTCTCCGGGCTTTCAGTGTTTCTTGCTGGCGCTCTCTACGGTGATTTTTGGGTGCAGTGCGTCGCGGCGGGATGCGGAGGTTTCGCGGGAACTTACCTCGCGCAGAAGCTCGGTGGCTAAAGAAATCCATCAAGGGCACAATGTCCGCGGTTGGCCCAATGCGGTCATTCGCCGTCGGAAAAATCGGGCGCGAAACTCCCGTTTTTGCACCTGAGTTTCGCGACCGAAATTCCGCTTGGAATTCGATGCGGCCGATCTGTCGACGATGACAAGGGTTTCCGCGACAACGCTTCATGATTTTCAAGGAAGCAACGGTTTGCTCTCCACAGTTCCATATCCTTCCTCTCCAAAAACGAAGGCTGGTAGACCGAGGCCGCCAAGGCGCTGCCAAAGGCCTTCAATCCACTCCATGCAGATATCCACGATGACATCGTTCACGGAAAAGGCAGCTTCGTCCGGGTCGAACATGGGAACATCGGGCCGCATTTGACCGTCGATGCATTTAACTTCAAATAGCAATCGGTGTCGCTCTATCGCCTTGTCAAGCACATAGAGGTCAGGCCCCTCTAAGTGGACGACAATATCGAAGAACCCTTCCTCGCTTTGTCCCGGATGAACTCCCACCATGACCTGTCGCGCTTTCTGCGGAAGGGCGTGCTTTATGGCGTTGAGATGTTCCAAAGCCAGCTGGGAATGAACCTGTAAAATGCTTTGAAGCACAGTTTTGTATTCGTCCGCCGTCATTCCAGCTTGTCTCATTTCCAATCCTTCACCATGTCTTGTGTCGCAAAATTCCCAATCAAAGCGACAATTGTTTTCCTGACTTTTGCAACGTCGCAGAATAGGGAGTTTTGCTGTAGCCGCAATGTCCGGTGTTGGCGCAACGCTGACGCCTTGCAATTACCACGCAGCCGAAATCCCACTTGACAGTTTTCCGATTCCGGCGCATTGAAACATCCATGATCACCGCACGCGCACCCATTTCCTGCACGTATTTTTGGGCCTTCCTTTAAGGGCGGCTCGACAGATCATTTTGTCAACAAGCCGCCGTCAGGCGGCTTTGTTGTTTTCAAACGTCCTGACGGCAAAAACGAGAACCCGAAGGACACGAAAATGACCGAAGACAGCCTTCTGACTTTGCCGAGACCGCCGGTTGTCACCATCAGAGGTGCACGCAAGGCGGACCTGCCCCAGCTCAACGAGATGATCATGCTTCTGGCTGCGCATCATGGCGATGCCTCGGCGATTACGCCGGAAAAGCTGGAGCGAGACCTTTTCGGCCAGATACCGTGGATTACCGCGCTGGTGGCCGAGGCGGATGACGAGCTGATCGGATACGCCATTCTGTTGCCGCTGTACCGCGCACAGGAAGGCCGCCGCGGCATGGAACTGCACCATCTTTTCGTGCGCGATGGCCATCGTGGCCATGGCACCGGCCAGCATCTGGTGGCGCGTGCGCGCGATGTGGCCAGGCGTTGCGGCTGCGATTTTCTCTCGGTCGGTGCAGCCACCGGCAACTTCGCCGCGCATAAATTCTACGAAAACATGGATTTCGTGCCACGCCCCGTAACCGGTATGCGCTTCATGCAGGCGCTGGCGTAAATCAGCCGCGAAGCGGAACCGTTCAGACGGTTTCAGACTTTTTGCAGACCAGCTTTTCTGTTTAATGTCGCAAGCGTGGTTGATTGCAGGAGAAGATAATGCCTCGTATCGCCTTGGCTCTGACTGAGGAATTCGGTGATTGGGAACCCGCCGTGCTGACGGCAATGGCGCGGGGTTATTTCGGCGTCGATATCGTCACCGCCTCGCCGGATGGCGCAGCCGTAACCTCCATGGGCGGGCTCAATGTCACGCCTGACATGGCCTACGATGAACTCGACCCGGAGACCGTTCACGCGCTGGTCATTCCCGGCGGGTTGATCTGGGAAAAGGGCAATGCGCCCGATCTGACCGATCTCGTTCACCGCTTCCGCGCCCAGCACCGCGTGGTGGCAGGCATTTGCGCCGCCGCCAGCGCACTGGCCGGAACCGGTGTGCTGAACACCGTTTCCCATACCGGCAACTCGCTGGAGTCGCACAGCAAATACGAGGAATATCAGGGCCGCGAGCATTATCTTGACCAGCCGCAAGCCGTAAGCGACAAGGGCGTTGTCACCGCGCCGGGTAGCTCGCCTGTAACCTTTGCAACGGAAGTTTTGAAAGCACTGGACCTCTGGGGACCGGAAGCCGAGGCAGAGCTTGGCGTTTTTGCGGCGGAGCATCTGCCCCCAAAGCAGTGAGGCCGCCGGCTGCGGGCCCAGCCTTCTAAAACTTGGCATTTCCCCGGACGACTGCATCTCCTATGGTTGCAGCCGGCATGAGCCACTCGGTCTTGCGGCGAAAGGTTCATCCGCCTCCCTATGGCTGGGGAGGCCCTGACGCATGTCCAAGGCTAGCGCCTAAAGGTCAGGGTGGTCGTTCTTAGGCGGCTTTCTAACTCCCCGGCCACCAGAGGCCGTTTCCACGAGTGGGCGCTTCCGTTTTAAAAACTGATGCTGCTGTAAAACAAGGGCTGCACCCTACTAAAAATTGCCATTTCCTCTCGTCCCCACTTATCCTATGGTTGCATCGAGACCGGACGTAACGGGCTGGTCTTGGGGCTCGTAACCCCTAACAAGGCGGTCGGTGTCGACCGCA
>NZ_LMNZ01000004.1:496556-497360 GCF_001423445.1 Rhizobium sp. Leaf311 | reverse complement strand
ATTGTGACTATAAGCTCTCCTGCTACCTCTATGGCTGGGGAGGCCCTGACGTATGTCCAAGGCAAACGCCTAAAGGTCAGGGTGGTCGTCCTTGTACGGCTTACGAACTCCCCGGCCACCAGAGGCCCGTTTCCTCGGGTGGTCGCTTCCGTTTCGACAGGAACCTCGGCCTGCGGCGCCTGTCCGCGCATGGCCGTTGCAATGGGGAAATGCGATGGAGAATTACAGCATCTGGGCCGATCTTCTGCACACATTCCGGATGATGTCGGATGGGGTAAAGATTTCGCTGATCTACATGCCCTGCGTCTTCGCCCTCGGCTTCGCCGGACTTTACATGCACCACCTGCGCCGGGCCAACAAAGCAGAGCCACCGGATTCGAAGCCCTACGTGATCCTGCCACCAGACAAGCTCTTGCGGCGTGAGCCCGAGGATGCGCGAGCCAGAGCCCTACGCAAACTGGACGCCTACATCGCCGCCGCAGACCGCCCTCGCAAGGAATAAGCACGGACGGCGTTTTGTTGACAGAGTAGAGTAGAGTAGATTGGATTGGAGCGGACTGAATTGAATTGAATTGACTTAGATCGGACCCGGAGCGCAGACACGCACCGCAACCCCACCCACCGCCACACACCCCCGTCACCCCTTCCGGAGGCCGCAAAAGGACCGCCCTCGGCAACCCCCACCCACCATCACTCCCCGCCGTCACCCGGACTTGATCCGGGGTCCAGCGATCCGACGTCTGTCGGATCAAGAGACTCTCTCCAGCCAAAAGACGACGTCCGTCGGGTCAAGAAACTCCCCTG
>NZ_LMNZ01000004.1:496300-496502 GCF_001423445.1 Rhizobium sp. Leaf311 | reverse complement strand
ATTCCGGCTCAAGGCCGGAATGACGGAAGGTAAGGGAATGCCCGAAGTCAAAGGAAATCGCAGGCCGAACCAACAACAAGTCTCCCCCGCCGATACGCCAACAGCACCCACCGCAGCACACCGCAGCCCACCCCGGCAATCCCCACCCGCCACAACCCACCGCCGTCACCCCGGACTTGATCCGGGGCCCAGCGATCCGACA
>NZ_LMNZ01000004.1:496011-496200 GCF_001423445.1 Rhizobium sp. Leaf311 | reverse complement strand
GGTCACGAGACTCCTCTCAGCCCAAAGACTTGGGCTGGCTGGATTCCGGCTCAAGGCCGGAATAACGGAAGGTAGGCAATCACGTCAGACCACCACTCTCCACCAAACCTACAAAGCAGGAGAGGAACAACTACCGACGGTTCGCCCCTGCTGGTGAAGACAACAGCACCCACCGCAGCACACCCCCAG
>NZ_LMNZ01000004.1:434588-495945 GCF_001423445.1 Rhizobium sp. Leaf311 | reverse complement strand
CCCGCAGCAAGCCCCACCCGCCACCACCCACCGCCGTCACCCCGGACTTGATCCGGGGTCCAGTGATCCGACGTCTGTCGGATCAAGAGACTCTTTTCAGACACAAGACGACGTCCGTCTGATCAAGCGCTTCCCCTCAGCCCAAAGACTTGGGCTGGCTGGATTCCGGCTCAAGGCCGGAATGACGGAAGGTAAAAGGGAATGCCTGAAGTCAAAGAAAATCGCAGGCGGAACCAACAACAAGTCTCCCCCGCCGATACGCCAACAGCACCCACCCCAGCACACCCCAGCCCACCCCAGCAATCCCCACCCGCCACCACACACCGCCGTCACCCCGGACTTGATCCGGGGTCCAGCGATCCGACGTCCGTCGGATCAAAAGACTCTCTTCAGCCACAACACGACGTCCCTTCGGTCAAGAAACTCTCCCCAGCCAAAAGACGACATCCGTCTGATAAAGCGCCTGCTCCCAGCCCAAAGACTTGGGCCTGGCTGGCTTCCGGCTGAAGGCCGGGATGACGGGGTGGGTGAGATGTCCGGTGGGACAAAGCGGGTAAGCCCCGCCCGCCACGTCAGACTTGAGGCATCCCGCCCGCCGCAACTGCGGTAAAAACAGTCCTAGCGATCCAGAACGCGGCAAAGGCGGGCGGGACTGGTGGTGGCCTGTGGGGTTATGGCGCGGCGCAGGTCGCGGCTGTTGATGTGCAGGCTGCGGTCGGCGGGCAGAGCGAGGCGGGTGATTTTGGTGGTGGCGGCGCTGAGGAATGCGGCTTTGTTTGCCGTGAAATAGGCAAGGCAGGCGTCTCGTTGCGGCTCGACTGCCAGAAGCGCCCGGAAGGCCAGCCGGTGCATGACGCAGCGGCCTGCATGGTTGGGGACAGGGAAACTCAGCGCATCGAGCCCATCGCTCCATTCGGCGTCGTCATTTCCCTGCCCTGTCATTCTACCGTGCCGCCTCGAACCGCTTGAGGAAAAGGCCGCTGAGAGCGCCGAGAATAAGCCAGAAGACAAAGCTTGTGACGGTGGCCAGCACCACGAAGCGGCGTTCCAGCGGCAGGGGCGCCAGCGCATGTTCGCCCTCCGGCGGCAGCGGTGCGCCGATGATGTGCGGTGCCGCAATCAGCGCCACGGCGAGAATGGCGGCCCATGGTTCTGCGCGCTTGAAGGCCAGCAGCGCAAGCCCGCTTGCCGTGGCGGCAACGGTGCCCACCCACCACATCTGGCGTGCGCCGAGTTCGGCTGCCGGGCTGCCGGGCAGCTCTGGCGGCAGGCCGATCATGGGGGCCAGCATGACGGCGGCAAAGCCCGCAAGGCCCCAGAACAGGCCCTCACGCCAGCCATTTGCCGGGCCGCGCAAGGAAATCAGAGCGGTCAGCACCAGCGCATAGCCGATGGCCGTCAGCACATTGGCAGCGATGGTATAGGCATTGCGCTCGAACCCATCTGCCGGAGCCCAGGCTTCGGCATCGTGGTGATGGTCCGAAGGCGTTGCGGCGTCGTGGTGGTGATCTGCGGGTGCTGCTGCGGCATCATGTCCGTGGACATGCGCGGCCTCGCCACCGGCATTTTCGAAGGTTTCAGCCTGCAGAATAAGCGGTGTGGTGCCGATTGCCTGCATGGCGCTGACGGCCAGACCGGCAATCAGCCCAACCAGAACGGCGGTAAAAACGATGTTACGGAAAAAAGGCATGTCTCGTCTCCCCTCAATGGCAAGGGAAGGCGTTTGCATGGCGCGTATCATGCGCGGCATTGTGCACGGCCTCGACATGCGAAAAGCCGACGAAACCGACGATGAACAGGCCGAGTGCGGCGGCTGTCAGCGCCTGCGCGATTTTTGCTGTGGTTGACGATACGGCCGATGAAGCCGTGTTTTGCTGTATGGACATGGTGACCCTCTCATGTGCGGCCGGGCCATTGCTGATCAAAGCCCACAACCGCATTCAACATTCACCACGGGGAAAGAGACACATGGTTTTAAAGGCGGGAATACCCGACCTGCCAACCGTGCTTACCCGGACACCCCGCCGGTATTGACGACACTTCATGTGATGGCAGGTCTCCTGGCTTGCGGGTCACAACCTTGAAAACACCTTCCCGATCCTCCTGGTCCGCATCGTATTTTACGAGATCGAAAACGATTTCGCGTCGATGCGCCAGATCAGTGGCTTTTGTTTTCAGGCTCTCCGCTCACAGTTGCGGGGGCAGCCACGAATCAAGGTTTTCACACCCCTATCGTGTTCCCTTTTCACTTTCCGGGCGAACCGGAAAGACCATCACACAACCGTTATCCGGCGATCGGGCGCTCGAGTCAATGGGCAATTACCGCGCGGGCACGGCCTTGAGATAGGCCGCGATGGCATCACGGTCTTCCGCTGTCAGACGCGCCATGTTCTGCTGCACCTTGACCATGGAGCCACCGGCGCTGTCGAAGTCCGGCGTAAAGCCGGTTTCGAGATAGCTGGCAATATCGGCCCGTGTCCATGAACCGATGGTATCGGAGCCCGGGGTGATATCGGGAATACGTCCCTCGCCTTCCGGGTTTGGTCCGCCGGCAAGCCACTGGTCTTTCAGGAAACCGCCCAGCGCATCGCGCGGGGTGTGGCATTCGCCGCAATGGCCGGGACCCTCCACCAGATATTGCCCGCGAACGACCTGCGCGTCGGCATTGGCGATCTGCACCCTTGGCTGACCCTTGTCGAAATAGAGGAACTTCCAGCCACCCAGGCTCAGGCGAATGTTGAAGGGAAATGGCAGGTCATGCGCCGGTGCATCATTGGTGCTGGCGGGCAATGTTTTCAGATAGGCGAAGAGATCGTTGATATCCTGCGGCGTCATCCGCGCGTAGGACGCATAGGGGAAGGATGGGTAGAGATGCTCACCATCCTTGCCAACACCGCGCGTCATCGCATCGCCGAATTGCGCCACCGTCCAGCCGCCGATGCCATGCTGAGGGTCGGACGAAATATTGGGCATGTGGAAGGTTCCGAACGGGCTTGGCAGCGCCTGCCCGCCGGACAGTGTCTTCAAAGCGTCTCCGGTCGCATCCGGGGCGGCATGACAGCTTGCGCAACCGCCTGCCCAGAAAAGAGTTTCGCCATTGGCAAGGTTGGGCTCGCCCAGATTGGCCCAGTGGCTTGGCGGTTGACGCTGCGGCGCGGTGACCCACATGAAAACGCCGAACCCGGCAATGCCAGCAACAACGACGCCACCCGCCAGCTTCGTCCAGATGGAAGCCATTGCCTTCTCCGCTCCACTCAAAAATTCAAAATGCAAAAAGGCCCGCCGGTTGAGTGGCGGACCTGATGGGCGTGTATTACTTCTTCAGGCGGTAGGTCTGGTGGCAGCTGCTGCAATCGGCGCCCAGCGTCTTCAGGGCCGCGCCAACGCTTGCCTGGTCTGTCGGCAACTGTGCCAGAACCATATCTGCATCCGAACCCAGCTTTTCTGACTTCGACTTGAAATCCGCAAAGTTCTGCCAGATGGCAGGTGCCGCAGCGCCGCCTTCGGAGCCAGCCGGGAACTGGTCCGGGAAGGCTTTCGCATTGGCGCTGATTGTCGTTACCGCTGTCTTGACGGTTTCTGCGTCATAGGGCTTTTCACCCTTGGCGATCGCGCCCAGCGCGCCCATGGCTCCGCCGATGCCCTTCATCAGGCCTTCGCGCTTTTCCATCTCGCCGGCTGCGGAAACCGCACCGGCGCAAAGACAGCCAATCATAATGGATGCGGCAATGGTTCTAAGCTTCATTATCTCTCTCTCCTGATCCGCACGAAGGCGGCATGTATGATCTATATGGTCACATAATGTTCATCGCAAAACCTCTGCACAGTTTTGCGACACGCGCAATGAACGCACAGGAAGATGCCCGTTTCAAATGGCAAAAAGAAGTCACATTCCGGTGATTTTTGAAGCGAAATCAGGCGTATATCAATGACTGACAATTCCTTCCCAAGCGGTGAAACCGGCAACCACGATCAGCAGCAGACCTGCGGCGCGGCCAATGAAAACCGTCACATGCGGTGAAGACACCAGCAAATCGCGGCTTTTGCCTGCCGTCATTGCCAGCGTGCCATAGACGGCAAGCTGCGTGGCCGCTGTCATCAACCCCATGATGACGCCCTGTATCCAGATGGGGCCAAAGGCAGGCTTGAGAAACTGCGGGTAGACGGCCATCATGAAGAGATAGGCTTTTGGATTGCTGAGACACGTGACAATACCGCGGCGGAACGCGCGCCAGGCGGATGCGCTGGCATCGGCCTCCCCCCCTTCGATGACGATGGAGCTGCGCACCAGTCCGAAGCCCACCCAGATCTTATAGGCCGCACCGAAGATGAGAAGCGGCTTGAACAGCACCGGAATGAGGCTTGCCAGCAGCCCCACGCCGATTGCGCCATAAAGCGAGTGAACGACCCCGCCCGCCACGATGCCCGACGTTGCCGCAAGGCCCGTCCGTTTTCCACCCGTCAGGGAACTGGCCAGAACAAACAGCATATCGACCCCGGGCAGGATGATGATGCCGAATAAAAGCGTGAAATAAAGCCAGAGATTTTCCGTGTAAGACATCTCGAATATTCCTGAAAATACAGCATTGGTCAAACATTGGATGTGCGATATCGCGTCGATAGCCATCCGTTTTTCCAGGAAATATCAAATGAATAAGTGTGGTCGATCCATCTCGCTGGCGATGCGTTTCAGCAAAGGCCGCACTGCCATCTTCTCAGAGGGCCAGTGTTCAGAAGATTAGCGTTCGGCTTTCTTCCCGCCCGAACCCGGTGATTTCGATGCGATTCTCGTAGACATCGGCAATGGCGAAGGTGTTTTCGTCGGGCGTATCCACCATGCCCTTGAAATTGACGAAATGCGTGTGGCCGAGCTGGCCGTAATTGCCGGTGTGGTTATGGCCGCAGAACCAGGCTTTCGCGCTTGGGTGAGCCGCAAGCAGAGACAGGATTTCCGGTGCGTCCCACATATTGTGAGCATTTTGCGGGTAGAGCGGATAGTGGCAGAACAGGATGGCATGTTCGCCTGCCGCATCTGCGGCGGTCAGGGTCTGATCGAGCCAGTTTAGCTGGTCCCGGCTGAAGGAAGCGTTCCACTCCTGCGCGTTGATGGCACCTGCCTCTTGCAGCGCGGCCAGACGTGCGCTGGCCAGTTCCCGGCGGGCATCGCCGGGCGGCGGTGCAAACAGGCTGACATCATTGCCATCAAGCACCACGAAGCGGACGCCGCCGACTTTGAAATCATACCATGGTGCAGGCATGTTCAGGCGGGCATGAATGCGATCCAGATATTCGGGCGCGACGGAAAAGTCGTGGTTGCCCGGCAACAGCACGCAGCGATGCTCAAGCGCATCATAGCAGCCCATGATAGCGTCGAAATTCTCCCATCCACGGTCGATGATATCGCCAAGCGTCACCACGAATTCAAGCTCGTGGGCATTGAATGTTTCAATGGCCTGCGAAAGCTTGCCTCGGCTTTCCGCATAATAACGGTTCATTTCCGGGCGGGCCGGAACATCGGCATATTGGGGATCGGCGACGACGCCGAAGGAGAAGAGTGGCTTGGATGTGTCTGTCATGATGCCCCCGCATAGGCCGGGCGAATGACACCCTTATGACAGAACGAAAACACCCGGCACATGGCCGGGCGTTTCCTGTTCTCGTATGCGAGACGCTTACTTGGAAGCGGCCTCGTAGCGCTCCAGAACGTAATCCCAGTTGATGAGATTATCGACGAAGGCTTCGAGGTACTTCGGACGCAGGTTGCGGTAGTCGATGTAGTAGGAATGTTCCCATACGTCGACGCCGAGGATCGGCTCTGCACCGTGAACCAGCGGGTTCTCGCCATTGGCGGTCTTGGAAATTTCGAGCTTGCCGTTCTTGACGGAAACCCAGGCCCAGCCGGAGCCGAACTGCGTTGTACCGGCTGCGACGAAATCGGACTTGAACTTGTCATAGCCGCCGAGGTCGGAGGCAAATGCCTGTTCCAGCTTGCCAGGCAGCTTGTTGCCGCCGCCGTCCTTCTTCATCCACTTCCAGAAATGGACGTGGTTGTAGTGCTGGGCAGCATTGTTGAACAGGCCGGCATTGGTGCCGAAGGACTTCTTGACCACTTCTTCCAGCGAAAGATCCGCAAGACCGGCTTCGGCCGCGAGCTTGTTGCCGTTGTCCACGTAGGCCTTGTGATGCTTGTCGTGGTGAAACTCAAGCGTTTCGCGCGACATGTAAGGCGCGAGCGCATCGTAATCGTAAGGCAGTTCGGGAAGTTCAAAGGCCATGGTTTTACTCCTTGTTGCAGCGGCGTGGCCGCTCCTTGAAACCTTGTGCGCGGACCATAAGAGCGGACGCCATCCGAGGCAACCTGTGAAATATCAAAATGTTCCGGCAAAAGAGAAAATTCCACCAATGCCTCTCGAAAAACATTTTTGACAGCAAGGCTGGCGTACCAAACACGAAAAATCCGTTCGATTTCCGGATGATGAAGCAGCAGGGAGATTTTCATGAAACGCATGGTTCTGGCCGCATGTCTCGCAAGCCTCGCCGCCTTGCCCGCCGCCGCATCGTCCGGCGATGCCTGGCAGGAATTTGCGGCCGACGTGCAGGCAAAATGTCTTGCCGCGTCGAAAGACCTGCTTCAGGATGCCAAGGCCGTGGTCGACCCGACCGGCAGCGAGCATTTCGGCCTGGCCATCATGACCGGCAAGGCAAAGGGCACAGATACAGCCGTCAGCCACATTTGCGTTTACGACAAGAAGAGCAAGGCCGTGGAACTGGGTAGCGAGCTGGCCGCAGATACGGTCAAGGTCGAAATGCCGGGCTCCACCAAGCCCTGACAGCGCGGGTCAGAAGCGGGGCGTGCTGTCCGCTTCACCCAGCGGGCGTTGCATGAGCACGATATCCAGCCAACGCCCGTGCTTCCAGCCGACCGACTTCAGCGTGCCGACCATGTCGAAACCGGCGGCACGGTGAACGCCGATCGAGGCTGCATTGTCTGAATCGCCGACGACGGCCACCATCTGGCGAAAGCCGCGCGATGTCGCATCCTCTATCAGAGCCAGCAACAGCGTCTTGCCGATCCCGAGACCCTTGCGGCCCGGATCGACATAGATCGAATCCTCGACGGTTGCGCCATAGGCTGGGCGTGCGCGGTGCGGCCCGGCATAGGCATAGCCCGCGACGGTGCCTTCCACTTCCGCAACGATATAGGAAAATCCACCCTCGACCAGCGCCCGTCTGCGCTCCAGCATGGTCTCTGCAGAAGGTGGCTCGATCTCGAAACTGGCGCTGCCGTGAAGGACCGCGTCGCGGTAGATTTCAGTAATGACGGAGATGTCGGCCTCCTCGCAGGGGCGGATCAAGACGGCAGGTTTTTGCTGGGAATGCATTTCAATGTCCTGGGAAAATCGTTGCACGCAGTTTGCATCAGACGGAAACCAAAATAAAGCTTATCCATCTTATGCAAACCATAAGGAATTCTTCGTTTCATGGATTTCGATCTCAAGCAGCTGCGCAGCTTTATCGACGTGGCGGATCTGGGAAGTTTTTCGGCTGCGGCGCAGAAGGTCGGCATGACGCAGCCCGCCATCAGCCTGCATGTCCGCTTGCTGGAAAAGCAGCTGGGCACACGGCTGATCGAGCGTGTCGGGCGGCGGGCGCAACCGACAACGGCGGGACGTGATCTTCTGGTCCATGCGCGACGCATTGCCGAGGATGTGGCGCAGGCCATGGAGGCGATTGCGCCCCATCGCAGTGGTGCCGCTGGCCGGCTGCGGATCGGCACCGGCGCAACGGCGCTGATCTACTTCCTGCCCGCCATTCTGGGCCAGATACGCCACGCCATGCCTGACATTGAGATCAAGGTTCAGACCGGCAACACGCCGGATATCCTGCGGTTTCTGGAGGACAATATGATCGATGCGGCTATCGTGACCCTGCCCGCCAGCGCGCGCAGCATCGACCTGCGCGACATCATCTGCGACGAGCTGGTGGCGATCTTTCCGCCGGACGCCCCCGTGCCGCGCGGAGATATCACCCCCGATTATCTCTGCGACCAGCCGCTTTTGCTCTACGAGGGCGGAAACACGCGACGGCTGGTGGATGACTGGCTGCGGGCAAGCGGGAAGCGCCTGCAGCCGGTGATGGAGCTGGGCAGTGTCGAAGCCCTGAAGAAGCTGTCGCAAGCCGGGCTTGGTATTGCCATCGTTCCATCCATGGCCGTGCAGGATGAGGCCGCTTCGGCATCGCTGGTGATACGGTCCCTCTCTCCAAGGCTGGAGCGCAGGCTGGCCCTTGCTCTTCGTCGCGACAAACATATGACCGCTCCCTTGCGCGCGCTGAGCGCACTTCTCAGCCACCGGCCAGAAGCGTGATGGCGATGAGCAGCATGGTCAACGCAATGACGCCTTCCAATATGCGCCACGCCTGCGGACTGGCGAAGACGGGGCGCAGCCAGCGTGCGCCATAGCCAAGGGAGAAGAAGAACAGCACGGAAGCGCTGACAGCGCCTGCCCCAAACGATGCTTCCTTGCCGGGAAACTGGCTGGAGATGCTGCCAAGCAGGATGACCGTATCGAGATAGACATGCGGATTGAGCCACGTCAGCGCAAGGCATGTCGCCAGGGTGGGTGCGAGCGGTGTCACGTTGCCGGATGCGGCAAGAAGGACGCTGGACGAGCCCAGCGCAGATTGCAGGTTTTTGGCGGCGTACCACAACAGGAAGGCAGCCCCCGCATAGCGCATGACTGGCTCAAGCCCCGGCAGGATCGCGGCGATGCGGCTGAACGCCGTCACGCCGACCGTGACCAGAATGGCCTCCGATATGGCGCAGGTCAAAACCACGGCCAGAACATGCTCTCCGCGCAGGCCCTGTCGCAACACAAAGGCGTTCTGCGCTCCGATCGCGACAATCAAGGTCAGCCCCACGGTAAGTCCAGTCACATAAATCGAAAAATCCATCCGTACCCCCTGTTCGAAGGCTTGGATAATCGCCGCAATCGGATTAATCCAGTTAATGTTCCTAAGCACAATTAAGTCAGGCTAATTCAAATGATGGATTATGCAGCATTTCGCGCGGTCGCCATGGTGGTACAGACCGGCAGTTTCGAGAAGGCGGCTTTGGCGCTTCGCGTTACGCCTTCGGCCATATCCCAACGCGTCAAGCAGTTGGAAGAGAAGCTCGGCACTGTTCTCATTCTGCGCGGACAACCCTGCACCGCATCTGAAAAGGGAGAGTGGGTCTGCCGCCACATGGAACATGTCGGCATGCTGGAGATGGAGCTTCTCGACCAGCTTCCATCCCTGATGACAGAGGATGAGCCGGGGCAGAAAGTGACGCTGAACATCGCCACCAATTCCGACAGCCTCGGCACATGGTTCATGAATGCCATTGCCGGTTTTGCGACCGATACGGACTATCTGCTGAATATCGCCGTTGATGACGAGGATTACACGGCTGACTGGCTGCTACGGGGACGGGTTCTGGCGGCGGTGACGAGTTTGGAAAAGCCGGTGCAGGGCTGTCGCGTGGTGCCGCTGGGCGCCTTGCGTTACCACGCAACGGCAAGCCCGGCCTTCATGGACCGGCATTTCCAGGGCGGCGTAACGCAGGCGAACCTTGGCCAGGCGCCTGCCCTCACCTTCAGCCAGAAGGACCGGCTGCAACTGACATGGGTTACCAAGCATTTCGGCCCGTCCATTGTCTACCCCACCCACTGGCTTCCTTCCACGCACAGCTTCGTTGACGCCTCGCTGCTGGGGATGGGGTGGGGAATGAACCCGCAACTCTTGGTGCGGGATCATCTGGCAGCGGGCCGTCTCAAGGAGCTGGTGCCGGAAACACCGCTCGATATTCCGCTCTACTGGCAGGTCAACCGGCTGGCGGCAGACCGGTTGAAGCCATTGACGCAGGCGCTGGTGGATGTGGCGAGAGGTGTTCTGATCCAGAAATGAGGGCACCAGCCCTCACTCAGCCCCGGCACCCGGCTTTGCCGACCATTCCATGTAGAGATCCAGAGCCTTGCGAGCCACCGGCCCGGCCTGCAATTCCCTGTCATCCAGCTTGGTGACCGGAGAAACCTTGGAATAATTGCCCGAGCAGAAAATCTCATCGGCTTCGCGGAAATCCTCAACCGACAATGTCGCCTCGCGCACGTCGAAGCCCGCCTGGCGCAGCAGGCCCATGACGCGGGAACGGGTGATGCCGGCAAGGAAGGTACGGTTTGGAACGGGTGTGAAAACAACGCCATCCTTGACCATGAAGACGTTGGCCGACGAGGTTTCAGCCACATTGCCGTTCATATCCAGCATCAGGGCGCCACCGAAGCCGCGCGAGCGTGCCTCAAGAATGGCGCGACCGCTATTGGGATAAAGGCTGCCAGCCTTGGCGTCGGTCATCGCGGTTTCAGGCGACGGGCGACGCAGGGACGATACGGTGAGCGTGACCGGCGCACCGGCATCCATCGGCGCCTCGAACAGGCACAGCGCAAAACGGGTGGAGGCGGCGTCAGGGGCAACGATGCTGCCGGGCATTCCGTGTTCTGCCCAATACATGGGCTTGATGTAGATGGCCGTATTACCATCGAACCTGGTGACACCTTCCAGCGCCAGTTGCTCGATCTCCTCAGGCGTCATCGTCGGCTTCATGCCCATGGCGATGGCCGAGCGATTGACACGCTGGCAGTGGAGATCGAGATCCGGCGCCAGACCGTTGAACCAGCGCGCGCCATCGAACACCGTGGAGGCGAGCCACATGGCGTGCGATGTCGGCCCGATCAAAGGTGGATTGCCGGGCAGCCACTGGCCATCAACATAGGTCCAGGTTGGGGAACGCGGCGCAGTATCGACGGACATGATATTCTCCTTGAACATTTGCGAGGAATGAAAGCCCCCACATGTTTTGCGTCAAGGCCAAATTCAGCCCTTCGCGGAAATTGATGGAAAGTTACGGGAAAATAGCTGATCGCTTGGACAATATTGCGCAACGCTCAAATCATATCGATCCACTCATCATCCTTTTTGATGGATCTTTGGATGGCGCACCCGCTTTTGCCATGCAATTCTTTATTCGGCAAAGGAGTGCATCATGGTCTGGTCGGCGCAACAATATCTGAAATTCGAAAACGAACGCACCCGTCCCGCCAGCGACCTTCTGGCCCAGGTGCCGCTGGAGCGCTTGAGCGCAGCCTATGATCTCGGGTGCGGCCCCGGCAATTCCACCGAACTTCTGGCTGAGCGCTACGGCGTCAACGTCGTAACCGGGATAGACAGCGATGCAGACATGCTGGAAAAGGCTCAGCTGAGAATGCCCAATACCACGTTCCAGCGGGCGGACCTTGCCACGTGGCGGCCAAAGCAACCGGCTGATCTGCTTTATGCCAACGCCGTTTTCCAGTGGCTGCCGAACCACCTCGACATTCTTGTGGCATTGATGGCCCACCTCAAGCCCGGCGGCGTGCTGGCCGTGCAGATGCCGGATAATCTGGCTGAACCCACCCATCTCATGATGGAGGAAAGCAGTGCGGCCGGAGACTGGAAATCGGCCTTCGAAGGCAAGTCCCTGAGACGGCAACCACTGCCCGCCCCCGCCACATATTTCGACCGTCTGTCGGCCGTGTCGTCGAGGGTCGATGTCTGGCACAGCATTTACAATCACCCGATGCAGAATGCGCAGGCGATTGTCGAATGGGTCAAGGGCACAGGTCTGCGACCCTATCTGGAGACGGCGGGTGAGACCCATCGCGCGGCATTTCTTGCGGATTATCTTGCACGCATAGACGCCGCATACCCGGCCATGGCGGATGGGCGTCGGCTTTTGCGTTTTCCTCGCCTTTTCGTCGTTGCCATCAAGGCGTGACGAGGCGGTGCTCCGTCATTTCCGCTTGCACTCCAGCCTCATTTGCGCAATTACTTTAAAAGCACGTTTTAATGTATCGATATCAATAAGTTGACCTAATTTTTTCACTCTTGGTTAGTTATTTTAAGAAACCAGTTTTCAATTTTATCTGGCTATTCTTTCCGGTGAATTTTATCGCTGGGGTATATTGTGCGTAATTTCTGGAAAGAGACATCAGGTAACTTCGGTATTCTTACCGCGCTATTGATTGTGCCTGTTTTTGGCGCCGCCGGTGTTGCGCTCGATCTCAGCCAGGCCCTTTCGGTGAAGGAAGATCTGCAACAGGCTGCCGATGCCGCAGTTCTGTCATCGGTAGCCAAGATGTCGCCGCAGGTCATCGCAGCCAGAAAAATGTCCGGCGATGGCACGATCGAGCTGCCAAAAGACGAAGCCGAGGAATTTTTCAAAAACGATTCCGTTGGTCGCGACGATTTCGAAATCGAATCCGTTGCGGTGACCGTCGAGAAGGTCGGCAATTCGGTGCAGGCCGCCGTCAGCTTCAAAGCCACCGTGAAAACGACGCTGACGCGCGTTCTGGGCAAGGATTTCGTAACGGTCGGGGGCAAGGCCACGGCTGTTTACCAGACGGAAGCCTATAGCGATTTCTATCTCCTGCTCGACAACACCCCGTCGATGGGCGTAGGCGCCACCCCGGCTGACGTCAAGCTGATGATGGACAACACAAAGGACCAGTGCGCCTTCGCCTGCCACGTCGTCAGCAAGGATGGCGTCGACGATACCAACAGCTACTATCATCTCGCCAAGAAGCTGGGTGTGACGACGCGCATCAATGTCGTTGCCCAGGCAACGGCATCGTTGATGGACACCGCCACCAATATGCGCACGGTTACCGACCAGTATCGCATGGCAGTCTATACGTTCGGCGAAAAGTCACAGGACCCCAAGCTTCTGGAAGTCGTGCCTTTGACGACCAATCTGGCAATGGCAAAAAAGAAAGCGGCGACGATCGACCTGATGTCGGCAACCTCGAAGAAGTCGGATGAGAGCAAGTTGACGGATTTCGACAATACGCTGACGGAGCTTGGCAACCAGATGGGTTTGCCCGGCAACGGCACCAGCTCTTCCTCACCGAACAAGGTCGTGTTTTTCGTTTCCGATGGCGTGGGCGACAGCCACAAGCCATCCACCTGCACGAAGAAAAGCAATGGCGGACGGTGCCAGGAACCGATCGACACCCGCTTCTGCACGGCCCTGAAGGACAAGGGATACAAGATCGCCGTTCTCTATACGACCTATCTGCCCCTGCCCCATGACGACTGGTACAACACCTGGATCAGTCCGTTCCAATCGCAGATCAGCACCCGCATGCAGGAATGCGCAACCCCAGGCCTCTTCTTCGAAGTCAGCCCGACTCAGGGCATCTCGGAGGCCATGACGGCACTGTTCAAGCGCATCATCACCTCGCCACGCTTGACGAGCTGATTTCCAGCGCGATCTGGTGGCATCCAGCGTTGGGTGTCACCGGCCAATTGGCTAAAACCGTGCTCACGGCTTGAACCAATTCCCCCCTGCCCCACTTATTCCCTTGTCATCCCGGCCCGCATTTCCTGCAGGGCTGAATTCACACGGGAGTAAATCCATGCACACAGTTACCGCCAATGGCGCACATATTCCGGCGCTCGGCTTCGGCACGTTCCGTATGCCTGACGAAGATGTCCATCGTATTCTTCCAAAGGCGCTCGATCTCGGTTTTCGCCATGTCGATACGGCGCAGGTCTACAAGAACGAGGCATCGGTGGGCGATGTCATCGCCAATTCGGGCGTTGCGCGCGGCGATATCTTCCTGACGACAAAGGTCTGGGTCGATCAGTACAGGCACGATGACTTCATCCAATCGGTCGATGAGAGCCTGAAAAAACTGAAGACGGATTACGTCGATCTTCTGTTGCTGCATTGGCCGAAGAGCGATGTGCCACTGGCAGAACGCATCGGCGCGCTGAACGAAGTTCACAAAGCCGGTAAAGTCCGCAATATCGGTATTTCTAACTTCAACGTCGCCTTGATGGATGAGGCCGTAAAGCTTTCCGACGCGCCGATTGCCAACAACCAGATCGAGTATCACCCCTATCTGGATCAGACAAAAGTCATCGAAGCCGCCCGCAGACACGGCATTTCTGTCACCGCCTATTATCTGATGGCGGATGGAAAGGTGCCTGGCGATGCAACGTTAAAGGACATCGGCGCAAAGCACGGCAAGACCGCAGCACAGGTCGCTCTGCGCTGGGCCATACAACAGCCCGATCTGATCGCGCTTTCCAAGACGGCGACCGAAAGCCGTCTGCAGGAAAACTACGATATTTTCGATTTCGAACTGTCCAACGATGAGATGCAGGCGATCCACGCGCTCGCTAAGGCGGATGGACGGATTGTCAATCCGGGCCATCTGGCACCGGAGTGGGACAAGTAGCCTCGCACTGATCCATTATTTGAGCGCCATGACTGGCCACCACTATTAGTCATTCCTGCCTTAACGATGCAGAGCGTCTGCCAGGTCAAGCAAGCTGCCAACCCAATGACTTGGGTTGGCGAAACCCTGCTCAAGGCCGGGGCTACGTTGCTCTCGAAAGACGAGATATCAGCCGTTCTGCGGATTAGGAATGCAGACCGTTCACCATCCCGAAGACCTGATCGAAATTGCCGTTCTGGGCGGCAAAGCGGAGCGGCTTGCAGCGTTCGACGACAACTTCCGTTGCCTGCGGCTGGTTGGTCAGAATGTCCATGACCTCAGCGATATAGGCATCGAGCGGCATGGCACGCTCGTCCGTGGCCTGATGGTCGCCCTGTAATGTGGTCTGCACATAGGGCGGGATGATTTCGATGACGTCGACCGACGTCCCCTTGAGCTGCTCACGGATGGCCATGGAATATGCGTGAATGGCGGATTTGGTGGCGCTGTAGGTGGGCGTGGCCACCATGGGAACGAAGGCAAGACCGGAAGAAACCGTCAACACCGTTGCCTTGGGCTTCGTCAGAAAATGCGGCAGCAGCGCTGCTGTCAGGCGGATGGGCGCGAGAAGATTGGTGGCAATCGTTTCCTCGGCAGTATCCAGATAGGTCGGCGCGGCCTTGATATCTTCGTTCTTCATGATGCCGGCATTGTTGATGACGGCGTTGAGATCAGGATGGTCGGCGATCAGCTTGTCTGCAAACGCCTTGATGCCTTCGGCATCGGTCGCATCCATCGTAGCCCAGGCCATGCCCGGATTTGCCGCGGCGACCTCCTTCAGGACGTCTGCGCGACGGCCGGAAATGATGACCTTGTTGCCAAGTGCGTGAAACGCTTGCGCCAGTGCGCGACCAATGCCGGAGCCGCCGCCGGTGATGAGGATGGTGTTGCCTGTGATTTGCATGGGGGTGCCTTCCTTGTTGTCTTGCCGAAACCTAGGTAGATTGCTCTCCAATGGATAGTAGGCACTGAAAAGATTTATACGCACCCAAAGGAGAGTGTCGGAATGACAGGGCATCTCAAAGATCAACCCATCGAAACAAGTCGCCGACCGGCCCCGCCGTGCAGAGCTGATGCGGCCATCGAAGCACTGGTGCGCGACATTATCGCCAAGGTGGCGGACAAGTGGACGATGCTCATTCTGGAAATTCTGGAAGAACACGGCACGCTGCGCTTCACGCAGATCGGCCAGCACGTTTCAGGCATCAGCCAGAAAATGCTGACAAAGACGCTAAGACAGATGGAATGCGACGGGCTGGTCACCCGCGTCATCCATCCCGTCATTCCGCCGCATGTTGACTATAGCCTGACCACGCTCGGCAAGAGCCTCGACAGCGCCTTCTGCGGCGTCTGGATCTGGGCGGAAACGCATCACGCAGATATAGAAAAGGCGCGCAAGGCGTTCAGCGAACACCCGGCGCGCCCTGCGATTTGAGATTGGTTATCAGGCGAACTGGCTAAGGCCGGGAACAGATGAAATGACCTGATCCACTGTTTCGTCGCCTGCGTGCTGGCGGGCGATTGCGATGGTTTCTTTGGCAAGAGCGGAGATTTCGCCCATGCCGAGGCCCTGGCTCATCAGCTGCTGACCGAGACCCATGATGCCGCCGCCACCGATGGCGCTCATCAGGCCGCCCAGAAGGCCGCCGCCGCCCTGGCCTTCACCGTTGAAACGGGCCACAAGCTCTGGTGCGCCGGGGATCGATTCGATCATCTTTGCCACAGGCGCATCATCGGCTTCGCGCTGGAGAAATCCAAGCATCATGCCAAGAGCTTTTTCGGCCTGCTCGGGCGCTATGCCCACCTTGTCAGCCACCTGCGTTACGATCTCGCTCATATATTCCTCCTGATGCGAAAATTACGTTCACGTCAACGTAAAACAATTGCCCTGCAGACTCAAGGCCGTGAAAGGGCGTGGCAGAAGCTTTTATGCCGCCTTTCTTTGAACCCTATCAAACAGTTGTCGAGGCTGGAAACAGTTCCTATAAGTATATTGCAAAGAATGGATAAAGGGCATCACGCCCGCGTCACCGGAGGGATTGCCAGATGCTGCAGGACGGAAAGCTTTACATCGGCACGAGCCGCAATCCTGACGACACGCTCAACAAGGGTGAATATCTGGACCTGAAATTCGGCAATCGCCACGGCCTGATTACCGGCGCGACGGGCACCGGCAAAACGGTTTCCCTGCAGGTCATGGCGGAAGGATTTGCGCGCGCGGGCGTTCCCGTTCTCTGCGCCGATATCAAGGGCGATCTTTCCGGCATTGCCGCAAAGGGCGAGGCGAAAGACTGGGTGATGAAACGCGCCGAGCAGATCGGATTCTCCGACCTGTCCTTCGAGCAGTTTCCGGTTATTTTCTGGGATCTTTACGGCGAAAAAGGCCACCGCGTTCGAGCCACTATCGCAGAAATGGGGCCGCTTCTCTTGGCACGCCTCATGGATGCCTCGGAAGCGCAGGAAGGCGTGCTCAACATTGCCTTCAAGATTGCCGATCAGGGCGGCTTGCCGCTGCTGGATCTGAAAGACCTGCAGGCTCTCCTCAACTACATGGGCGAACACGCATCCGAACTTTCCAACCAGTTCGGCCTGATTTCCAAGGCATCTGTCGGCTCGCTGCAGCGCGGGTTGCTGGTTCTGGAGCAGCAGGGTGCCGAGCATTTCTTTGGCGAACCGGCACTGAAGATTTCAGACATCATGCGCGTGACACCCGATGGTCGCGGCACGATCTCCGTGCTTGCCGCCGACAAGCTGATGATGAACCCGCGCCTCTACGGCACCTTCCTGTTGTGGATGCTTTCGGAACTGTTCGAGGAACTGCCTGAGGTTGGAGACCCTGAAAAGCCAAGGCTGGTCTTCTTCTTCGATGAAGCCCATCTGCTGTTCAACGATGCGCCCCGCGTGCTGGTGGAACGCGTGGAGCAGGTAGTGCGGCTCATCCGCTCCAAGGGCGTCGGCGTCTATTTCGTCACCCAGAACCCGCTCGATGTGCCGGAAACCGTGCTGGCGCAGCTGGGCAACCGGGTGCAACATGCGCTGCGCGCCTACACGCCGCGCGAACAGAAGGCCGTAAAAACGGCAGCCGAAACATTCCGGCAGAACCCCGGCTTCAGCACGGCAGATGCGATTACAACGCTGGGCACGGGCGAAGCGCTGGTTTCAACGCTCGGCGACAAGGGAGCGCCCTCCATCGTCGAGCGCACGCTGGTGCGTCCGCCATCCGGCCGGGTCGGGCCTGTCAGCGACGAGGAACGCCGCACGATCATGAGCACGAGCCCTGTTGCCGGTGTTTATGATCAGGATCTCGACCGAGAATCTGCCTTTGAGATGCTCGCGGCCCGCGCCCGCAAGGCGGCCGAGGCAGAAGCTGCGAAGCGAGCCGCAGAGGAACAGGCGCGCCAGCAGCCGGATACGGCAGCCGGTCGCTGGACCCTTCCCGGCTTCGGCGACGACGAGCCCGCCCAGACGAAGAAAGGCGGCGGCACCCGCAAGACGATCGGTTACCAGCGCGAAACCGTCATCGAGGCCGCCATGAAAAGCGCTGCTCGCACCGTTGCAAGCTCTGTCGGACGGGCGCTGGTGCGCGGTATTCTGGGCAGTTTGCGGCGGTAACGTCCCTAACGGGTGCGCTGGAAATCAGACGACATGAATTGCTGGAAGCTGCCGTCGGGTTGGATCACGCTGCCGGAGAACGTGCGACTGTCGTCATCGTGCAATGTCACGACATCACGATAGGTCGTCGTCTCACCGCTGCCGTCGAATTTCGGGCCCTTCGCTTCCAGCACCAGCGTCTTGCCATCCGGCTCCAGCCAGCCCTTGTAGGTCCAGAAGGTCGTCATCATGGAACCGATCCAGGATCCGACATAATGTCCGCTGGCCGGATCGAAGCCAAGTGTCAGGACCATCGTGGTGGGCGTGCCATCCGGCATCCTGCCTTTGCCCTCCGAGACGATCCACAGCCCGCCGATGGACTTTACCGTTTCCGTAAATCGCATTTGCGGATCATTGGGATCGTATTCCTGACAGCCGGTGGCTGAAACCATATGCCACTCGCCGACCAATCTTTGCAAAAACGCGTGTTCTGCCTGTGGCTTTGCGTCTTCCATCTCACGTTTCCTCCCTCTCGCTTCAGTGACAGCAGCCGGATGCTTTCGGTGCATCCTCATACTGGTCGTGGCGGCGCACCCAGTTCATCGTGCCCTCTTCGTTGCGGCCCTTTGGCATGAAATCCAGCAGCATGAGGGTTGAGATGACCTGCTCCGCCCCGCGGGCGTAGGTGGAATAGGTGTGATAAATCCTGCCATCCTCACCTTTCGCAAAGGCGCTGGCACCGGGCAGATCCTTCAGTTCGCCCATGGCGGGTATATCCCGGTAATTATAGGTAATGGTTCCGGAGGCTACGTCCTCATCGCGGAACGAGACTTGATAGTCGTAGCTGAAATCGTTTCCGTTTGATGAGACCCAGGGGAATTTCCAGCCCATGCGCGCCTTGTAAGCCTCGATCTTTTCCAGCGGAGCGCGGGAGACGGCGACAAAAGCTGCATCGCCTGCCTTGAGATGAACGACTGCGCCGTCGAGATGATCCGCCAGGAAAGAACATCCCACACAGCCTTCTTCCCAATCCGGCGCCAGCATGAAGTGGTAGACCAGCAATTGACTGCAGTGTCCAAAGAGTTCGCCCAGCGACTTTGGGCCCGAGGCCGTGTCGAAAACATAGTCTCGCGTCACCGGCTCCCAGGGCAGCGCACGGCGCGCCTCGTTCAACCTATCGCGGGCACGCGTCAGTTCCTTCTCCTTGACCAGAAGCGCCTTGCGGGCTTCCAACCACTCCTGTCTCGAAACAACAGCATTCGGCATGACCTTATCCTCCTTCGATCGTCCATCTGCCTGCCTGACGTCAAACCATCACGACCAGCGCCGCTCTCGCGGCGACTGGTGCGATTTTGCTTGACTAATTACGTTGATATCAACATATATTACGCATGTCAAATATGCCGGTGATTCCTTTTTCGACAACGCTTTTTGTGCGAGACACCTGTCTCTGCCTTCATGCGCAACGTGCCGCACGCGCCCTTGCCCGCCGCTTTGACGCGGCATTGAAGCCGGCGGGACTGACCAATGGTCAATTTTCGCTTCTGATGTCTCTGAACCGGTCTGAACCGCCGCCGATGGGACCGGTGGCGCAGCTTCTGGCCATGGATCGAACCACCCTGACAGCGGCGCTGAAGCCGCTGCAAAAGCGTGGGCTGGTATCGGTAGAGCCAGACCCGAAGGACAAGCGCGGCAAACGACTTCGATTGACGGAAGAAGGCCTGGCTGTGCTTGTCCGCGCACTACCGATCTGGACGCAGACCCATGTGGAAGTGGAAGCGCAGATTGCAAGCGGCGATGCCAATCGCCTCAGGCAAGACCTGATCGATCTCGGCTAGGGGCTGCCCTTGCCGAGTTGGGCAATACGCGGGTCTCCTGCAAAATCCTCAAGCGCAAACCCAATTCTGTGCATCGGAAATTCGCAGAGCGCCTGAACACCGGAATTTGCAAGCCGGATGCGCCAGCTGGTGCGCTCTACCGGCTGCTTGCGGGAAAAGCCAAGCGGCGTCAGAAGGGCGATGTTCAGCCCTTCTTTCGGATCACGGACAGACTGGTAGAGGATGGCATCAACATCCGCCTCGCGCGAGCAGTCAGCCAGGCCCTGGCAGGGTTCATAATTCGTCGGGTCCGTCCAGATGGTCTTGTCGCGTGAAAGAGGTGGCTGCGTGAGATCCAGCGCGGACGGCGTGTCGATGGCGGCCGAAAAGGCAGTGTATTCCGCCGCATTGGCAGGTAGCGGCGTTGACGGCGACTCCGCATAAAAGAGCAGCCGGTAAAAGGCCATTTCAGCCAGCGCCGTTTCCACCGCCGCAGACGCGTAATAAACGCCCTTGGTAAAACCCGCCCTGCGAAAACGCGATCCGTGCGGATAGGCGGCATCGTAACGGAAGGGCGTGGCGAGAAGGTAATCGAGGCCATCACATTCAGGCGGAAAGCGCCTTTTGCTGTTTTCCAGCAGATCCTCAAGCAGGGACTGTTCCTCGACAGTATCGACAAGCTTCATGGTCGAAACACGGTGCTGCGCCTCCACCAGCCGCCACCAGCGCCCGGAAATTTCCCGTCTTTCAGAGCGGAGCGCGTCGGGCGTCCAGGTATGCAAGGACATCGAGCAATCCGGTAATGGTTGTGAGTTTGTCGGCTGGCGCAGCGGCCAGAGCGGTATTGTGGTTTTTCAGCCAGCCGCGCGCGACGCCTTCGTCCCCGCCGACAACAGCATCCAGGGAGCGAAAGATGCGGATGAGCAGCACCGCAAGCTCGAATGATTTGCTGGCCGGATCGAGAACGAAATCCAGCTTCTTCATGCGGGAAACAGTTGGTGCCGAGACGCCCAGAATGTCTGCGACGCGGGCGGCACTGAGGCCCAACCGATCGGCTGCGGCAATGACGGCTTTCGTCACGACCCTGCCCTGCTCTGCGGGCGCTGCCTCTGGTTTCACGCGGATATTCATGGCATATCCTTTCCTTGGAAAGAATATAGCAGATTTCTTTCTGAAAACAAGAAGGGCTGGCGATGAGCCAGCCCTTGATGCGTCATATCTTGGGAAAACCAGATTACGCCAGAGAGACCGGAACCTCGGTCGAGGTGCGCATGGCGTGGGAGTATGGGCAAACGATATGTGCCTTCTGGACGAGACCTTCCGCGGTTTCCTTGTCGAGACCGGGAATGTTGACCTTCAGGGACACTTCGATGCCAAAGCCGGTGCCGTCATCACGCGGGCCGATGCCAACGGTTGCGGTAACGGTCGTGTCCTCGGGGATCTTGACCTTTTCCTTGCCAGCGACGTTCTTGAGCGCGCCGAGGAAGCAAGCGGAATATCCGGCTGCGAAAAGCTGCTCCGGGTTTGTGCCGGTTGCACCGTCGCCACCCAGCTCCTTCGGAACCGTCAAGGTGACATCCAGATTGCCGTCTGCGGACTTGGCGTTGCCTGCACGGCCGCCCGTTGCGGATGCCTGTGTTGTGTAGAGAATTGCCATGTCGATCACTTCCTTTGGTTGATGTTATCGATCATATAGCCCACAATTAAATTGTGCGCAATATAATTTTGCACATTGAGAAATTTTCCCGTTTCTGCAATATGTGTTGAGGAGATTGCGTTGCCTTTTGCATAGTGCAGGAACCGAGTGACAGGATAAATTGTTCCCTCTCCAGCAGCATTTTGGAGCTCACATGATGGACGACGGAACGATGGACGGCCTGCTGAGGCTCGACCTGCAAATATGCTTCGCGCTATACGGCGCAGCACATGCCTTCAACCGCGCCTATAAACCGCTGCTAGAGCCACTGGGCCTGACATATCCGCAATATCTCGTCATGATGGCCCTTTGGGAGAAGGAAACGGCAACCGTCAAAACGCTCGGCGAAATGCTGGGGCTGGATTCAGGCACCCTCTCCCCGCTCCTCAAGCGGCTTGAACAGGCAGGCCTGATCACCCGCAAGCGCGGCACCGTGGATGAGCGTCAGGTTCTGATAGCCCTTACGCAAGAAGGTGCCGGTATGAAACAAAAAGCCACAAACGTGATGCGCTCCATCGGACAAGCAACCGGGTGCAGCCTGGAGGAGCTGGGGCAGCTGCGAGACAGGCTGAATGCGTTGAAGGAAAACTTGGTGAAGGAATGACGCGGGGGCGGCCTGTCATCGAGTCTTGGCTCAAGAAGACGCAAGTCATTCGTTGTCAGCGTAAATGGGCGGCGCTCAAGCAGACACTGCCTGCCAAACGAAGTGAGGGCAGCCCAAGCTGCCCTCACTCAATTTTTACTGCCACACCACAACCCGCGCCTTGTTCGGCACGCGGTCGTAGAGGTCGATGATGTCCTGGTTCATCAGGCGCACGCAGCCGGAAGAGACGGCCTTGCCGATGGAGTTCCATTCTGGCGAGCCGTGCAGGCGATAGAGTGTGTCCTTGCCGTTCTGGAAGATGTAGAGCGCGCGCGCGCCGAGCGGGTTTTTAAGGCCCGGTGGCATGCCGCCATTCTTGGATGAGAACTTGACCAGTTCCGGCTGGCGGGCGACCATTTCATCCGGCGGGGTCCATTTTGGCCATTTCTGACGCCACTGGATGACGCCCTCGCCCGACCATGCGAAGCCTTCGCGGCCGATGCCGACACCGTAGCGCATGGCGGAACCGCCAGCCTCTACGACATAGAGGAGGCGCGAGCGCGTATCCACGACGATGGTTCCGGCAGGTTCGCCTGTCGGGTCGACAACGCGCTGGCGATAGTAGCGGCGGTCGATCTTCTGGTAGGGAACGGCGGGAATGACGTAGCCGCCATCTTCAACCGTGCCATACATGACGGCAAGTTCGTCATCGGAAATGCCACCGGCAAACATCGAGCGCATATCGCCCGCGAAATTGCTCGCAAGGGTTCCCGGCTGAACGCTGTTGAAAGGCCGAGCGCTGTAGGAAGCGCAGCCCGTCAGAAGCGATGCAGAGGAAAGGCCGAGAAGGGAAAGTAATCTACGTCTGGAAATATTTGTGTCGGTGCTCATCATAAGGCCGTTTTTCTCACATCGAAGCGACTAGGCGGATGTACGCGGGGTTGCAGAACCATCCTTCAATCTCGCTGTACGTCGTTTGTTCCACAGCAGATCAGCTATTGGTATAGCAGTTAACAGATAGCTAAGGGACAGTTGCTGTTGCGCAACAATGGCACTTTTGGCCTGCTTTATTTCAGTGCGTGATCAGATAACCACAATCGGCGCACCCTGCGGCACGCGGTCATAGAGATCGATGACATCCTGATTGAGCATTCGCACGCATCCCGACGACGTGGCCTTGCCGACCGATTGCCAATCGGGCGTGCCGTGGACGCGGTAAAGCGTGTCCTTGCCATCCTTGAAAATGTAAAGCGCCCGGGCACCGAGCGGATTGTTGAGACCGGGAACCATGCCGCCATTGGCGGAAGAAATCGACGCCAGCTCCGGTTGTCGCTGGACCATTTCATCGGGCGGCGTCCAGCGCGGCCATTTGGCCTTCCATTGAATCTTGCCACGTCCGGCCCAGGCATAGCCTTCCCGGCCAAGACCCACGCCATAGCGAACAGCCTTTCCACCGGGCTGAACGAGATAAAGGAAATGCTGCTTGGTATCGACGACGATCGTACCCGGCGCCTCGGCGGTCTGATAATCGACATCCTGCCGCAAAAAGCGCGGATCGACGCGAGAGTAAGGGATGGCGGGAAGCGTATGCCCATCATCGCTGATCTGGTCGTACATGACAC
Organism: Rhizobium sp. Leaf311; assembly: GCF_001423445.1. NCBI lineage: Bacteria > Pseudomonadati > Pseudomonadota > Alphaproteobacteria > Hyphomicrobiales > Rhizobiaceae > Rhizobium > Rhizobium sp. Leaf311. The sequence goes on along the minus strand of NZ_LMNZ01000004.1, from coordinate 472,282 downwards.
GATGCAGCGGGTTGCTAACCGGCAGGCCGTATCCCAGCACCTGCGTGCTGTAGGCTGGCGACTGGCCCGAACCGGAAGGCCGCGTTGTGGATGGCGGGCCATATTGCTGCTGGAATTGCGACCGGAAAAGATCCGGCGGGCGGCTATTGATCGAGCCCGGCGTGGGCGGAAGCGGCGGACGCGGGATCGAGCCGACATTGTTGTAATTGAAGACTGGCGCCGTTTCCTGCACGAACACATCCGGGTTCATACGGCTCGTATCGGTTATGAACAGGCACCCGCTCAGGCCCGGCAAAAGGGAAAGCACCGCAAGAGACAGAAGGCGACGGCAGTGTTTCAGGGATAGAACTGTCATTGAACCGCTTCAAAGGGAGTCATCGTTGCGATGACCATGCCCTGCCCGGCTGGCGCGAAGCTGGAGAAACGGTCAGTTTGGCGCTTCTTCAGCCAAACTGACTGAAGAAGCGTATGCTTTCCGCCACCGCACCGGGCACCACGCCATTGTGGGTGCCTTGCAGCAGCATGTTGTCGATCCGCATTCCGGCGGAACGGGCGCGCTCCATCAGCAATTTATGGTCGGCATCGAAGGGGCGCTCTTCCGTTCCACGCAACAGCAGAGTCGGGCATTTCAGGCTTGGCCCGAAGCAGACCGACGAGCGCATGATGAATTCCTGCGGATTGCTCTCGTCAAAACACAGTTCATCGGAATAACGATTGAAATAGCGCCAGGAATTGACACCGGCTGAAATCGGAACCGAGGCGCGGAACTGCCGCACCATGGATGCGAGCAGCGACAGGGTGCCGCCATTGGAGTGGCCAGCGAGATAGATGCGGTCCTTGTCCACTCCCGGCAGGTTTTCGAGATAGGTCGCTGCGGCAAGCGCATCGGATGTTTCGTCATAAAAGCCGGAATAATTGCCCTGCTGGCCGTTTTCACCGCGGAAGGTGGGCAAAAGGACGACATATCCCGCTTCCCAATAGGGCCTCATCAGCGCCCAGTGCCCCTCCCCGGTGGCGTTGCCGCCATGGAGAAACAGGACTGCCGGTTTCAGCTTGGTCGTGGGCGTGTAGTCGGAAAGCCAGGCAACAAGCTCGATGGAGCCGTTCGGGCCGCCGGGATAGGTCACACGACGTCCACCCTCGGGCGTGCCGAGCGGTGACGATTTTTCCGGAGCCGAGATCTTTTTGACGAGATGGGTGTGGAAGCGCTTCCTGGCGTGCGCGTAGTCATCATGCTCGAACGGCATGACATCGGGCATCACAAGGCTGGCACCGGCAACTCCGGGAAGACATGCCGCTGCGGTCAAACCTGCGGCACCCGCAAGGATGGAGCGTCGCGATAGGGAACTGCCCATGGCAGATGGCGGTGATCGATCTTTCATATGCGATGACCCAAACAGCGTTGCGCACAGTGCAATTTCATCACTCCGTTCCGCGATTGTCTAGTTAATGTTTCGAAAGGGTAAATTCATCACTCAGCCTTTTCATCGATCATGGCGACGAGTGTCGACAGGCGGTCTGCCTCTGACGGAAGCTTGTCGGCGCGCAATCTGGCAATGCGTGGAAACCGCATGGCGACACCGGATTTATGGCGATTGGAGCGGTTGATCCCTTCGAACGCCACCTCCAGAACGAAGCCGAACTCCGGCGTTGCGCGAACTGCGCGGACCGGACCGAAACGTTCGACGGTGTTGTCGCGCACAAACTTGTCCAGCACCTCGAGTTCCGCGTCCGTGAAACCAAAATAGGCTTTGCCCACGGGCACAAGCTGCTCGCCATCCTCGTTTTCCGACCAGACGCCGAAGGTGAAATCCGAATAATAGCTGGAGCGTTTGCCGTGGCCGCGCTGCGCGTACATCATCACCGCATCGATGTTGAAGGGGTCTCGCTTCCACTTGAACCACGGACCTTTGGCGCGCCCGGCCTGATAGATGCTGTCCTTGCGCTTGATCATGACGCCTTCAATGACAGGATCGGGCGGTGCTTTGCGCAGCATCTCCAGTTCGTCCCAACTCGTGAATGGCACGAGCGGAGACAGGTCGAAACGATCATGCGGGGCACCGTCAATTAGCCCCTTCAGCTTTTCACGCCGCTGGAGGAATGTCTCGCCGCGGATATCCTCCTCCCCGTCGAACAGAAGATCGTAGGCGCGGATGAAGGCGGGATATTCCTCCAGCATCTTGCCCGTGACGGTCTTGCGGTTCAGACGCTGTTGAAGGTCGGAAAAGGTGCGCGTGGCGTTGTTGGAGCGCGCGGTACCGCCAATCAGCAACTCGCCATCCATCACGCCCTCGAAATTGACCGTTTCGAGAATGTCAGGGAAGGCCCCGGAAATGTCGTCGCCGGAGCGGGAGTAGAGCTTTTTCGTATCGCCCGAGCGGGAAAGCTGGACACGAATCCCGTCCCACTTCCACTCCGCGACAAAATCCTCCGGGATGAGGTTTTGCAGATCGTTGTCGCCAACGGGCGTTGACAGCATGACGGAGTGAAAGATCGCGGGAGTAGCCAGAACAGGGCGCTCTGCCTTGCCCTCGAGCCAGGCAAAGAGGGGCTCATAAGGCGGTTCAAGACCATGCCACAGGGTTTCGATTTCCGTGATATCGCGCTCACCGAAATCAGCCAGGGCCTGCCGCGCAAGCCGTGCCGAGACGCCGATGCGCAGGCCGCCGGTGACGAGCTTTAGAAAAGCAAAGCGAGAAGATGTGTCGAGCCTGTCCAGGAGATCGCGCACAGCGGAGCGGACTTCGGTGCGGCCCAGCGCATTCATCATGGCAATGACTTCGCCAAGACCAGGATCATCGGCTTGCGGAACATCCGCATTCTGGCTGGTGTCCCAGACAAGCGAGATGGTCTCGGCAAGGTCGCCCACATAGTCATAGGAATAGCGAAACAGGACATCGTCCATTCGCTCGAGAACCAGCTCGCGCAGCATGGCGGGCTTGATGCTCTTGAGGTCGAGCGTACCCGCGATAGCGGCCAGCCCATATCCCCTGTCGGGATCGGGCGCATCGCGGAAATAGTCTGTCAGCAGCTTCAGCTTGCCATTGCGCGATGGGGTCAGCACCAGACGGTCGAGGAGGTTTGCGAAAGACTTCATACCATCAATCCCCCTCGTCCTCGTAGCCGACAAGATGCAGCGGCCTTGCCGGAATGCCCTGCAACTCGCACCATCGCACCAGCGCCTCCTCGCGCCCATGCGTGACCCAGACCTGAGACGGCGCAACTTCCTTGATCGTTTCCAGCAGTTCCGGCCAGTCGCAATGATCGGAGATAACAAGAGGCAATTCCACGCCACCCTGCTTTGCGCGCTGGCGCACCATCATCCAACCTGACGCGAAGGAGATCAGCGGTTCGTTGAAGCGACGGGCCCATTTTTCCTGAAAGGCGGATGGAGGCCCAACGACGATTGCACCCTTGAACTGGGCTGGATTGCTCTTTTCAAGCGTGGCTGGCTTGAGCTCTCCCAGATCTATACCCTGCGAAATATAGTAGTCGCACAGCCGTGCCAGCGCGCCATGAATATAGACGGGCTCGCGATAACCATTGTCGCGCAGGAGGCGCAGCACCCGCTGCGCCTTGCCGAGGGAGTAGGCCCCGACTAGATGGGTTCTTTCGGGAAACTGCCGAATGGATGTCAGCAGCTTGGCAATCTCGCGGGCGGGTTTGGGATGGTGAAAGACCGGAAGTCCAAAGGTCGCCTCGGTGATGAAGACATCGCATTTGACCGGCTCGAAGGGTGCGCAGGTGGGGTCGACACCACGCTTGTAATCGCCTGACGCAACGATGCGCGTGCCAGCGTGTTCGATGGAAATCTGGGCCGAACCAAGGACATGCCCCGCCGGGTGGAAGCCAACTTTTACGCCGTTTACCTCAACCGTCTCGCCAAAGCCTACCGCCTGCTCGCTCGATGTGAAATCCTCGCCGTAGCGGATGCGCATGATGTCGAGCGTCTGGCGCGTCGCCAGCACCTTCTCATGCCCCGCGCGGGCATGGTCGGAGTGACCATGCGTGATCAAGGCGCGCGGAACCGGGCGAACTGGATCCACGTAAAAGTCGCCTACCGGGCAATAAAGTCCCTTTGGCGTGGGGTAGAGCAATTTGTCTGGCTTCATGGGCTCATTCGATGACGGCGTGGATGGAAGAAACGCTCACATTGGCAACCCGTTCCTCACCCGCCATGTTTTCGATGAACCCTACTCTACCGCAGCCGTCGGTTTTTCAACCACCGCGGCTGGCAGCCGGACATTTTTCAGGGACAGCGCAGCAATCAGACCGATAACGGCTGTGGCAGCGGCGGCGAGAAACAACGGCGTGAACGCACCGGCATAGAGATTTGCCACCGCAGCCTGTGAAGCCGCCGGCAGTTCTGCCAGCATCTTTGGCGTCAGTTCCTGTATCTTGCCGACGCCGGGAATGTCGCCACCCGCCCCCTTCAGATTGGCGGAGATGATTGCGCCATAGATGGAGATGGTGATGGCCGCTCCGCCCATGCGGGTCAGGGAGACCGCTCCGCTTGCGGCACCCACATCCGTGCGGGGTGCCGAATTCTGGACCCCGATGATGGGTGCCTGCTGGCCAAGGCCAACGCCCAGACCTTGCGCAAACAGAATGATGGCGATGACGAAAAGCGGAGTGCCGGCATGGGCCTGCGACAGGCTTAGCATGGCCACGACAGCGATCGACAGGCTGATGATGGAGAATATCTTGTAGCTGCCGGTTTTCGAAATCAGCCGCCCTGCGGTCAAAGAGCCCATGACGATGCCGCCAGCCACGGCGATGAAGAAAAGGCCGGCAGACGACGGCGACAGGCCGGTGGTCGTTTGCAGGAACAGCGCATAGTAGTTGACCATGCCGATGCCCAGACCGCCGCTGACCAGCGAAATGATCATGAACAGCGGGAATGTGCTGTCCTTGAACAACCGTAACGGCACGACAGGTTCTGGAGCGCGGCGCTCCACCTGTACCCAGAGATAGGCTGTCACGGCACCGAAGGCGACAATGCCAAGGCTCTGCCACGCGAAGATGGAGCCGAAAAGCTGCGAGCTGTCGGCCCAGAGGACGACGCTGGAAATGGTCAGCGCAAGAAGAATGGCACCGAGATAGTCGATCTTCGGCTGCCGGTCCGGCCTGCGATAGGGCAGCATGAAGGCCAGTCCGGTCAGCACGATGATGCCGATGGGCAGGTTGATGAGGAAGATGGAGCGCCATCCGAACAGGTCGCTCATGGTGCCGCCCAGAATGGGACCGACGCTGCCGGACGCCATGATGACAAGGCTGGAATAGCTCTGATACCGGGCTCTTTCGCGGGGCTCGAACAGATCCGCATTGACGGAGAATATGGACACCATGATGCCGCCGCCGCCAAGACCTTGCAGCACGCGGGCCGCAATCAGCGAGTCCATGGACCATGCAAGCCCGCAGGCCAGCGAACCCGCCGTGAAGATGACGATGGAGGCCATCATCACATATTTGCGTCCAAAGAGGTCTCCCAGCTTGCCATAGACGGGCATGACAGCGCTCATGGCCAGAAGATAGGCCGAGCCAATCCAGCCAAACCGCTCCAGCGCGCCAAACTCCCCGACAATCGTCGGCAATGCCGTCGATACAATCTGGTTGTCGAGCGTCGCCATGAACATGGCAAACATCAGAAAGAAGAAAACAACGAGCCTGCGACGGCGGTCCGGAACAAGAGGCGCCACAGGCGTAACAGACATATCCATGGGAGGGTCTCACGCTTGATGTGCAATTTATGTGACTTTAGCACATATATGTCAATGGCACATTATCGTGTATGTGCTATAGTTACGGATGAGTTGTTCGGGGATTGCAGGGATATGAACGAGCACGCAGCAGCGGCGCAGAATTTGGGAAAGGCTGATCCCGACATGGTGCTGGATATCAGCAATACGATGACACGTATGCGTTTGATGATCGGGCGGCGGGTGATCGGCCGCATGGCCATTGCCAAGCTGGCACCGGGGCTGGAGCTTTCCCATATCGATGTGCTCGATATCGTTCGCCGCGCAGACATGCCATCGACCGTCGGTTCGATTGCCGAAGCGATGCGCCTCGATCCGTCGCGCGGCAGTCGCGTCGTCGCGGAAATGGTAGGCCGGGGCCTGCTCAAACGTGATGTCTGTCAGGAGGACGGACGCCGCAGCGTGATCGAGATCACCCCCCTGGGCAGCAGCATTCTTGCGGAAATGCACAGCGCAAAGATCAGCATCATCAATGATGTCGTCAGCGACTGGCCCGCTGACGATGTGGAAGCCTTTGCCAGATTGTTCGACCGCTTCATCGGTCGATTCGAAAAGCGCCTGATGCCGGATGCCGTCAGTCTGACGGGCGAGACAAGGGTCTGCCCTCCCCGCAGCTAGTCCTCAAATTCAGCTGACAGGCGAAAGGCGCGTTCAGGGCAGCGCGGCTTTCACGCTCGCTGGAGCCGCCGTTTTGACCGGACCGTCCTTGCGCAACGCAGCCTGCGTCTGGTGGTGGCGGCGCGATTTCTGCCATGCATCAACCTGCCGGACAGACAGGAGCAGCGCGATTGCAGCGCCCGCATAGACGGGCGTCATCATGCTATCGAAAACTGTCTGCGAATCTCTCATCGGAATCTCCATCTTTTGTCGATGGCAGAGTACGATATGCTCGGTTGCTGAAATTGCGCGAGATCAAACGCGGGTAGTCGAACGGCGTTCTGCGCCTTGCTCGACTTGCATAATAATCAATTATGACAATAGCTTATGCCAGAATTTCATACGCTTTGAGGCAAACTGCCGCAGGCGTCAGATGCCCGATCCGAAGGTCTGGTCGAAGAAGCGCACACCGTTCCTGCCCTGCTTCTTGGCCTGATACATGGCCGCATCCGCCTTTGCGAGCAAAGCCTCCGGCGTGTCTCCATCGCCGGGGTAAAAAGCCGTGCCGGACGAACAGGTGACGCTGACCGATCCGTTTTCGATTGGAATGGGCTCTGCCGCGCGTTTGCGGATGCTCTCCAACCTGTTCAATATCCCGATTTCATCATGCCTCGGGTTGCTGAAGATGATGGCAAACTCGTCACCGCCAAGCCTGACGGCAATATCGGAGGCGCGAATGCAGCTGGTGATCCGTTCTGCAAGAGTGCGCAATACGAGGTCTCCGACCGCATGTCCGTGCAGATCGTTGATTTCCTTGAAATTATCGAGATCGATATAGCTGACCGCAACCAGCCGGTCTTCGCGTCTGGCTTCGTGGATGGCCCGATGAAACTGGCTCCAGAACAGGTTACGGTTGGAAAGCCCCGTCAGAGGATCGTGATGCGCGAGGAAATGCACACGGTCTTCAGCGCGGCGTCGGTCAATCGCGATCCCGGCGATATTCGTCGCCATCTCGATGATTTCTTTTTCAATCTGGGTCGGCATCCTGACAGTGCCGGAATAGAGCGCAAACGTGCCAAGAAGCACTCCGCCATTTCCAAAGATGGGCGTGGACCAACAGGAGCGCAGACCGTGAAGCATTGCGGTGTCCACATAGTTTTTCCAGAGCCTGTCCTGATAGGTATCGCTGACATAGACGGGCTCTCTATGCCAGGCTGCCGTGCCGCAGGAGCCCACCTCGGGACCTATCTCGATGCCATCGATGAGTGCCGTATAGGCCGCAGGCAGCGATGGCGCTGCGCCGTTTCGCAGGCGCCCCTGCTCGACCAGCAGAACGGAACCGCGCAGATTATCCAGAATGTTTTCGACAGTATTGACCGCACCCTCAAGAATTGTCGGCAAGGGCTGACCGTGGACAATCATCTCCAGCAGCGAGGCGTGGCTGCGGCGCAATGTTTCCTGCCATTTGGCGGCGGTGATATCGCGCGAGATACCGGCCAGGCCGATGATGTTTCCCTGCGCGTCGCGAATGGGAATGCGACTGGCTGAAAACCAGCGGATATTTCCATCCTTGCAGATGCGCTCCTCTGCGTCATAAACGCTTTCGCCGGTCTCCATGATACGGCGTTCCATGGCGTCTATAGCCCGCGCGGCATCCGGCGGAACCATGTCGAATATTGTCAATCTTCCCTTCTTGAAGGGGACATGGTCGAGGCCCGCGAGTGCAGCGGCATTCAGGTAGGTGAAGTAACCATCCATATCCTTGAGGAATACAATTTCGGGAATGTTGTCGAGCAGGTAAGCGAGCCGAGGATCGGCTATCCCAGGTTCAAGAAGATTTGCAGCCAGTGCCTGCACGTCAAGCAAGCGAGCGCTATTTTCTTCACGCATTGCGCAAGGATCCTTAACTGTTCCACCTTCGCCGGTCATTATTGCCCCACGATCGCCACCATGCCCTAGCAAACAGTGCTGCGCCAGCGATATTGGCATAGAATTACTTATGCCTTATTAAAGTAGATCTTAAACTGACCCTAGCGGAAAGTATATTTGGAATTGAACTATTATGCTGCAATATAGTCGCAGATAGCTATGATTCGACTTAAATGCAATCGAAAGCTGTGTGCTAGATTTAGAAAAAACGTGTATAGGAAGAACAATCCCGCTTCCGTTTTGGCGCTACCGGCAATAGCTTGGCCGCAGCGATCGAAGGGGGTTTCAAATGCTGACAATTTACGGTGTCTACCGGTCTCGCGCCACGCGCACCTTGTGGCTGGCGGGCGAGTTGGGGCTGAATTTCAAACTGGTGCCTGTCATTCAGGCCAGACGGGTGGAAGATCCACTGGCAGCCAACGCTCCGATGAACACGCTGACGCCATCCTTTCTGGCAATCAACCCCATGGGCACCATTCCCTGCATAGAGGATGAAGGCATGGTTCTTTACGAATCCATGGCAATCAACCTCTATCTTGCCCGCAAGCACGGCACCGCCGTTGCACCCGCCGATCTGGCCGAAGACGCGCAAATGATGCAGTGGTCCTTCTTCGCGGCAACGGAAATCGAAACCAATGCGCTGAAGATTTCGTCCACCGTGTCGGAGGGGCTTGCCAATACAGATGCGGGCCAGGCCGTCATAGAAGTGGCCGCGCGCCTTCTGCGCCGTCCTTTCAAGGTTCTGGAACAGCATCTTTCCGAAAATGAATATCTCGTCGGAAACCGCTTCAGCGTTGCCGATATCAATGTTGCCGAGGTCGTGCGCTATGCGCAGGCGCACACGCCGTTGTTTGAGGCGAATCCGGCCGTTAAGGCCTGGCTGGACCGGTGCCAGAGCCGCGCCGCCTTCAAGGCGATGTGGAGCGCCCGCGACAGCGAAGCGGCCTGATCAGAGCGCCGAGGTAACCCGTATTTCGCCGACGGTGATGCCGTTCCAGTTCTTCATGGAACGGTTTGCCATGGCCATCATCCTGTTCTGTGCGGCGCTGTCCTTTTCCATGTAGCGCGCAAGCAGGGCTGCAATCATGGCTTCGGCGGCACGGGTGGTGCCGTCTTCGCATTTCACCGCCATGGCCAGCCCCTGTTGCGGAAGCGCCGCAACGAAGACGCCTTCCGCCCCCGTCTTGGCAAAAATTCGGCCGGGATCGATTTCCATCAGCCTCGTGCAGGTGCGGCCAGTTCCAGCCACATAGAAGGGTTCTGCCATGCAGGCCTCCATCAAACGACGGGATGCCTGCGCACGGACCGCCTCCAGCCCCTGCCCCGTCGCCATTCTGGCAAAGCCGTACGCGAGGCTTTTCGGCGGAATGGCATAATTGGGAATGGAGCATCCATCGATGCCGCAATTGTCGTGGCCAATGGCTTCGCCCATCAGGCTTTGCATGGTCGCACGAATTTCCTTCTGGAGAGGATGGTCATAGCCCACATATCCCTGCGGATCGGTGCCGGTATGACAGCAAGTGCAGACGAAACCGGAGTGCTTGCCCGAGCAGTTGTTATGCAGTGCGGTCGGCTTTTCCAGTGTCCGGGCCTGATGAATGATGGTTTTCTGATCCGAAGACCAGTGCGCGCCGCATTCCAGGCTGTCGACATCGCGTCCCGCCTTGGCGAGCATGGCGGCGGCAAGTTCCACATGGGCGTCCTCGCCGGAATGCGAGGAACAGGCAAGGGCAAGCTCGCGATTACCGAACCCGTAGGCATCGGCAGCGCCGCTTTCGATCAGCGGCAGCGCCTGCATTGCCTTGCAGGCAGAACGCGGGAACACGGCAGCATCCACATCCCCTGCTGACAGCAGCACTGAACCATCGCCATCCACGACCACTGCCATGCCCCGATGGCGGCTTTCGACAATATTGCCGCGGGTGACTTCGACGGTAACGGGGTTGTGCATGGTCTGGCCTCAAAAAATACGGATTTGACACCATTGTTTAGAGCAATTGTCTCCACGATGCACGAGATCGCCCAATTGAAATTCGCCAAACGTTTCGTCGTTGCCGTTTTCCTCATTTATCTTCTGCCCGCGCTGGCGTCAGCCGGTTTATGGGCGATGAAGGAACACCCGACAGGCTACCGCAATGCGCGCTGGTCCTCGGCGGGCATTCTGCCGGAAGCCAAAGCCGACAACCCCGCCGCCATTTATGTCTATTCGGCCATGACCGGCGGCCTCAAGGGCTCAATTGCAAGCCATGCCTGGATCGTCACGAAGCAGGAGGGTGCTGCGCGTTACGAACGATATGACAAGGTTGGCTGGGGCACGCCCATTCGCCGCAACGCCTATCCGCCGGACGCCTATTGGTATTCCAACATGCCAAGACGCGTGCTGGAGCTGCATGGAGAGGAAGCAGCAAGGCTGATACCGAAAATCGAAAAAGCGATTGAAGATTATCCCTATGGGAAACCCGGTGGCTACCACATCTATCCCGGCCCGAACTCGAACACCTTCGTTGCTCATGTGCTGCGCAGCGTGCCGGAACTGGGCGTCGTCCTGCCGCCCGATGCTGTCGGTCGCGATTATCTTCCCAATGGCGCGTTCATCCATGTCGCCGATGACTGGAAGGACATCAGCCTCTCGCTTGGCGGATTGCTGGGTGTCTCTGCGGGCGTGCGCAGCGGTTTTGAGCTGAATTTTCTTGGGCTTGTCGCGGGGTTCGACGTGGTCAATCCCGGGATAAAGATCCCCGGCCTCGGCTATTTCGGCACCGGTTATCAGCTGGGCGTGTGACGTTCCTCGCCGCTGCGATTGGCCCGCTTTGCCCTTATGCCCTGCGCGATGAAGACGCGCGACAGGCCGTGATAGAGCGGCTCTGCTGAAACCATGCGCGATGTGAGATAGCCGAGCATCGATGCGGCCATGATGGGGATCAGCGCCTCATGGTTTCCCGTCATCTCCAGAATGATGACGAAGGCCGTCATGGGCGCCTGAACCACGCCCGCAAAATAACCCGCCATGCCCAGTATGGCACCAAGCCCGATGCTGGTGCCTAGAACCGACGCCACGGTGCTGCCGAAGCCCGCCCCGACAGACAGGGAAGGCGCAAATATGCCGCCTGGAATCCCTGACATCATCGACAGGAAAGTGGCCGCCAGCTTTTCGAGAAAGAAGAAGCTTGGGGCAGCATGACCCTCGATAGCGGAACGCGCCTGTTCGTAACCGGTGCCGAAGGTCGCGCCACCGGTGGCAACACCAATCATGGCTGAGGCCAGTCCGCAGAGAGCGGCGACGATCAGCATACGCTTGAGAGGCACGCTATGGCTCCAGCGGCGAATGCGCTGCGAAGCCTTGAGTGCGAAGGCGCTGAAAACGGCACCGAACAATCCGCCTCCGATCCCGCAGACCAGCACCAGCCCCCAGTCGGCTACGGTCTGGGCCGAGACGCTGCTCGTTCCGAAATAGGTATAGGTGCCGACAAGGCCAAGCGACGCCAGACCAGAGAGAATGACCGCCGTGAGCACGAGCCCGTTGGACCGCGCTTCATAGGTACGGCCCATTTCCTCGATGGCGAAGACAATGCCTGCGAGCGGCGTGTTGAAAGCGGCAGCGATGCCGGCGGCCGAGCCCGCCAGAATAAGACCTCTGGCCTGCGCCATGCCGCCAAGCCTTGCTGCCTGCAGCATGATGGAGGCACCCACCTGCACGGTCGGCCCCTCACGCCCGATCGATGCCCCGGACAGAAGACCTGCAATCGTCAGAATAATCTTGCCGAACGCCAGTTTCAGCGACAGCAGGCGGGAGCGATCCTCATCCTCGTGAAAATGTCGCGCCGCGATGGCCTGCGGAATGCCGCTGCCGCCGGAATTGGGGAAGACCTTGATGGACAGCCAGGCGCAGAGGGCAAAGCCAATCGGCGTGATGAGAAGCGGCAGCAGAAAGGCCCACGTACCCGACGATGTTACCGAGAAGAACAGATGCTGCGCCCAGTCCGCCATTTTTGCAAAGGCGACACTGATCACACCGACGGCAAGCGCACCGGTCCAGAAAATCGCACGCGGCTTCCACACCTGCCAGTTACCCCACACCACACGGGTACGGCGCAACATCTTCATTTTTCTATATCTGGCGGGCATGGCAGCTTTTCTGTCGTCTGGGAGAGACCTTCCTTATCGAACCGCAGCGCCGCGATTGCAACCTTAACCCTGACAATTATCAAGAAGACTTGGGCGCCAGTGGCTTTTACCGATCACTAACTGCTGCGCGCGGGTTGCTCCATGGCTCCTGATTTGAGCGGGGCAAAGGCTGTTTTCCGAGAATATGGTCGGAAGCCTTTTCTCCGGTCATGATCGACGGGCCGTTGAGATTGCCGTAGGTCACATGCGGAAAGATGGAACTGTCGGCGACGCGAAGACCCTCCACGCCGATGACCCTGCATTCCGGATCGACCACCGCCATCGGGTCGTTGCGGTCGCCCATTTTGCAGGTGCCGCAGGGATGGTAGGCGCTTTCGAGATGCTCGCGCAGGAAGGCGTCGATATCCTCATCGGACTGGACACCCTCGCCCGGCTGAATTTCCGGTCCGCGATAGTCGTCGAATGCCTTCTGGCTGAAGATTTCCCGCGTCAGGCGCACGCAATGGCGGAACTTCTCCCAGTCTTGCCGATGGCTCATATAATTGAAGCGGATGACGGGATCGTCCTTGGGATCGCTGGAGGCAAGCGTGACATTGCCGCGCGATTTTGACAGATTATAGCCGACATGAACCTGAAAACCGTGGCTTTTGGCCGCTGCCTTACCATCATAGGAAATGGCGACCGGCAGGAAATGGAACTGGATATCCGGCTGCTTCAATCCGGGCTCGGAGCGCAGGAAGGCACAGGCCTCGAACTGGTTGGAAGCGCCGAGCCCACCCTTCGTCACCAGCCATTGCGCGCCCGCCACGCCCTGCCAGAACCACGGCAGCCACGAATAGAGGGAGACCGGCTTGGTGGAAACCTGCTGGAAATAGAACTCCATATGATCCTGGAGATTTTCGCCCACACCGGGCCGGTCTGCCTTCACCTCGATGCCGAGTTCCTGCAGGTGCCGGGCGGGGCCGATGCCCGACAACATCAGCAGCTTGGGCGAATTGAAGGATGAGGCAGCGACGATCACCTCGCGGTTTGCGCCTATGGTCTCGATGGCACCCCGGCGCTCCACCTCAACGCCGGTTGCGCGACCGTTTTCAATGACGATCTTGCGGGCAAAGCCCTTGACCAGTGTGACATTGCCGTGTTTCAGCGCCGGTCTGAGATAGGCGTTGGCGGCGGACCAGCGGCGACCATTGTGAATGGTCTGCTCCATCAGGCCGAAGCCCTCCTGCTTGGAGCCGTTATAATCGTCCGTCAGTTCGAAACCCGCCTGTGCGCCTGCCTGCACGAAGGCATGGAACAGCGGGTTCTTCACAGGCCCGCGCTGCACATGCAAGGGCCCATCCGTGCCGCGCCAACCCTCTTCGCCGCCATGGCTGGTTTCCATTCGCTTGAAATAGGGCAGCACATCCGCATAGGACCAGCCGTGCGCGCCAAGTTCCTCCCAGCGGTTGAAGTCTTCGGCATGGCCGCGGACATAGACGAGACCATTGATGGATGATGACCCACCAATGACCTTGCCGCGCGGAGCGGTGATGCGGCGATTGTTGAGGTTCGGCTCCGGCTCTGAGTAATAGCCCCAATTGTAACGCTTCATGCTCATTGGCCAGGCAAGCGCGGCGGGCATCTGGATAAAGGGACCGAAATCCGTTCCGCCTGCCTCGATGACGATGACCGAGTAACGCCCGTCTTCCGACAGACGATAGGCCATGGCGGACCCTGCGGAACCCGAGCCGACGATGACGAAATCTGCTTGCTGCATTGCGGTTGCTCTCTAAAAAATCAGCGTGGGTCCGGGTGGGGTGTCCGCTCCGACTGGCGGGTCAGTAAGGCGCGTCTACCTTGCCCGTCGCTACGTAGACCGTCTTCAACTCACTATAGTGACTGAGGGCAGCCGCAGAGTTTTCCCGCCCGAAGCCGGACTGCTTGGAGCCGCCGAAGGGCATTTCGACAGGGCAGAGATTGTAGGTGTTGATCCACAGCGTGCCCGCCTCCAGCTGGTCAACCACGCGGTGGGCACGGGAAATGTCAGCGGTGAAAACGCCGCCCGCAAGACCGAACTCGGTGTTATTGGCGCGGACGATGACCTCGTCCTCATCATCGAAATCCAGAACGCACATGACCGGTCCGAAGATTTCCTCGCGCGCAATGGTCATGCCATCCGTCACGTCAGCAAAGACAGTCGGCTGGACATAGGCGCCCTCGCCCGCAACGTGGTTGGGAATGCCGCCACCGGTAATCAGCGTTGCGCCTTCGGCCTTGCCCTTTTCGATATAGGCGAGCACCTTTTCCTGCTGCGCTTTGGAAACCAGCGGGCCGATCTGGGTTGCCTCATCCATGGGGTCGCCGATGACCATGGCATCCGTGCGGCTTTTCAGGTTGTCGAGGAAACGCTGCTTTGCGCCGCGCTGCACGAAGACGCGCGTGCCGTTGGAGCAGACCTGACCGGAGGAATAGAAGTTGCCGAGCATCGCACCGCCAACCGCGCTGTCGATATCGGCATCGTCGAACACGATGAGTGGCGATTTGCCGCCCAGTTCCATGGTGACATGCTTGAGTTGACCGGCAGCGGCAGCGGCCACCTTCCGGCCTGTTGGCACCGAGCCTGTCAGAGAGACCTTGGCCACGTCAGGATGGTTGACGAGCAGCGGGCCTGTCTCGCGGTCCCCTTGGATGACGTTGAACAAGCCCTTCGGCAAACCGGCCTCAATCAGAATCTCAGCAATTTTTAGCGCGCCGAGCGGTGTATTTTCCGATGGCTTGAAGACCATGGCATTGCCTGCGACCAGGGCTGGGGCCGCCTTCCAGCAGGCGATCTGCTGCGGATAGTTCCACGCACCGATGCCGACGCAGACGCCGAGCGGAACGCGCTTCGTATAGGCAAAATCGCCGCCAAGCGGGATGTAGTCGCCGTTGAGGGCAGATGGCGCGATGCCGCCAAAGAATTCGAATGAATCCGCGCCCGAGGTGGAATCGGCAACGATTGTTTCCTGAATGGGCTTGCCGGTATCGAGCGTTTCCAGCTCTGACAGTTCGCGGTTGCGCTCGCGGATGATATCGGCGGCACGGCGCAGGATGCGGCCGCGTGCGGTGGGGCTCATGGAAGCCCATTCTTTCTGCGCCTGCTTGGCGGATGCTACCGCGCGCTCCACGATGGCCGGGGTGGCCGCGTGCAGCCGCGCCACGACCTCACCCGTCGCAGGGTAGATGCTCTCGAAGATCGCGCCATCTGCGTCCTCGACATAGGCACCGTCGATGAAGTGCGAGGCTTTTGGTTGGGCTTTCAGTGTCATGTCGTGGTCCTCAAAGAATGCGAATGGACGGTTTGCCGTCTGTTGCGGGCGCGTCCGAAAAGGGTCTGAGCTGCGTATCGAAATAATTTTCGACCAGCGCCGGGGCTGCGGCCAGTCCGAGCGGAGCGGCGTGAAGGCTGTGGCGAATGTAGAGCCCATCGATCAACGCCGCTGCCCCCTCGGCAATCCGTGCCGCATCATCGGGTGGGCAGAGGCGGTTGAGACTATCCATGATGTTGGAGCGCAGACGCCGCGTATAGGTGATCAGCAGCCGACGCATCTCGTCGGAACGCTGCGCTTCGACATAAAAGGCCAGCCACGCCGCCACGGTTTCGCTGGTGAACTGGTCGCTCTGGAACGACACACGGACGATGGCGCTCAGCCGCGCGCGAGGACCGGAGGCCTGCGCGAGCGCCGCAATCGCATCTCGGCGCAGGGCGCGCAGCAGACTGCGGATGGTTTCGAGAAGCAGCTTCTGCTTGCTGCCGAAATAATGATGCGCAAGCGCCGCCGAGACCCCTGCTTCGCGGGCGATATCCGACATGGTGACGTTGAGGGACCCGTTTTGACCGATGGTCCGCAAGGCTGCATCCATCAGGGCCTTTTTGCGCAAGGGCTCCATTCCGAGTTTTGGCATTGGCCTTCTCCTTTGGTGGTCAATTTATTATTGATTGACTGATCAATCAATAATAAATGCGACACGGAAAAGTGTGCTTTGCGCCATGTCAAAGCAGTCTGAACACGTTGTTCTATGGTGCGATTGTGATAGGCTCTGACCAACTGGCAGATGGAAGGTCGCATCGCATGACCGATCGCATTCGCTTGACAATACATACCCACGGCCTGTCGCAGACCTGTGCTGGCGAAGACATTCGCTTGGACGGCCCCGTCGCTGGTCCAGTTTTCACATCAATTTCAAGACTTTGCAGGAACCGAACCGGGGGATGAACGTTCCTCCCGGCGCATCTGTGAAATATGCGCCATCCAGACAGTAAAGTCCGCTGCAAAAGGCCGGCGACGGACGAGAAAAAAGGCCAAAACGATGCTGCCCGGCACCTGTGCCGAACGGCTCGTCAAAAAAGGGAGAGAGATGATGCCAATGGTAACCGTATCCATTTCGCCGGAAC
The DNA here is from genome assembly GCF_001423445.1 of Rhizobium sp. Leaf311. Taxonomy (NCBI): domain Bacteria; kingdom Pseudomonadati; phylum Pseudomonadota; class Alphaproteobacteria; order Hyphomicrobiales; family Rhizobiaceae; genus Rhizobium; species Rhizobium sp. Leaf311. The sequence goes on along the minus strand of NZ_LMNZ01000004.1, from coordinate 455,455 downwards.
AGGCGGCAAAAATGCGCGAAGCCGTGATGGCTGGCGACTATGCCTCAGGTAGCGAAGTCGTTCGCGCGGCATTGCGGCTTTGGGTAGACACCGTTGCCGCCGGCAGCAATCGCCACCGCAACGAGCGGACAGCCCCTCTTCCCCATGATGAACAGCTGAATGTCGCAGAGCTTTACGCGGCTCACGCGCAGAAACGGCGCCAAGCCTAGCATCTTGATGTTTCTCAATGATGTCTGTTTTAGTGCGTCGCAGACATGTCATGAAAAATTCAAAAAAGCTTCATCAACGAGAAAGTATTTGTTGAGAAGTTTCGACCACCTTCTCCATAAAAAGCGTCCATAAAATCCCCAAAAAGGACGCGACCGTGGAGAAAATTCATGCAGTCGACGGCGATCGACCCCGATATTATCAGGCGATTTGCCAGTGGGCAGATCGCTTCCATGGCGAAGCTCGTCCTGGAAACAGCCTTCCAACCGATCGTCGAAGCATCCACGGGCACCGTCTTTGGCTATGAGTCGCTGATGCGCGGCTTCGACCGCATTGGTTTTTCCAGCCCTCTGGACCTGCTTGACCATATCGAAACGGACGGACAGCTGGTGGCTGTCGAGCAGATGCTGGCCGGGCGCGCGCTGGCGAAATTCTCGACGCTGCCGGAATTCTCATCCGCGACGCTGTTTCTCAATCTCGACGTCCGTCTCATTCCCCACGGCAATGCCATTCTGGACACGCTTCTGGAGCATTTGGGCAAGGCGTCCATTCCGCCCTCCTCCATCTGTTTCGAGCTTTCCGAGCGGTTTGACAATACCAGCGTGCCGGAGTTCAGTGCACTGATTGCACGGATGCGCAAGGAAGGCTTCAAGCTGGCTATCGATGATTTCGGGGTTGGTCATGGCGAGATGAAGCTGCTTTGCGATTTCCCCGTCGACTATCTCAAGATCGACCGCTACTTCATCGATGGAGTCGATCGCAATCCCAGAAAGCGTCACCTCGTCAAGAACATCGTCAACATCGCGCATGTCCTCGGCGTCCGGGTCATTGCCGAGGGCATCGAGACAGAGCAGGAATTTCTGGCCTGCCGCGAACATGGCGTCGATCTGGTGCAGGGCTGGTTCATCTCCCGCCCTACCACTTTCGTCAGCGAGTTGCAGAGCGCTTTTCCGCATCTGCAGCATCTGGGTGAAACCCGCCGCAGCAGCCAGAAACTGGACGAAATCCTCATTCGACGGCAAATCGAGCGGCTGCCGACGGTTTTTGAGAACGACACGATCGACAGCGTCTTCGAACTGTTTCGCCGCAATCCGGCCCAGGCCTTTTTCCCGGTTCTCAATGCCAATGGCGAGCCGCGCGGCGTCATCAACGAACATCATCTGAAGGAATATATCTACCAGCCCTTCGGTCGCGACCTGCTCAAGAACAAGGTCTATGAGCGCACGATCTCGCACTTCGTGGATGGCGCGCCGATTGTGGGGCTGGATGCGGATGCAGAACAGTTGATGAGCGTCTTTGCCAATACGGCTGGCAGCGCCTGCGTCATTCTGACGGAGAACATGCGCTATATCGGCGTCGTTTCGGCAGCATCCCTCATCAAGGTCATGAACGAGAAGCAGCTGAAGCTGGCGCAGGAACAGAACCCGCTGACGGCGCTGCCCGGCAACCGCGCCATCAGCAGCTTCATCGAGGACAGTTGCCGCGACAGCGACGACAACCGTTTCTTCTGCTACTGCGACTTCGACAACTTCAAACCCTTCAACGACAAATACGGCTTCCACATTGGCGACCACGCCATCACGCTGTTTTCTGCGCTGATGAAGCGTTATTTCTTCTCAGGCGACTGCTTCCTCGGCCACATCGGCGGCGACGATTTCTTCATCGGCGTGCGTGACTGGGACAAGGAAGAGGTCACCGAAATCCTGGAACGCTTGCTGAGCGATTTCCACGACGATGTGGTGCAGCTCTATTCTGACGAAGACCGTGCCGCAGGCCAGATCACCGGCTATGACCGTTTCGGCAATGAGCGGGAGTTTGCCCTGTTACGCTGCTCGATCGGCGTTCTGGAGCTTTCCAAGGGACTTATTCTCGGCAATCCCGAGCGAATCGGTAGCGAGATCGCGACCGTCAAAAAGGCGGCCAAGGAGAGCGAAAACGGGTTCATCATCCGCACTTTCGGAGACCGGTCCTGATGCGGTGCCTGCGTCGTCTCGCTCGCCCGATTGCCAGCGCGCGGCTTTAAGACGCGGTGCCATGGCGCAAACGCACGCTTCCATCCCGGTCGCTTCTCGCATAGGTTTCCGCCATTGAAAGCAATGGAGGCCTCCATGACACTGCCCACGACGATGCGATTTGTTGACCTGCCAAGTTTTGGCGAACCCGACGTGATGGTGTTTGCGACTGGTCCCCTCCCGACGCCACGCGCGGGCGAAATTCTGGTGAAGGTACAAGCCGCTGGCATCAACCGGCCCGATGTTGCCCAAAGACAGGGTGCCTATCCGCCGCCGAAAGACGCAAGCCCTGTTCTGGGACTGGAGATTGCCGGAGAGGTTGTGGCCCTTGGCGATGGCGTCAGTGAATTTGCGGTCGGCGATCACGTCTGTGCACTGGCCAATGGCGGCGGCTATGCGGAATATTGCGTCGTGCCTGCGGGCCAGGCCCTTCCCTTCCCCAAGGGCTACGATGCCGTCAAGGCTGCAGCCGTGCCGGAGACATTCTTCACGGTCTGGGCAAATCTCTTCCAGATGGCCGGATTGACCGAAGGTGAAAGCGTGCTGATCCATGGCGGAACCAGCGGCATCGGCACGACGGCCATCCAGCTGGCGACAGCCTTTGGTGCCGAGGTTTACGCCACTGCCGGTTCTGCGGAAAAATGCCAGGCCTGCGAAAAGCTGGGCGTCAAGCGGGCGATCAACTACCGGGAAGAGGATTTCCTTGAGGTCATCAAGGCTGAAACGGATGGCAAAGGCGTGGACGTCATCCTCGACATGATAGGTGCCTCCTACTTTGCAAAGAACCTCTCTGCGCTCGCAAAGGATGGCTGTCTGTCGATGATCGCGTTTCTGGGCGGCAATGTGGCTGAGAATGTCGATCTGCGGCCAATCATGGTCAAGCGGCTGACTGTGACCGGCTCTACCATGCGCCCACGCACCGCAGACGAGAAGAGAGCGATCCGCGACGAGCTGGTGGCGGAAGTCTGGCCGCTTCTGGAAGCCGGAAAGATTGCACCCGTCATCCACGATGTGATTGCCTTTGATGATGTAGCCGAGGGTCACAGGCTGATGGAAAGCAGCAGCCATATCGGCAAGATCGTCATGAAGGTTTCATAAAGGCTGTTCAGCAGGCGTTGCAAAAGGCCCGATTTCGCCCCTTGCAATCGCAGCGAATCGTATTACCTTCTTCTTATGTTCAACGTAGTGAAAGGAAGGTGATCCAATGTCTAATGAGATTTCGGTCTTCGTAGCAGGCAATGGAAAGGATTTGATTTTGACGAGGCAGCCCTCGGCCTGATCCGCCTTCCCTTGAAAACGTTGATTGCGTTTTCGGTCTGAAACAACGACCAAACTCATGGAAGGGCCGCCAAAAGCGGCCCTTTTCCTATTTCCGCTTGTTATGCGCGAAATATTTTCCAGCGCGTGGGTCGGAAGCGCAGTTCGTTTCCGACGGATACGGACGCATCGAGTGGCACCTCGATTTCCAGATGGTAGGGCTCGTGCCCGTCATTGGCGATATCGATCTCGGCAATCCTCGTTCCGGCAAGGCGGCGACAGGTGGTAACCTTGCCGTAGAGCGCATCGCGGTCGCTGGTCAGCACCACATCCTCCGGGCGGAAGAAAAGGTCGCCCCCGCCATCATTGGCCTCCCTGATGCCAATGCTCTCGCCCTGAAACAGCACGTGACCATCACGGATCGTTACAGGCAGGTTTGACGACTCACCGATGAAGGAAAAAACGAAGGGTGAGTTGGGCGTGTCATAGACGTCATCGGCCGTGCCGACCTGCTCGATCTTGCCCTGGCTCATGACCACCACGCGGTCGGCCAGCTCCAGTGCTTCTTCCTGATCATGCGTGACGAAGACGGTGGTATGGCCGGTGCGGTCATGAAACTCGCGCAACCAGCGGCGCAGTTCCTTGCGCACTTTGGCATCCAGCGCACCGAATGGCTCATCCAGCAGCAGCACCCGGGGCTCGATGGCAACCGCACGCGCGAGCGCAACGCGCTGACGCTGGCCACCCGACAACTGGTTGGGGTAACGTTTTTCCAGACCCTGCAGATGCACCATATCGAGAAGCTCGGAGACGCGCTTGCGGATTTCCGCCTTGGGCGGGCGGGTGGCTGAAGGGCGCACTTTCAGACCGAAGCCGATATTTTCAGCCACCGTCATATGGCGAAAAAGCGCGTAATGCTGGAACACGAAGCCGACATTGCGCTCCTGCACGGAACGATGAGATGCGTCTTCATCGCCAAAAAAGATCTGCCCCTGCGTGGGCTGTTCAAGACCGGCGATGAGGCGCAGCAGCGTGGTCTTGCCGGAGCCGGATGGGCCCAGCAGCGCAATCAACTCGCCGGAACGGATGTTGAGCGACACGTCGTTCAAGGCGGGAAAACGGTCGAACTGCTTTGTAATGCCGGAAACTTTGACTTCCATAAAAATGCCCTTCAATGCTTGCCGGCAGCGTTGCCCGCGCCAAAGCGTATTTCAAGAATTGTTTTCAAGACGAGGGTAACGAGCGCCAACCCGGCAAGCAGGGTCGCCACCGCAAAGGCCGCACCGATATTATACTCATTATAGAGTATCTCGACATGCAGCGGCATGGTGTTGGTTTCGCCCCTGATATGGCCCGACACGACGGAAACGGCACCGAATTCCCCCATGGCGCGGGCGTTGCAGAGCAACACACCGTAGAGCAGACCCCACTTGATATTGGGCAGCGTGACGAACCAGAAGGTTTGCCAGCCGGATGCACCGAGCGAAATGGCGGCTTCCTCATCGCCCGTTCCCTGATCCTGCATGAGCGGAATGAGTTCGCGCGCAACGAAGGGGAAGGTCACGAAGATGGTGGCGAGCACAATGCCGGGAACGGCAAAGAGGATTTCGATGCCGTAACTTTTCAGCCAGGGGCCGAGCACGCTGTGGGAGGAAAACAGGATGACATAGACCAGGCCGGAAATGACGGGTGAGATGGAGAAAGGCAGGTCGATCAGGGTGATCAGAAATGCCTTGCCCTTGAATTCGAACTTCGCAATGCACCAGGCCGCGGCAACACCGAAGACGAGGTTGAGCGGCACGGCGATGGCCGCAACAAGAAGTGTGAGGCGAATGGCCGATAGCGCATCCTGCTCGACAATGGCTTCCCAGAAGGACTCGAAGCCCTTGCGGAAGGCTTCCACGAAAACCGCCACCAGCGGCAGGACGAGGAACAGCGCAAGAAACAGGAAGGCGATACCGACCAGCACCAGCTTTGCAGGCAGCGTTTCGCTGGCAGGATCCCGGAACGGGCGGGAGGGAGTGGCGGGCGCGTGATCAGGCATAACCGTACCTCTTGCGGCTCCAGGCCTGAATGAGATTGATGACGAACAGCATGGCGAAGGAAATGATCAGCATGATCGTGGCGATGCCGGTTGCGGCTGCATAATTGAATTCCTCCAACCGGATGACGATCAGCAGCGGGGCGATTTCCGAGACATAGGGAATATTGCCGGCAATGAAGATGACCGAACCATATTCCCCGACGCCACGGGCGAAGGCCAGCGCAAAGCCGGTGAGGATGGCTGGAACCAGCCCCGGCAGAAGAATGCGGGTGATGGTCTGGAAACGGTTGGCGCCCAGCGTTGCAGCCACCTCTTCCACCTGACGGTCGATCTCTTCCATGACAGGCTGCACCGTGCGAACCACAAAGGGCAGTCCGATGAAGATCAGCGCAATGACAATGCCGGAAGGGGTAAAGGCAATCTTGATGCCGAAGGGTTCGAACAGCTGCCCGACCCAACCGCGATTGGAGTAAAGCGCGGTGAGCGCAATGCCGGCAACGGCGGTGGGAAGCGCGAAAGGCAAATCGACAATGGCATCCACGAAGCGGCGCCCGGGAAAGCGATAACGCACCAGCACCCAGGCAATCAGCACACCGAAGACGGCGTTGACGAAGGCTGCGACGAAGGCCGTGCTGAAGCTGATGCGCAGCGCGTTCAAGGTTCGGCTATCGGTTGCGATGGCAAGAAAGTCCGAAAAGCCAAGCTTGGCGGTGGACCAGACCAGACCGGCCAGGGGGATGAGAATAATGAGAAAAAGATAGGTGATGGTATAGCCGAGCGTGAGGCCGAAACCAGGCAACACGCTCGATTGACGCCACTTCCATTTCGCTGGCGATGGGGTACTGCTCATCAAGGCTCCGGTAAAATGGGGGCCATCGTCAGCCGCCCTCTGATGCGTCTTCGACCGGCTTGCGGCCGGTCGATCTTGTATCCGGTCCGAACAAAGCCCTGGTGTGGGCCTGTTCGGCGTTTTGCATCATCCGCTTACTTTGCGGGCTTGTAAATCTGGTCGAAGATACCGCCGTCACCAAAATGTTCAGGCTGTGCCTTGGCCCATCCGCCAAACTGCGGATCGTCGATGGTGACGAGCTTGATGTCAGGCAGTTGCTTCAGGAGATCCTTGGAAACAACAGACGGGTTTGACGGACGGTAGAAGTGCTTGGCGGCGATGTTCTGGCCTTCGTCAGAATAGAGATACTGAAGATAGGCTTCGGCAACCTTGCGGGTGCCCTTGGCATCGACATTGGCGTCAACCACGGCAACGGGTGGTTCTGCGAGGATGGAGATCGGCGGAACGACAATATCGAATTCGTCCTTGCCGAATTCCTCGCCAGCCAGATAGGCCTCGTTCTCCCAGGCCAGCAAGACGTCGCCGATCTGGCGCTGAGCGAAGGTAACGGTGGAGCCGCGCGCGCCGGTATCGAGCACCGGAGCCCGCTTGTAGAGTTCACCGACATAGGCCTTTATCTTGTCCTGATCGCCCTTGTATTCCTCATTGGCCCAGGCCCAGGCGGCCAGATAGTTCCAGCGCGCGCCGCCTGATGTTTTCGGGTTCGGCGTTACGATCTGGATATCGCCCTTCACAAGGTCACCCCAGTTGTGGATGCCCTTCGGGTTTCCCTTGCGGACCAGGAAGACGATGGTGGACGTGTAGGGAGAGGAATTGTGCGGCAGGCGGCTGCGCCAGTCTTCCTTGATCTTGCCGCCGTTCTTGACGATGGCGTCGATATCGCTCTGAAGCGCCAGTGTGACCACATCGGCTTCCAGACCATCGATAACGGAACGGGCCTGCTTGCCGGAGCCGCCATGCGACTGCTGTACGGAAACGTCTTCACCCGTGTCGGCCTTCCAATTTTTGGCGAAGGCTGCGTTGAAGTCCTTGTAGAGTTCGCGGGTCGGATCATAGGAAACATTGAGCAGCTTGGTATCTGCCCATGCCGTCCCGGCAGCGCCGAGCGTAATGGACAGGGTGAGCGCCACGGCGCTGAGGCTGGAAAGAAGTTTCGACATGTTAACCCTCCTGGATGTCTTGCCCTTAACACTACCGGATCAGTAGAGTTGGTCAATCAGGCCAATGACGATCGCAAAAGTGTTTCCCTTGTCTTGTCTTCGGCGGCAACAAACACAGCGCGGCAACTTCGAAACGCGCAACAAGCACCGTTCAAAACATCGGCTTCACGCAAAACCAGTTCGGGATTTTTACCAATATCGGCGCAAATCGCCGGATGCGTGATGACTTTGAGTGCCGGGAAGTGGGTTGCGGCCTCACGCCGTCAGCAGTTCCGCAACGTCGGTGCCGCTGATTGCGTCTGCAATGGTCGTATTGAACAGGATATTGCGCGTGGCATCCGCTACCCGTGCAAAAACGTGGCGGATCTCGCACCCGGTTTCGCCATCGCAATCCTCGCAGCGCTTATAGGCCGTCTTTGAAAGGCATGGCAGCGGCGCCACTGGCCCATCGATGAGCCGTAGCACCTCTCCAAATGAGATATCGCTGGACGAACGGCGCAGCAGATACCCGCCCTGCTTGCCGCGACGACTGGCCACCAGCCCGTCCCGTTTCAGCTCCAGCAATATCTGCTCCAGGAATTTCTTGGGAATGACCTGACTGCGCGCAATGTCGGAAATCTGGACAGGACAGCCCTCATCAGCTCTCGCCAATGCGATGAGGGCGCGCAGCGCATATTTTGCCTTCTGGGAAATCATTCTGAATTACCGAAACGGGATAAGCTGGTTGTGTTTTTCTACGAATGACATTCTTTTACCAGTGTAAATCTGAACCGGGCTTGAGCGATTGGGAGTCTTTTGCGCCTAAGGAGCGCGCAAGAGAGATATTTGCTCAGCAAGGCCATGCAGAAGCATAGCCATTCCTGTCAAAAAACCCGGATTTCAGGGATTATCCGTAACAGTAGAGTTCGGATACGATGAAATGACCATCAATACATCTGCGCATAGCTTTTCCAGCCAGGAAGTCTCTTCTCTGGACGATACACTTGCCGGTCTCGACCTGGCGCAGCGGCTCGCCTTTATCGCGGGACTTGGCGGGCGCGCGGTGTTTACCACCAGTCTTGGTATTGAGGATCAGGTCATCACCGCAGCAATCGGCACGCACCGATTGCCAATTGACATCGCCACACTGGAAACGGGCCGCCTGTTTGCAGAGACGGTCAAGCTCATCGACGAGACCGAAGAGAGATACAATCTCACGATCCGGCGGTTTTACCCGCAGCAGGACGATATCGACGCCTTTGCGGCCAAGTACGGGTTGAACGGCTTCTATGACAGCGTCGAGGCCCGCCATGCCTGCTGTCACGTGCGCAAGCTGGTGCCGCTGGCCAAGGCGCTCGAAGGTGCAAGCTTCTGGGTCACCGGCCTTCGCCGTGGCCAGTCCGGCAACCGTGCAACAACGCCCTTTGCCGAGTTTGACGCCGAGCGCAATCTCATCAAGATCAACCCGCTGGCCGACTGGGACATTGGTCTTATCAATGCCCAGGTCGCAGCGGAGAATATCCCCATCAACCCTCTTCATGCGCGTGGCTACCCCTCCATCGGCTGTGAGCCGTGTACGCGCGCCATCAAGCCCGGCGAGCCTGAACGCGCCGGCCGGTGGTGGTGGGAAAATGACGAGAAGCGCGAATGCGGCCTGCATGTGGCCGAGGCAGCGCAAGCCTCGATAATACCCACCGCATCATAACGATCATAGAAATCAGTACATTGCCGGAGTTTACAATGTCCAATGCAGTTCCGGAGACGGAAGGCAAAAGTGTCGCCTCACCCAAGCAGCCACTTGACCCGCACCTGAAGGCCCTCGAAAACGAAGCCATCCACATTTTCCGTGAAGTCGCCGCCGAGTTCGAGCGACCGGTAATGCTCTATTCCATCGGCAAGGACTCGTCCGTGCTGCTGCACCTGGCGCGCAAGGCATTTTTCCCCGGCCGCATCCCCTTCCCGCTTCTGCACGTCAACACGGGCTGGAAATTCAAGGAGATGATCGAGTTTCGTGACAATATCGTCAGGGAATATGATCTCGACCTGATCTCCCACACCAACCCGCGCGGTGCTGAGGAAAATGTCACGCCGTTCAGCCACGGCTCTGCGCTCTATACCGATATCATGAAGACGGAAGCGCTTCGCCAGGCACTGGATGCCGGCAAATTCGACGCCGCCTTCGGCGGTGCGCGCCGTGATGAGGAAGCCAGCCGTGCGAAGGAACGCATCTATTCCTTCCGCACGCCCGACCACAAATGGGACCCGCGCAACCAGCGTCCGGAACTGTGGAATATCTATAACGGCATGGTCCGTCAGGGCGAGAGCGTGCGCGCCTTCCCCCTGTCCAACTGGACTGAGGTCGATATCTGGCGTTACATCCAGGCGGAAAACATTCCGCTCGTGCCGCTCTACTACGCCGCGGAACGTCCCTATGTGGAACGCGATGGCATGATGATTCTTGCCGAAGACGAGCGTCTGGAACTGCAGCCTGGCGAAGTCGTGCAGCGCGGCATGATCCGTTTCCGCACGCTTGGCTGTTTCCCGCTGACCGGCGCCATCAACTCTCATGCGACGACGCTGGACGAAGTGATTTCCGAGTTGGAGATCGCAACCGTCTCCGAGCGTCAGGGCCGCGCAATCGACCGCGACCAGTCGGGCTCCATGGAAAAGAAAAAACGCGAGGGCTATTTCTGATGAGCCAGAACGCCGCACAATCTGCAACAATTCTGCCATTCGTTGAACCTGCAAAGGCCGTGAAAGACGCACGCCCCTTGCGTCTCATCACCTGCGGCAGCGTCGATGACGGCAAATCGACGCTCATCGGCCGCCTGTTATGGGATACGAAGGCCGTCAAGGAAGATCAGGCCGCCACGCTGCACCGCGACAGTGGCAAGCAGAACGATCTGGGCCTGCCGGATTTCGCCCTGCTGCTGGATGGCCTGCAGGCCGAGCGCGAACAGGGTATCACCATTGATGTGGCCTATCGTTACTTTGCCACCGACAAGCGTGCCTTCATCGTGGCCGACACACCCGGCCATGAGCAATATACCCGCAACATGGCAACGGGCGCATCGACGGCAGATCTCGCCGTGCTTCTGGTCGATGCTCGTACCGGCATTCTGGAACAGACCCGCCGCCACGCGACGATTGCGGCCCTGATGGGCATCCGCCAGTTCGTGCTGGCCGTCAACAAGATCGACCTGACCGACTACGACAAGGCGGGGTTCGAGCTGATTGCCCATGAGTTCCGCGAATTTGCGCTGTCGCTTGGCATCAAGCAGATCACCGCTATTCCCATGTCTGCGCTGAAGGGCGAGAATGTCGTGCTGTCCGGCAAGACATCCATGCCGTGGTATGAAGGCCCGACGCTGGCAGAAACGCTGGAGCTTGCCACCGTTCGCACCACCCAGACCGGCGGCTTCCGCCTTCCGGTGCAGCGTGTATCGCGCCCCGGCGAAAGCTTTCGCGGCTATCAGGGCACGGTTGCCGGTGGCGCCGTAAAACCAGGCGATTCCGTTGTCATCCTGCCATCGGGCATGGTGGCGAATGTAAAGCAGATCGTCACCTTCGACCTGGTTCGCAATGCAGCCGTCGCAGGCGATGCCGTGACGCTCGTTCTGGACCGGCAGGTGGACGTATCGCGCGGTGACATGATCGTTTCCATCGATGCCCAGCCGCAGACCGGACATGCCTTCGATGCGCAGATCGTGGCGCTACAGCCCGGCGGTATCGAGCCCGGCAAGCGCTACTGGCTGAAAAGCGGCAGCCGCCGCCAGCGTGTGACAGTGCAGCCGACAACACAGCTTGACCTGAAGAACGGCCAATGGTTGCCCCATGCCGAAACCTTGTCCATGAACGCCATCGGCAAGGTGCGCCTGTCCTTCGATGAAACGGCGATCTTCGACCCCTACGACCAGAACCGCTCGACCGGCTCCTTCATCCTGATCGACCCCGATACCAACAACACGGTCGCGGGCGGCATGATCCTTGGAAAACGCAGCGATACCGGCAAGATATCGCAGGGCGAGCGCGTGATCATGTCTCTGCCTGCCGATCTGGCGGAAGCACTTCTGGCCAGCGAGCAGTTCTCCAGCCGCCGCGACGAGATCGACATCCGCCGGACCAGCAGCGCCACCGCGTCTCGTGTTTTTGACGAGCTGGATTGAGAACCTTCACAGTGTTTAAATGAAAAAGGCCGCCGATCATGATCGGCGGCCTTTTACGTTCCGGAGGTCAGTCCAGACTTAATCACGTGTCAGCGTGAAATAGCGTTGCGTTGTTTCGGTGCGATTGCGCAGGGCGGGCGGGAAAGCATATTCGCCACAGACTTCGTAACGGAAGCCATCCGCAATGAGAGTGTCATCCATGACGGCCTTCAATTCTGCAGTCGTTCTGTAGATGGCGTTGTAGACGTCATCCAGCTCGTCTGAGAAATGCTCTTTCAGGGTCAGGCGAATGTCCATGTCGGAAAGAGATTCGCGGACATAGATCTTGGCTTTCGGAGCTGCCAGTTTTGCAAGCAGCTTGAACGAATCCAGCACCGCTTCATCGTTGAGGTAAATCATCAGCCCCGTCACGACCAGCATGTCGAATGGCGGTTCGAGCTTCAGCTCTTCCACTTTGACATAGGGGACTTCAGCAACCTGAAAATGGATCGAGCCACTGGCCATCGCCTCTGCATTCGCACGCGCGATCAATTCGTCCGAGAAGTCGAGGCCGAGATATTGATGGCCAGCTGCGCCGTAAAATGGCGCCAGACGGCCAGCGCCGCATCCCAGTTCCACGACCTTTGCTGGCTTATCGAGCCTTGGCAGCAGGTTTTCCCGCTCGAACTTGTCGCGATCCGTTGCCAGTGTCGAACCCGCAGACTGCAGCATGACGGCATCAACCGCATTTGCTTCCTTCTTTGCACGCGAATTGAAGAAGGTCTGGACCTGCTTTCCGTCGATTGTTTCTTTCGTATCGTAGATTCTGCTCATATGCGGACTCTCTCCTGCTCCACCATTCCTGCCCCAGGCGTCTCTAGCTTGCGAGAGCACTCAGACTGAAAAGGTGGAGGTTTTCTTTGGCCAGCGACAGATCCTGTTCGCTATCGATTTCATAGGCGATCAATTCCTGCGTCTCCATGGGCAGGAACTGGCGCAGCTGTTCGTAGACGGCCGTATTGCCGATGTCCGAGAAGAAGGCGTTCGGCAACCAGGAAATGTTTGCCCACTCATATTCTGTCGGGTCGTCGCGGCGGAAACTGGTCGCAATGCCGTTTTCGATGGTGGTGAACACGGCATCGCGCGTCTTGGTCTTGGTAATGGCCAGACGCGGCGTATTCGGCTTGCAGGACGCCAGAAACGCCTTGAAGCTTGCCTCTTCGATCAGCATGTCGCCATCCATGAATAGGCAGTCACCCTTGATATGGCGCGCGCCGAGCTCATAGCTGTGCAATGTCGTCGTTGCCCGAAAGCCGGGGTTGCGCACGACCATGACATCAGAGCGAATTTTCCGGATTTCGTTGATGACTTCCTTTTCCTCGAAGCCAACAACGACTCGCACATCTTCCACATCGCTCAAGAGAGACAGAAGGTGGCGAAGGATCTTCACCCCCTCGATCTCGACAAGGCATTTTGGCTTGCCATGGCCAAGCCGGGAGCCGAGTCCGGCGGCTGCGATTACAGCGTGTTTAACAGGCGACATAAAGATTTCCCATCCAGCGCAACGTAGTTTGAAACTGAAATCAGCGCGTCAGGGGCGCTATGAAGTCCTGCAAAGGCGATGCCGATATCTGCGACATCGAAGATTGGGATGTCGTTGAAGCCATCGCCGATGGATACGAGCCTGTCAAAGCGCTCCTTCAACTCAAGCCCGGCAACGTTTTTCCGCATGACGGTATCGAGGCCCGTGATGCGGCCATCTGCGTCCGTAATTGCGGTGGACGTGTAGAACTGGCACTTGAGGCGCTCCATCAGCGGCTGAACCCAGAGATCCAGATTGCCGGTCACCACAAAGCACCGCTCTACATTCTCGCGAATGAAGGCTTCGATATCGGGATCAAACTCGACCTGCGAAACAATCGACCGAATGCGATCAATCCCGGCGCTGCGCAAAATGGCGAAACGCAGACGAAACGAATCTTCAAAGGGAATGACGCCAGCCATTGTCAGCTCGGTCAAAAGCCGCATCTCGGCCTCCAGACCCAACTCCGAAGCAATCATCGGAAGAAGCTCTGCGCGGGTAATGGTTCCGTCGAGGTCGAATGCGAAAGCGGTCTGGATTTCCTCTCCCTTGAGGAGAGCCGGACTGCGCTGAAAGGTCAATGTCTGGGCGTGGGTCGCTTGGCGATACATATAACAACCTTCATGTACGAATACCGCTCGTCCCAATGCTGCAAGGCGCCCTCCAAAGTCGCGCCCGACAGGCACGCGCAATCCGGAAATGTGCTTCAGAGCATCAAAACAGATGTGAATTCATCACTAGGAACATAACCTTTCCTCAGCCTGACCAGACTGCCCACAAAGAAAAAGCGCCGGCTGGAACCGACGCTTTTTTCAGAATTTCAAGTTCTGCGATGTTTCTAGAAGAAGAACATCCACAGCAGCGCGACTACAACCAGGGGCACGCCCATCGCCCACAATACCACAGCTTTCAACATCATATCTCTCCTCTATTATGTGGCTAGTTAACGCGCGGGGACACGCAATGGTTCCTGCCGCCCCCACCCTTGAGGATGCGCAGTACAGGTCGGCGCAAGCAAACCCTGAGATAGCTTCAGAAAATTGGGTGAGAGTTTTACAATGGATTCGACAACGAACGGCGCATCTCCGGCCTCCGTCAACGCAAAGCTCGACCAGGTCATCGCCGACCTGTCTTCGCTGGCGCAAAGGCAGCAAATCCAGGATGAAATCATGCTGGAACTGGTCAATTTCCTTGCTCGCTTCCGCGAGGACACCATCGGCCTGCAACAGACGACCGCCCAGAAACTACATGAAGCATCGCAGGATATTGCCAGAAACGTCAGAGACCTTTCATCCTCTAACAACACGTTCGCAAACAACCTGGTCGAGAGCGTCAAAAACCTCGCCCGGTCGAATGAAGCCAGTGCGGCCAACAATTTCGCGCAGTTGCGGCAGATCGTCCATACCGGCATCCGCAAGATGCCGACGACATCGGGCAAGATCCGCTGCGTCTTCCTCGTTCATCTGATCGAGGCGTGGGATGCACAGATCGACATTTTCCATGCCATGCAGAAGGATGATCGTTTCGATCCGATCGTCATCAGCATCGACAGGGTCTTCCCCGGCGACAATGTTTGCGGCGGCGAGAGTTCCATCAGCGAGTCGCTGACAAATCTCGGCGTTCCCCATCTTCGCCTGGGCATGCCCAATTCGTTTGAGGGGCTGGATGTGCTGCGCGCGCTGATGCCCGACGTCATCTTCCGTCAGTCGCATTGGGACAGAGATTACCCTCCTGCCTTCCGCACCCCGGAGCTCGGCTTTGCACGGCTTTGCGCGATCACCTACGGCGTCTCCATTGTTGCGAAATTCAGCCATTCTGAACCCAGCAACGAGATATCTCCTATGGCCTTCGATCAGCCCTATCACAGATCGGCATGGCGGGTCTTTTGCGAGACGGAACAGACGCAATCCTACTTTCGAAGCTTCCAGCACTCGGATCCCAACAAATTCGTTCTCTCCGGCTACCCGAAGCATGAGAGGCTCGCGAGCTTCATTGGCAGGGGTTCGTGGCCGATAAAGAATGACGGCGAGAAAGCCTTTCGCGTCATCTGGGCGCCGCACCATTCCGTTGGCAGCGACTGGCTTGCATTCGGCGTGTTCCATCGCATCTACCGGGACATGCTGAGCTGGGCCCAACGCTCGCCCCGCATCGAATTCGTGCTGAAGCCTCACCCGGCGCTTTTTGCGCTTGTCGTCAAAATGGGTCTGATTTCCCAGGCCGATATCAACGACTTCAGGACACGATGGGAAAGCCTGCCCAACTGCACAATTGTTGACGGACAGTACGGAGAGCTTTTCGATGCGTCCGACCTGATGTTGACGGACGGCATCTCGTTCCTGACCGAGTACCAGCTCTTCAACAAGCCCCTGGTCTTCATCGATTCCCAGCGTCGCGTTCCCTTCAACGCCTTGGGAGAGCTTGCATCCGCCTGCGCTGAACATGTTACCACCATGCCGCAGATCGAAGCTGCCGTTATGGCCTACGCCAACGGCAAGCCGTGGCAGCAGGGTGAAGAACGCGCCCGCCTGCTGGAAAAGCTCCTTCCCAACGAACGTCCTTCAACGGAAATCGTGCTCGACGCCATTGCCGGCGGCTTTAAAGTCTAGGTCGATCGACCGTCAAAAAGCAGCAAGCCAGCATAAAATAACCCTCTCCAGACGAAGCGAAGATTTCGCCTATGTCTGTAGAGGGTTTTTCGTTGTCTGAACGGTTCTTGAAGAGAGTAACTTGCTTTTGCGCTCAGCAGAGTGGGCAACAGCACCATGTGCCGGCCGCTGGGTAGACTCGTCGTTTATCTATGTCTTGAAGAAGTAAAGCCTCCATCCGGCGGGAGGGAGGCTTCAAACTCGCTCAAATGAATTGATCGAGATAGGTCGGCAGATCGAATGCAGCATCGGTCCGTCTGAGAGGTTCCCCGAAGCGCGGATCCAGCCGAAGCCAGGCACGAGGCCCATCGTCATAGGTGGGAATGTCGCGCGTGATGCGCTCCTTGACTGCCACCGGCAGCAGTTCCACGATATCGTTGCCGACGGCAGGATCGAGGATTATCGGCAGATCGCTGAAAGCTGCGGCCTCTTTTGCCGCCACCACCAGCCCGGCGAGTTTCTGCAACGTGCCGATTGACGTGCCCGCCAGCGGCACTGTCTGATAGGCTGCCATCCTGTTGTAGAGGATATAGGCTTCTGGCCAGTTGCGCGCCTCGATATGCAGCCGCAAGGCAACGCCCTGTCGCACCATCATGAACTCAACGAGCCGGCGGAAGAACTCATCACGCTCATGGGTCGAGGGTATCTTGTTCTTCCACATCTGTGCGGCGAGGTATTCGATACCGCCGCGGTAGGTATCCCACTGGAACATGCATTCATTGTTGCCCTGCTGCATTCTGGGATCGTCAGAAATGGCGGTGACGCGAGCGAAGGGCTCCGGCATGAACAGGACATCGGCCTTGTCGAGCGCCCGCACCGTGTAAAGATAGGCCCAGAAGATGAAGGGCGTTGCACTCGATATGGATCTTGCCAGGACGTCGCGGCGAACGATCAGAAACTCGGGAAACACATGGTGATTGAAGACGAAATTGAGGAATGAGGAAAAATCGCCCCTCGATTGCCGCGTTGGTCCCGGAATCCGATAAAACGGTCCCAGATCGCGCTGACCGCCTCTTGCATCGACCAGCAGCCACGGCGCCTGCACCATGCCGATGCCGGGTTCCGCTTCCATGATGCCGACATATTCCCTGACCTTTTCCGGGATCAGCAGGTCGTCATCGCCCAGGAATACGGCATAGCGACCACGCGCCCGGCGCATTGCGAAGGCATAGTTGCTGACAAAGCCGGAATTCCTGGTGCGTCTGTAGGGGCTTACCTCGGGAACATCGGCGAGTGTTGCTATGTAATCGGCAGTACCGTCTGTAGAGCAGTCATCGACAATGACGATTTCAAAAGACATGCCCATCTTGCGAAACCACTCAAGATGGAAATTGACATTCCGCTCAAGCAGGAACTGCCTGTTATAGGTCGGCACACAAATGGATAGAAGAACTTCTGAATTGGACATTGCAACCGCCTGTGAATGACGCTCCGGCATTGCCCCGTGTGAAGAATTGTCTCTGAAACGACAGCAGAACTTGCCCCTCGCCGACAGTCAATTCTCAAGCCCGAGGACAGACGCAGGGCTAAGTCTCTTGCTACCCGCCAGCGCTGCTCCCCTCACGAACAAACAGCCCGACAGACTATGGCAAAGCGATATAGAGCCCGGCTTTTGCGAAGCTTACGCACGACCCGAGGTCTCTGCGCCACCGCAAGAACAAACAGCAATATCTAAGGAAAGGTGGTCGGAGTGAGAGGATTCGAACCTCCGACCCCGTCGTCCCGAACGACGTGCGCTACCAGACTGCGCTACACTCCGTGACCAGCGGCGCTTCTATAAACCAGCACCGTTTTCTCGACAAGCATGGCGATGAAATTTTTGTGACGGATTTTCTTTTGCAAACTGCGGCTCCCGCCCCTTCGACGCCTGCGAAAAATCGTTACAAAAAAGCAATTGTGGCAAAAAAACTTCAATCTCGTGGCCGCTGCCACTCCCGCTTCTCGATAAATCTGCTAGGGGAACGTCATCTCCCACAACACACCGGAAACGGCCCAACAAGGATTATTCGACATGCGTTTTCGCAGCGTAACACTGGCAGGTCTGGCAATTGCCCTGTCCGCCTGCACAACCACCGCCCCTTCACTCTCTCCCAAGAGTGCCGTGGAAACACGTTGGGTTGGACAGTCCGCAGGCGTATTCTTCGCAAAGTTCGGTCCACCCTTGAGTGATGTCGATACCGGCGATACGACCACATACAACTGGCGCGGCGGCTACAAGACGGCAAAGGTTCCTGCCAAGTTCGAAGAAGGCAAGGACGGCAAACGCGGTCGCCAGATTTCTCCGGCACGCACATCCTACCTCTCCTGCACGGTGCAGCTGGTTGTTGGCGGCGACTACAA
The DNA here is from genome assembly GCF_001423445.1 of Rhizobium sp. Leaf311. Classification (NCBI taxonomy): domain Bacteria; kingdom Pseudomonadati; phylum Pseudomonadota; class Alphaproteobacteria; order Hyphomicrobiales; family Rhizobiaceae; genus Rhizobium; species Rhizobium sp. Leaf311. The sequence continues at coordinate 437,234 of NZ_LMNZ01000004.1, read as the reverse complement.
GATCCGCTCGATCCGTACCGTGTCCGACCGCCCCGGCGTCAACGGCCCGAGCTATTGCGCGGAATTCCTCGCTGCCGAGTAATATCTGAGTACCACAGTTTCAGTGCCCGCCGGAGTTTACTTCGGCGGTTTTTTTATGTCGGAACTGACCCTGCTCAACGTCGTTGGATGTCACTTTCGTCCCAGATTCCCATGCGCAGATCTGTTATGCGCTGATTGCATGTCTTTGTATATTAGAAATGCATTTTATACTTGGCTAAGCTTGACGCCGCCCTGCGGCAGGTGAGGAATGCCTTTAGGTCCCCGGAAAATAAGGGAAAAATCTCAACCCCCATTCATTGCCGGCACGCGACTTTAGCCAGGGTCCCTCTCGTATCGCTGCCGTGGTCTCTATTTCTGAGCTCCAAGCGACACCTGCCGAGAGTTGTCTTACCGATTTGATTGCGTTATTGCGCCGCACAAATTGAAGATCATCAAGCGTTAGGAAAAGACGTGACCAAAGTAGAACAGGGCAACGGCCTTACCACCGGATTTTCGCAGGACAGCCTCACGATGAACCGCCGACAGGTGCTGGGTACGGCGTTGGCGGGTCTCGTCGCTGCGGCGGTTCCGGGTGCGCCAGCGCTGGCACAGGGCACAACCAAGAAAGTGGACGTTCTCCTCATCGGCGGCGGCATCATGAGCGCGACACTCGGTGTTTGGCTGCATGAGCTGGAGCCCACCTGGTCGATTGAAATGCTCGAGCGTCTGGACGCAGTGGCGATGGAAAGCTCGAATGGCTGGAACAATGCCGGGACAGGCCATTCTGCACTTGCAGAACTCAACTACACGCCGGAAACCGCCAATGGCGGCATTGATATTTCCAAGGCAATCGAAATCAACGAATCCTTCCAGATTTCGCGCCAGTTCTGGGCCTGGCAGGTTCGCAACGGCGTCTTGAAAAACCCGCGTTCCTTCATCAACCACACGCCTCACATGAGCTTCGTCTGGGGTGATGAGAACATCTCCTATCTGGAGAAGCGTTATGAGGCGTTGAAGGCCAGCCCGCTCTTTGCCGGAATGCAATATTCCAGCGATCCGGAAGAGATCAAAAAATGGGTTCCGCTGATGATGGAGGGCCGTGACCCGTCCCAGAAAATCGGCGCGACCTGGTCTCCGCTCGGCACAGATATGGAATTTGGCGAGATCACACGCCAGTTCGTCGCGCATCTGAAAAGCCAGCAGAACTTCAATCTGCAGGTTTCAAGCGAAGTGGATGGCATTGAACGCAACGACGACGGCACATGGCGCGTAAGCTACAGCAATTCGAAGGATGGCAGCAGCCACACGGTCGATGCCAAGTTCGTCTTCGTGGGTGCCGGTGGCGGAGCGCTGCATCTGCTTCAGATGTCCGGCATTCCGGAAGGTGACGATTACGCCGGTTTCCCGGTTGGCGGCTCCTTCCTCGTCAATGAAAACCCCGATGTAACGATGCTTCATCTGGCCAAGGCTTACGGCAAGGCGTCCGTCGGCTCTCCGCCAATGTCCGTCCCGCACCTCGACACACGCGTCATCGGCGGCAAGCGCGTCATCCTGTTTGGACCTTTTGCGACCTTCTCTACGAAGTTCCTGAAGGAAGGCTCCTATTTCGACCTCCTGACCTCAACGACCATGAGCAATGCATGGCCAATGATGAGCGTGGGCATGGATGAGTATCCGCTGGTAGAATATCTTGCGGGCCAGCTGATGCTATCCGACGACGATCGCTTTGCAGCGCTGCAGGAATACTTCCCCGGTGCCAAGCAGGGCGAATGGCGCCTGTGGCAGGCCGGCCAGCGTGTGCAGATCATCAAGCGCGACAAGGACAAGGGCGGCGTTCTCAAACTCGGCACGGAAATCGTCAGCGCCAGGGACGGCAGCATCGCAGCCCTGCTCGGCGCCTCCCCAGGCGCCTCTACCGCCGCTCCCATCATGCTGCAGGTTCTGGAAAAGGTCTTTGCCGAAAAGGTTGCCACCCCCGAATGGCAGACCAAGATCCGCCAGATCGTTCCAAGCTATGGCACAAAGCTGAACGCCGACCCGGAGAAGGTCATGCAGGAATGGACCTATACCAGCGAACACCTGCAACTGCCGACACCGCCGCAGATCGACATGGCGGCGATCAAAGCAGCTCCGGGCGCGACAAACGAATCCGGCGTCAAGCGTCCAGACATGGCGCTGTAACGCGCGTTTTTCCTGCGGGAATCACGGCCTGTCGAAAATTTCGCAATACGAGGGCACGCCTACGGGCGTGCCTTTTTCGTTTTGCCAATACTTACAATCCGCAATCTCTGCTTGCATCCGTTGTTGACGGATGGCAAAAATGACTCGTGAGCTATCATTCTCATCCGTGACCGCCGCGATCGCGGCTTTGTTTCTTCCGAATTCGAGCAGGGAAAACTGAAGTGACCAAGTCAACAGTTCCTTCTATCTGGCAAACTTCGAAACACGCTGCCTTCACGAAGCAATTCGAAATCACTGACCTTCCCCGTTGAACTAATCCATTTTGAAGTAAGCTCTTGCCCATTGATAGGACCAGAGAATTAAGCGCAACCGTTTCACAGACGAGCAGATCATCGGGATATTGAAGGAGCTTGAGGCAGATATGCCGGTCTTGGAGCTCTGCCG
>NZ_LMNZ01000004.1:433653-434474 GCF_001423445.1 Rhizobium sp. Leaf311 | reverse complement strand
CTTGAAGATGAGAACACCAAGCTGAAGCGGCTCCTGGCGGACGCGATGCTCGACAATGCAGCTCTGAAAAACCTTTTGGAAAAGAAGTGGTGACGCCCGCAGCCAGGCGGAAAGCTGTTGCGCATTTGATGGGTGACCCACCAGATGAGCGAACCATTGCCCGGCAGGCGGTGTTTACACCGCTGAGAGGGGCGGGCGTGTAAAGCCATCGGCTTTTGCCGGATGACTATCCGTTACGAAACCAGGCGCAGCGATGATCATGACCTTCGCGAGCGGATGAAGGCGTTGGCGCATGAACGCCGCCGCTTTGGATATCGACGCCTTCATGTGCTGCTCCGGTGGGAGGGGTACGTTGTGAACCACAAAGGGCTCTTCCGGCTCTATAGGAGGAGAAGCTGACTGTGCGCAAGCGCTGCGGTTGAAAGCGAGCGATCGGCACGCGAGCACCGATGCTGGTCCCGATGGCAACCAATGATCGTTGGTCACTGGACTTCGTGCCGGATCGACTCACCGATGGCCGCAGGTTCCAAGTGCTGATGATCGTCGATGATTGCAACAGAGAATGCCTGGGCCTTTTCGCCGACACATCCCTTTCCGGTCTGCGCGTTGCTCGTGAGCTGGACCGGATCATCGAGGAGCGCGGCAAGCCGAAGACGATTGCCAGCGACAACGGCAGTGAGTTCACAAGCAACGCGATCCTGCAATGGACAGATCGGACCAAGGTAGAATGGCATTACATTGCACCTGGCAAGCCCATCCAAATGCCTCCATCAAAAGCTTCAACGGACGGCTGCGCGAAGAGTTCTTGAATGAAACGCTGT
>NZ_LMNZ01000004.1:420638-433559 GCF_001423445.1 Rhizobium sp. Leaf311 | reverse complement strand
CAACGAGCAACGCCCGCATTAAGGCCTTGGCAGGCTGACACAGGCCGAATTCGCTCAGACAATTAACCCGTGACGCGACACCGTGGTGCGCAGCCGGAACGGCCCCGCACCGCAACACGCTGCCACCGCCCAAAATACAGCAAACTAAAACCGCCGGAGCGAATTCGAAGCCGGATAAAACTTGGGATCTAGAGTGCACCCCATTTCACCGGACAGGTCGGCTAGGTTGATTTAGCCTTGATGAACTGCCGAGGGCAAGCCATCTTGAGCGCGGAATGGGGATGGATTTCGTTGTAGTCCTCGATCCATCCGTCGATGAGCCGGAGTGCTGTTTCGGCGTCCGGTAGTACCGAGATGCGGATGTAATCCCGCTTCAGGGTTTTGACGAGGGCTTCCGACATTCCGTTCGACTGCGGGCTGGCGACCGGCGTGAAGCAGGGTATCAGATTGAGTGCCTGGGCAAATATTCTCGTGTCCCGCGCGGTATAAGCCGAACCATTGTCCGAGAGATGCTCGATAGCATTCGGGGCTCGGGTTGCGCGGAAGCGTTTCTCGACTGCCTCCAGCATCATGTCGCGCACGTCAGAGCCGGAGATGCCTGCATTGGCGACTGCCGTCCAAGCGATGATCTCGCGGTCGAAGGCGTCAATTAGGAAAGCGAGACGAATGACCTCGCCATTCCAGCAGGTGAACTCCAGACCGTCCGAACACCAGCGCAGGTTTGAGCGCATGACCATGACCTTGCCATCATGGATGCGGCCTTTGCGAACGGCCGTATGTTTCTCCAGCAGCATGGCGTGGTTACCCATAATGCGATGAACCCGTTTGGCGTTGACGACAGGCTGATCGACGGCTCGCCTTTCGCGATTGAGGAGCGCGACGATCCGCAGATAGCCATAGGTTGGCCTTTGATCCACCAGCCTGCGAATGGCGGGCAGAAGCTCTGAATCCTCGGCCTTGTTGTAGGCTCCGCGTGGCTTTGATCTACCTTTCAACCGCTCGCCAAGGTCCGAGCGAGAGATGCCCAGCGTGTCTGCGACGGTCTTCATCGGGAACCGTCCTTCGGCAACAAGATCTTCCGCGATATCCGTTTTTTTGAGTCCGCTTTGGAAAGGGCTTCGCGGAGGATTTCGACCTCCATCGTTTTGCGACCGAGCAGGCGCTCCAGCTCCCGAACACGATCCTCCAGTTTCTTCACTTCAGAATTCCCGACAACCGGCTCGTCAGAATCCACGGCTGCAGCACCTCCCTCACTCAAAAGCCTGCGCCATCGATAAAGCAGATTGGGCGGAACGCCATGGCGGCGCGCCGTCGATGATACCGTCTCGCCTGGTTCAAAACTCTGCTCAATAATTGTCAGCTTCTGCTCGGTTGTCCACCGCCTGCGGTGCACATCTCCCGTCAGCAATTCAACGTGTCGATAATCGTTAGACATAAGCCTATACCCAAGCATGTGCTTGAGCCTTTCTGCTTATGCCGACTGTCCGGTCGAAACGGGGTGCAGTTCAGAGGTAAGGTAAATTTCTCCATACGCGACCTTCGTAAGGAAGAAAATACTTGAATCATGAAGATAACCGAAATGAAGGATGGGAAGGACGATCTGTAAAATGTTAAGTGCCTGGCTTATGTCTTGTTGTGCTCATTCATCCAGAACTGGTGGGGCTTGGCTTCCCTCCCTATCTTAAGAGACCGAGAAAGCTGGACCCAAGTTTGGCCGAGAGTTTGGTCGCGATCTTACCAAAACTGAATTGAGAAAAAGGCCGCGGCATCTATCTACATTCATTTCGCCACGCTGCCGTGGACGCCCTCAGACGAGCCAACTTGATGACCAGTTCAATCTTCCATCCGTCCAAGCAACTGCAATATCGTGACGCGCGATTACGGTAGGCTCGTTCTAGGCATGCGGGCGCAACGAATCGACTTGTAAACGCGGTCGAGTATTCAGGGTTGGAGATGGGGCATCTTGATGTGAAGATATCTGACATGAGGCGTCCACAACAAGCCTCTCCCGCCGCAAAAAGCTCACATCACGATTATCCAACCATGGACTGGCAAATTTCATCTGAACAATGATTTGTACCAAACGGAGTAAGGCTGTGAGATCCACCATTTAATCGGAACATAGCCGTTGTGCTCGCGTACGATCGAAATTGCCTCGCGATAGTGCTGGCGGCGTAAGGTATTGGTTTTGGTGTTTTCGTGCTCACGATTTACTGCCACAAAATCATCCAGAAAATGTAGGGGGCCCTCCTGTTTGTACAATCGCCACCACAGATCGTAATCCATCACCATGTGAAGGTTCGGATTCACTCCACCGACGGCCTCCCAGGCACTACGTCGGATTAAGGTCGCCGGCTGCGATACTATACATCTAAGCGCCAGTCGTCGCCGGCTAAATCTTTGCACCCAGACTGGGTAGCGCTTCCCCGTCTCTTGCACCAAATTCCAGGCGCGAGCATAGACCGCAGGAGCTTCCGGGGCATCCTCTAGAGCGGTGACAAGCTTGCTCAATCCGCCAGCGAGAAACAGATCGTCACTGTTCAACCAGCACACAAAAGGAGCCGAACCTCGGGCAATTCCCTCATTTATCGCAGCTGCTTGGCCATCGTCTCGGTGACTCCGACAGCCGGCCAATCGGCTCTTCCATTTTTCGATCACATCCAGAGTGTTGTCCGAAGAACCTCCATCCAATAGAAATACTTCAACTGGGACGTGTTGTTCAAAGATAGATTTGAGCGCCTCGTCAAGAAACTGGCCTTGATTATACGATGGCACAACTATCGTAACTAAGGGGTGTGTCATCCTTATTGGCTCAGCTTGGCAACATAGTCCGCATATGCTTTCTCGATCCCATCACGCAATGAAGTGCGAGCGCACCAGCCGAGCGCACTCATGCGCTCTGTATTAAGAAGCTTTCGGGGAGTCCCGTCGGGCTTACTAGTATCGAAAACGAGACCACCGTCAAAGCCGACTATTTCCATAATCGTGTACGCCAGGTCTCTGATGCTAATATCGCTTCCGGTTCCTACGTTGATTAAGCCATGTGGACATCGATTTTCCATCAGGAAGACGCAGGCATCAGCAAGATCATCGACATACATGAATTCCCTAAGCGGCTTGCCAGATCCCCACACGATCATATGCTTCTCGCGACGCACCTTCGCTTCGTGCGCTTTGCGAATAAGCGCAGGCAAGACGTGACCATTCTGCAGATCGTAATTATCGTTAGGGCCATAGAGATTTGTCGGCATGGCGCTGACGTAGTTGGTGCCGTACTGCCGATTGTAACTCTCACAGAGCTTTACCCCGGCGATCTTTGCGATAGCGTAGGGCTCGTTCGTCTGCTCGAGCGGACCTGTCAAGAGACTGTCCTCACGGATTGGCTGCTCACTGTTTCGCGGATATATACAGCTCGATCCGAGGAACAGAAGTTTGCGCACGCCGGTCATGTAGGCGGCGTGGATGACATTCGCCTCAATCATTAAGTTCTGATAGATGAAATCCGCGCGGTAAGTATCGTTAGCATGGATGCCACCTGTCAGAGCCGCAGCGAGAAAGACATAGTCGAACGTCTGCTCCTCGAAGAAAGCGGCAGTGCGAGCTTGACTCAATAAATCAAGCTCCGCGCGTGTTCTGACGATAATATTGCCGTAACCGGCATCCTCCAGGCGACGGACAAGTGCCGACCCGACCATCCCGGCATGTCCTGCTACAAAGATTCTTGATGATCGATCGGGCACATTACTCGTGATAGTCATAAGCAGAGTATCCGCTCTTTTTTACCAATTCGTCACGCTCGGCATTGCGCAAGTCTTCGCGGACCATCTCAGCAACAAGCTCGTGGAATGTCGTCCTGGGTATCCAGCCGAGCTTTTCCTTTGCCTTCGCTGGGTTGCCGAGGAGAGTTTCGACTTCTGTTGGACGGAAATAGCGCGGGTCGACGCGTACCACGACTTTGCCGTGCTGGTCGGTTGCGGTCTCCTCGACACCTTCGCCCGTCCAGGTGAGGCTAATACCGAGCTCGCTGGCGGCCGCATCGACAAATTGGCGAACGCTGTACTGAATTCCAGTGGCGATCACGAAGTCCTCTGGCGTCTCCTGCTGCAACATCAGCCACTGCATTTCGACGTAGTCACGGGCATGTCCCCAATCTCGCAGCGCGTCCATATTGCCGAGATAGAGGCAATCCTGGAGATTGAGTTTGATGCGTGCCAGGCCACGTGTGATCTTGCGGGTGACAAAGGTCTCACCCCGCAGCGGCGACTCGTGATTAAAAAGTATGCCGTTGCAGGCATAGAGGCCATAGGCTTCGCGATAGTTCACTGTAATCCAGTATGCGTACATCTTGGCAACAGCGTAAGGACTCCGCGGATAGAATGGCGTCTTCTCGGTCTGAGGCGTCTCCTGCACCAAGCCGTACAGCTCAGAGGTGGAGGCTTGGTAAAACTTGGTTTTCTTTTCCATGCCGAGGATGCGGATGGCTTCCAGTATGCGCAAGGTACCGATGCCATCGGCATTGGCAGTGTATTCCGGGGTCTCGAAGCTCACGGCGACGTGGCTCATGGCCGCCAAATTGTAGATTTCATCCGGCTGAACGCGCTGAATGATGCGTATGAGGTTCGTCGAATCGGTCAGATCGCCATAGTGCAGGATGAAGTTGGCATTGTCGACATGCGGGTCCTGGTACAGATGGTCGATGCGATCCGTATTGAAGAGAGAAGACCGCCGCTTGATGCCGTGAACGACATATCCTTTCTTCAGCAGCAACTCCGCCAGATAGGCGCCATCCTGGCCGGTTATGCCGGTGATAAGTGCGACTTTCATTCGTGCTCGTTCCTCATAGTCATATGTTGTTGACGCCTCTCAGCCAAAGGCCCCGCAATCTTGGAATCTCGGGAGCCTAAATTTGCCTGCCAGCATGAAGTTCGCGCGTCTTTCGGTCTAGCGATTTATAGAGCTTGATGCTTCTGGTCAATTGTGGTTTGGCTTCATACAATCATTGCGCTCTTTGGGAAAGCTGGTTATGGAGGCACTGCGTGTACACTTGGCGAAACGTTGACGTCGCTCCGACCTTAAGAGGGAGTTGCTCAATGGAGAAGCGCAACGCAGGCCACAATCTCGGCATTGCATCGGACTGACAAGGTTCTTTTTATATATGGTTGAGGCGGAAAGAATGGCAGCGGAAGGCTCGATTAACTCGTTCTCCGGACGGCGTATATGGATCACCGGCCACCGGGGAATGCTCGGCTCCGCTATGGTGCGCAGCCTTGAGCGTTCGGACGCCGAGTTGCTGCTCACAACCCGAGCGGAACTAGACTTGACAGATGCGGGCGCGGTGCGGCGCTGGATGCAAGAGAACCGACCCGAGCTGGTGTTCCACATCGGGGCGAAGGTGGGCGGTATTCATGCGAATGCCACCTTGCCAGCCGATTTCCTCTACGACAACCTGATGATCCAGACGAATGTAATTGACGGCGCACACAAAACAGGTGTTGAAAAGCTGGTATTCGTCGCCTCGAACTGCACCTATCCTACCAATGCCGAGCAGCCAATCCGTGAGGAGGCGTTGCTGACCGGCCCCCTGGACGGCAACATCCGCGCCTATGCAGTCAGCAAGATCGCTGGTATTGAGATGTGCCGCTCCTATCGTACGCAGCACGGATCAAACTTCGTCGCTATTGTCCCGCCCAACCTTTACGGACCGGGCGACAACTATCATCCCCAGCACAGCCACGTGGTTGCGGGGATGCTGCGCCGCGCGCACGAAGCCAAGCTAGCAGGCTCCCAGGAGTTTATCGTGTGGGGCGATGGATTGCCTCGCCGCGAGCTACTGCACGTGGATGATCTCGCAGCAGCTTTGAAATACGTTATGCTCGCGCCGACCAAGCATGAACTCTACAATGTCGGTTGTGGCTACGACCTTCAGATATCCGAACTGGCGACGCTGATAGCCGAAGTCGTCGGATTTAAAGGCGAGATCGTCTACGACCGCTCAAAGCCGAACGGCACCATGCGCAAGCTCCTTGATAGCAGTAAGATCAGGGCGTTGGGCTGGCTTCCTCAAATCACTGAGCGGGCTGGACTTGCTACAGCATATGACGATTTTAGGCGTCGCTATACCACCGAGGAGCCGCACGAGATGCACCGCTTTGAAGCAGCCCGCGCCCCTCACATGATAAGATCGCCAGGAACTACAGAATGAATACTGACGGGTTCATCCCCAAGGACATGCTGAAGCGCTTTGCCGTTGTTAAGCTCTGGCCGGAGCTCAAGACCGCTGAAGACGAATGTATCGCGAGGCTGAAGCTTGCCGCAGGCGCTCTAGGTGTTGAGTGCATCGAAATCCACTCCGATGGCCGGCTGATATCCGATCCCAGTACGGTGGTCTCGAAACGGCTCGTCGACTTCGTGCTGCACCTGCATTTCGACACTCCGAAAAACTACGACGCCTTTTCTTTCGTCGCGCTGTGGAACCCGATCAAGTTCTATCACGAGTGGGGTTATTACCGGTGTTCGCGCAACCTGGTCACCCATGACGACTTTATCAGTTGCAGCTCCAGTGCTGCCGACGACCATGTCAACCGTATGGTCCGGCGGGTCCGCACGCACCTGTCGCCGCGCTTTCATCTATACCACTCAACACCTGACATCATACATGGGCCATCGCTCGGCGAACGTAAGCTTGCCTATGCTGGCATCAACTGGGATGCGCTACGGGGCGGCCGTTCCCGCCATCAGGAAATGCTTAAAAAGCTGGACTCTACGGGTCACCTGAGGATCTACGGACCGACTATATTCCAAGGCGTAAAGGTATGGGACGGATATCAGAGCTACGTGAAAGAGGTCCCTTTTGACGGCGTTTCAATGATCGATGAGATCGCCAAGGCCGGTATCTCCCTTGTGTTGTCGTCCCAGGCGCACAAGGATTCCGCACTCATGTCCAACCGGCTATTTGAGAGCATCGCGGCCGGAGCCCTGGTCATTTGCGACGAGAACCCGTTCGCAATGAAGCATTTCGGAGACTCTCTGCTCTATGTCGATACCCGAGGAACGGCGGACGCGACAGTCGCCGAGATACTAAAGCACCTTGACTGGACCAAGAACAATCCGGAAGCTGCTCTCGCGAAGATCAACCGCACGCAGGAATTGTTTCGCGAAAAGTTTAGTTTAATTAGAAACCTATCCGACCTATACACACATTTTGAAGAACGCAAAAACGAGCTTTCTCGGCATCATTTTGGCGAGGAGACAACGGCGAGTATCAACGTCAGACTAAACCTCCTGATGCCAACGTTTTCGGCTGAGGTACTGCTCAGACATTTGGGGAGTGCCACGCGGCAAAGCTACACGAATCTCCAGGTGACGCTATGGGTGGACCAGGCAGAACTCATCGAGCGCCGCTCAGAAATTGAAGAGCTTTTGATCCAAACGGATGCGCAGTTCGACGTGGTCGGCACTGCGTTTTTCGACCGCCCAAACAGAACGAATCTAGCTTATCCCCGGGCAATGGGGCAGGTTATAGGAGAAATTATCAGGCACGCAGCAAGCTCTGAGGCGGTCATTATCGTCGCGCCTAACGAGACCTTGCTTTCAAATCATGTAGAGATATTGGCCGCGGCGCTTCAGCGCGATGAAAGCGTTAAATGTGCTGCCACTGCGGCAATTTTGAATGACGGAACAGCGACCGTTCATTCCGTGAGTGACCTAATCGATTTCGGTCACGTTGACGCATCGAATCCTATTGGGTACGGCCGCTTCATATTCCGCTTATCTGGAATATCTGACGACGTTCACACTGCGCTTCCCTATCTTCACGGGCGCCCACTAGCGGTCCTGCGCGGCGAAAGCATTATTCACCAACAATTCCCAGCAACTGTCAGCATTGACTTGAAGACGGAATTTCCCAAGCGGACGTGGGATGACATCGCGGAGACTGAAGTCATCCGCAGCTTCAGTCCCTATGCATTAACTCCTGCCGTGGGCATGGCTCCAGTCAATACGGCGATTCAATTGGTTCCGTTTACAAGTTCTATTCGGCTTGGCCAATTGTTCAGCGCGTTCTGGTGGCAGGCTCAGTACGCAGCACTGCGACGCCAAGGGTTTCAAGCGCGCCTGCGCGCCGCCAAAAGGAGGCTATTAGGATGATGCCCTCGGTCGCGGGCGCCGTTTCTCCTACCGCAATGATAAAAACCCTTTGGATGCATCGAGGTCTGATTGCTGCGATGACAAAGCGAGCGCTGATTGCAAGATACAAGGGCTCCGTCATGGGGGTATTGTGGACCTTGATCAACCCGCTGCTCATGCTGTCCATATACTCATTTATGTTCATATTTGTTTTTTCGCCCAAATGGCAAGCGGCTGGCGACGGATCCCACCAATCTTCATTTGTGCCAATACTTTTCATCGGTCTAATTATACATGCCTTCTTCGCTGAGATCGTAAATAACAGCCCGAACCTTGTGAATTCGAATGTAAATTTTGTTAAGAAAATTGTATTTCCCTTAGAAATACTCTCAGCAGTCTGTGTTTTGTCCGCCCTAATTAATTCTTTTGTCGCATGGTTGGTTCTTATCTGCGTCCAAAACGTCCTGGGCAGCGATTTTCACGGTACAGCGATCCTGTTTCCTGTCATTATGATCCCGTTCGCAGTATTGTCCTTGGGGCTGAGCTGGGCCATCGCAAGCCTTGGAGTGTTCGTGCGGGACATCGCACAAATCGCCGGTTTTGTAGTATCCGCTTCTCTTTTCTTATCACCAATCTTCTATCCTGTGAGCGCACTCCCGGAAATTATTAAGCCCTTGATTCAATTGAACCCAATCACGTTCGTCGTGGAGCAGGCGCGGCGTGTCACCATCTACGGAGATCTGCCAGTCCTGATGGGTATTGCAGTCTATACGATTGCAGCCATAATCGTCGCCTACACAGGCTTCTTCCTTTTCCAGAAGCTTCGCAAAGGATTTGCAGATGTCCTCTGAGGTTGTGATCAACGTGCAGACGCTCAGCAAATGCTACAATATCTACGATAAACCACAGGACAGGTTAAAGCAGTTCGTAGTGCCGCGCATCAAGCGGTTTGCAGGGATTAATGAACAGGCTTATTATAGGCAGTTCTGGGCTCTTCGAGATATTAATTTCTCCGTAAATCGAGGGGACGCTGTTGGTATCGTTGGACGTAATGGGAGCGGTAAGAGCACCCTGCTGCAACTAATTACCGGCACACTGACACCAACCGAGGGCGCAGTTCAAACTCAAGGTCGGATTGCAGCGCTGCTAGAACTTGGATCGGGATTCAGTCCTGATTTTTCCGGGCGCGAAAACGTCTATCTTAACGGTGCCCTTCTTGGCTTATCTACGCAGGACATTGACGAGAAGTTCGACGATATTGCAGCTTTTGCAGACATCGGACCGCACCTGGATCAACCAGTAAAAACTTACTCTAGTGGCATGCTTGTCAGGTTGGCATTCGCGTTACAGGTGCAAATTGAACCCGACATTTTAATTATCGATGAAGCTTTGGCGGTAGGAGACTGGCTGTTTCAAAAAAGGTGTTATCAGCGATTGGAAAAGCTTACGTCCCAGGGAACGACATTGCTGTTTGTTTCTCATGATCAAGAAAGCGTTCGTACATTAACTACAAAAGCTCTCCTCTTGCACCAAGGCCGTCAAGTGACCTGGGGAGGGTCTTCAGACGTCGTCAGAGATTATAGGCGCTTGCTTCACGAAGAAGAGACAGAATATCTGCGCTCATTAGTCAATGAAAAATCCAATGCCCCAGTGGAGCAAGCTATTAATCCGAGGAGCGCCCCCCCGGAAAGTCGCCACTCAGCACGAGTCGCTTCGCACTCTCTGCATGCCGACGACCGGTCATTTGGTACTGGGGAAGCCTTTATAACAAATGTGCAAGTCTTTAAGAGTGATGGAGAGGCGGGAGATATTTTTTTCCCAGGAGAAGACATTCGGATTCGTGTTACGTGTAAATTTACCAGTACAATGAGCAATATGAATATTGCGCTCCAAGTGCGAAATAAGGAAAACATTAAAATTTACTCTTGGGGCACATTAAACCAAGATATCGAGAGAATTTCTGTTGGCGACGGGTCAGAATTGTTTTGGGACAAATCATTCGCCGCCGGCAGCGAAATATCTGTCGATTTTTGTTTTAAATGCACACTAGGTGTAAACTTTTACGAAATTCAAGCGGCCATTTCGCAAGAGAAAACTCCCGACTATCAGTCGCAACAGTTGGTTCATTGGCTCGATGAAGCCGCGTTCTTTCAGGTCTCACAACGTCGCGATATTTATTTTTTCGGCGGCATTTGTGATCTTGCCATGAACGCTGGTTGGCAATCAGAGATAGGATAACGTTCTTGGTAAACTATCAGAACACTTACGATTCTTACTGGGAAAACGCTGACCGGTTGGGCGAATCCAGCGGCGACATGCATAACATTTCCGCTTTGATCGTTAAGACCTGCGGCCTAGGCAACGTTCTCGACATAGGTTCTGGTGAAGGCGAACTAGTGGCTGCTCTGCTGCGAGAAGGCGTCACTGTGAAGGGTGTTGATGTATCGGAGGTAATCGTTGACCGTGCAACCAATAAGTTCGGTCCGCACTTCATCAAAGGTTCCGTGCTCAGCCTGCCTTTTGAATCAGCGTCATATCATACGGTTGTGTCGACGGATTGCATGGAGCATCTGGAACCTGCAGACGTTCCGTTAGCCCTATCCGAGATGTATAGGGTCGCTGGCAAATATGTATTTCTTCAATTAGCGACAACAGTGGATCGAGACGGGCACTGGCACTTAACAGTCGAAAAGCGAGATTGGTGGGAGAACCGATGTTTTGAGGCTGGTTTTAGAAAGCACCCTGCTTATTATACGCTCAACTATTATGAGGCCTTAAACGAGGACCCATGGCAGATATTCATTTTGCTGGAAAAGGTGCCCGAGAACGCACTTTTGCACTATCCTCTGACGTCGCTTGAAGCTGAGAGTGGATTGCACATGGATATGTCTCGCGTCACGGGGGAACGCTCGGACGCACATATGATCCGCTATCACTGGAGCTGCGACTATATCCGCTCTGGCGACAGAGTTTTGGATGCAGCCTGCGGACTTGGTTACGGCAGTCGGCTTGTTGCGCGACAGACATTAGCCGAGAGTGTACGCGGCATCGATGGCAGCGAATGGGCGATCAACTATGCAACTGATAACTTCGCATCGATGGATGAGAAACTGTCATTTGAAGTCGGCTTTCTTCCCGACTACCTCAGTAAGTTTTCCGATGGATCGTTCGATGTCATCCTCTCTTTTGAGACATTAGAGCATGTTGAGGATCCAAATGCTTTAATAAAGGAATTTCATCGACTTCTATCTCCTGGCGGCAGGGTTATTGTCAGCGTTCCAAATGACTGGAGTGACGAGAGCGGGGAAGACCCTAATCCGTACCATTTGCAAGTGTATACTTGGGACAGGCTTGCCGCTGAGCTTGGCAGTCACTTCATTATTGAAAGCAAATGTGCGCTCGACGCCAGTCAGGCAAAAATCCCTGCCAACCCGCCTTACTGGATTAAGAAGGCGCGTTCTATCAGACCAGTTCTCGACGGTGAGGATAAGTCGCCGATTTCTGAATGGTGTCTGATGACAGCGATGAAGTCGCCCCTGGAAAACACCATTCCCTATAGAGAAGGAGTGTTTTCGAACGTTGGGCCCTCGGGCCACCCCTCCATAATGTACCAAGAGTTCTACAAGAATCCCTGGCTGATGCATGCAATGGTGAACGTCAGCTATAGACTTAAGAACAAAGCTAGTCTTGTAAGACTCTGCTCCACAGTAATGAGGACGAGTTCAGAAATCTCCAACGATTACGCTGCCGCCCTTTGTGTCAGCTGCTATCTACATCTCGATCAGCAACCAATTGCGGCAGAACTCGAAATTCAAACTGTATTGATTGACAATTGGCTAGCTTCGGCTCCTAGCGACGCCATGAGTCTCCGATGGAAAGTTTCTCTGTCTTTCGTTAAGGCTAAGATTATGATGGCGTTGGGTCGATTTGACGACGCCATTGCTGCGTTCGAAACATGTTGTGCAACAGACATCAGTGAGTTCGGCATTCATCTTTCAACAAAGCTTACAGAGGCGTTCTACTGGGCTGGTCGGCTTTGCTTTGCAACAGGTCGGCAAGAGTTGGCGCTACAGTACTGGACGCGAGGTATTGAATATGGCGATGTGCTTCAAAGCTTCGCTGTAAAAGATATCGTCATTAACCCTGAATTCCCAAACTTATACAATTACGGGGACGGGACGCGAGAATACGCTCTGGCATGGGATTCTATTGCTCGATGCGCGAACGGTGTACACTTGTTGAAAAGCGGCAACTTTTCTCTTGCTAAGCTCGACAGCTCGCTTGCCTCGGAATACTCCACCGTCATTAAAGATTTGAAAAGCACACGGACCGCTCTCAAGGACTGCCGGAAAACTATAGAACTACTAACACACGAAAACAACATTATGCGAAACGACCTAATAGTGACCCGAGAACTTCTTATTGAGAGAACAAATTTACTAGAGTCATGTTACAATGACATGCCGAATTCAAATGAGCAAGTCGCACTTCACCATAAAACTTTCCCCATTGTGAGGCGTTTAATCGGGAAAGTTTGGAGCAGAATTATTCGTTCGCGGTGACAGTCCAGAGTGCAGCGCATGTGACTGTGCCACTGAAAGAATCTGTTGCTCAGTCTTGCGGCTCGACGTCGAAAAGGTGTGTGAATGGCTTCATGTGCCGTGACGTTGCTGCCTCCATGTTTATCCGGCTTCGAATTCGCTCCAGCGGTTTTAGTTTGCTGTATTTTGGGCGGTGGCAGCGGGTTGCGGTGCGGGGCCGTTCCGGGTGCGCACCACGGTGTCGCGTCACGGGTTG
>NZ_LMNZ01000004.1:0-420554 GCF_001423445.1 Rhizobium sp. Leaf311 | reverse complement strand
GTTGCTCGTTGTAATCGCTACGCCAGTTTGAAAGTGCAGACTGGGCATGAGCAAGCGACGAGACAGCGTTTCAATTAAGAGAGCCCCGCTAGACATAAGTATCTGTCGCTTTGAGCCAAAGTAAATTCGCGGTTTTGAAGAAGTCGCCCATCGTAAGTGAAATTCCGATTCCGTAAATAAATATGAGCAGGAGGCCCATGGTGGCGTTAATCAGACCCATGATAAAGGCAACTGCTCTGGCAACCAGTTTTCCAGATGCGGGCCGATAGCGGGCTCTCAGCGATCTGTTTCTCGCCCAACACAATATCCTCCTATACATGCCGATAGGTTCGTTTCGCCTACCCGCAGCATACAATTGCATGCCGGTTGAAAAAACTGCGAAGCCATAAAACAGTGCCAGCGCACAAAATGTCCCGTTGAGAATGTATTGGTCTTTAACGTCGATCGTTACGCCGACGACGGAATCGTAGTGCTCCCTTTTTCCATCAAGCTAAGCACAGTTGCGACAAGGGAAAACAGGATCGCTTTTCTGGCCTCTTTATCGATCTCTGATTCTAACGACGCAGATCGCGCGTCGTTTATTTTCGCTCGTCTATACATTCGAATCCCGTCCTCGCACCGAATCTCATCCTGACCGGCAAGTTGTAACGATAATTTGAGATTGCCAAGCGGCGCGCGTGACGGTTTTATGCGCCGAAAAACTGTTCCGGTTTCGAAATTTGTAATACTCATAAGTCATTGAAAAAACAATAAAGAACGTGTGGCTGGGGCGCCAGGATTCGAACCTGGGAATGCCGGTACCAAAAACCGGTGCCTTACCGCTTGGCGACGCCCCACCAAGGCTGAGCGCTGAGCGCTGTTGCCTGAACGGCGCCTGATTAGCAAAGCAGGAGGGCAGCGGCAATCATTAAGTTGATGACACGACGATATTTCTTGTGTGTTGTTAAAAGCTTCGTGTTACCTCAGAGCCTATCCGGCCCAAAGGTCTTTTGGTGAAAGCATTTATGAGCAAATATAGTGCCCGTCCTCCCGCCATCCCCACCACGCTACTCGATGACGACGTCGTGCGTATCATTCGCTGGGATTTTGAGCCCGGAGCGGGTACGGGGCACCACACGCATGGCCTTGGCTATGTCGTCGTGCCGATGACCGATTGTCATTTTCAGATCGAGGACGACAACGGCAGCCGGCAGGTGGATGTCGCGCGCGGAATGGCTTACCGGCGTGAAGCGGGCGTCTCGCATAATGTCGTCAACGCTGGCAGTGAAGCGATGTCCTTCATCGAGATTGAATACAAATAGGCATAGAGACGAAACCGATGGCAGACCCGGATTTCAATCGCGAGTTCGACCCGGCCTATGGCATTGCGGTTCCGGTGGCCGAGGGCGTGCAACGCATGACCGTCAACAACCCGTCGGCTTTCACATTTCACGGCACCAACAGCTATATCGTTGGCGAAAAATCGGTTGCGGTCATTGATCCAGGTCCAGAAGACGAAGCGCATTTTAATGCCCTGATGGCTGCGCTTGAAGGCCGTGAACTCACCCACATCTTCGTCAGCCACACACATCGCGACCATTCACCGCTTGCTGCACGGCTAAAGCAGGTAACCGGGGCCGTTATCGTTGCCGAAGGGGCCCATCGCGCCGCCCGCCCCTTGCATGAAGGTGAAAAGAACCCCTTCGCGGAAAGCTCGGACACCGACTTCGTGCCCGATATTGCCCTGGCCGATGGAGAAAGCATTACCGGCGACGGCTGGACGCTGACGGCGCTTCACACGCCGGGCCACACCGCAAACCACGCTGCCTTCGCCCTTGATGGCACAGGAATCGTCTTTTCCGCAGATCATGTCATGGCATGGGCAACAACAATCGTCGCCCCGCCTGATGGCGCGATGAGCGACTATATGCGCTCCCTCGACAAGCTTCTGATGCGTCAGGACCGGCTGTTTCTTCCCGGCCATGGTGGCCCCGTGACAGAGCCGAGCGCCTTCATGCGCGGCCTTCGCGCCCACCGGCGTATGCGCGAAACCGCTATTCTGGCGCGGATCAAGGCGGGTGACAGAAGCGTAGCCGATATGGTGAAGGTCATTTACCGAAACACCGATCCACGCCTGCACGGGGCAGCAGCGCTTTCCGTGCTCGCGCATCTGGAAGACCTGATTGAGAAAGGCGAAGTCCAGACAGACGGACCGCCTGCGCTGACAGGCATCTACTCTCCGGCCTGATGCGCCATCGGCCAATCAGCAAATTCAAAGGCAAAGGGTGAGGACGCGGGGACCGGGCTTGCGCCACCTTCCTCTCAATTCTCGTTGAGGCCCTGCATTTCAGCGTCGAGGGCATTGAGATAGGATCTCGCAATATCTGCGCCCATGCCCAGATCATGCGGGCCAAAGCGGGATGCAACGCGGACATCGACCAGGGTGGTTTCCGTATCTTCGCGTAAACGGATAAGAACGTCGAACCGCAGACCCCAGATCAATGTGCGCATTTCGCCCTGCAGCGTTACGGTGCCGCTGCCATTGAAGAATGTCGGCGCCGGGGCTTCTGCAGGTCTTGCAAGCGGCACCGGAACATTGGCAGGCAGCTCGTCCATCGGCGCATCGGCAGCTGCCTCGGTCTGGTCCTGCGCGGGCACGCCCTGCTGGACATCCGGTAGTGAACCGATGAGGCCGTCGGTATGGAGAATGCGGATGCCCTCGGCTTTTGCTACCTTGCGGGCTGCGGTGTAAACGCGGTCGATGGCACCTTCATAACGATGGCCGGTCAGGGACGGATAGGCTGCCACCTGAAGATCGCGGTCGGCTTTTGTGATCATGGCTGGACGCGGCAGCCACTGCTGGTTGGCGGTGGGGATAGACAGCCAGTCTGGGGCTTCGGCGACATCCGTCGAGACTTCGTATATGGCCGGTTTTTGCCAGTAGAGGCCTGCGGCAACGCCCACGACCCCCAGCGGCACTGATACCAGCAACAGCGCAGAGAACGACCAGATGCCGCCCTTGGCACCCGCAGACCAGAGCCGTTGCAGGCCGATGATGGCGAGCAGCAGCGCAACCCCTGCAATGGCGGCGGAGAGAAGGGTCAGCGAGACGAAATCGGGCGTGGTCAACGGACCGAAGCGGTGGAGCGGCGCCGCAATTAGAAACAGTCCAAGTGCCGAAAAGCCGAGAGAGCGGGAAAGATATGCCGCATAGGATACGGGCCTGACAAAACGCACAGTCATAGAGCGGCACCTGGATGCGCATATCGTTCCGCAGAAGATCAAAAGGTCTGCACGATATGCTGGAGTTTCCTGCAAGCGCTCTCCACGCCGACATGTATCGCGCATGGAATCGCCATTTCTGACCTGTCTTAAAGGGTTTTCCTGTCAAAGGGAATCGCGGGGTGTACTGATCTGCTGAACAGACAGGACATTTCGGGGCCTTGTCTCCGTTGCGCAACCTTTGGCGCGCATCGGACTTTTCCCGGCGCAGAAACAGTCGTATCTAGGAGGCGCACAAGCAGCCGCCCAGCGCTGCCATCAGGGAGTTATCATCATGCGTGTTTCCGTCGTTCTCGGTCTTCTTGCAACAACGCTTGCGCTTACCGCGTGCCAGACGCTGACCCCTGAAGAGCGACGCGCCCGCGACGAGGCGACATGCCGTGGCTATGGCTTCCGCACCGGCACCGACCAGATGGCCGGGTGCCTTCTGGATCTGGAACTCGACCGCAGAGCCGACGCCCGCGCCTGGCAGGCACAATCCAGCCGCGACATGTTCTACCGGCCCGTGGTGGTTGAACGCCGCATCATCGTGCAGAACCGGTAGGCTCTTACCCGGTCCGCAGGCGGATCCTTACATCTTCGCCGGCAAGGCCCTGAGTGGCACCACCTTGGAAGCGACATCGCTTGTGGCTTGCCGGGCCATGGCAAGCGTCGCCTGCGCCGCCGACAATCTGGCAATCGGAACGCGGAATGGCGAGCACGAAACATAATCGAGCCCTGCATCCTCGCAGAAATGAATGGAGGCCGGGTCGCCGCCGTGCTCTCCGCAAATGCCGAGTTTCAACTCAGGTCGCGTCTGGCGGCCACGATCTGCAGCGATTCGGATCAACTCCCCCACACCGTCGAAATCCAGCGAAACGAAGGGGTCACGCTCTATGATGCCCTTGCGCTGGTATGTTTCGATGAAGCGTGCGGCATCGTCGCGCGAAATGCCGAATGTCGTCTGCGTCAGGTCGTTGGTGCCGAAGGAAAAGAACTCGGCGGCTTCGGCAATGACATGGGCACGCAGAGCGGCGCGCGGAAGTTCTATCATGGTTCCGGTCAGATATTCGAGGCTCATGCCCGTCTCTGAAGCGACGGCTGCAGCGACGCGATCGATCACGGCGCGAACATAATCGAGCTCTGAACGCAGGCCGACAAGCGGCACCATGATCTCAGGCACGACAGGCGCACCGGTCTGGCGGGCAGCCTCTACCGCCGCTTCGAAAATCGCCCGTGCCTGCATTTCCGCAATCTCGGGATATGAGATGGCAAGACGGCACCCGCGGTGACCAAGCATCGGGTTGAACTCGTGCAGCGCATCCAGCCGCTGCCGGAACAGGCTCTGCGACATGCCCATGGCCGCCGCAACCTCGACGATTTCTCCATCCGTCTTCGGCAGGAATTCGTGCAGGGGCGGATCCAGCAGACGGATGGTCACCGGCAGTCCGTGCATGATGGAAAACAGCTCGGTAAAGTCCTGTCGCTGCATGGGCAGCAGTTGATCGAGTGCCGCCCGCCTGCCCTGCTCGTGCTCGGCAAGGATCATTTCGCGCATCACATGAATGCGGTCGCCCTCGAAGAACATGTGTTCGGTGCGGCAAAGGCCGATGCCTTCCGCGCCAAAGGCACGGGCTGCGCGCGCATCGGCTGGCGTATCGGCGTTGGTGCGCACCGTCATGCGCCGCGTGCCATCGGCCCATTGCATCAGCTTGGCGAAATCGCCGGAGAGTTCCGGCTGGGTCATGGGAATTTCGCCCTTCAGCACCCGGCCGGACGAGCCGTCGATGGTGATGATATCGCCTTTTCTCAACATGCAGCCAATGCCGACGAGCACGCCGCTTCTCAAGTCCACGCGCATGGAACCGGCGCCGGAAACGCAGGGAATGCCCATGCCGCGGGCCACGACGGCTGCATGGCTGGTCATGCCGCCACGCGTCGTCAGAATGCCTTCGGCCGCGTGCATTCCGTGGATGTCTTCCGGGCTCGTTTCCATGCGGACGAGAATGACGCGACGTCCCTCGGCCTTGGCAGCGACTGCCTCGTCTGACGTGAAAACGATCTCACCCGTTGCCGCACCCGGAGAAGCAGGCAATCCGGAGCCAATGATCGGGCGCTCGACAGACGGATCGATGGTGGGATGCAGCAGCTGGTCGAGCGAGGAAGGATCGATACGACAGATGGCGTCATCGGTGCTAATCAGCCCCTCCTCCACCATATCAACGGCAATCTTCATCGCAGCCTTGGTGGTGCGCTTGCCCGAACGGGTCTGCAACATCCACAACTTGCCGCGCTCGATGGTGAATTCCATGTCCTGCATGTCGCGGTAATGGCTTTCCAGCCGCTGGCAGATGCCGAGGAATTCCGCGAAGGCTTCCGGCATCAGTTTTTCCATGGAGGGCTTGTCGGAGCCCGAGCAGATACGCGCATCTTCGGTGATGGACTGCGGCGTGCGAATGCCCGCGACCACATCTTCGCCCTGCGCATTGACGAGAAATTCGCCGTAAAGCTCCTTCTCGCCTGTGGATGGATTGCGGGTGAAGGCGACGCCGGTTGCCGAGGATGATCCGAGATTGCCGAACACCATGGCCTGCACGTTGACAGCCGTCCCCCAGTCTCCGGGAATATTGTGGAGCTGGCGGTAGGTGACGGCGCGGGCGTTCATCCAGCTGGCGAAAACGGCGCCGATGGCGCCCCATAACTGTACCTGCGTGTCCTGCGGGAAAGGTTCGCCAAGCTCCTCATCGATCAGGCCCTTGTAGAGCGAAACGATGTGCTGCCATTCGCTGGCGGAAAGTTCGGTATCGTATTCGTGGCCGAGGCGGCCCTTCTCGTCTTCGAGTATTTCCTCAAAGATTTCATGATCGAGACCCATGACCACATCGGCATACATCTGGATGAAGCGCCTGTAGCTATCCCAGGCAAAGCGGGCATCGCCCGAATCGCTGGCCAGCGCCTGCACGGTCTGGTCATTGAGGCCAAGGTTGAGGACAGTATCCATCATGCCCGGCATGGAGGCGCGAGCACCGGAACGGATCGACAGAAGCAGGGGTTGGCTGCCAGAGCCGAATTTACGCCCGGTTATGGCTTCCATCGCGCAGATGCCATTGGCAACCTGAAGCTTCAAATCCTCCGGAAGGCAGCGACCACCCTGGTGATAGCGCGCACAGGCCTCGCTGATGATGGTCAGGCCAGGGGGAACGGGCAGGCCAAGGCTTGCCATTTCGGCAAGGTTTGCACCCTTGCCTCCCAATATGGCAACGTCGCTCGCACGGCCTTCGGCGGCACCATCGCCAAAGGTATAGACCCATTTTTTCATTCTACGCTCTCCACCCAGAAGCGTTCTTGTTTTTCAACCCTTTACAGCATTGTGATAATGTTGGGAACGCCAGTTTGTGCAGGGTGGCACCGCAGTGCAGCATAAATGCGGCGTCTGTGTCGATAATATCAAACGCCCGCGACGGGCACGGGCGTTTTTTTAGTTCACATGATGCGTGAGCGTGTCCGCTCAGAACTCTTCCCAATCCTGCTTCAATGCCGCATTGCCATTGAAGGCGGATGCGATTTTGCGTCCGAGTGCACGGGCTGGAGATTGAACCGGACGCTCGGCTGGCGTTGCTGCGCGAACCGGCGCTTCATAAGCATTTGCGGCAAGCTTGAACTGGCCCAGAAGCTGGTTCAGCGATGCGGCTTCACGCGCAAGGCTATGGCTTGCAGCAGTCTGTTCTTCCACCATCGCAGCGTTTTTCTGCGTGTCCTGGTCCATCTGGTTGACGGCGTTGTTGATCTGCTGAAGACCCGAGGATTGCTCGTGCGCGGCTTCTACGATCGCCACCACATGCCGGTTGATTTCCTGCACTTCCGTTACGATGGTTTCCAGCGCACGACCCGTTTCGCCAACGAGCTGCACGCCCTGCTCCACCTGCGTGTTAGACGTGGTGATCAAGCTCTTGATGTCCTTGGCCGCACTGGCAGAGCGCTGGGCAAGTTCGCGCACTTCCTGAGCAACCACAGCAAAGCCCTTGCCTGCCTCACCCGCACGAGCAGCTTCAACGCCGGCATTGAGCGCCAGAAGATTAGTCTGGAAGGCGATTTCGTCGATAACGCTGATGATGTTGGAGATTTCCGAGGATGATTTCTCGATCTGCTCCATCGCAATCACAGCCTTGCGCACGACTTCGCCAGACTGCTCGGCCCCTGTGCGAGCTTTCGCCACCAGTTGACCGGCTTCCTGCGCGCGCTTGGTGGAGTCCTTCACCGTGGTTGTGATCTCTTCCAGAGCAGCAGCTGTTTCTTCCACCGAAGCTGCCTGCTGCTCGGTGCGCTTCGCCAGATCATCGGCTGCGGCCCGAATCTCATTGGCACCAGCATCGATACCACGGGCATTCTCGGCCACGCGGGAAAGCGCGGACTGGAGCTTTTCGGCAGACGCGTTGAAGTTGTGACGTACGACATCGAGATGTTCGACGAAAGGCTGGCTGATGCGGTAGGACACATCGCCTTCTGAAAGGCGCGAAAGGCCACTTGCGAGATTGTCGACAGCAAATTGGGTGTCGGCTGCTTCTCTTGCTTTCTGCTCTTCTCGGGCAATCCGGTCGTTTTCCGACAGGCTGCGATTGGCTTCGGCTTCCCGCTCCAGCCGGGCACGCTCCAGTGCGCTCTCTCGGAATACGGAGACGGCGGCGGACATTGCACCGATCTCGTCTTTTCGGTTGCCATGGGGCACTTCGGAAGACGTGTCATTGGCGGCAAGCCTGTCCATGGACGTCGTGATTTCAGCGATAGGTTTCGCGATTTTTCGGAAACTGAACACGGCAGCCAGTGTGCCAATGATGCTGACGATGACGACCATCAGGATGGTTGCGTTGAATGAAAACTCTGCGATACCCGTAGCTTTTGTCAGGGCCGCTTCTCCGGCGGACTTATTCAGCGCAAGCATTTCGGAAAAACGTGCAACCGCCTCGGTACCACGTGCAGTCAATTCCTTGATCGTCGCCTTAGCCTCGTCGTCCTGGCCAGCTTTCTTTTGCTGGATCAGCTTGGCTCCCGCTTTCCTATATTCATCGATAGCAGCTTCTGTTTCGCGCGCTTTTACCTGCATGAGCTCCGAGCTCAAGCTTCCGATATATGCGTTGAAAGCACGCTCCCGCGCTTCGCTTGCCTTGTTGAGATTGGCCTCGGTTTCCGCGATTTCTGTTGCATTGCGCGCGGCAAGCATAAAAGCATACTGGCGGCGGACATCACCGAGCAGCCGATCCAATTCAGCCATTTGCGTCGAGCGCGATAGGCGGTACCCCATATTATCGAGTTCGCCCTGAAGCTGACTGACGGAATAAATAGAAAATGCGCCTTGAGCTGCTCCAAAGAATACGACAACCGCGAAGATGAGTGGCAATAGCGTCTTGATGCGAAAATTGTTGAGCACAATATAACCCTTTGGTTTTAATACGTCATTCCCCCCAAGACGCATGATGAACTTATGTGGTGTGGATAATCTTCGTCCAGGTGTCGTGTGCGAGGTTGTTTGGCCGTCCTCCCGTAACGGACCTCCTGAGCCTTGCGCAGACCTATTTTCTATTATTCATAACTACAAAATCCGTTGGTGCAGTTTTCTAAATTACGAGAGCTTCAAACTCCTCGAATCAAAGCGTCAGACAATCGGGTTGAGCACAGTATATCGCCTCGATATCGGCGACTGGCATCGTGCCACAGGCACGGAATGACTTCTTCATGAAGCCTACATAGGCCGGACGTTACTTTGAACTCATTTCCGGAAGGTTAATTGGAATGATGAACAGTTAATAATCGAATATGACGAGCTCGCAAAAACAGGCAGCCTGTTCAACAGGGCTTTCACGCAAGACTTCAATGCAATCCAGATCTCGTAGAGTGACAAGCAACAAACGGAACCTGCGCAAGGGCAACCTTCCGATATCGGACAATCAACCCGCCTCAGCCAATCTCTCCGCCACCTGCAGATCCACGGACACGAGCTGTGACACACCCTGCTCTGCCATGGTCACACCAAAGAGGCGGTCCATGCGCGCCATGGTGATGGGGTTGTGGGTGATGATGACGAAACGGGTCTCAGTCGAAGCCACCATCTCGTCCATGAGATTGCAGTATCGCTCGACGTTGTGATCGTCCAGCGGCGCGTCCACTTCGTCCAGCACGCAGATTGGCGCGGGATTGGTGAGGAAGACGGCGAAGATAAGTGCCATGGCGGTTAGCGCCTGCTCCCCACCCGAAAGCAGTGTCATGGTCTGCGGTTTCTTGCCCGGCGGACGGGCGAGAATTTCAAGGCCCGCTTCCAGCGGATCATCCGATTCGATCAGTTGCAGTTCCGCCGTGCCGCCACCGAAAAGATGCGTGAACAGGCGCTGGAATTGGGTGTTGACGATATCGAAAGCAGCAACCAGACGCTCACGTCCCTCGCGGTTGAGATTGTGAATTCCTGCGCGCAGCTTGCGCACGGCATCGATGATGTCGTCGCGTTCCTTGATCAGCGCCGCCAGCTTTTCAGACAGTTCCGCCTGTTCCTCTTCAGCGCGCAAGTTGACGGCACCGAGCCTCTCCCGCTCGATCTTCAGCCGGTCCAGATCCCGCTCGACATCGCGGATCTCAGGCATCGGCGCGTCGACAGCCAAGCCCGTCAGGCGAAAGGCCAGATGCGGCTCGACATTGAGCGTCTCGTGAATACGATGTTCGCTTTCCTGCCGCTTTTCGCGGGCCGAGACCAGCCGCTCTTCGGCGCGGCCGCGTTTTTCCCGGGCATCGGCAAGCTCTGACAGGGCAATTGCCGCGATGCGATCAGCCTCACGCTGCAAACGTTCCGCCTCGACAAGCTGGTCTGCGGCCAGACGGCGTTCTTCTTCGGTCTTTTGAAGTTGCGTCAGGAGATTGCGGCGCTTTTCGTCGAACTCTTCCGGCGCGATATCCAGTTCCGCAAGCTCGTCGCGGGCTTCATCCTCGCGTGCGCGCAGCGTAGCAATATGGCCGCTGGCATTATCGGCACGGGCCTGCCATGTCGCACGCTCCTGCGCGATGGCATTGATGCGGCGTCGTTGCGCCTCGGCCTCGCGGCTTAGCCCCTCATGCCGGGCGCGGGCCTCCGCCACCGTGCTTCGGTCGGTCGCAACCTCCAGCTGGCTTTCCCGCAGCCGCGTATCGAGATCGGTAAGATCGACCGCCTCTTCCAGTTCGATCCGGGCGTTTTCTTCCTGCATGGCGATGTCATCGATCTGGCCGCTGATCTGGTTGATCGCTTCAAAGACGACATCGCGGCGGCGCAAAAGATCGCCGGACGCACGCTCAGCCACGGACAGCGCGTCGCGCGCTTCAACCAGCTGGCGGGATGCCAGACGGCTGCGTTCGCGCGCTTCGGCAAGCTGGCTTTCCACCAGCCTGATCTCATCGGCGCTGGCAGCCAGCTGTTCTTCGGCTTCCTCCAGCGCGTAACGCGCCTCTTCAACCTCGCCCTCAAGCTCTGCCAGACGGTTTTTCTGGGCCAGCCGCAGGGCTGCGTTGCCGGGAGCATCCGCGCTTGTAATGTGACCGTCCCACCGGAACAGCGCACCCTCTCTGGTAACGAGGCGCTGGCCTGGTTTGAGCGCAGGCATAAGGCGTTTGGCATCATCCAGGGTTGAGACGATACCCGTCTGACGCAGCCTGCGTTTCAGCGCCTCCGGCCCCGTCACCTGCGCAAGCAGGGAAGGAATGCCATCCGGCAGGGAAGGATCAGCCTCACCTTCGCCATTGGCGGTCCAGTAGGCCGGAGCGGCAGGGTCCAGCGGGCTTTCGAGATCATCGCCCAAGGCTGCACCAAGGGCAGCTTCAAAGCCGCGATTGACCGTCAACTCTTCGGCCACGGGCGTAAACGAGCCGGATACGGCACCGGCAGCCAGCATTCTCGAAATCGTTCTCGATTCGGTTTCCAGAGCATTGAGGCGGCTGCGGGCGGCTTCAACGGGGCCACGCGCCATGGCTTCCGCAGACCGCGCCTCGGCAACGGCTGTTTCCGCTTCTTCTACCACGATCAACGCATCCTCGACGGCGATTTCTGCGGCTTCCACGCTTTCGCGCTTCTCCGAAGGGTCAGGCAGGCCGGAGAGTTTTTCGTCTATGTTTTCGATTTCCGCCGATGCTTCCGACGCCTGACGCTCCAGCCGCGCTTTCCGGTCTGCGAGATCACGGATGGTGCGCTCAAGCTGACTGCGATTGGCGGAAGCTTCGGCGCGCTCTGCCGTGAGGCTTGCGAAAATGCGCTCGCTCTCGGCCAGCTTTGCCGCCGCCAGCTCGAAGGCCTCGCGTGTCTCTTCGAAATAGCGGCCAGAGTCGGCCATGATGTCGCGGATGTCGGCTTCCTCAGCATCCAGCCGGGCGAGGATTTCGGCATTGTCGGAAACCATCCGCTCTTCGCGTTCGATATCTTCGCCCAGTTGCGCCAGCCGACGGGCGAGCTCATCGCGGCGGCGAAGGATGCGGTTGGTTTCTTCGTCCAGCTGCGTGCGGGCAATTTGCAGACGTTGCAGGGCAGCAGCGACCTTGGCCTCGTTTTCGCGCAGTTCCGGCAGCTTGAAACTGGCAATGCCCTGTTCCTTTGCTGCTTCCATCTGCCGCTGCGCCTTTTCGGCGACCACATTGGTGGCCTGATTGAGCGCGCTTTCCGCCTCGCCCTCCGCCTGCTTGGCTTCCACCCAGCGAATGTGCAGCAGGGTGGCTTCGCGGGCACGGATATCCGCCGACAGCATCTTGAAGCGGTTTGCCTGACGCGCCTGCCTTTTCAGGCTTTCGATCTGGCTTTCCAGCTGCGCCGTCACATCTTCCAGCCGCTCCAGATTGCTCTCCGCCGCACGCAGGCGCAGTTCCGCCTCGTGCCTGCGCGAATGCAGGCCGGAAATGCCTGCTGCCTCTTCCAGCAATTGCCGGCGGGCCTGCGGCTTGGCATTGATGAGTTCGCCGATACGCCCCTGCCCCACCATGGAGGGCGAGCGGGCGCCGGTCGATGCATCGGCGAACAGAAGCTGCACATCCTTGGCGCGGGCTTCCTTGCCGTTGATGCGATAGACCGAGCCGTTCTCGCGCTCGATGCGGCGCGTGACCTGAATTTCATCGGCATCGTTGAAGGCAGCAGGCGCGGTACGGTCGGAATTATCGAGATAGAGGCCGACTTCGGCGGTGTTGCGCGCGGGGCGATTGCCGGAGCCCGAGAAAATCACGTCATCCATGCCGGACGCGCGCATGTTCTTGTAGGAGTTCTCGCCCATCACCCAGCGAAGCGCTTCGACAAGATTTGACTTGCCGCAACCATTGGGCCCGACGACGCCGGTCAGCCCCGGCTCGATGAGGAATTCCGAAGGCTCAACGAAGGATTTGAAGCCGAGGAGCCGCAGCTTGTTGAACTTCATGCCGCCGCCTCAAATGCAAAAAAAACGGGCGCACGGAAACATCCGTCGCCCGTTTTTGTCCGGTAACGTCTTTTAGAGAAGGCTGTCGACCAGAGCCGACATTTTTTCCACAGACATGTCTCCAGCGTAGCGCTTTCCATTGATGATGAAGGTTGGGGTCGAGTTGACGCCAAACTCAGTCGCACCGCGTTGCATCGTTGCGTTCACATCATCCAGAAGCTTCTGGTTCGTCAAGCAGGCCTCGAATGTCTCCTGTGAAAAACCGGCCAGTTTCGACATTTGCAGCAGGGCGGCGCGCGCATCCTGCGCGGTTGCCCATGTCTGCTGCTGCTTGAACAGCATGGAAACGAACGGATAATACTGCTGTTCAGGTGCGCAACGGGCCAGCATGAAGGCAGCGGCAGCGCGCGGATCGAACGGGAATTCGCGAATGACGAAATAGACCTTGCCAGTGTCGATATACTTCTTCTTGATTTCCTCGAAGGTCGTATTGTGGAAATGCGCGCAGTGCGGGCAGGTCATCGACATGTATTCGACGATCTTTACAGGAGCATTGGCATCACCCAGCGCACGGTCCGGCAGCGGGCCGGGCTTCATGACCTCTGCCATGTCCACATTGCCTGACGATTCAGGCAGTTCCTGCGCAAGCGCCTCATTCGGCAGCAAGGCAAAAGGCAGTGCCGCTGAAACCGCAGCAAGCGCAACGCCGCCCAGGAGGTTGCGACGGGTCATATTGAGTTCGGGAAAATGCATGAAAGCACCTGTTTTTGAAAGACTCATTTGTCTGCGATTCCGATATAGCGGCAACCCGTTCATAACAAGCAGCCATTTCTCTTCTTCTTGTCAAAGAATTGTGACCAGTCAAGGACAGCTTGCCGCTAAATTATCCGTCCGCCGGCGCGTTTTTTCTGCATGACGGCTGTGCCCAGACGCTCCACCGCCTTGCGCAGGGCTTCGCTCTCGATGCCCTCCATCATGCCTTCCAGACGCCGGGCGGCCTCGCCGCGCAAAGGCTGTGGCTTTGGCCGACGGTTCAGGGTCTGCGACACGGGCTTCTGGACGATCCTGATCTGGCGAACGGCCGGGAAGCCGAAGAAGCCGTTGATGCGGGAAATCAGCTCGCCCTGGGCGTGGGTCAGGAAAAGCGCGCGCGCACCTTCACAGGCAATGGTCAGGACGCCGGGCTGGTAGCCGCCACGGTCCGGCCCCTCGTCGCGACGCGGCCAGGTGATCTTTTCCGGGCGCGTGCAATCTGCAAAATCCGCCCCTGCAATCTCGTCCCAGGAACCCAGCAGCGAGGTGCTGATACCGGCTCTCTTTGCCAGAACCGGATCGATGATGCCGTTTGCGATTTCGGCAATCTGGATGACGCCTTTGCGAGGCTTTTTCATTGGATGCTCATGAACTGATGGCTTGATCGACGCAGGCGGATGAACCAAGTATAGCCGCAATAAGAGGGCCACAGCAAACCATGCTTCATAAAATCGAAAATCCGCCTTATGCGGACATGCTGCTGGCATGGTACGACAGACATCATCGCGACCTGCCGTGGCGCACATCGCCGCCCATGACGGCAAAGGGTCTGCGGGCCAATCCCTATCACGTCTGGCTGTCGGAAGTCATGCTTCAGCAGACGACCGTTCAGGCGGTAAAGCCTTACTTCGCCAAGTTTCTGGCGCTGTGGCCAAGGGTCGAGGATCTGGCTGCCGCCCCCAACGAGGACGTAATGGCCGCATGGGCGGGGCTTGGCTATTATGCCCGTGCGCGCAATTTGAAGAAGTGCGCCGAAGCCGTCGCAAGCGAGCATGGCGGCGTCTTTCCCGATACCGAGGAAGTCCTGAAGAAGCTGCCCGGCATCGGCGATTATACGGCAGCAGCCGTTGCGGCCATCGCCTTCAACCGGCAATCCGCCGTGCTGGATGGCAATGTGGAACGCGTGATTTCCCGCCTGTTTTGCATTGATGCGCCCCTGCCCGGCTCCAAGGGGGTGATGCGGGCGAAAGTGGCGGAAATAACACCTGCCGACCGTCCGGGTGATTTTGCGCAAGCCATGATGGACCTCGGCGCAACGATCTGCACCCCCAAGCGCCCCGCCTGCGCGCTCTGTCCGTTCAACGGCCACTGTCTGGCGCTTTCGCAGGATGAGCCGGAGCGGTTTCCGGTCAAGGCTGCCAAGAAGCAAAAGCCGGTTCGTGTCGGCGCAGCCTTTATTGCGGTCAACGACAGGGGAGAAATCCTGCTGCGCCGCCGCGTCGAAACCGGATTGCTGGGCGGCATGACCGAAGTGCCGACAACCGCATGGACGGCGCGGATCGATGGCGGCATAGACACCGATCACGCACCCTTTGCTGCCGAGTGGGAGGCCGCCGGCACAATCACCCATGTCTTCACCCATTTCGAGCTTCGGCTGTCCATCTTCCGGGCGAAGGTCGCAAGTGGACTCACCACCGGGGCAAATGACGAATGGTGGGAGCCGGTCACAAATCTTGATGCCCAGGCGCTGCCGACAGTGATGAAAAAAGCCATCTCTCAGGCTATTCCTCTGGCATTTGATAAGAGCAGGAAAAATTGATGACCAAGATCAACCACATCGTTTTCGACATCGGCAAGGTTTTGATCCATTACGATCCCAACATTCCCTATAGCCGCCTCATCCCGGATGCGGCGGAGCGGGCATGGTTTTTTGAAAATGTCTGCACCCATGAATGGAACCTGGAACAGGACCGGGGCCGGACATGGGCGGATGCCGAAGCGCTGCTTTTGCAGGATCACCCCGACCATGAAGAGACCATCCGCGCCTTCCGCCTGCACTGGCACGAAATGGTTTCGCATTCCTATGACGATTCCGTCGCCATTCTCAAAGGCCTGATCGATGAAGGCCACGACGTGACCATGCTGACGAATTTCGCCTCCGACACTTTTCGCGAGGCGCAGAAGATGTATCCGTTCCTTACGCTTTCCCGTGGCGTGACCGTTTCGGGCGATGTCGGCCTGATCAAGCCCGATGTGGCGATCTATGAATTGCACGCGCAGACATTCGGGCTGGACCCGGCCAGCAGCATTTTCATCGATGACTCATTGGCGAATGTCGAAGGCGCAAAGGCTGCCGGATGGCAGGCTGTGCATTTTACCGGTGCGGAGAAGCTGAAGGCCGACCTGGCCGAATTCGGCATCAAAGTCTGATATCGCGGGGACCACGAAACCATGCCAAGCGACAAGGTTTATCTCCAAGGCCACATCGATGTGCCGCCAGATCGTCTGCAAGCCGTTGCTGAAGCGTTGCCGCTGCATATCGAACTCACCCTTGCCGAACCGGGCTGCCTGTTCTTCGAAGTCGTGCCCAGCAACGATGTCGCAGGGCGATATCTCGTCTCCGAGATATTTTCAGATCAGGCCGCTTTCGATGCCCATCAACAACGCATCAAAAGCTCGGAATGGTTTGTGGTGACGCAGGGAATTCCGCGCGATTATACCATTCGCAAAGGCGAATAGACATTCTCTGGCGCTAAGGAAAGAAAAGTGTCTGGTGCAGGCGAAAATGGCGGTCTTCAACCTGCACCAGTCCGTCCGCAAGCGGTCGGATTCGTTAATGTCATATTGGGAAAATGCCGCCCTTATTGATCTTCACCGACAGGATGCGAAACCAGAAAGATTTCGCAAGCGGTGCGGCGCGGCTTGATTGCCTCTCCCTTGGACAAATTAACTACACACCCTTACTTGCTCCAAACTTGCCATGCAATTGATTTATTTTATAAAATACGTTCATGCTTAATCCGGACGCACTGACGCCCGGCGTCCAGGAAACGCCGGGCGTCAGTCACCCTTCATCCGGGACTGAAGGTACTAAACCGGATGAAGTATGGCAGGCCGTCGGAACGGCCTATCGCTAAGGCGAGGCGGTGGATCGCTTTTTACTCGGCCTTTGCCATTTCGCTGCGGATAAGGGTTCGCAGATCATCGATGGGTTTCAGGCTGTCGCCCTCGATCGTGTGCCAGAACGTCCAGCCGTTGCAGGCATCCAGCCCCTGAACTCTTGCGCCAAGGCGATGGATCGATCCTGCCTCTCCACCGGATGCGATGGTGCCATCTGCCCGGATGATGGCGCTGTAACGACGCTTGGCATCGGTCAGCACCTGGCCCGGACGAACAAGACCGCTTTCGAGAAGAACGTTGAAGGCAACGCGCGGCTCGGCCTTCTTGCCGGTCATGACGGTCAGTTCCGCCTTGCCCAGAGGCTCGACGGCGGCGATACGGGCTGATGCCGCATCAATATACTCCTGCTCGCGCTCGATGCCGACGAAATGGCGGCCGAGGCGTTTTGCGACGGCGCCCGTTGTGCCGGAGCCGAAGAAGGGGTCCAGCACAACATCGCCGGGTTTCGTGGAGGCCATGATGACGCGGGCCAGCAAGGCTTCCGGCTTCTGGGTCGGGTGAACCTTCTTGCCGTCATCGCCCTTCAGGCGTTCGCCACCGCTGCAAATCGGAAACAGCCAGTCGGAGCGCATCTGCACATCGTCATTGGATGCCTTCATCGCTTCGTAATTGAACGTATAGCTCTTGGCCTTGGCATCGCGGCTGGCCCAGATCATCGTTTCATGCGCGTTCTGGAACCGGCGACCCTTGAAATTCGGCATCGGGTTGGTCTTGCGCCAGACGATGTCGTTGAGGATCCAGAAGTTCATGTCCTGAAGAATGGAGCCGACACGGTAGATGTTGTGATAGGAGCCGATGACCCAGATGGTGCCATTGGGCTTCAATACACGGCGGCAGGCCAGAAGCCAGGCGCGGGTGAAGGCATCATAGGCCTCGAATGAGGCGAACTGGTCCCAGTCATTATCGACAGCATCGACCAGGGACTGGTCTGGGCGGTGGAGCGTGCCGCCCAGCTGCAGATTGTATGGGGGATCAGCAAAAATCGCATCGACGGACTGGCTTGGAAGTGCCTCTAGCGCGGCGACGCAATCGCCCTTGATGATGCTGTCTTTCCAGGCGTCGCTTTCACCTGCAAGATCAAAACCGGCACGCCGAAAATCGGCCAGCGGAAACACTGATGCCATAGTTACTCGCTCCATACGCTTACTCAACTGAACTGAGGCTTATGGTTACCGAGTTTGGTTATCAAACCCTGAACGAGCACAACAAAATCACGCTAAGTGCGTAAAAAAATACGCGAACTGCCATCGCGGATTTATTATCAGGGTTAATCGCGGACCTTCTTGATGGATCACTTATCGACCCCTGGGCATCGATTTAACCGGAAATGATGGGACGATTTTGCCACCATTCCGGTAATCGGTGGTGCGCAATGGAACCAGTCGTCACTTTTGACGTTGTGATTTCGGAATTTTGCGCGCCATCTGTGTGGTGAAGCAAAAGGGTAAGGGTTGCAGGGGTCCAGTGAATATGCGCATTTCTCTCATCATCGTTTCGACGCTTCTTGCAGGCAGCGCCTTGGCACAGAGCGCCTCCCCGCCTGTTCCCAAGCCGCAGATCAACGTCAAGACGGATGCGGTGCTGGTCAAAGGCGGTCCTTCGCTTGGAGATAGCGACCGGGTGCGGTGGGACTTCTACAAGGCCGACAGCGCGGGCGGCCAGAGCGACGAGAATGTCGGCGGCGCCTATGACGCGACCTTTGAAGAGAAAATTCCGCCGGGCAAATATGTTGCCGTGGCGTCACTGGGGAATATTACCCGCCAAATTCCCGTCGAGATCAAGGACGGTGCAGTTGCCGAAGTCACAGCCGATTTCAATGCCGCACAGTTGACGGTGGTGCCCAAGCGCAGTGCCGACAGCAAGGAAGCGGAGCCGCAGGCCCGTGTCGACGTAAAGCAGGGCGCGACATTCAGCGACAGCATCTATGGCAGCAAACAGATTTTCGTACCCGCAGGCGAATTGGCGCTGGAAGGTCGCATCGGCCCGGCGCGCGCGGAGGGAACCGTCACCGTCAAGGCCGGTGAAACCATCAGCCACGACCTGATCATTCCAAGTGGTGTCGTCTATGCCAATGCCGTCTACAAGGAAGGCGGCAAGGCTGTCGAGACTGACAATATTCGCTTCGAGACGGTCTCCACGGAAGAGACGCTGGATGGCACCCGCGAAACCCTGACCGGAACCTATGGTGTGAACAAGCTGATGCAGATGCCCGCCGGCAGCTTCATCATGCGTGCGCGCCTCGGGAAGGTCATGGTCGAAACCCCGTTCACCGTAACGGCTGGCCAGCGGGTCAATGTCACCGTCAATCTGAACGCCGGTGTTCTGGCCATAAATGCCAAGGACGCCCAGCGGATCGACATTCTCGAAACGACCAAGGATCTCCAGGGCACGCAAAAAGAGGTTTCAGGCCGCTACGGCACCACGCATCAGGAAACCCTCCATCCCGGCAATTACTCGGTGAAGGTAACCTATGACGACAAGACGAAGCGCGAGCCGAAAATTGTGACCGCCACCGTGACCGCATCCGAACGGACGGAACTGAACATTACGGACTGATGTCCGGATGCGGCGCCGTCCTGACGCCGCAGAAATCCATGCTTGCTATATGATCGCACAGTTGCGTCCATTCGCAGCCCGAGCATGGCTTTCGCAGGTCACCCTGCTGGAAGCCTGCGCGCATCTGTCGAATGAGAGCCGCATCTGGAACGATGCGGCTGCCGATCTCCAGACGAAGGCCCAGCCACCGCGCAACAGCCTCCAAGGCCTTTGCATCGCGGTTCGTCACACTCGCTTTGAAACAATGCGAGTCCCTGTTCGTCAGCAAGGGCCCACAGATGTCGTCGGGTCCGGAAATGATTTCGATCTCTTCCCCATCTCGTAGCCGGGCGGCGACACGGTCATAATTGACCGTGAAGCCCGGTGTGTAGCCCTTGCCGACATAGGTGAGCATACACAGGAGATGGTGTGGCCTTAGACGGACGGTCACTGTGATGCCGGTGTCTTCTGTGCCATTGCCCGCAGGACAGCAGCGGCCAGCGCCGATTTCAGCACTGCGCCGAGGATGAAGGGGGCGACACCCGCCAGCCATGCCTTCTCAGCACCGATGAGCCCCGCAAGCCACGCCCAGCCAAGCGCCAGACCTACGGCATTTGCACCGAAATGCAGCAGGAAACCGGCGACGGGGCGGTGACCGTCGATGCCCCTTTCGGTCATGAACCCAACAAGCACGGCCATGATCGGAAAGGATACGAGATAGCCTGCGGTGGGACCTACGAAGGGCGCAAGACCCGAAGCGCCGCCGGCCAGAACCGGCAAGCCGAGCATGGCTTCACCCAGCCAGGCAAGCACCGTCAACCCGGCCAGCCGCCAGCCGTACAAAGCACCGATCATGGTGACGGCAAAAGTCTGCATCGTTATCGGTACCGGCACCATCGGCACCTGAATACGTGACGCCAATGCCAGGACCAGCGTTCCCGCAACGACGAACAATGCCTGCTGGACGAAAGATTTTGATGGAAGGTCGAAGAATCCGACCGGCGCAGTCCGAAACTGAACACTCATGATGGCTCCCTTTCAAATTATAGATAATTTTCGAAGACGACTGCATTGATAGAGGAAATTGACAACATGAGTCCAGCAAATCTGGATATTGCGCGCAATGGGGTGACCCACCCTGTGAATGACTTCCTGATAACCCTAGGAATCACAGTGCGTTAGATCGAATTAAAATTATCTATAATTTATCCGACGATCGCGAATGCGTCGCGCGTTATGCCAGCGGGTGTGCGCAATGCGGTGCGGCCAATCCACTGGACGTGACCATCGAGAATACGGATTGCTTCTTCCGTGCGGTCTGCGCGCAGGGCATCGATGATGGCACGATGATCTGTGTCGGTGCGCCGCTCCCAACCCGTCCGCCATGCCGAAAACAGGAACCGGGCACTCGCCGCATGGAGCCCGTCAATCGCCTCCATCAATCGCGGCATGTTGCAGGGCGCGGTAATCAGCCGGTGGAAACGGCGGTTCGCTTCCTCCCACTGGCGCACATCCATGGCGCCATCCCCTGCGATGGTGGCCGCTTCGGCTTCATCGAGAATGGTGGCGGTCATGTGCGGAATGGCGTGGCGCAAGGCCAGAA
Source organism: Rhizobium sp. Leaf311 (assembly GCF_001423445.1). NCBI lineage: Bacteria > Pseudomonadati > Pseudomonadota > Alphaproteobacteria > Hyphomicrobiales > Rhizobiaceae > Rhizobium > Rhizobium sp. Leaf311. The sequence goes on along the minus strand of NZ_LMNZ01000004.1, from coordinate 399,836 downwards.
CCTCCAGCGCCGCCCGCATCTGTGCAACCTCCTGCACATCCGCCAGTCCGAAATCCGCCACACGCACACCACGACGGGGAATGCTGACCGCAAGCCCCTGCGCCTCCAAACGGCGAAACGCTTCGCGGACGGGCACATGCGACGCGCCGAACTCTTCCGCGACGTGATCCTGTCGCAACCGTGCGCCCGGCCCCAGCTCTCCGCGCATGATGCGATCGGCAAGCGTTCTGCTGATCTTCGCCGCTATCGTGTCGTCAGGTTTGTTCTTCGGAGTTTTGGCCATGACCTGACATAAGGTGCCATTTGAAACTTGTCGAGCAAGGCATCGAGCCGCGCGAAGCGGACCTCGCGCAAGGCTCGTTTGCATCGGTGTCGGTTGAGCTTGCCCGCGACATGGTCTAAAAGCCGCACACGCTTGCGCGATCACTCACTTCTTCACATTCAATCGCTAAGGAGAGCCCATGAGTGGCTTTGACCTCATCATTTTCGACTGCGACGGTGTTCTTGTCGATTCCGAAATCATTGCAGCACAGGTCGAATCCCGCCTGTTGACGGACGCAGGTTACTCAATTTCGACGGAAGAGATGGGCGAACGCTTCTCCGGCATGACCTGGAAAAACATCCTTCTGGCGGTGGAACGCGAAGCCAGCATCCCCCTCTCCGCCTCCCTGCTGGAAAAATCTGAAAAGCTGCTGGATGCGCGTCTGGAACGGGACGTGAAGATCATTGATGGCGTCAAGATGGCCCTCTCTCGCCTCACGACGCCTCGCTGCATCTGCTCGAACTCGTCAAGCGAAAGGCTGGACATGATGCTGACGAAGGTCGGCCTCAAGCCCTATTTCGACGGTCATATCTATTCTGCCAAGGATCTCGGTGCGGATCGGGTCAAGCCAAAGCCCGATATTTTCCTGCACGGCGCACAGCAATTCAACGTTTCGCCCGATCGGGTTATCGTTATCGAGGACTCCGTCCATGGCATCACCGGCGCTAGGGCTGCGGGAATGCGAGTCATCGGCTTTACGGGCGCCTCTCACACCTACCCAAGCCATGCCGACCGGCTGACGGATGCGGGTGCGGAAACCGTCATTTCCCGGATGCAGGACCTGCCTGCCACCATTCAGGCGCTGTCCGAGTGGGTCGGTGTCGCCTGAGACGCGCCCGGCCAGCCCTGACAATCAGGGCTGCTCAGCTGAACCGCATAAAAAAGCCCTGGGCGCATCCGCACAGGGCTTTTTTCTTTGTCGCACTTCAAGCCTCGGAAAAAATTATCCGCGGCGACCCTTCTTCGTGCTGACCTTGGAAGCATCATCGAAAGAGATGAAGACGTTGGTCTGACGCGATGCGCCGCCGGGAGCATTGGGAATGGCGACGTTGGGGTTGTTGAAGATGAATTGCGTACCGGCGCTGCCAGCGGGGACATCGACGGGGAAATTTGTGACCTGCGAGAATATCTCGCCGTTCCCATCCTTGACGGTGACGCGGATGGGCAGGTTGACGCGGCCGGGCTTGGAAAGCGGGCCCGGAACCAACCGGCCCTGTGCCAGCACGTTAACAGTCAGCGTTGCATCGCTCATGCTGCAGGAGCGCGTCGTATCGGAAAGCGACGCCTGATAGATGAGCTTGCTAGGATCATCCTTCGCGCCACCGGCATAGACACGGTGAACTGCGCTGCTATCGAGAATGGTAATGGCGGGGCAGTTTGCCTGCACGACCGGCGCCACCGCCTCGGCAGCGGGCGGGTTCACGGCAAGCGAATCCGATGGATTGGAAGAGTTACAGCCCGCAAGTACGGCCAGAAGCGATATGGCGGCAGACAAACGCAAAAGATGACTTGTCACTCTGTTCAACCCTCTCAAAACTATCCCGATACAGGACCGCAGAAGCTGTTTATTGGCCTTTCAAGCCTGTCGGCGATGGTCTATAGCAGCGGCGCTGGAAAAAATCGATTGGCTGAGTTCGGATTTGCTTCAATTTTGCAAAAAGCATGTCAAACAGGCCAAAAGCAGCTTTTCTCGCGGATAAGATGCTGACGACATTTGCCTGATAGACGACAAGGGACCATCTCGTGGAATATGTATCGACCAGGGGCAGCGCCCCATCGCTGGGTTTTTCCGACGCGCTTCTGGCGGGTCTGGCGCGTGACGGCGGACTGTATGTTCCGCGCAAATGGCCGACCATGTCCAAAAAGGAAATTCGTGCCCTGCGCGGAAAATCCTATCAGGAAGTCGCCTTCGAGGTTCTCTATCGCTTCACCGGCGATGAAATCCCCGCCGATGTCTTCCGCTCGATGATCGACGATGCCTATGCCACGTTCCGGCACCCGGCCGTTGCTCCCCTGGTTCAGACCGGCCCCAACTCCTTCATTCTGGAGCTGTTCCACGGCACGACGCTTGCGTTCAAGGACGTGGCCATGCAGCTCATCGCCCGCCTGATGGACTACACGCTGGCGCAGCGCAACGAACGCGCGACGATTGTCGGCGCAACCTCCGGCGACACTGGCGGCGCAGCCATCGACGCTTTTGCCGGGCGTGAGCGCACCGACATCTTCATCCTGTTTCCGCATGGCAAGGTATCGCCGGTCCAGCAGCGCCAGATGACGAGCTCGACGGCATCCAACGTTCATGCGGTGGCTGTTCATGGCAATTTCGATGACTGCCAGAACCTCGTCAAAGAGATGTTCAATGACGTCAAATTCCGCGATAGCGTCAAGCTGTCTGGCGTCAACTCCATCAACTGGGCGCGCATCATGGCGCAGGTGGTCTATTACTTCACCGCCGCCCTTTCGCTTGGCAGCCCGGACCGCAAGGTGTCCTTCACCGTGCCGACCGGCAATTTCGGCGACATTTTCGCGGGCTACGTCGCCAAGCAGATGGGCTTGCCGATCGACAAGCTGGTGATCGCCACCAATGACAACGACATTCTGGCGCGCACGCTTGCAACGGGTCGCTATGAAATGCGCGGCGTGCACGCAACGACCTCGCCTTCCATGGACATTCAGATTTCGTCCAACTTCGAGCGTCTTCTGTTTGAAGCCTATGACCGCGACGCATCCGCAGTCAAACGCTCCATGGACGGGCTCAAGCAATCCGGCGCTTTCGAGATCGGCGACAAGGCCATGAAGTTCATCAAGCGCGACTTCCGGGCTGGCCGCGCCACCGAAAAACAGGTAGCCGACACCATCAGAGACACGCTGGCGCAGACGGGATATCTGCTTGACCCGCACACGGCAACGGCCGTGTTCGTTGCGAAAAAGCATGAGAAATCAAAGAGCCCGATGGTGACTTTGTCCACCGCGCATCCAGCGAAATTTCCTGCAGCTGTAAAATCCGCTTGCGCAATCGATCCTGCCCTTCCACTATGGCTTGCTGATCTTATGAACCGGGAGGAGCGTTTCGATATTCTGGATGCTGAGCTGAACGCCGTTGAAACCTTCATCGGAAACCATGCTCGCGCCAAGAGTTAAGCAACGCGGAAAGACGTGATATGAGTGTAAATGTGACCCGGCTTGCCTCCGGGTTGACCGTTGTTACGGAAAGAATGCCACATCTTGAAAGCGTCGCTCTCGGCGTGTGGATCAAGTCCGGCTCACGCAACGAGACAGACGACGAGCATGGCATCGCCCATCTTCTCGAACATATGGCCTTCAAGGGTACGGCGAGACGTACGGCGAGACAGATTGCCGAGGAAATCGAGAATGTCGGTGGCGAGGTCAATGCTGCCACATCCACCGAAACGACGTCATACTACGCCCGCGTGCTGAAAGACCACGTGCCGCTTGCCGTCGACATTCTGGCCGACATTCTGACCGAATCCGCTTTCGAAGAGGCGGAGCTTGAGCGCGAGAAGAATGTCATTCTTCAGGAAATCGGCGCGGCGACCGACACGCCCGACGACGTCATCTTCGACAATTTCTCCGGTGTCGCCTATCGCGACCAGACCATCGGCCGCCCCATTCTCGGCACGCCGGATACCGTCCAGTCCTTCACGACCGGGCAGATCCGCCATTATCTGGCGAGAAACTACACGACTGATCGTATCTTCGTGGTGGCCGCCGGTGCGGTGGATCATGAAAGCTTCGTCAAGCAGGTGGAGCAACGCTTCGCCGGACTGCCGCAGCAGCCAATTGCTACTCCTGTGATGGAAAAAGCCATCTATACGGGCGGCGAAATACGTGAGGCGCGCGATCTCATGGACGCTCAGGTTCTGCTGGGCTTTGAAGGCAAGGCCTATCACGCGCGCGATTTTTATTGTTCGCAGATCCTCGCCAACATTCTCGGCGGTGGCATGTCCTCTCGCCTGTTCCAGGAAGTGCGCGAGTATCGCGGTCTGTGCTACTCCGTCTATGCTTTCCATTGGGGCTTTTCCGATACGGGCATTTTCGGCATTCATGCCGCCACCGGCAGCAACGACCTGCCGGAGTTGGTGCCCGTGATCATCGATGAGCTTCGCAAGTCCTCGCAGACCATTCATCAGGTGGAAATCGACCGCGCCCGCGCCCAGATTCGCGCCCAGCTTCTGATGGGTCAGGAAAGCCCGGCGGCCCGTGCAGGCCAGATCGCCCGCCAGATGATGCTTTATGGCCGCCCGATTCCCAATGACGAGATGATGACGCGTCTGGGTGACATCACCACAGAGCGTCTGACCGATCTTGCGGGACGGCTGTTTTTCGATAAGGTTCCGACATTGTCTGCTATCGGCCCGCTGGAAAACCTCTCGCCGCTATCGGACATTACGGCGGAGCTTTCCGCATCGCCGTCCATCAAGATTCAGGCAAACGGCTGACGGCAGGGCATGTGTCCGTGGCAAGTGGGATGAGGTTTGACCTTACATGCTGCGTTTTCTTTCCCGCAACAGTGATACGCCAGAACTTCGCAATGCCGACTACCTGCTGAGACTGCCGCGATATTCGGATTATCGGCAGTGGTACAAGCTGCGTTCGGAAAGTCGGCAGTTTCTGCAGCCTTGGGAACCGACCTGGCGCGCCGACGAGCTCACCGAGAGCTCCTTTCGCGTCAGAGTAACCCGCAACGGCCAGGAATTTGCCTCCGGCCTTGCGGTTTCCATGCTGCTGTTTCAACAGAACACCACGCTTCTGGGCGGCATTACGGTGGGCTATATCAGGCGTGGCGCCGCGCAAAGCTGCATGATCGGATATTGGATTGGCGAGCCATATGCTGCCCAAGGCCATATGTCTGCCGCATTAAAGCTGGTAATACCCTACATCTTCAACGGACTTCAGTTGCACCGAATTGAGGCAGCCTGTATTCCAGAGAACTTCAAAAGCATACGGCTGCTTGAAAATGCCGGATTTCAGCGGGAAGGCCTCTTGCGGGAATATCTTAAAATTAACGGCGAGTGGCGGGACCATGTCATGTTCTCCCTCATCTCCGACAGTCAAAATCCCGTCGGGACGCAGTAGGATAAATGACATATAACAGCCTTGCGTCGCGCCTCATCAGACCTTTCGTGGCCGCAGCGCGCTTCATTTCCCTGCTTTTCGTCTGCGTTTTCTTCGCAGCGCAGGCCCATGCATTCGAGCCCGTCAAAATCTCCCGCGATGACAATGCGCTCGATCTGACGGCCACCACCGACATTTACGCCAATCAGGGCGAAGCCTTTCAGGTTTCAACGGCACCGGGACCGGATGGCATTCGCAGACGCATTGAGGTGCGCGCGTCTTCCCCCACCCACCAGGGTGACTGGGCGGTGTTTGCGCTCGCCAACGTTTCCGAGGAGCAGCTGGAGCGCGTGATCGTCGCGCCGCATTTCCGTCTGGTCAATTCCAAGCTTTTCTGGCCTGACCTCGGCTCGCAGCGCATTATCGCTATCACCCCCAGCGAAGGCTTCGCGCTGGACCGACAGCCAAGTGCTGATGCAGACGTCTTTCGCATCACGCTGAACCCGGGTGCCGTCATCACCTTTGTGGCCGAACTTTCCACGCCGCAATTGCCGCAGCTTTATCTCTGGGAACCGGAAGCCTACAAGGACACGATCAACGCGTTCACGCTCTATCGCGGCATCGTGCTTGGCATTGCCGGCCTGCTGGCGGTGTTGCTGACCATTCTCTTCGTGGTCAAGGGCACCTCGGTTCTGCCGGCATCGGCGGCCCTCTCCTGGGCCGTTCTCGCCTATATCTGCGTCGATTTCGGCTTTCTGGAAAAGCTGATCACGGTCACCTCAAGCGATGAACGAATATGGCGAGCGGGCGCGGAGGTGGCACTTGCGTCCAGTTTCGTCGTCTTCCTGTTTACCTATCTCAACCTCAACAGATGGCACGCCCATCTTGGCTATGCGACATTTGCCTGGATCATCGGGCTTGGCGCGCTGTTCGGCGTCGCCATCTATGATCCCTCCATCGCCTCGGGCATTGCCCGGCTGTCCTTTGCGCTGACGGCAACGGCAGGGATCGTGCTCATCATCTATCTCGGCTTCAACCGCTACGACCGCGCCATTCTGCTTGTGCCCTCATGGGCACTCATTCTGGTGTGGCTGTTCGGAAGCTGGCTGACGGTGACCGGGCAGCTCGACAATGATATCGTCCAGCCCGCGTTGGGCGGTGGCCTTGTCCTGATCGTGCTTCTGATCGGCTTTACCGTTATTCAACACGCCTTCGCGGGCAGTGCCTATCAACAGGGCCTGTTCTCCGATCTGGAGCGGCAATCGCTGGCCCTGACCGGCAGTGGCGATACCGTCTGGGACTGGGATGTGACACGCGACCGGATCGTGACGACGCCCGATGTTTCGGTCAAGCTTGGGCTTAATCCCGGCACGATGCACGGAGCGGCTCGCAACTGGCTGCCGCGGCTGCATCCAGATGACCGCGACCGTTTCAAGGCCACGCTCGATGTGCTCTTGGATCACCGCAAGGGACGCCTGAACCACGAATTTCGCATCCGCGCCGAAGACGGGCATTTTCACTGGCTGCAGATTCGCGCCCGTCCCGTGCTTGGCTCCAACGGCGAAATCATTCGCTGCGTTGGCACCATCACCGATATTACAGAGCAGAAGAATTCCGTTGAGCGGTTGCTTCAGGACGCCTTGAGCGACAACCTGACCGGACTGCCGAATCGCCAGGTCTTTCTCGACCGGCTGCAATCGGTTCTCAACCTTGCGCCGGACGGAGAAACCGTGCGTCCAACGGTCATGGCAATCGACATCGACCGGTACAAGCTGGTCAACGACACGCTTGGCATCGCGGCTGGTGATAACATCCTGATTGCCTTGACGCGCCGTCTGCGCCGCCTTCTCAAGCCCCAGGATACTCTTGCGCGCCTTTCCGGTGATGAATTCGGATTGATTCTCGTCTCCGAACGCGACCCTCAAAGAGTGGCCGATTTTGCCGAAGCGGTGAACAAGGCGATCATGGTGCCGATCAATTTCGCCAATCGCGAAATCATTCTGACGGCATCCATCGGTCTGGTGTCCTGGATAGACCAGCAGGAAAATGCCGCCGGTCTCTTAAGCGATGCTGAACTCGCCATGTACCGGGCAAAACGAGCAGGCGGCAACCGCGTGGAACCGTTCCGTCCCGCCTTCCGCACGTCGGGCACGGACCGTCTGCAGATGGAAAGCGATCTTCGCCGCGCCATTGAGCGCAAGGAGTTGTCGCTTGCCTACCAGCCGATCATCAAGCTGGACAATGGCGCGCTGGCGGGTTTTGAGGCGCTGATGCGATGGGAGCACCCCAAGCGCGGCAACATCCCTCCAAGCGAGTTCATTCCCGTTGCCGAGGCTTCCGGGCTCATTGAGCCGCTTGGGATGTTCGCACTCGAGCGGGCCGCGACCGATCTGATGGACTGGCAGCACGCCATCGATAAGCTGCCGATATTCATTTCCGTGAACATTTCCAGCGCCCAACTCCTCAACAATGAGCTGTACACCGATGTGCGCAGCATGTTGCAACGAACCCGCTGCAACCCGGCACAGTTGAAGCTGGAGCTGACGGAGTCGGTGGTCATGGAAAATCCGGAACAGGCACGTCTTGTTCTGGCGAAACTGAAGGATACGGGCCTAAGCCTGGCGCTAGACGATTTCGGAACCGGCTATTCCTCGCTCGCCTATCTGACGCGCTTCCCCTTCGACACGATCAAGCTGGACAAGGCGCTGGTCGCCAATACCAGCGACAAGCGCAATGTGCTTCTTCGTTCCATCATTGCCATGGCGCGGGCGCTCGAGATGCAGGTCGTGGCAGAAGGCATCGAAACGCCGGAAGACGCAGCAGAACTCGCCCGCATGAATTGTCATTACGGGCAGAGCTTCCTGTTTGGCACCCCGGATACGCCGGATGAGGCCTTGCGACTGCTGCGTGAGCGTTTTCAGGTGGTCAAGAGAGCCTGATCCTGTTCTGACTGCATGGGCTGCTGTTGCGGCTGGGATTGCCAGTTGTTCTGCTGCTGGTCCTCAGGAACCTTGCCATGCAGCAGCTTGTGCAGAAATTCCAGCTTGACCATGACGGCGGGTGTCAGGACGAACGGGTAGAGATCCGCCTCGCCCATGCTGCGCTGCATGGAGTTGAGGGCCACGCTCAAAGGCACCCAGGCATTGACGATCTGGCGGGCGCTTCTGGCGCTGTAAGGCTCGAAAGAAACATCCGTTTCCAGCTCCTCATGCCCCTCCGGCTCAATCGCGATACCAAAGGCGTGCGCGGTTTCCAGCGTATCGACAATGTGGAGATAATGGGCAAAGCACTCCGCAAAATCCTCCCAAGGGTGAACTGAGGCGTAGGAACTGATGAAATTTTGCTGCCAGCCGGGCTGAGGGCCCGACTCATAATTGCGCTTTAGCGCCTCGCCATAATCCTCTCGCTCATCTCCGAATACTTCACGGCAGGCTTCGAGCCGGTTGGCGTCACGCACAAGCTTGTTCCAGATGAAATGGCCGACCTCGTGACGAAAATGCCCAAGCATCGTTCGATATGGCTCGTTCATATTGCTGCGAACCTGCTCGCGTGTCGCGTCGTCCGCTTCTGCGGCACGAATGGCGATCAGGCCCTCGTCATGACCTGTCATGGCAGGAATGATGGAGCCATCGGGTGCTACTTCATCGATCAGAAAATCAAAGACAAGGCCGCCCTGCGGGTCCGAATCGCGGTTCGGATGTGGCAGCTTCAATCGCAGCATGGAGTAAAAAAGATGGCGCTGCGCCTGGCTGAGACGACGCCACTGTTCCACGCCCTCCTCAGTCGAAGCATCCGGCACAAGACGGTTATGGCTGCAGGCCGGGCAGAATTTGTGATCGCTGTCGGCCGGTACGGACCAGTTGCAGACATCGTTGACTTCGTTCGCGCAAAAGCGAATCTGAAGCGACGGATCTGATACCAGCGACCAGTTCGGGTCACCTGCAGGTTCCAACGCTTCCATCGAAAGACTTTCGGGAACGAAAACAAGGCGATGTCCGCATTTGACGCAGGAACGATTATCGAAATGGACAGGCTGCCCACAGGCAGCGCAGGAAAACAGCTGCATTTAACGCTCCGAGAAAACGCGCCGCGCCGAAACTCTTTGGTTCAGACAGAAATGGCGCCAATAAATTGTCGATTGGGACGGAAAAAAGCGCATGTGCTTTTTCGTAAACACATGCGCTCTTATTCAATTCGTTTGGCTGGGAAGCCGCAGGATTACATGCGGTCTACAGCGCCCTTGACGGCGTCTTTCGCATCGCCAACGGTCTTCTGGACCTTGCCCTTGGTTTCCTGAGCAGCGCCTTCGGCGCGCATACGGTCGTTGCCCGTTGCAGAACCAACGCCCTGCTTAACCTTGCCGGCAACTTCGTTCGCTGTACCAGCTACTTTATCGGATGTGCTACCCATGGTATTTCTCCCTAGATTATTGACCAGACATGGCGCTGGCAACCGAAGGAAAAACGTAACGACGCGGGTTTGGTTCCGTTCTTATTTATCTCACGCGTGCCCGGCCTCGGCAGACAACATGCGCGGATCTACGCCCATCAGCCCCAAAGCGCGCTCATACTTGTTGTCGAGCGTTCTGTCGAAAATCAATTCTTCCGATGCGGGGCAGTTGAGCCAGCCGTTGCTGGCAATCTCATTTTCGAGCTGACCGGGTCCCCAGCCCGCATAGCCCAGCAGCATGGTCGCCTTGTCTGGGCCACGCCCGCTGGAAATCGCCCGGACGATATCAAGCGTCGAGGTCAGCGAGATATCGTCGCTCACGGGTATGCTGGATTCACTGCTATAGTCATCCGAATGCAGCACGAAGCCCCTGCCGGATTCCACCGGTCCGCCGCACTGGATGGGAAACTCCCGCGTCCGGTTTGGGAGCATGATGGCGTCGTTGCGATCCATCATCTTGAGATGCAGCAACACATCGGTAAACGTGATCTGCTGCGACCGGTTGATGATGAAGCCCATGGCACCGGCATTGGAATGAGCGCAGATATAGACCACGGAACGCTCGAACGAGCCGCCCTCCAGTCCCGGCATCGCAATGAGAAAGTGGCCGTCCAGAAAGCCTCTTTCTTTTTTGTCCATGAGGGTTGAATAGGTCACTTGCGCCTCCGGTCTGCGGTACTCTGCAGCAAGCAGGTACGGCATCATGTTGGTCATTGGGCAAGGATGCGGCATAGACGCCAATCAATCAACCGAAAATGATGATTCAATTAAAATCGTAACTGGTCCGACAGTGCATGTTAGGCTAGACCGAAAATATGACATCCAAGCTTTCCACCTTCGCTCGTGCATCTGTCACCCCCATCGCTCTCCTTCTGGCGCTGGCAGGAACATCCACCCCGGCCAATGCCGACACGACCCCATGGGAACAAAGCGAAGGCGGGCGAATGCGCGTCATCAGCCTTCCCGCAGACCAGACCGGCCGGATAGATGCGGTTTTGCAGATAGAGCTGAAACCGGGCTGGATCACCTACTGGCGAGAACCCGGCGAAGCGGGCATTCCGCCAAAAATAACGCTTGAGCCTTCAAGCGGCGCAACGCTGACCTCCCTCTCCTTCCCCGTGCCGGACCTGATCGAGAACGGCGAGATGAAAGACATCGGCTATGACCGGTCCGTCAGCCTGCCCTTCGCGCTCCAGGCACAGCCGGGCTCTGACGAGGCCAATGCAAAATTGACGGCGTTCATCGGTGTATGCCTCAACATCTGCATTCCCTTCGAAGCCAGTTTCGACATCCGCAAGGATCATGGTCAATCCGCCAAGCCCGATGAGGTGGAAGCGATAGAGGCGGCAAAAGCGACCCTGCCGGAAGAAGCAACGGAAGACTTCAAGGTCCAGAACTTCCACATTACGCCTGACAAGACGCTTCTGGGCGTTGAATTGCGGCTGCCTGAAGATGCGCCGAAAGAAACCGAAATCTTCGTCGCCGGCCCCTCCGGCTACGCCTATTTCGAACCACAGAACATGGTGCGGGACAAACGCAAGTTAACCTTCTACATGAACATCAAAGGCCTGCCGAAAACCTATAACCCCAAGGGGCAGCGTTGGACAATTCTGGTCAAATCCGGCCAGAAAGTCATGGAAGCACCGCTGGACTTTCCGCAGTGACATTGGTTGGAAAATCTCTGGCAAGTTGATGATTTAATACTCTATAGTCGCGCCGGATCATTGCCACAGGAGCGAGATTATGACCATCAATATCGGCGATAAGCTGCCATCCGCGACATTCAAGGAAAAGACTGCAGACGGCCCGGTTGAAACAACGACCGACGCGCTGTTCAGCGGCAAGAAAGTCGTCGTCTTTGCCGTTCCGGGCGCATTCACGCCGACATGCACCCTCAACCACCTTCCCGGCTACCTCGAAAACCGTGACGCCATTCTCGCCCGCGGTGTTGACGATATCGCCGTAGTGGCCGTTAACGACTGGCACGTCATGGGTGCCTGGGCGCAGGCCACCGGTGGTCAGGGCAAGATTCATTTCCTGGCAGATTGGGATGCGTCGTTTACGAAGGCGCTGGGTCTGGATGCCGACCTATCCGCCGGTAGCCTCGGCGTACGCTCCAAGCGTTATTCCATGCTGGTGGAAGACGGTGTCGTGAAGTCGCTCAACATCGAGGAAAACCCTGGTCAGGCGACCGTTTCCTCCGCTGCGACCATGATTGAGCAACTGTGATTGTTGCGGTCCCCGGCCTTGCGCCGGGGACCATTTTCCAACGCCTTTTAAGTTCAGGCCGCCATATCAAAGACGAGCAAGCCGGCTGCTCCGCCGTCGGTCAGCCCGATCAGGCGCTCGCCGACTTCCATATGTTGCGGATGGGCGAGATATTCGTCTCGCGCCTCGACTGTTTCCAGCTTGACGATGAAGCCATCGAGAAACCCACCATTCAGGCCCTCTGACGAGACATTCTGTCCGTACTTGACCTCGATAATGCCTGGGATGACATCTTTCAGGTCAGCAATCGCCTCGAAGATGGCTTGTTTTTCGGACGTCGTGGCCGCCGATTTGAAGCGTATGAAAACGCAATGCAAGATCATGGATGTCCCTCTCATGCCTGATGATTTCAGGCTTTTTGTCGCGCCCGCTTCGGCAGTGCCTTGCGGACAAATCAGCTCTCTCAATTGGAGCCGGGGCAGAATAGGTCAGCGTCGTTTTCCCGCAACCCCATTAAAGCACCCGTCCATTACCGCCGTTTGAAGGGCTCCATGCCTTTTCGGGCAAGCTCGTCAGCACGTTCGTTTTCCGGATGCCCGGCATGGCCCTTCACCCAGTGCAGGGTAACCTTGTGGCGCTCGCGGGCAGTTTCCAGCGCCTGCCACAGTTCGACATTCTTGACCGGCTTGTTATCGGCAGTTTTCCAGCCCTTCTTCTTCCAGCCGAAAATCCACTTGGTGATGCCATCCTTTACATAGGCGCTATCGGTGTAGAGATCGACCTCGCAGGGCGCTTTCAGGGCGTTGAGCGACTGGATCGCCGCCATCAGCTCCATTCGGTTGTTGGTGGTCTCTGCCTCGCCGCCGCAAAGCTCTTTTTCCACATCGCCATAGCGCAGAACGGCACCCCAGCCTCCCGGCCCCGGATTGCCGGAACAGGCACCATCGGTGAAGATATCGACATGCTTCATTCTACCGACAGCCCATATTCGGCCACGTGACCGACAGCCCGGTGAAAACGCAATTTCCGCAGATATTCCAGCGGATCCTTCTTCACCACCAGCGCGCCCTCCGGCGTCGTCAACCAGTCGTAAAGCCGCGTCAGGAAAAAGCGAAGAGCAGAACCGCGCGCCAGAAGCGGCAAGGCATCAAGCTCGTCCGCGCTCATTGGACGAACGGACTGGTAGCCTTCCAGCAGCGCCTTGCCTTTGGTGACATTGTAAGACCCATCCTTCTCAAAGCACCAGGCGTTGAGGCATATGGACACGTCGTAGGAAAGGAAGTCGTTGCAGGCGAAATAAAAGTCGATCAGCCCAGACAGTTCGTCGCCCAGGAAAAACACATTGTCCTGGAAGAGATCGGCGTGAATGACGCCAGCAGGCAAGTGCTTTGGCCAATTTGCGGCCAGATGATCTAGATCGGCGCGGATTTCCTGCTGCAATCCTTTTTCAACTTCATCAGCCCGCGCTTCAGACTTGTCCCAAAGCGTCTTCCATCCTTCGACGGAGAGCGCATTGGGACGCTTGATTTCGAAACCTTCCCCGGCCAGATGCATGGCAGCGAGCGCCTTGCCCACTTCCCGGCAATGGCGTGCTTCCGGCTTGCGAAGCCACATGCCTTCGAGGAAGGAAATCAGTGCGGCGGGGCGACCCGAGAGTTCCCCCAGGAGTTCACCGTCATTGCGTGGCAGAGGCAGCGGGCACGAAAGACCCTTTGCGAACAGATGCTGCATCAGACCCAGAAAGAACGGCAGATCGGATTTCTCGACGCGCTTCTCATAGAGCGTGAGAATCAACGGATCCCTGGTGGTGTGCAAAAGAAAATTAGTGTTTTCGACGCCTTCGGCAATTCCCTTGTAGGACGTCAGCTCGCCAACATCGTACTGGCTGAGAAAGTCTTTCAGATCGTCTTCGCTGATATCCGTATAAACTGCCAATTTATGATCTCTTGCAGGCTGAGGGACTACGACGTCGAGCGATCAGACGCCGCTCGACGGTTTGGGTGGCAGGGCATCGCTGGCGCTGCCGTTGACGAACGCCATGTCCTGCGAGGTGAGCTCGATATCGCGCAGCTCACGATTGACGAGGAAATGCTCCGTTTCTTCCACGGTCACTGCCAGATCGAGTGTCGTTTCATAGCGTGACTTGAAGGCCTGGATGATCTCGTCAACAATGACTTCGGGTGCGGAAGCACCGGCAGACAGGCCCAATGTCTCGATATCGCCGATCATGTCCCATTCGATTTCGCTGGCGCGCTGCACCAGGACCGAACGTTTGGCACCCGCGCGCAAAGCAACCTCTACAAGTCGCTTGGAATTGGACGAATTGGGCGCTCCGACCACGATAAACAGGTCGCAACCCGGCGCGGCCTGCTTCACGGCATCCTGACGATTGGTGGTGGCATAGCAGATGCTGTCGGCGGCTGGCGCCTGCATAGCGGGGAAGCGTTCCTGTAACTTGGCAATAACGCCTGCCGTATCGTCAACCGACAATGTCGTCTGCGTCACGAAGCCGAGATTCTCCGCATCGACAGGCTCGTAGCGCCCAGCATCCTCGATCGTTTCGATGAGCGAGACAGTGCCTTCCGGCAACTGTCCCATGGTGCCGATAACCTCGGGGTGACCGGCATGACCGATGAGAATGACATGGCGACCTAGGCGCTGGTGTCGCATGGCCTGCTTATGGACCTTCGACACGAGCGGACAGGTGGCATCGAGATAGAAGAGATTGCGCGCCTGCGCATCTTCCGGCACGGATTTTGGAACGCCATGGGCGGAAAAGACAACCGGTTGCTGGCGGTGCTCGGCGGGAATCTCGTTCAGTTCCTCGACGAAAATCGCGCCCTTGGCTTCCAGTCCCTCAACGACATAGCGATTGTGAACAATCTCGTGCCGTACATAGACGGGGGCGCCATAGGCTTTGAGAGCCAGAACAACGATTTGAATGGCGCGGTCCACGCCTGCGCAGAAGCCTCGCGGGCCGCAAAGCCTGATCGTCAGAGGCGGTTTGGAAACGGCAATATTCATTCCTTCTCCTTCAGCCTCCCGTTTTTCTTGAGCCCCGGACATAGGCAAAACCGACCACGATGACAAGGGCGAGTGCCAGTCCGTACCACGTTATCGCGTATTGAAGGTGATTATTCGGCAGATCAATCAGCGTTACACCACCCTTGGGCCAGCCGCCGGGGTTGGGCGCATCATTGGCATCGACGAAAAATGGCACGAGTTCGGACGGTGCTATGTTCGCCTGGCTGGCCATGGCCGACCAGTCTTTCCAATAATAGATATTCTTGCCCAGATCGTTTTCCGGCAGCAGGCTGGACGGTTTGGCGGCAAGGCGCGCCCGCGTCAGACCTTCTACCGAGACAACACCGGCAACTTCGCCCTCCGCCCGCTTTGACGCTTCTTTCATCTCATAGGGGACAAAGCCGCGATTGACGAAAATATTGCGACCATCTGTGAGGCGCATCGGCGTGTAGATGTAATAGCCGGTCTGACCCTGAAAGGTCGCAAAAAAATGCTGCTCCTTGCCATGGTCATATGTGCCGGAAACCACGATTTTTCGGTACTCAATATCTCCACCGGATGCATTCAGCCGTTCGATGTCTTCAAGGCTCGACGGTGCTGCATGAATGCGCTGCTGGATATCGGCCAGCAAGGCCTCCTTCCAGAACATGCGCTGGACCTGCCATGTGCCGAGCGCAACAAGAATGATCAGGGCCATCAGCACAAGAGGCGCTGCAAACCACAAACCCCTGTGCGATGGTTTGGAAATGGCACTGTCAACCACGATCGATCCTGCCTTCACTTGCATTATTGCGATACTGCAGGGCGATCATGATGCCCTTCATTTTCTTTAGCAGAACAAGAGACAGGATA
This sequence comes from Rhizobium sp. Leaf311, assembly GCF_001423445.1. Taxonomy (NCBI): domain Bacteria; kingdom Pseudomonadati; phylum Pseudomonadota; class Alphaproteobacteria; order Hyphomicrobiales; family Rhizobiaceae; genus Rhizobium; species Rhizobium sp. Leaf311. The sequence goes on along the minus strand of NZ_LMNZ01000004.1, from coordinate 383,905 downwards.
ATGGCCGTCGGAATCCAGATCAAGGCGTGCAGCCAGACCGGTGGCGCAAAGCGTGCGTCGAACCACAGGGCAAGACCGATGATCAAGAAACCGACGATGAGCATGACGAAGACCGCTGGCCCTTCTCCCGCATCGGCAAAGGCGTAATCGAGGCCGCAGGCGCTGCATTTCGGCTTCAGCTTGAGAAAGCCTTCAAAAAGGCGACCATGGCCGCAACGCGGGCAGCAGCCCCGCAGGCCGACCTTCACCGGATCAACCGGCGGATAGAGCCCCTCGTCTTCCTGCGTCATCATATCCTCCCCATGTGGTCGCAGAAAAGCAAAGGGCGGCACGTGCCGCCCTTTGTTTCATTGATCGCGTTATCTCAGTGTGCCAGTGGCGCGCCCCAGCCGCCCCAGACATAGATTGCGAAGAACAGGAACAGCCATACCACGTCAACGAAGTGCCAGTACCAGGCTGCAGCTTCGAAGCCGAAGTGCTGCTTGGCGGTAAAATCACCGGCAATGGCGCGGAAGAGGCAAACCAGCAGGAAGATGGTGCCCACGAAGACGTGGAAGCCATGGAAACCCGTGGACATGAAGAACGTCGCGCCATAGATCGAATTCTTGAAGTCGAACGGCGCGTGCATGTATTCATAAACCTGCACGAAGGAGAAGAAGGCACCCAGCGCAACCGTCAGCGCAAGGCCGCTGATCAGACCCTTGCGGTCATTGTGCAGAAGGGCATGGTGCGCCCAGGTAACGCACGTCCCTGACAAAAGCAGGATGACGGTGTTATAAAGCGGCAGGTGCCATGGATCGAGAACTTCGACGCCCTTGGGCGGCCACTGCCCACCGGTGAATTCGACCCGCGCAGCCTGAATGGCTTCGTGCGGATAAAGGCTTGCATCGAAATAGGCCCAGAACCATGCCACGAAGAACATGACTTCCGAAGCGATGAACATGATCATGCCGTAGCGCAGATGAAGCGACACGACGCGGGTGTGATGTCCCTCGTGGCCTTCTTTTACCGTGTCGGCCCACCAGGCGTACATGGTGTAAAGCACGATCGCCAGACCCACGAAGAACAGCCACGGATGCGCCCATTCCAACCCAAACAGCTTGAAGGAACTGCCGTTGAGATAACGGATGTAGCAGATGCCGCCAAAGGCAAGAAAGAATGCACCCACCGATGCCAGTAGCGGCCATGGGCTGGGGTCTATGATATGGTAGTCATGTTTCTTCTGATGTACGTCTGCCATGTGATCGATCCCCGCAGGCTCTTCCCTAGTCTCATTCGATGCTGTGACCCTTGATCAGGGCCACGCTATGCAGCGCGACCTTTAAAGGCCGCACCTCCCTCTCTCAAAGTTTCGTTTCGTCACGTTCAGTCTTTACCGGCAAGGACGCAACCGGTTTTTCCGTCTTGGACGGATAAAATGTGTAGGACAGCGTCAAAGTATGGATGCCCTTGGTTTCCCGAGCCTTTACGATCTCCGGATCGATAAAGAACACGACGGGCATTTCGAGCGTTTCGCCCGGCTGCAACGTCGTCTCGGTAAAGCAGAAGCACTGTACCTTGTTGAAATAGGCCCCTGCTTCCATGGGCGTGACGTTGAATACGGCGCTACCGGTCGTAGCGACAGGCGAACGATTTGTTGCCTTGAACGTCACCTGAATGGTCTCGCCGATCTTCGGCTCAACCTGTCTGTCCACCGGGCGAAAATCCCAGTTGAGACCCGTCGATGTGTTGGCGTCGAAAGTGACCTTCATCCGCTTGTCGAGGATGACGTCCGAATATTGCTCGACGCGCTGGGTGGTGCCGTTATAGCCGGTGACCTGGCAGAACAGGCGGTAAAGCGGCACAGAGGCATAAGCCATGCCGACCATGCCGCAGACAAATACCGTGCATAGAACGAGAATGGAGCTGTTGCTCGTCCTCTTCGTCCTCGTCTCGGTTCCGGCCATGTCTCCTCCTCCCACGTTCCGGCTTTAAAAGCCGCCGATTTTGATAATGGTTATGATGTAGAACAACACGACCAGGGCGGCGAGCAGAACGCCGAGCGCGATATTGCGACCGCGCCGCGAACGTTTCTGTGCATCATTCAGCTTGATGGTTTCCATTACGCTGCTCCCGGAATGAGCGTCATGAATGACGGTGCAACGTGGTCTGCCAACAAGGCGGAGAAGATTGCAAAGAGGTAGAAGACGGAATAGGCGAACATTTTTTTCGCCTGCATCATCCGCTCGTCTCCATCGGGCATACGCCGGACGGAGATGGAACAGTAGATGAATATGGCGCTGAGGACGGCGGCAAATATGCCATATCCCGCACCGGCGAGACCTGTGAAGTAAGGCGCTACGGCCACGATTGCGGTGACCACGGCATAGGCGATCATCTGGTTCTTGGTCGAGCGCTCGCCGGCGACATTCGGCATCATGGGGATGCCAACGGAGCCGTAGTCGCGCATCTTGAAGAGAGCCAGGGCCCAGAAATGCGCTGGCGTCCACATGAAGATGATGAGGAACAGGATCGTGCTGTCGAGCGATACATCGCCCGTGACGCAAGCCCAGCCCAGCATGGGCGGAAACGCGCCTGCCGCACCGCCAATGACGATGTTCTGCGGCGTCGAACGCTTCAGCCACATGGTGTAGACGACGGCGTAGAAAAAAATGGTGAAGGCCAGAAGACCGGCCGCAAACCAGTTGACCGCAAGACCGAGAATGGCAACGGAAAAGACCGACAGCGTCAGGCCAAAGGCCAGCGCTTCGCCCGGCGCGACGCGGCCGGAGGGTATAGGGCGCTTTGCAGTGCGTGTCATGACCGCATCGATATCCGCGTCATACCACATGTTGAGAGCGCCCGAAGCGCCCGCACCTACGGCGATACAGAGGATGGCGACGACGGCCAGTATCGGATTGATGCTGCCCGGTGCCAGCACCAGACCGGCAAAACCGGTGAAGACCACCAGCGACATGACGCGGGGCTTCAGCAGTTCGAAATAATCGCGCGCACCCGCCTCAGACAGCACAAGGCCATCCATTTCCAGCGTGTCGCGATTGTCGATTACGGTCATTTTTCCTGCCTTCATGGGGAAACGCCGCGCATTCCTGCGGCGCTCCTTTATGTTTTATCCAAGCGTGAAACTGACATTTATCATGTTCAGATCATATACACGCCTAGACAAAATGCCTCAGCGGATACGGGGAAGCTGTTCCCACTGGTGGTATGGCGGCGGAGAAGACAGCTGCCATTCCAGCGTGGTTGCACCTTCACCCCATGGATTGTCGCCAGCCACACGCTTCTTGGCGAAGGCTTCCCAGACGCCGAAGAGGAAGATGAGGACAGCAACAGCCGAGATGTAGGAACCGTAGGACGAGACCATGTTCCAGCCCGCATAGGCATCCGGGTAGTCGATATAGCGACGTGGCATACCGGCAAGACCGAGGAAGTGCTGCGGGAAGAAGATGAGGTTCACGCCGAAGAACATGACCCAGAAATGCAGGTTTCCGATTGCCTGGCTGTACATGTAGCCGGTGATCTTCGGGAACCAGTAGTACCAGCCAGCAAAGATCGCAAACACGGCACCGAGCGACAGAACGTAGTGGAAGTGAGCCACGACGTAATAGGTGTCATGCAGGGAGCGGTCGAGACCGGCATTGGCAAGCTGTACGCCGGTGACGCCACCGACCGTGAACAAGAAGATGAAGCCGATGGCCCAGATCATAGGCGTCGTAAAGGTGAGCGAGCCACCCCACATCGTCGCGATCCAGGAGAAGATCTTGATGCCCGTGGGCACCGCAATCACCATGGTTGCGAAGACGAAGTAGCGCTGCGCTTCGAGCGAAAGGCCAACCGTATACATGTGGTGCGCCCAGACGATGAAGCCGACGGCACCGATGGCGACCATGGCATAAGCCATTCCGAGGTAACCGAAGATCGGCTTTCTGGAGAAGGTCGACACGATGTGGCTGATGATGCCGAAGCCGGGCAGGATCAGAATGTAGACTTCCGGGTGACCGAAGAACCAGAACAGGTGCTGATACAGGATCGGGTCGCCGCCGCCTTCAGGTGCGAAGAAGGTGGTGCCGAAGTTACGGTCCGTCAGAAGCATGGTGATGCCACCAGCCAGAACCGGAAGCGAAAGCAGCAGAAGGAAGGCGGTGACGAGAACCGACCATGCAAAGAGCGGCATCTTGTGCAGCGTCATGCCCGGTGCGCGCATGTTGAGAATGGTGGTGATGAAGTTGATCGCGCCGAGAATGGACGACACACCGGCAATATGCAGCGCAAAGATCGCAAGATCCACCGCAGGCCCGGGCATACCGCTGGTCGAGAGCGGCGGATACATCGTCCAGCCCCCGCCAACACCGTAGGCACCCGCAGGGCCTTCAACAAAAAGCGACAGGAGAAGCAGGATGAAGGCCGGAACAATCAGCCAGAAGGAAATGTTGTTCAGACGCGGGAACGCCATGTCCGGCGCACCGATCATGATCGGCACCATCCAGTTGGCGAAACCGCCAATCATGGCAGGCATGACCATGAAGAAGATCATGATCAGCGCATGTGCCGTCGTGAACACGTTGTACATGTGCTTGCCACCGTCGATGGCAGCATCACCCTGAACACCGTAGACCATGGCAGCGAGGCCATGGAAAATCTGAATGCCCGGCTCCTGCAGCTCCATACGCATGACGACCGACAGGCCGCCACCGATGATACCGGCGATGATCGCGAAGATCAGATAGAGCGTGCCGATGTCCTTGTGGTTCGTCGAGAGAAACCAGCGTTGGAAGAAGGTCGGCGTGTGCGCATGGTGCGCATGGTCATCGTGATGCGCTTCGCGTCCATGGGTGTGGCCGTTGTGCGAGTGATGATCGTCGTGTGTGGAATGTCCAGCCATTGTCCTCACTCCTTACCTTACTTGGCTTCGTTTTCAGCAACCTGAACGGAGCGCGGCGCACCATCCACAGAAGCCATGAGCGCCCGGTTGGCACCGCTAAGATCGGCAGCGGCGGCATCGTGCCAGGTTTTGTATTGCTCTTCGGAAACCACACGTATGGCGATTGGCATGAAGGCGTGATCCTTGCCGCAAAGCTCGGAACACTGACCGTAATATAGACCTTCCTTCTCAGGCTTGAACCATGTTTCGTTCAAACGGCCAGGCACGGCATCGATCTTGACACCGAATGCAGGCATGGCGAAGGCGTGAATGACGTCGGTTGGGGCGGCGGTGACGAGAAGACGGACCGTCTTGCCAACAGGCACGACCATCTCGTTGTCGACAGCCAGAAGGCGGGGATAGCGTGCCTTGTCGTCCTTGCCTGCGGCTGCGCGATCGGCATCCTTCAGCATGTAGCTGTCGAATGCCAGAGGCTCAGCACCTTCAGCAGCAGCATATTCGTAGTTCCACTGCCACTGCGTCGCGGTTGCCTTCAAGGTCAGGTCCGGATTTTCAGGCTGCGTCAGCTGCGCATTCAAAAGGTTGAAGGACGGAAACGCCAGGAACATCAGGATCAGGACGGGAGCGAGCGTCCAGACAATCTCGATGGCCGTGTTGTGGCTTGTCTTTGACGGCACCGGATTGGCACGGGCGCGGAACTTGACCCCGACGATGATCAAGAGAACCAGCACGAACAGCGTGACCGGAACGATAAACCAGAGCGTATATTGTTCGAACCAGCGTATCTCGTGCATGATGGGCGTTGCCGCCTCCTGCAATCCCATCTGCCACTCTTTCGGCTGATCGGCGCTTGCGCCGGCAGCCGTGAGCAGACAGATACTGCCCATCAAGCTTGCGTATATCCTGTTAGTCACGGTACCTCTCCCTCACGCGTTTGATCATGATCAATCTCAAACGCAGAATCCATGCTTATAGAGTAGACTTCAAATCATAGTTTGTCCTTCGCCGCAATATCGCCTTGGTTGGCAACCCGTGCATTTTTAACGGTAGAAGCCTGCGCGTGTTAAATGCGCCGATGCCAAGGCTGCTGGCGCCTCGGCAATGTCGTTCTGATGCTGATCCGACCATGTTGCGTATCATCAAGTCCTATTTTGGCCGCACTCCCTTGGAATTGAGGGTCGTGGCCCTTCCCTTTCCCGAAGGGGAAGTCAAAATGGCCGCACTGATTCGAATTCCAGAGGTATCCATGCGTCTGTCCCCGATTGCGCGCGCTTTTCTCGTCGCCGCCGGTCTTTCCATCGCCGTTCCCGCCGTGGGCATTGCCCAGCAGCCACCGGGAACGCCAAAATCGACGCATGGCGCCTGGTCTGTCATTTGCGACAAACCAGCTGGCGCATCCGAAGAACAATGTGCGCTGATGCAGAACGTGATTGCGGATGACCGTCCCGAGGTTGGTCTCTCCGTCGTCATTCTCAAGACTGCTGACCGCAAGTCCCGCATCCTTCGCATCCTCGCGCCTCTTGGCGTGCTGCTCAAGGACGGGATGGAACTCTACATCGACAACAACAATATCGGCCGCGCCTATTTCACGCGCTGCTTTTCCGAAGGCTGCTACGTGGAAGTCGATATTGATGACGAGCTGCTGAAGGTGCTTCGGGCTGGCAAGAATGCCGTCTTTGCCCTGCGTGAGTCGGTCGATCAGGACCGTGTCGGGATCCCCATCGAGCTGCGCGGCTTTGCCGAAGGCTACGACGCCCTGCCCTGATCTTGCGTGGGCACGCGCCACCACTTAAATGCGTGATGGCTTGAAGCGCAACAACTGACGCCTTGGGCTCGACACTGAAACACGTATACTGGAGCCAGCGATGACCCAAGATCTTCTGACGCTATTCGATTGCGACGAAGCACAGCTGCGCGCCCAGGTCGCCGATGCTCTGGCGGGCGCTGATGATGGCGAATTGTTTGTCGAGCACGCCCAGGCTGAATCCCTTTCCTTCGACAATGGTCGCCTGAAGGGCGGAAGCTTCAACACGGATCAGGGTTTTGGCCTGCGTGCCGTGGCTGGTGAAACCGTGGGCTATGCCCATGCGGGGGAATTGTCCCTCGGCGCGTTGAAGCGCGCATCCGATGCGGTGGGCGCTGTCACCAAGGGATATTCCGGCTCCTATGCGGCGGCTCCGCAACGTACCAACAAGAAGCTTTACGGTGACGAAAACCCGATCGGCGCGCCGAGCTTTGAGGAAAAAGTCAGGCTTCTGACGGAGATCGACGCCTATCTGCGCGACAAGGACCCCAAGGTCCGCCAGGTCACGGCCAGCGTTTCCGCAAGCTGGCAGATGGTCGACATTCTGCGCGCGGACGGGCACCGCGTCAGCGACATCAGACCCATGACACGGATCAATATTTCCGTCGTTGCCGGAGAAGGCGACCGGCAGGAAAGCGGATCATACGGTATTGGCGGTCGGGTCGGTTTTGGCGATTTCATTTCCACCGAAAACTGGCAGCGTGGAGCCGATGAGGCGCTGCGCCAGGCGCTCGTCAACCTCACCGCCATCGATGCGCCTGCGGGAACCATGGATGTGGTGCTGGGCTCCGGCTGGCCGGGCGTCATGCTGCACGAAGCCGTTGGGCACGGGCTGGAAGGCGATTTCAACCGCAAGAAAACATCGGCCTTCGCGGGCCTGCTGGGAGAAATGGTGGCCGCGCCGGGCGTGACCGTCGTGGACGATGGCACGATCGACAACCGCCGTGGTTCGCTGACCATCGACGATGAGGGTACACCATCTGGCTATAATGTGCTGATCGAAGACGGCAGACTGGTCGGCTACATGCAGGACCGTCAGAACGCCCGTCTGATGGGCATGAAGGCGACCGGTAACGGGCGCAGGCAGGGCTATTCGCATGTGCCAATGCCGCGCATGACCAATACCTACATGCTGGGTGGCGACAAGACGCCGGAAGAAATCATCTCATCGGTCAAGAAGGGCATCTATGCCGTGTCCTTCGGCGGCGGCCAGGTTGACATCACCTCCGGCAAATTCGTCTTCGGCTGCACGGAAGCCTACCTGATCGAGAACGGCAAGATCGGCGCACCGGTGAAGGGGGCCATGCTGATTGGCAACGGTCCCGCTGCGATGAAACGTATCACCATGATCGGCAACGACATGAAGCTCGATACCGGCATTGGCAATTGCGGCAAGGCAGGCCAGTGGGTGCCCGTCGGCGTGGGCCAGCCGCATTTGCGGATGGACCAGATCACGGTGGGCGGAACGAAGGCCTGACGCCTCGGCAGCGACGCGCGGTACGATACGCGCCGTCACCTTATAACCGGCGTGTTCAAATTAACCTGCAACGTTTCCAATGCCATGGAGTTACTCTGGCTGCGCATGAGCGCTATACCACTTATATTTCCAGAGGTGACAAAGCCAAAAATGACTTTTACAGCGAATGCCCTTGTGCCTGAACTTGCCGTCAGCGATTGGCCTAAAAGCCGTTCCTTTTACTGCGACCTCATCGGTTTTCACGTGGTCTATGAAAGACCCGAGGAGGGCTTTACCTATCTTGCGCTGGGCGACGCGCAGTTGATGATCGACCAGATGGGCGCCGGGCGCACATTCGAAGATGAGACCGGGCCGATGAAATATCCTTTCGGACGCGGCATGAACCTGCAACTGATCGTACCTTCGCTGGAAGCCATTCTCGAGCGGCTGGAGCGCGCAGGCGTTCCATTGTTTCTGCCGCTGGAAGAAAAATGGTACAGGCGCGGCGAAACGGAGGTCGGCAACCGACAATTCATCGTGGCTGACCCGGACGGCTACCTGATCCGCCCCTTCGAAAGCCTGGGCGAGCGCCAGTTCCGGTTCGGTTGATCTCATGGCAGCTTTGTTGCGCAGGCCCAAGGCGGTCATTTTCGATATGGACGGGCTGCTGATCGAAAGCGAGAAGCATTACCGCGATTCATTTCTGGCCGCCTCGGATGAAGGTGGGCATGGCATGGCTGTCGAGGTCTATCAGCGGGTGTGTGGCAGCCCGTGGGATGTCATTACCAAGACCATCCGCACGGAATACGGCCAGGATTTTCCGATGGATACCTTTCGCGACGCCTGGCTCCGGCATCTGGCCATATCGATGGAGGATGGCGTGGCGCTCAAGGATGGCGTTCTGGACATCCTCGATCTGCTGGATGACCTTGGTCTGCCACGCGCCATCGCAACGTCATCGGGCCACGAATCCGTCAATCGCCACCTTGGCCCTTTCGACATCCTTCGGCGCTTCGATCATATCCTCGCCCGGGGCGACTACGCCGAGCCGAAACCATCGCCCCTGCCCTATCTGACCGCCGCCAAACGTTTGCGCATCGACCCTCGTGACTGCGTGGCGCTGGAAGATTCCTATCACGGCGTCCAATCCGCATGGAGCGCTGGAACGCAGACCATCATGGTGCCTGACGTTGCGCCTGCAACGGATACAATGCGTGAGAAATGCGTGGCGGTCTGCGACAATCTTCTCGATGTCGCAGACTTGATCAGAAATGCCTGACGAGGCTGAACCTCACGGATACATCCGCACCTTCGACCATTCGCCTTCTGGCACGTCGCGCCGGAATTCGATGCGGTCGTGAAGACGGAATTTGCCGTCCTGCCAGAATTCGATCGTCAGCGGCTGGATGCGAAAGCCCGACCAGTGGGGCGGCCGGGGAATGTCGCCCACTGCGTATTTTGCGGTATAGGTAGCAACAGCTTTTTCCAGCGCAAAGCGGCTTTCCAGCGGACGCGACTGCTTTGATGCCCATGCACCGATGCGGCTGCCACGCGGGCGCGATGCGTAATATTCATCGGCCTCCGCGTCACTCACCACTTCCACGAGACCACGAATACGGACCTGTCTGCGCAGGCTTTTCCAATGAAAACACATGGCCGCCTTTTTTTGGCCAAGCAATTCCTGGCCTTTGCGGCTCTCGAAGTTGGTGTAGAAAACGAAGCCCCGCTCATCGGCATGTTTCAGCAGAACCATGCGGACGCTTGGCATCCCCTCCTCATCGACTGACGCGAGCGCCACGGCGCTCGGATCGTTTATCTCCTGCGCTGTGGCATCGCGCAACCAATCTGCAAAAAGAGAGAAAGGTTCATTTTCCTGTGTAAAGTCACTGGATGTTAACCGGCTTTCCGACATATTAAATAAAATGCTCCTTAAGCTGATTTGCACACCAGAGATGGATTCTGGTTTAGAGATGGTGAACGTCATAGCAAAGTCGAACAGTCTGACAAAGAGCTTGTTGTCCTCAGTCGCGGGTATTTCCGTAACTGCTTGCATGCTTGCCATGTTGACCGGTTGCGTAAGCCTCGATTTGTTTGGTGGCGAAAAGGTCGATCGGTCGCTTTCCACGGCCTCCGTTCCAAATAATCAGAACACCCAGACGCAATCGGACGATGCGACGATACGCAACGCCGTGACATCTGCGGATCTTGCCAAGATTTCCGATTCCCCCCTGCCCTGGGCCAATGCAGCAACGGGCAGCGCAGGGGTCGTGACCGCCATACGCGAAGACAGGACCAGTGGTTTCGTCTGCCGCGATTTCGATACAACGCGCCACTCTTTTGAAGGTGTCGCGAGCTATAGCGGCCAGGCCTGTCTGTCTGAGACGGGCGAATGGCTGATGACACGCTTCAACCAGAAATAAAGCGTTTACCCTGTCTCCCGGAACAGGCCGGGGACCCTCCCGCAAGGGCAGGCTGTAAAGGTCTGATTAGCAGTTTCTTGCAACAGTCAAATCCGTATTGAAACGAACGATGCAACGCAATGGTGGCGCGCACGTTCAAAGCGGGTGTATTTCGTGTTGCAGGCTTTTCATGATGGAAGAATTTGGCCTGAACCGACAAGCGTAATTGGTGGTTCGGATGCGTGATCCCTACTCTATTCTAGGCGTTCAACGGGATGCCGGGTCGGAAGAAATCAAGGCTGCCTGGCGTACTCAGGCGAAAGCCGTTCATCCCGATCATAATCAGACAGACCCAGACGCGACTGCGCGCTTTGCCGAAATCGGTCAGGCCTATGAACTCCTGAAGGACCCGAAGAAACGTGGCCTTTACGACCAGGCAAGACGGGCTGCCGAAAACAAGAAGCGCGACCAGACAATCATGCAGCAGCGCGACGCCGCAAGACAGGCGGCCGAACGCGCCAAGGCTGCTGAAAAGCTGATGGAAGAACTGGCCAAGGCACAGGCTCGCAACGCGCAGGCCGGGGCGGAAACGACCGCTGGCAGCGCCAAGCCCGAAACAGCCGAAGACATGCTGGAACGCATCTTTGGTGCGGATGCAAAGGCCAAGGCTTCCTCTGCGGACAAGCAGACCGAAACGAACGGATCCAACGAGCACGCCTCTACGGAAACTGCCGAGCAGCAGAGTGAAAAGGCAAGATCTCTGCGTGCCGCGAGCTTCTTCTCAGCCCTGCTGCGCCGCATTCGTGGAGCACCGACTGCCCCTGAAAAGGCACCGGACATCACGGCGGAAGCAACGGTATCGGTCGTCGATCTCATCGAGCACAAGTGGATCACACTCAATATGCCAGAGGACCGGGAGGTGCGCTTCCAGCTGGAGCCAGGCATGACCGACGGTCATGTTGTGCGGCTGAAGGGCCAGGGCCTGAAGCTGCCCGAAGCGGCGCGCGGTGATCTCGTCGTCACTCTTCTCGCCTCACGCGACGGTCCGTTTCTCATCCGTCAGTTCGATATCCATACCAGCCTGCCCATTTCTCTGGCCGACGCCGTTCTTGGCTGCGAAGTGCCTGTGCAGTCTCCGCATGGCGAGTTGCGCGTAGCGGTTCCTGCGTGGTCCGGCTCCGACCGCGCCATTCGCGTGGAAGGAAAAGGGTTGAAGGACGGCAATGGCGGCTTTGGTGACTTCGTTGTCGAGTTGCGCATCGTGCTTCTCGATAGCCCAGACGCCAAGGTCATGGACCTGATGCGACATATGCGCGAAGGTCTCTACCTCTAGTAAAGCGCAATCGAGCCTCCACATCTTGCCCGGAAAGGACCGCTGTCCGGGCTCGACAAGGCAAATGTTGAAAGCCGTGAACAACCTTATCATTCTGCTATGACACGAGCGAGATGATCGCTGCCCTGCTTGAACAGCCGTTCGGCCTATGCCATAGGCAAGTTCGATTTTCGTACAGGGAGCACACAATGGCTCAGACATCCGGCCTGATGGCTGGCAAGCGCGGCCTCATCATGGGCGTCGCAAACAACCGTTCCATCGCCTGGGGCATTGCCAAGGCTTGTGCCGATGCAGGTGCCGAACTCGCCTTCACATGGCAGGGAGATGCGCTGAAGAAGCGTGTCGAACCTTTGGCGCAGGAACTTGGCGCGTTTATGGCCGGGCACTGTGACGTGACCGATCTTGCAACGATCGACACTGTCTTTGCCAATCTGGAAGCCCATTGGGGCAAGATCGATTTCGTCGTTCACGCCATCGCCTTCTCCGACAAGGATGAACTGACCGGTCGTTATCTCGACACCAGCCGCGACAACTTCAATCGCACGATGGATATCTCTGTCTATTCGCTGGCGGCTGTTGCCAAGCGGGCTGATCCGATCATGAAAGATGGCGGTTCGCTGCTCACCCTCACCTATTACGGTGCGGAAAAGGTCATGCCGAACTACAATGTCATGGGCGTGGCAAAGGCAGCACTGGAAGCGAGCGTGCGTTATCTGGCGGTGGATCTTGGCAATCGCGGCATCCGCGTCAATGCCGTTTCGGCAGGCCCGATCAAGACGCTGGCCGCATCCGGCATCGGCGATTTCCGCTATATTCTCAAGTGGAACGAATATAACGCGCCGCTAAAGCGTACCGTTTCCATCGAGGAAGTCGGCAAATCCGCGCTCTACCTGCTCTCGGATCTCTCCACGGGCGTGACCGGCGAAGTCCACCATGTGGATTCGGGATATCATACGATCGGCATGAAAGCGGTGGACGCACCGGACATCTCTGTCGTAAAGGACTAATGGCATTGCGCCGCCTGAGTTTCAGCCGGCGCAATTCACCTTGAATGGCCTTTTATGACAGGAGTGCGGAATTGCTGGTCTATGTCATCCGTCACGGACAAACAGACTGGAATGCAATCCGCAGGCTGCAGGGCCAGAAAGACATTCCCCTCAACGACTTCGGTCGTTCGCAAGCGGTCGAAAACGGCAGGACGCTCATCCGCATTCTTGGCGATGCCGCCGAGGATTTCGACTACGTTTCCAGTCCGCTTGGCCGTACCCGCGAAACCATGGAACTTCTGCGCGGCGCGATGGGTCTGGACCCGTTAGCCTATCGAACCGACGAGCGGCTGGTTGAGGTTTCCTTTGGAGACTGGGAAGGCCACACACTTCCGGAACTGAAGCTTTCCCATCCAGAGAAAGTCCGGGCACGCAAGGCTGCAAAGTGGGATTTCATTCCGCCGGGCCCGGATGCCGAAAGCTATGAAATTCTGTCCTGGCGCATTGGAGCCTGGCTTTCGTCCGTGGAGCGGCAAACGGTGTGCGTCTGCCACGGGGGCGTCATACGCTCCATTTTCCGACTGGTCGCCGAAATGGATAAAGACGAGGCTGCGGAAATTCAAATTCCGCAGGACCGTATTCTAAGGGTGGAAACAACCGAGCGCGTGGCCGAGTGGATCAGCCTGCCCCCGACCGCCTGAAAGACGTCCAGGCTTACTGCACGACTTCCAGGTCATCCACCACGCGCTTGCCGTCGACTTCCGTATAGAAAACGATGACCTTCACGCCAGCCTGAAGTCCCTCGAAATTGAATTCCTCGGGCACCTTGTAGTTCTTGCCGTCCGCGAGCGTGATGCTCAGGCCCTTCACATCAACCTTGCTGATGGTGGACTCCACATCCACGCTTTGTGAAAAAGCGTTAAACGGAGCAAACAGACTTGCGGTGGCCATAAGTGCGGCAATCATCAAACGCATCGCTATAGCTTTCTTAAGGCTGCTGATAAGTTGTGTACGCAACAAGATTTGCCTCCCGAATGTGGCGGAATTCGCCCGCAAGCATGACATTTTCTGTCCAATTGATGAACGGATTTTAACCGTTAATCAAGCATTTAACAAAAATCATCTCGTTTGCGAGTCTAGCGAGATATTTTGCTGATCCGGGCATTGATCCTGCGAAATCTACATTACCAGATTTAGAATATATTGGTTTTTAAGCTGTATAGCAGAAAGAAATACGTCTCTGCGAAGGATAAGACCGCGTGAATTTCTGGGCCGATATTGGTGGGCGCCTTAACGAAGTCATAAGAAGAAGAGTGATGGCCGCACTGATTGCGCTGGCCATGGCTGGAATCATGCTGAGTGTCTTCAACTTCATGGATCATCGAAGCGCTGCGGCGGTGCGCGAGGATCTGGAAACACACGCCCAATATGCCCTGGAGCTCTTGCATAAAAGTCTCGTCATGAGGCTAAACAGCGACGTTGCGAAACTGGCCTCCATCGGGCATTACGCATCTCTCAGCGATGACCGCGACATGCCCGCAATGGATGAGATCGCAGCCCATCAACTGCGCGAAGCAGACTACTTCCTTGCAATTGGACTGGCACGGGACTTCCAGCTGCGAAAGTTCTATTTTTCCCAGAACTGGCCGGGAGTTTCCACCGAAAAGATCGAAGCAATGCTGCAGGAACGGCTCTCTAAGCTGGCCGCCCTGCCGCCTCAGCACCGTCTTCCCGAAGGTCAGCTTCTGGAGGCCTCGCCAGATGATACGATAATGGTGATGGTCGCCACGCCTCCGCCGGATCCTTCCAACGCAAACGACGATGATCTCGTTGTTGCGGTGGTGGATCGTCATCGCCTTTTGCATTCGCTCGGCTACGACACCAAGTCTCCGCTTGACGCGGAAACAGCGGACATCAGGTTCGAAATTCGTGACGTCGTGACCAATGAGGTTATCAGCCGCGTTCTGGAGCCGCTTCACGAAGACCCGCTGATCAAGTCCGTCGATCTTCCCGGCACGAGGTGGGAGATCCGTGCGACCCCAGCCTCTGGATGGGCGGCCGTCAAACCCTATTTCCAGTCCGTCAGCACGACGATTGCGATTGCATCGGTTTCCATGCTTCTGCCCATCCTTGTCGCAGGTCTGCTGCTTTCAGAGCGCAACCGCAACATCAAGACGCTCCGCCTGCGTGAGACACGGCTTCTCGAGCTTTCGCAGCGCTTCCAGCTGGCGATGGACTCTTCGAACATCGGCATATGGGAAATCGAGAACGATACGTCGCGATGCGTTCTGGACGAGCGCGCCGCGAGCCTCCACGGCTTTCCCATGCTGGAGCAGCATTTGCTGCTGACGGAGTGGCTGACAGCTCTGGTCGCCGAAGACCGGTCCAAAGCCGCCCGCTTCTTTTTCAACTGTTCTTCGGGGCAGCAGACCTCTTCTGAGGTCTACCGCGTTCCCGTGGCCGACGGTACCGTTCGGTATCTGCGCTCAGCCGGATCAAGCTACATCAAGCCGGATGGATCGCATCAGACAACCGGCATCCTGTGGGACGTGACGTCCGACATGATCATGGCGAAAAAGCTGCGCGAGGCAAAAGACACGACGGATATCAAAAACGCGGAGCTGGAGCTTGCACTGCAGGAGCTTTCCAGCCGCGAACACGAATTGGAGGAACTGTCGGGTCGCCTGAAACTGGCGCTGGAGTCCTACAATTGCGGCATCTGGGAAGCCACACATGACTATTCCGAGGCGATCTGGAACGAACGCATGTGCGAATTGTATGGCCTGGCCCCAGAGCCCGAACGGCATGTGACATCCGCCGAATTCCTTGCCTGCCTGCATCCCGATGAGAGACCAGACGCTTACAAGCGCGATGGACGAAGTGAGGATGACCCCAACTACAGTGTAACGCAGCGGGTTATCTTGCCCGATGGCACAACCCATTATGTCAAGGCCGTCGGGCGCCTTCACCACAATCGCGATGGCAGCAGAAAGCTGGTCGGGATCGCCTTCGATGTGACGGCCGATGTCTTGCTGTCGGAGCAGTTGAAGAATGCCAAGGACGAGGCAGAAGCGAAGAATGCCGAACTCGAACAGGCAAAGACACGCATCGAACACAATGCCCTTCACGATCCGCTGACTGGGCTGGCAAACCGCCGCAAGCTCGATCAGGAACTGGACGCATTGTCCTCGCAATCTGTGCCGGAGCGTGGGCGCTTTGCAATCCTGCATCTTGATCTGGATCGCTTCAAGCAGATCAATGATACGCTTGGCCACGCTGCGGGTGACGCCATTCTGGTTCAAGCCGCCAGGATTTTGACGAGCAGCGTGCGCCAGAATGATATCGTCGCGCGTATCGGCGGCGACGAGTTCGTCATTCTGATGCGGCAATTGCAGGACAAGGACAACATCAAGGCAATCGCATCGAAAATCATTTCTGCCTTCAGCCATCCCTTCGATTTTGATGGCTTCTCCTGCCGCTGCGGCGTCTCGATCGGCATCGCCTTTGGGGAAAGTCCGGGTGACGATGCCCGCCGCACCCTCATCAACGCGGATTTGGCGCTTTATCGCGCGAAAGCGACCGGACGAAACCGCTACGAATTCTTCACCCAGAACCTTCAGGCGGAAATCGTCAGCCACAAGCGAACGGCAGACGAAATTCTGGCGGGACTGGAAAAGGGCGAGTTCGAGGCCTGGTATCAACCTCAATTCTGCGCAAGATCGCACGAACTGACCGGCGTGGAAGCACTCGTCCGCTGGCGTCACCCGACCCGCGGCATACTAACGCCCGACAAGTTCCTCAAGATTGCCGAGGAACTGGACGTCGTCTCCGCCATCGACCAGATCGTCCTGCGCAACGCCCTTCAGGACAGGAACATCTGGCGTCTAAAGGGCATCGAACTGCCGCGCGTATCGGTCAACGTCTCGGTCAGGCGCCTGCACGACGATCATCTCATCGAAAGCCTGAAGGCGATGGCAATCCAGCCCGGCGAAGTCGCCTTCGAACTGGTGGAGTCGATATTCCTCGATGAAAACGAGGATATCGCCGCAAGCAATATCGAGCGGGTCAAGGCGATGGGTATCGACATCGAGATCGATGATTTCGGCACCGGCCATACGTCGATCATCAGCCTTCTGCGTCTCAAGCCGAAACGCCTGAAGATCGATCGCCAGCTTGTGATGCCGATTCTGACCTCGCCGCAGGAACGGTCCATGGTTCGCTCCATCATCGATATCGCCCATTCGCTTGGCGTGGAAACGATTGCCGAGGGTGTTGAAACCCAGGAACACGCCGTTCTTCTGCGGCAACTGGGATGCGATATCGTGCAGGGTTACGCCTTTGCCAAACCGCTGCCTCCCGAAGAGTTCTCGGCATTCGCCACATCCAAATCCTGGCGAAAGGTTTCGTAACGACACCTTGCTTTCAGACCAGTGCGCGTGAAGGAACGAAATTGGCAAAAGAAGGGCTTTTGCCAACCGAGCCTTTGCACTATGAAAAAACGCCTCTTTCTAGAAATGCGTTCCGCAAGCGGAATGCTGCGGGTTTGGTCTGATTACATGTCGCATAATAGTTTCGGTTATCTTTTCCGCGTTTCCACCTGGGGCGAAAGCCACGGCCCGGCGCTTGGCTGCGTTATCGATGGTTGCCCTCCTGGCATTCGTTTCACCCTTGCCGAAGTTCAGGCATGGATGGACAAGCGCAAGCCGGGCCAGAACCGCTTCGTAACCCAGCGCCGCGAAGACGATATCGTCAAGGTTCTGTCCGGCGTCATGCTGGACGAGGACGGTGTGACGATGACGACGACCGGCACGCCGATCTCGATGATGATCGAGAATACCGACCAGCGCTCGAAGGACTACGGCGAAATCGCCAGAAGCTTCCGCCCGGGTCATGCCGATTACACCTATGATCTCAAATATGGCATTCGCGATTACCGAGGCGGAGGCAGGTCGTCTGCGCGCGAAACGGCGGCGCGCGTTGCTGCTGGAGCCCTCGCGCGCAAGGTCGTGCCGGGTCTTAACGTGCGCGGCGCGTTGGTGCAGATCGGCAAGCACAGGATCAACCGGGAAAATTGGGACTGGGCGCAGGTCGATCAGAACCCCTTCTTCTGCCCGGACGCCAACATGGTGCCCGTTTGGGAAGAGTATCTCGATGGCATCCGAAAGGCGGGCTCGTCCATTGGCGCAGTGATCGAAGTTGTGGCAGAGGGTGTTCCCGCTGGTATCGGTGCACCCGTTTACGCCAAGCTGGACCAGGATATCGCCTCCAACCTCATGTCCATCAATGCCGTCAAGGGCGTGGAAATCGGCGAAGGCTTTGCTTCCGCCGAGCTGACCGGCGAAGAAAACGCCGATGAAATGCGCATGGGCAATGACGGCAAACCGATCTTCCTTTCCAACCATGCCGGCGGCATTCTGGGCGGCATTGCGACAGGAGAACCTGTCATCGCCCGCTTCGCCATAAAGCCGACTTCGTCGATCCTGACCGAGCGCCAGTCCATCGATGCGGATGGCCGGAATGTCGATGTCCGCACCAAGGGTCGCCATGATCCGTGCGTGGGTATTCGCGCTGTGCCGATTGGCGAGGCGATGGTGGCCTGCACGGTTGCCGACCATTATTTGAGAGACCGCGGCCAGACCGGGCGTTTGAAGTAGGAATATAGCATGGCATATGATCAGAAGCGTGTTGTTGAAGCCATCAGAGCCTTCGAGGCAGGCGAAATTGTCGTGGTCATGGACGACGACGACCGCGAAAACGAAGGTGATCTGATTGTCGCCGCAGTCCATTGCACGCCCGAAAAGATGGCGTTCATCGTGCGGCACACATCCGGCATCGTTTGCACGCCCATGCCGAAGGAAGAGGCCAAGCGCCTCAACCTCAATGCCATGGTCGCCGAAAACGACAGTGCCCACACCACGGCATTTACCGTTTCCGTGGATTTCAAGCACGGCACCACCACAGGCATCTCGGCCGAAGACCGCACGCTGACGGTTCGCAATCTCGCAAACCCCAATATCGGCGCGGCGGACTTTACCCGTCCCGGCCATATTTTCCCCCTCATCTCCCGTGAAGGCGGCGTCCTCATGCGCTCGGGCCACACGGAAGCGGCTGTCGATCTGTGCAAACTCGCCGGACTTCCGTTGATCGGCGTCATCAGCGAGCTGGTGAATGACGACGGTACGGTTATGCGCGGTCCGCAGGTTTCGGCATTTGCCGAAACGCACGGCATGAAACAGGTTTCGGTGGCAGATCTCATTGCCTATCGCCAGCGCAAGGAAACGCTGGTCGAGCTCGAATCGGATTTCGTGCTCGATACGCCATTTGGACCTGCCAAGGCGCAGACCTATTCCCTGCCATGGGACCCGATGCAGCACATGGCGGTCATCTTCGGAGACATCAGAGACGGCGTGGACATCCCCGTGCGTCTGCATCCTGAAAATGTGGCCGACGATATCTTCGGGAAGAAGCAGCCCGTTCAGCATTATATGAAAAAGATTGCCGATGAGGGCCGCGGCGTCATCATTTATCTGCGTGAAGGCTCTGTTGGCGTGGGCCAGGTGGCTGGACGCCGCAAGTCCCGCGATCCCGAGGAAGACCATGCTCAGGCCCGCTCGCGCGAAGACGAGTGGCTGGAAATCGGCCTCGGCGCGCAAATTCTCAAAGAACTCGGGATTTCCTCCATCAAGCTCCTGACATCGCGCGAGCGCCACTATGTCGGCCTTGAAGGGTTCGGGATTCAGATCAGCTCGACGGAAATCTGCTGATCGAGGCGGGATTGCCTGACACTCCGCACCTGCTGCGGGGTGTCAAACTGGCGACAGCTAAGGCTCGCCCAACCAACCATCCAGATATCTGATGGTTTCGACACCGGTGAACTTCCCCAGCCGGTTCAATTCTGCGTCGAGCTTTGCCAGACGGCCAGACGACGGACGCACACCCGGTTCGAGCCACAGGCGCTTCACATCCAGCGTTCCGCCCTTGCGGTCTGCCTTCATGTCGATGCGGCCGATAAGGCGATCCGCCTCCAGAAGCGGAAAGACATAATAGCCATATTGCCGCTTTGCCTCCGGCACGAACACCTCAATCCGGTAGTAAAAGCCGAACAGTCGTTCGGTGCGAGCACGGTTGCGCAGCAGCGGATCGAAGGGACTGAGCACGCGGATGCGGTTGGGTGGCTCGATTGCAGCCTCCGCTTCCCCCGTAAATCCTTCAAATGCGTAGGACATGCGATCTTTCGCGCCATCGGAAGACGCCAGCGAAACTTCGCATAGTTCGCTGCGGTGGTCTGTCACCCACTGTCTGGCTTCCTGGGGCGACACAATATCGAAGAAGGCGGCAATCTCGCCGGAGGTCGCAAAGCCGAGGCGTGTCAAGGCTTCCCGACAGGCCCAATCCACGAAGTCCTCGTGGCTGACCTCGCGATCATGGTGCTCTGCCGGAATGACGCGCTCTGCAAGGTCGTAGATTTTCTGGAAATTCACCCGTCCCGCCACGGCCAGCTTGCCCGTATGCCAGAGATATTCGAGCGCAGTCTTGGACGGATGCCAGTTCCACCAGCCGCCGGATTGATGCCCTTCAGCCTTCATATCCCGGGACATGGCCGGACCATTCTCGGCAATTCGGCGGTAGGTTTCTTCAAAGGCAGAATCGAACCCCTCCCCGTGCCAGTTGCGCCAGCGTTCCTGAATGATCGGTTCGCGACGCCGGAAACGGTGTTTCCAGTAGGGATAGAATTTTGCGGGAAGAATGGAAGCGTCATGCGTCCAGTGTTCAAACAGCGCCCGGTCCTTCTCCAGCAACTCCGTGAGGTGGTGACGCCTGTAGGTCTGGTTGCGGGAAAAGATGATCTGATGATGGGCGCGCTCGACCGTCGCGATACTGTCCACCTGCACGAACCCGATATCGGTAATGAGGTCCAGCAGCTGCGCCTTGTTCATGGCGCGCGCAGGCGACGCTGACAGACCCTGTCGCGCAAGGAAGATACGTCGTGCTGCATCGTTCGAAATCAGAATCGCCATGCCAGCAGCTTAGTTTCGCGCAGACAAAAATCAATGTTCATTTTTTGTTCCTTGTTTCGCTTGTCCATTGCAAAGTCTATAGGAAGGGCAGGAAGAGTTTGGGAACAGGCAGTTGGATATTCATTTCAGCGATGCGAGCGTGGCCTTCGAGGGCAGGATTGCGGTGGAGCCGCTGACGCTTTCTCTTCAGGAAAGACGCATCGGCATTATCGGTCTGAACGGCTCCGGCAAGACGACCGTTGCGCGGATGATCAACGGCTTGACGAAGCCGGCGGGCGGGCGGGTCAGCGTCGGCGGTCTCGACACCGTCAAGGATGCGTCCTTGGTACTCAAGCAGGTTGGTTTCATTTTCCAGAACCCGCAAAACCAGATCATCCTGCCGATCATCAGGGACGATATTGCCTTTGGCCTCAAGAATAGTGGGCTGGACAAGACGGCGACGGAGGCTGCCGTGGACGCCACCTTGCGAAGGTTCGGGATTGAGCATCTCGCAAAACGCAGGGCGCATGAGCTCTCCGGCGGTGAATTGCAGCTCTCGGCACTGGCGGCCGTTACCATCACCGGGCCGAAAATTCTTATCATGGACGAGCCGACCAACCAGCTCGACCTGAGAAACCGTATGCTTGTGGAAAAAACCATGGCGGGGCTTGAGCAGAAGCTGATCGTCATTACCCACGACCTGCCGCTGCTGGACGGCTTTGACCGTGTGCTGGTATTCCATCAGGGCAAGCTTCACGCCGATGCACCGCCCGCCGTGGCGATAGAGCTTTATCGTGAGCTGGCGCTGTCATGAGAAGCCTCCATGTTGAAGGAACGGGTTGGCTCTATCGGCTTTCGCCGCGCATTAAGCTCGCGAGCCTGGCGCTCTTCAGCATCGGCCTGTTTCTGACACGCGATCTGACAATCCTGTGTGCCGCTACACTTCTGTCCGCATTCGTGCTGTGGCAGGCAGATCTCGGGTTTCGAGAGACCATCGTCCGCCTCAAGCCGGTCTTGCTGACCATTGCGATCATCGCTGCCATCAGCTTTCTGGTCATTTCGCCGCTTGATGCGACCATCGCCCTATTGCGGCTCGCCGCCCTTACGCTTCTTGCAACGGCAATAACGGCAAGCGTCAGCATTTCGCAGTTCATGGATGAAATCGCCTATGCCCTTCGTCCGCTGGAGAAACTGGGTCTTGCGAATGCTGCAGATGTGGGGCTGGCGGTGGGACTTGTCGTGCGTTTCGTACCGGAAATCATCAAGCGCCATGAAGCTCTTCGTGATGCACAGCGCGCGCGCGGACTGGAAACCAAACTCCATTCCATCCTCATTCCGCTCGTCATTTTGACGTTGAAGGATGCAGATGCCATTGCGGAAGCCATTGACGCGCGCGGTTTCAGAGGCCAAACCTCATCGGCAGATATCATCAGGGGAGAAAAACGCCATGAAGACCCGTGACCTCGTTCTGATCTCGCTGTTTTCAGCCATCATTATTGCGCTTGGGCTTTTGCCGCCAATTCCGCTCGGCTTCATTCCGGTTCCCATCACCGCACAGTCGCTTGGCGTGATGCTGGCCGGTGTCGTGCTGGGTGCAAAGCGCGGGACGCTGGCTGTACTGCTGACGATTCTCATCGCTGCCATCGGTCTTCCCGTCTTGTCCGGCGGTCGTGGCGGGCTTTCCATCTTCTACACGCCCACCACCGGCTATCTCATCGGCTGGATCGCGGCTGCCTTCACCACGGGTTACCTCTCGGAACGTCTGGTAAACCGCAATCAGTCCGCTTTCGCGCAGGGGCTCGGATTTTTTCTGGCAAGCGTCGCTGGCGGCGTGGTCGTGCTTTACGCTTTCGGCATCACCTATCTGGGAATTGCAGCAGGCATTGGTTTTACCAAGGCATTTATCGGTTCCATGGCCTTCATCCCCGGCGATGTGCTGAAGGCTGTTCTTGCGGCCCTGGCTGGTCGCGCCGTCATGGCTGGATATCCGCTGTTGCCGCAGCGCGTTTAACGCTGAGGAGCAGCCGAAATGGCAACCCGACTTTACGAGCATCCGATATTTCTTGAACACATTACGCCACAGGGCCACCCCGAGCGCCCGGACCGTTTGCGTTCCCTCAATATCGCGCTGGAGCATCCAAATTTCGAACGGCTGGAGCGCAAACAGGCTCCGCAGGCCAACGAGGATGCTGTGCTGCTGGCGCACCCCGAACGCCATCTGACATCGGTCATGCGCCAGATACCGGAAGAGGACGGCGAAATCATCCGCATCGAAGCGGATACCTATGCCTCCCCGAAAAGCCTTCAGGCAGCCTTGACCGGCATTGGCGCGGCAATGGCTGCCGTGGACGATGTGTTCAGCGGTGCAGCCGACAATGTGTTCGTTGCCAGCCGTCCGCCGGGGCATCATGCCGAAACCGAAAAGGCCATGGGCTTTTGCCTCTTCAACAATGCCGCCATTGCAGCGCGTCATGCGCAGAAGGTTCACGGCGCAGAGCGTGTCGCCATCGTTGACTGGGATGTCCACCACGGCAACGGCACCCAGGATATTTTCTGGAATGATCCATCGGTCCTTTTCTGTTCCACCCACCAGATGCCACTTTATCCGTGGAGCGGTGACAAGAAGGAAACGGGCATCAAAAACAATGTGGTGAATGCCCCGCTTTCGCCCAACACCGGCAGCGACCATTTCCGCGAGGCTTTCAAATCGCGCGTGCTGCCTGCCCTTGCCGATTTTTCGCCTGACCTCATCATCATCTCTGCGGGTTTCGATGCCCACCATCGTGATCCGCTGGCCCAGATCAATCTGGTAGGGGATGATTTCGACTGGGCGACGGGCCGAATTCTTGAGATGGCCGACAAATTTGCCGCCAACCGGGTCGTCAGCCTGCTTGAAGGTGGCTATGATCTGGAAGGGCTGGCGGAATCGGCAGCCATGCATATTTTGAGAATGATGAAGGGTTGAACATGACGGAAAATGCCAACACAGCCGATGTCAGCGGTTATTCTTTCGAAAAGGCTGTCGCCGAGCTGGAAAGCATTGTTGCCCGCCTGGAACGTGGCGATGTCGCGCTGGACGAATCCATCGCCATCTATGAGCGCGGCGAAGCCCTCAAAAAACACTGCGAAACCCTTCTGATCGCCGCTGAAAAGCGTATCGAGAAAATCCGTCTGGACCGCGCGGGCAAGCCGGTCGGTGTTGAGCCGCTCGACGGCGAATAGGCTGGAAGCTCCCGTAAATGCGACGTCACCCCCGGCTTGGGCAGAGGGTCTATCCGCTGTGCAATGTTGGGGTTTATGAGATCCTCGGGTCAAGACAGAGGATGGCGCGAGGTCGCGCATCGTCCGCCTGATCAGGATGAGAACTCTGTATCCATAAGAGAACGCTCACGTGCCGCCGAAATCGTGGTAAGCTACCGGCCCGTCACGCAGGAGATTTGCCATGTCGTTTTTCCCTGGAAATGACCCGGCTGCAGGCGATGCATTCGCGTGCGATGCCATCGAGAACCTGATCATTCCTCGATCC
This sequence comes from Rhizobium sp. Leaf311, assembly GCF_001423445.1. Taxonomy (NCBI): domain Bacteria; kingdom Pseudomonadati; phylum Pseudomonadota; class Alphaproteobacteria; order Hyphomicrobiales; family Rhizobiaceae; genus Rhizobium; species Rhizobium sp. Leaf311. The sequence continues at coordinate 359,522 of NZ_LMNZ01000004.1, read as the reverse complement.
AGCGATATTGGCGGCTTTGCCGTGCGCAGGGCGCTGCCGACGCGTGAGCGCCGCCTGGTTGGCCCTTTCATCTTTTTTGACCGTATGGGACCATCGATATTGAGCGCCGACCAGGCACTCGACGTCAAGCCGCATCCGCATATCGGCCTTTCAACCCTGACCTATCTTTTCGATGGCGAAATCAAGCATCGCGACAGTCTGGGCACGGAACTCGTCATCCGCCCCGGCGATATCAACCTGATGACGGCAGGACGCGGCATCGTCCATTCGGAACGGACACCGGAAAATCTGCGCGGCCAACCGCATTCCATGTCGGGGTTGCAAACCTGGCTTGCCCTGCCCGATGACAGGGAAGAAATCGCCCCGGATTTTACCCATGTCGGGCGCGACGCCATGCCTGTTATCGACATCAAGGGGGCCACGGGCCGCGTGGTCATCGGCTCGTTGGCGGGCCTGTCGTCGCCGGTCAAGACCTTTACGGAGACGCTCTATGTCGACCTGACGCTTGAGGCCGGGGCAAAGTTCCCGTTTCAGGCGGATCAGGAAGAACGCGCAATCTACATCCTGTCCGGCTGCCTGGAGGTGGCGGGCGATGTCTTTGCCGCCGATCAACTGGTCGTGTTTAGGGCGGGAGATGACATTACGCTGAAGGGCGGCGTTGGCGGCTGCCACATCATGCTTTTTGGTGGTGCCGCGCTCAATTCCAGGCGCTATATCTGGTGGAATTTTGTTTCGTCATCAAAAGACCGCATCGAGAAGGCCAAGGAAGAATGGCGAACGGGGCGCTTCGACATCGTACCGGGGGATGAAGAAGAGTTTGTCCCTTTGCCGAAGGGTTGAAATTCGATACAACGAACGCAATCTTGCTGAAACCGATGTTGCACACCATCTGGTACCGACAGCTTGAACATCAAATACGAAGGCCGAACGATTGACCGCAATGCTACAGACACCGTTGCTTGACCGGGTGAAATTCCCATCCGATCTTAAGGAGATCGATGACCGCGATCTGCCGCAACTGGCCAGAGAGTTGCGCGACGAGATGATCGACGCCGTTTCGACGACAGGCGGACATCTTGGCGCGGGCCTAGGCGTGGTGGAACTGACCATTGCCATTCACAAGGTGTTCAACACGCCGGACGACCGGCTCATCTTCGATGTCGGCCATCAATGCTATCCGCACAAGATCCTCACGGGTCGACGTGACCGCATTCGCACTCTGCGACAGGAAGGCGGCCTTTCCGGCTTCACGCGCCGCGCGGAAAGCGAATATGACGATTTCGGCGCCGGGCACTCCTCCACGTCCATTTCGGCTGGTCTTGGCATGGCCGTGGCGGCAGAGCTTGACGGCAGCAATCGCAAGGTCATTTCCGTCATCGGCGACGGCTCCATGTCCGCCGGCATGGCCTTCGAGGCCTTGAACAATGCCGGTGCGCTGGATGCGCGCCTGATTGTCATCCTCAACGACAACGACATGTCGATTGCCCCTCCAACCGGTGCGATGAGCGCTTATCTGGCGCGTCTGGCTTCTGGCCGGACCTATATGGGCTTTCGCGATTTCGGAAAGAAGCTGACAGCCTATCTCGGCAAGACGATCGACCGCGCCATTACCCGCGCCGTCACCCATGCCCGCGGCTATGTGACCGGCGGCACGTTGTTCGAGGAGCTCGGCTTCTATCACATCGGCCCCATCGACGGCCATTCCTTCGAGCATCTTCTGCCGGTCTTGCGCAATGTGCGCGATAACCAGAAGGGGCCGGTGCTGATCCATGTCGTGACGCAGAAGGGCAAGGGTTACGCCCCTGCCGAAGCCGCTGCCGACAAATATCACGGCGTCAACAAGTTCGATGTCATCACCGGCGCGCAGGCAAAGGCAAAGCCCAATGCTCCGAGCTATACGAGCGTCTTCGCCGAGGCATTGGTGCAGGAAGCCACGCTTGACGAGAAGATCGTCGGTGTTAGCGCCGCCATGCCGAATGGAACGGGTCTCGACAAGCTGGCCGAGCTTTTCCCCAAGCGCACTTTCGATGTCGGCATTGCCGAACAGCACGCCGTGACCTTTGCCGCAGGGCTTGCTGCGGATGGCTACAAACCGTTCTGCGCGCTTTATTCCACCTTCCTGCAACGCGGCTACGACCAATTGGTGCATGATGTGGCGATCCAGTCGCTGCCGGTCCGCTTTCCCATTGACCGCGCTGGCTTTGTTGGCGCAGACGGCCCTACCCATGCGGGCTCATTTGATACCACCTTCCTGGCCACCCTGCCCGGCATGGTCGTGATGGCGGCTTCGGACGAAGCAGAACTGAAGCATATGGTTCGCACGGCCGCCGCTTATGACGAAGGCCCGATCTCATTCCGCTACCCGCGTGGCGAAGGCGTTGGCATCGAAATGCCAAGCCGCGGCGAAATCCTTGAAATCGGCAAGGGACGCATCGTCAAGGAAGGCTCAAAGATTGCCTTGTTGTCCTTTGGCACGCGCCTGGCGGAGTGTCTGGCGGCTGCCGAAGACATGGACGCGGCGGGACTTTCCACAACCGTGGCAGATGCGCGCTTCGCAAAACCGCTTGATCTCGATCTTATCCGGCAATTGGCGTCCCACCACGAGGTCCTGATTACCATCGAGGAAGGATCGGCGGGCGGATTTGGAGCCCACGTGCTGCATTTCCTGGCAGGCGCAGGTCTGCTCGATACAGGGTTGAAAGTCCGCACCCTGACGCTGCCTGACCAATGGGTCGAGCAGGCTAAGCCGGAAATCATGTATGCCAATGCCGGCCTTGACCGCGCGGGCATCGTTTCGACTGTCTTCAAAGCTCTGGGACAGAAGCAAACGGGACTGGGTTACGCGGTTTAAGCTGCCGGCCCACGGTGAACATAAGCAAAAAGCCCGCCGGAGCGATCCGGCGGGCTTTTTGCTTAGTCTGTCATGCCTTGGAGCCTAGAATTCTTCCCAGTTCTGGGCAGATGGCTTGGCTTCCGCTTCTGCTTGCGGGGCGAAGGCCTTCGCAAGATTCTGGGTAAGTGCGCGGGCTGGCGAGGAGACAGGACGCGCGGTTGGCTTAGCTGCGGCTATCGCTGGACGCGGCTTGGCCGAAAAGGAAGATTTGGGGGCCACTGGCGAGGAAGACCTCGGCGCTGAAGGCGTGATGGATGGCGTGAACACTGTCGTGCCACGACCCCCACCACCGAGATTGAACTGGCCGATCAGGCCATTCAGGGCTTCTGCTTCACGTGCCAACGAATGGCTTGCCGCGGTTTGCTGTTCGACCATGGCGGCATTCTGCTGCGTGCCCTGATCCATGGTGTTGACGGCGGTATTGATCTCCTGCAACCCCGTCGCCTGTTCGCGGGCGGCGGTAACGATCGTGGTGACATGCGCGTTGATTTCCTCAACTTCCATGATGATCGCTTCGAGTGCCTTGCCGGTTTCGTCAACCAGGTTCACGCCGTTCTCAACCTGCTGGCTTGAAGCACTGATGAGATTCTTGATCTCCTTGGCAGCGTTTGCCGATCTTTGGGCCAGTTCACGAACTTCCTGCGCGACAACGGCAAAGCCTTTGCCAGCTTCACCAGCGCGAGCTGCCTCGACACCGGCGTTGAGGGCAAGCAAATTGGTCTGGAAGGCGATATCGTCGATGACACCAATGATGCTGGTGATTTCGCCGGAGGATTTTTCGATCTCCTGCATGGCGGCAACCGCCTTGCGCACGACGACACCAGAGCTTTCTGCTCCCGAACGGGCGCGCTGAACCAGCGTGCTTGCCTCTTCAGCGCCTCTTGCGCTGTCACGCACGGTGGTCGTGATCTCTTCCAGAGCAGCAGCTGTCTCTTCGATGGATGCGGCCTGCTGTTCGGTTCGGCGGGACAGGTCATCTGCCGCAGCGAGCATTTCGGATGCGCCAGCATTGATGGCTGCGGCGTTCTCGCCGACGGTGCGCATGGTGCTCTGAAGCTTTTCGAGCGAATGATTGAAGTTTACCCGCAGCGGCTCCATCGAGGGGGCGAAGGGGGCGTCGATGCGGTAAGCAAGGTCGCCGTCGGCCAATGCCTGCAAGCCCTTGGCAAGTTCTTCGCTTGCAAAGATCTGTTCGGCCTCGGCGCGTGCCTTTTCTGCTTCATTGCGTTTCCGATCGGCTTCGGTGGCAAATCGCATACGATCGCCTTCTTCCGCCAGACGAGAGTTCTCGATTCCGGCTTCCTTGAAGACCAGAACGGCCTTTGCCATCTTGCCGACTTCGTCGCCGTGATCCACTGCCGGGACTTCTACGGAGGTGTCACCATCTGCAAGGCGGCCCATGGCGGCGGTCATGGCGACGATTGGCGAAACGATTGCGCGGGAGAGAGCCCAGATCAGGAGGACAGCGACGACGCCAGCCGCCGCACCACCTCCCAAAAGCGCAAGGCGCAGGCCACCATGGGCTTGTTCCTGTGCGGCGATCTGTGCTTCGGTGGCAACGGCCAATTCTGCCTTGATCTTGGAAGCCGCAGCACGGAAGCCGTCCAGCTGACCCTTGCCGTTGTTGCGTCCGATCTCGATGACTTCGGAAATCGGTGCTTCAGTGTTCTTGCGAGCCGCAAGCTGAGGCTCCATCAACTGCGTGTAGAACACGGTTGCCGCTGTCTGCATGTCATCAATGGATTTCAGGATGTCCGGCTGGTCGGCAGCGTAACCGCGCGCCTCATCCAGCTTCTTCAGCATCAATGTGCGGTTTGCGAAGACGTCATTGTAAGTGCTCTCGGTGCGGAACAAGATATAGCCGCGCTGATTGACAGCCTGTTCCAGCATTGCAGCCAGGGCAGCATCAACTGCTGAAACGATCTTGCCCGTGTTGACCTGTTCGTCGGAAATACGTTTGGCTTCAATGGTTTGTAAAAACACGACCGCCGATGCAATAAGGCAAACTGCCATCAGAGCAATAAAGGTCGCGACCAGTTTTAGGTTAATTGGGAGATTTTTTAAAGACATCGAGAACTCTTTCGACACGTCAGATATGACCAGGGCCAGATTCCCAGTGGCACAGCGTCATTGATTTTCCTGGGGCCGCCATCATGGCAGAAGTTTCGAGCCGAAACTCAGCTTGACGTAACGTTAGCGAGCAGCGGTTTATTTTCACTTAAACCCTGATTGGCTCCGACAGTCCCGCCATCAGACAATCACTGCACTGCTGGCATCCCTCATAAAATGCTTGCGTTACGGGCTTTTGACAGTCATTGACACGACCATGTCTAATTCATCTGAAAATCAACGGCTGGACCAGCTTCTGGTATCGCGCGGCCTGTTTGCAAGCCGCTCTCGCGCACGCGACGCGGTCTCCCGGGGCACCGTGCGGGTCAACGGCAAAGTCGTCACCAAGCCCAGCCTCACCTTCCCCGGAAACGTGAAGTTCGAAGTCAGCGATCCCGCGCAGGGCTACGTGTCCCGCGCGGCGCTGAAACTGGTGGCCGCACTCGACCATTTCGGCCTCGACCCATCCGGCCACGAATGTCTGGATGTGGGCGCATCCACGGGTGGCTTCACCGAAGTGCTGCTCAACCGGGGTGCGGCGCATGTGACGTCCATCGATGTCGGCCATGGCCAGATTCACCCGCGTGTTGAAAGTGACCCGCGCGTCACCAGTATCGAAGGCTACAACGCCCGCTTCCTGACCAGCGACGACATTGACAACCGCCCGATCAGTTTTATCGTTTCGGATGTGTCTTTCATTTCGTTGAAGCTGGCGCTGGCGCCTGCCCTTGAACTGGCAGAGCCGGAGGCAATCGCCATTCTGCTGGTCAAGCCGCAATTCGAAGCGGGACGCGATGCCATCAGCAAGGCGGGGCTATTGAAGGATCCTGAGACCGCACCGGCTGTTGCCGCAGAGCTGGAACGCTGGCTGGTCGAGGATATGGGCTGGGTCAGCCTTGGCCTCATTCCCTCCCCCATCGCCGGGGGCGATGGAAATGTCGAATTCCTGCTTGGAGGCAGAAAGCCATGAGCACCCAGACCGTCAAGATTCAAAGTCTGGGCGCGCAGGGCGACGGCATCGCGCACTGTCCCGATGGCACGGTTTACGTGCCCTTCGCACTGCCCGGTGAAACGGTGGCGATTGCCCGCATCAAGGATCAGGGCACGGTCATGTCCATTGCCGAACCGGCACCGGAGCGACGCGAACCCGCCTGTCGCCATTTCGGGCCAGATGGCAAGAACGGCACATGCGGCGGCTGTTCGCTCCAGCACATGGCAGACGAGCCCTACCACGTTTTCAAACGCAGCCTCGTTGTCGCTGCGATGAAATCCAAAGGACTGGATGTGGAGGTTGGCGCACTCGTTCAGTGTCGACCGGGCGAAAGGCGTCGTGTCGTCTTTACCGCCCGCAAGACAGAAAAAGGGTTGCTGCTGGGCTTTAGCCAGGCCAATAGCCATCACATCGTCGCCATCGAGGAATGTCCCGTCAGCTCGGACGGGATCGTGTCGCGGCTGGACGCCATCCGCGCCATTGGCCTGCCGCTTGCCGGCAATGCCGAACCATTCCGCATTGCCGTGATGGAGACCCTGTCGGGCCTCGATATCTCCTTCGAGGGCCTCAAGGCTGTCAATGACAAGCAACGCCGGACCGTGACCGAAATTGTCCTGTCCATGCGCGGTATTGCTCGCGTGTCGATTTCAGGGGAAATTCTGATCGAGCCGCAAAAGCCGATGATCGAATTCGACGGGATCGCAATCTCTCCGCCTTCAGGCGGGTTTGCCCAGGCCACCAAGCAGGCGGAAGATGCCATGGCGCGGCTGGTCTTGGCGCATGTCGGCAAGTCCAAGCGCATCGCCGATCTGTTCTGCGGCTCCGGCACGTTTGCGCTGCGGCTGGCCCGGCTGGGCAAGGTCCACGCGGTGGAAGCGGAAGACAAGCCTTTGAAGGCGCTGGATCTGGCGGCGCGCAACACGCAGGGCCTCAAGCCTGTTACCATCGAGAAGCGTGACCTGTTCCGCCATCCGCTGATCATCAAGGAACTCAAGAACTTTGACGCCGTCGTTTTCGATCCGCCACGTGCGGGTGCGGAAGCGCAGTGCAAGGAGCTTGCCCGCAGCGGCGTGAAGAAGATCGTCGCCGTCAGCTGCAATCCACTTTCGCTTGCACGCGATCTCGCCATTCTGATCGAAGGTGGCTACCGCGTTACCAGCGTCACGCCCATCGATCAATTCTTATGGTCGCCGCATGTGGAAGCGGTCGCAACATTGGAAAAATAAAACGGGAAGCCATCGCTCCCCGTTATAAGCCTTGCCGCTACAAGCGGGCGGCTACCATGCCGTGTCGATATTGCCATTCCCCACCACGCCGTTGCACCGGCAGCGGCCGCCAACCCGACCCGTTTGCGCGGGGCAAACATAAGGGCGCGAGCGATTGGCGCTATCGGGCGGGGTTACCACGCAGACGAAACCTGGACGACGGCGCTCGTGATTGTTTCTGCGGTTCGACGGACCAGCCTGGCTGTTGAAATTCTGAACTTCCACCACATCGCTTTGCGCGGGATGCGACGCCCATGGAGACTGAAGACTTGCGGCTTCCGCAATGTTGGAAACAGACATGGCGGCAAGCATTGCGAAGACGATGATGCGCATTGTGGCGGCTTTCTCAGGAGATGATCGATACCGTTCAGGAATATGTCTCATCCCTTCCAGTTTCGTAAAGGCCGTGAGTTTTCACCAACGAGGCTTAACGCCGCATGAACGCCTCGAAGGCTGCCCTAGCTTCCGCACTTTGCAGCTGCGCCGCGAAGTGGATGATTTCCGCATCGATCCTTGCGCGGACATCGGCGCAATCGCCACGCAGCAAATCCCGGGCAATCTTCAGTGCCTGTGGAGGCTTGGCCGCCAGCATCGCGGCAATCCTCAATGTTTCCGCCTCAACCTCCGTCTCAGCCACGACCTTCCAGATCAAACCGGCCTGTTGCGCCTGATCGGCCGAGAAGCCTTCCCCTGCCGCCAACAGAGCGAAGGCGCGCTGGTGGCCCATGATGCGCGGCACCAGGAGGCTGGATGCGGCTTCAGGCACCAGCGCCAGATCCACAAAGGGCGTTTTGAACAGGCTGCGGCTGGAGGCCACCGTCAGGTCGCAATGCAGGTTCAGCGTCGTGCCAATGCCGATGGCAAGGCCATCGACACCAGAGACGATGGGTTTCTGTACGCCGACAAGCGCGTGGAGGAAATCGCCTGCAGCGAGCCTTCCCTTGCCGCCGGACATGGCAAAGGCCATGAAATCGGCCATGTCATTGCCGGCTGAAAAACAACCGGGAGAACCGAGAAAGGCGATGACGCGGATATCCGCGTCCGCGTCTGCGGCGTCAAGAGCCTCGATCATGGCGCGGTACATCGCATCCGTGATGGCATTCTTCTTGTCAGGCCGGTTGAAGCGGATGACCTGCACGCCGGGTGCGGTTTCAGGACGTTCGAGAAGGATATGGTCGGTGGACATGGAAACTCCTCAACCCAACAAGATGCGGGCCGCCTCAAGGCTCGCAGCACCTGACATGACACGATCCTTGAGCGCGGTCGTCTCTGCCAGAAGATTTTCGGCGGCGAAGCGGCAAAGCGCCGTGCGGCTCGGCCCCTGCCCGTCATCGACCGACGAAAGCGCGCCCTTGGCGAGATAGGCACCAGTCAGCGCCAGCCCGAACAGCCGCTGATAGGGCGTTGCCCCGGCAAGGGCTGCGGCTGTTTCGCTTTTTACGAGCGCGGCGAGCAGCCATTCCGTTGCTTCTTCCAGATCGGCAAGGCTGCGGTCCAGATAGCGTCCTGTCTCTCCCAGTTCCGGCGTGTTGGAAGCGTGTACCGCCTGCGCGAGCGCCTTCAGTTCACCGATCAGCCCGCGCACCTGCGCACCGTCGGACAATGGCAGCTTGCGGGTGACGAGGTCGATGGCCTGAATGCCGTTGGTGCCTTCGTAAATGGGCGCAATGCGGGCATCACGCAGATAGCGTGCTGCACCGGTTTCCTCGATGAAACCCATGCCGCCATGCACCTGAATGCCAAGAGAGGCCACATCCACCCCCGCATCTGTGGCGAAGGATTTGGCGACCGGTGTGAGAAGGGCTGCCCGCTCCTGCCAGAATTTCCTGTCCGCAGCTTCTGTTGCGGCATGGCTCATGTCGATGGCGTGGGCGCAGGAAAAGGCAATCGCGCGCGACCCTTGAGTGAGCGCCTTCATGGTCAGCAGCGTTCTGGCAATATCGGGATGCTCGATGATCGGGCTCATGCCCGTGGCCGCGCTACCGGGCGCCTTGCCCTGCGTACGCTCTTTGGCATAGGCAACTGCCTTCTGCGTTGCGGCTTCGCAGATGGCGACACCCTGCATCCCAACGGCCAGGCGGGCGTTGTTCATCATCGTGAACATGCAGGCCAGGCCCTTGTTTTCCTCGCCGACGAGCCAGCTTATCGCTCCCTTTTCGCGACCGTGACGGCCATCGCCGAAGATCATGGTGCAGGTGGGAGAACCGTGAATGCCGAGCTTATGTTCGAGCGAGTGGCAGAACAGGTCGTTGCGCTCGCCCGGTTTGCCAGCCTCGTCCGGGATGAACTTCGGCACCAGAAAGAGAGATATGCCGCGTGTGCCTACAGGCGCATCCGGCAGGCGCGCGAGCACCAGATGGATGATGTTTTCTGCCGCGTCGTGCTCGCCCCAGGTGATGTAGATTTTCTGGCCGAAAATTCTGTAGCTGCCATCCGCGGCACGTTCCGCACGGGCCTTCAAGGCGGCCAGATCAGAACCGGCCTGCGGCTCGGTCAGGTTCATCGTGCCGGTCCATGTGCCGGAGACGAGTTTCTCAAGATAAATGGATTTGAGTTCGTCGCTACCATGCTTTGCCACGGCTTCGACGGCACCCATGGTCAAGGTGGGGCAAAGCGCAAAGGCCATGGAGCCGGAATTCCACATTTCCAGCGCAGCCACGTTGAGGAGATGTGGCAGAGCCTGCCCGCCAAATTCCTCCGGCGCCGTCAGCCCGTTCCAGCCGCCTTCGGCCCAGCGACGGTAAAGATCTGCCCAGCCATCGGGCGTGCGCACGGCGCCGTCCACGATGGTGGAACCCTGCTTGTCACCGATTTCGGCCAGAGGGGCGACTTCATCGCTGGCGAAACGACCGGCTTCATGGAGGATCGCATCCACAATGTCTTCGCTCAAATCCCCGAAGGCACCTTTGTCCAGCGCATCCTTGAGACCTGCCACATGTTTCAGCGTAAAAGCGATATCGTCGACCGGTGCGGTATACATCCTGCCTCCTCCCGAAGCGTCTGCCTGCATTGCGATGAACTTCGGGGCTAAATGATTTTTACGTAAACGTCAATTTGAAAAATTGTCTCGCACGCCACCTCGCTGGCGGATAAACTGTCTTTGCGTTGGCGCAATGCGCCATTCGCCCGCCTGTAATCAAACTGTCACAAAACTCTGTTCTGCATGTCTGGTCGCGACAGTCAGGCTTGCTTACAGACTGCCACGATCGCCTTTTCAGGATCAGTGCCCATGGATATTCCCCACCCCGCCATCCCCGGCCTTGTCTGGGCCTACCACTTCCGCCCTGGCATTGAGCCCTGCAGGCGGTTGCCTGCCGATCTGAAGCTTGCGGACCTGCATCTCGATGACGGGTTCTTCTGGCTGCATCTCAATCTGGCCGACAGCCGCGTTGCCAGTTTTCTTGAAAACATGCCGGGGCTGGATGACGGTATCAAAGGCAATCTGACCACGCATGAGACCCACCCCTCGATCGTAGTGGACGATGGCGCTCTTTACGGCACGCTCGTCGATTTCCAGCGGGAGTTCGACCAGGAAACCCGCGATATCGGCTGGCTGCATTTTGCGCTGGGGGAGCGATACATCATCACCACGCGGCTTCAGCCCCTGCGATCTGTAGACCGGTTGCGCGCTGCCATAGACAAGAACCCGAAGCGATATTCTACGCCGTCGCATGTCTTCGAAGGGCTGGTTGCAGAGTTTCAACGCAGCCTGATTGCGCTCGTCATGGAAACGACGGAAGAGCTGAATGCAATCGAAGACTTCGTCTACGACGCTGCTCCCCGCGACGAACGACGGCGGCTCGCGCCAGTGCGCCGCACCGTTGTGAGGCTGCATCGTCACCTGCGCACTGTCTTGACGCTGATGCGCCGCGCATCTGCCGCAGATGAAGAGGAGATGCCTTTCGGATTCGAAGAAATCGCGGCTCGTCTGACAGGCCGTCTTGAAGCCATCGATCACGATGTCTACGCGCTTCAGGAAAGAGCCCGCCTTCTGCATGAAGAAGTGGACTCCAAACTGTCTTCGGAAACCAACCGCCACCTCTATATCCTGTCGTTGATGACGGCCTTCCTTCTGCCGCCAACGCTGGTGACAGGTTTTTTCGGCATGAATACAGCCGCCCTGCCCTTTACCGAAGGTTCCAGCGGGACGATCTATGCGGCCAGCTTTATCGTCGCATCCATCCTGTTTGCCTGGGTCATCCTGCGGCGCGTCGGCATTCTCTAGAGCCATTCCAGCAAAAGTGGGAACCGGTTTTGCGTCTGGAGTTGCGTAAAAACGAACAGATAGAGTGTTGAAGGCGAACCCGTCTTCACCGGAAACGCTCTAGACAGCAAAACGCCGCCCGGATGGAGCCGGGCGGCGTTTATACTGCTGAGCTTCAAGGCATCAGCCGTATGGCGAATAGCACGTCTGACGTGGGCCGTTATAGGGCTGGAAGGTGTTGCTATAGGCATCGTAAGAACGATAGCGACCAAAGCACCAGTTCGTGTGAGCCTGGCTCATGCCAGCGCGGGGCACTGCGCGGTAGACGGGGCGTGGGCGGTATTCAGGCACCGGACGATACACTTCGCGCGGCTGGGCCAAGGCACCACCAATGATCGCGCCTGCACCGAATGCTGCCAGCGGGAACCAGTAGCCGTTATGGTTGCGATAACCGGGACGATAGTCGCGGTAACCACGGTGGCCACGATAGTAGCCGGGGCGGTGGTCACGATAGTATCCGCGGTCACGCCAGTACTGAACGTTGACGACACCGTTTTCGGCGTTTGCGGCTGCGGCTGGAGCAGCAATAACGGGCATTGCCTGCGCAGGCACTACCGAGCCAACCGCCGCTAAAAGCGAAAAGCCGGCGGCCCAAAGGATTTTCATCGAATTCTGCATCTCATTTCCTCCATCCACGGCCGGACATGTTGCCGGCTCATTGTGAATAACGACGTTCTTCTTGGTATTCTTACCCGCTCACGCAGGAGTATTTATATGTTATTCAGCTTATTGGCCGGTAGCTGAACCCAGCATTAACAATGTGTTCACAGTCACTTGATGGCTTCATGATAAATAAAACAGTAAAAGCCCGACATCCGCCGGGCTTCTATGTTGAGCTTATATGTTATGGGGAAACGCACTGTCTGCGCGGGCCATTGTTAGGCTGGAATGTGTTGTCCGAGGCGCGGTAAGACCGGTAACGGCTCGCACACCACTGCTGGTGATTGCTGCCATAGGAAGGACGAGCCTGGGAGGCTGCACCGCCGATGATGGCACCTGTCGCAAAGGCTGCAAGCGGGAACCAGAAGCCATTGTGCTGGCGGTAGCCGCGACGGTACTCGCGGTAGCCACGATGGCCGTTGTAGTAGCCCTGACGGTCCGAACGACGATAGTCGCGGCGGTCAAAACGGTGATGGCGGTCGCGGTAGATGCGACGCGTGCCATCGCGGTACTGTACCTGGACAACATCCTGGGTCGAAGCCTGTGCAGGCTTCTGCATCGGGACAGGAACCTGAAATGCCTGAGACGGCGTAAAGCTCGTCAACACCATGATCAGAGCTGTCGCAACGCTCGTCTTTCGCAAATTCAGCATGAATATTCTCCGTGTTATGACACTACGCGTTAAGACCGCGCTTCGATGGTCAAATAACGGGAAAACTCCACATTGGTTCCATTGGCGAGATTAGCTGACTATATTCAGGCCTCGACCTGGACGTCCGTCAGCGGTCTTGAACAACAGGCGAGGATGTATCCCTCTTCAATATCCTCATCGAGAATGCCGCCATTGTGGTTCATTTCTACTTCGCCGGACAGCTTGAGCACGCGGCAGGTGCCGCATATGCCGGACTCACAGGCCGCACCGATGCGAACGCCCGCTGCACGCGCCGTCATCAGGATTGTCTGGCCGGACTGGCATGGCACCTCCTTGCCGGACAAGGTGAAGCCTATCCTGGCCAGCACTTCCCCATCGTCAGGGACGTCGCTTGGGCCGACAACAACGGGAGCGGACGGAGCAAAGCTTTCCTGATGGTAACGCGCCATGTCGAAGCCGGAGGCTTCCAGCATCGAGCGAACGGCCGCCATGAAGGGTTCCGGCCCGCAGCAGAATACGGTGCGATCCATGAAATCATGGGAGAGAAGCGCGATCTTCGCCTTGTCGACCATGCCTTTCAGACCTGACCAGAGGTCGGTGCGGCCGCAATTTTCAACGATGAAACCGAGCGACAGGTTGGGCATGAAGCGGGCAAGATACTCCAGCTCATGGCGGAACACGATGTCGGATGGCGAGCGCGAGCAGTTGATGAAGGAAATATCGCTCTGCGGTGCCCGGTCGCTCATGTCGCGCACCATCGACATCATAGGCGTGACGCCGGAGCCTGCCGAAATGAACAGATACTTGTCGCCGGGGTGGCGCACATAGGAAAAATCGCCAAGTGGTCCCAGTGCCCGTATTCTGGTCCCGGGTTTGAGATTGTCGAACATCCAGCGGGTGCCGATGCTGTTGGCCTGCGCCTTGACGGTAACGGCAAGCGCATAGGGCCGCGAGGGGCTGGACGAAAGCGTGTATGTGCGAAACAGCGGCTCCGGCCCAACCGGCAGCTCAAGCGTGACGAACTGCCCGGGAAGATATCGAAACCAGTTGGGACCTTCCGAACGAAAAAGGAAGGTCATTACGTCAGGTGTTTCGGGCGTTACAGAGATACATTCCAGCAGGTGAAGCTTGTCGCTCCACGGCTTCATCTCATCGATATGCTTGTATGTCGTCACCATGTTCGTCGCGGTCATGCGACCGCCGAGAGTTTTTGCCGATCACCGGACAGCCGGTCTATCATGAAATCGGAATACCAGTTCACGAACTGCATGACGCCGCCTTCATCTTCCATTGAATAGGGTCCCGGCTCATAGGCAGGCGAGCGAATGCCGAATGCATTCTCTTCCACGATGCGCCTGTCCTGATCATTGGTCTCGTTCCAGACGTGAGTCAGGTTTTCGATGTCGTAGTCGACACCTTCCACCGCGTCCTTATGCACTAGCCATTTCGTCGTGACCTGCGTTTCCTGCGGCCCGAGCGGCAGCACGCGGAAAGAGATCAGGTGGTCGCCAAGGAAATGATTCCAGGTGGTCGGATAGTGAAACAGAAGCAGCGTGCCGATGTGGTCGATTGTGACATCATCCGACAGCGGACGACGCACGGCGCGCTTGCCCGACATGGTGTAGCTTTCGGCATCACCGATCAGCGGCATACGCGCCACCCGGAACTGGCCCTTGGGGTCGATCTTGAAGCGGCTGGGCAGACCGGCGGCTTCGCAGCGGGCCCAATGGCCGCCGATTTCCGGATCGCTGGCGCCGCCATCCGTGCCGGTCACGCTGGGATTTTCCGGATAGGTACGGCAAAGCTCGGGATGGTTGGCAGCGCAGTGGTAGCATTCCCGGTTGTTTTCCCAGACCAGCTTCCAGTTACCTTTTTCGATGATGGTGCTTTCATGCGCCACCTTGGCTTCCCAGACACGGTGTGGCGCCATGTAGGATTCGATTTCGGCTCGCACCGGCGCGAAATCCAGAGGCTGTTGCGCCAAACAGATGAAGACATATCCCGCGACGGTTTCGCAGGCGATCGGCTTCAGGCCGAAATCATCCTTGTTGAACTCCTCGCCCATGTGGCGGGCAAACAGGAGCTTGCCATCCAGATCATAGGTCCATTGATGGTAGGGACAGACCAGCCGCGCCGATTGACCCTTGTGCGTGGTGCAGACGCGTGAGCCACGATGGCGACAGGAATTGTGGAAGGCACGGATGGCGCCATCCTTGCCGCGAACGATGACGACGGCGTAATCGCCGATCTGAACCGTGAGATAGGTGCCAGCCTTTGGAACTTCGCAATCATGGGCAACGAAAAGCCAGTCGCGGTACCAGATATTCTCCATATCGAGCTGGAAGTAATCCTGATCCACGTAGAAAGGCTGCTCCAGGGTGAAGCCTTCACGACGGTTTTTCAGTTGGCGCAATACGGTTTCACGCAAATCCATGGCCATGTCCTCGAAAAATCGCGGTCGCCTCCATGCATATCCCGCGTCATGGGATTTATCTAATCATTCGTGCCGCTTCGCAGCACCACATGGAGCGACATTAGCTTCCGCATTGGCGACAATTTGCGACATGCCGAAAGGCTGTTTTGGGACGATATTTCCTATCGAAAACAGTATTTTGCGTCGATATTCACGTTAAAATGCGTCGCAATACGACACAGTCTGGCACGTCGCAAAGCCGGGACTTGCCGGTTTGCCGGAAAGACAAAATTAACGCCCATCCCCTAAAAATATGTGGATTGCCAATGGGAGTTCTCCGATGGAGAAGGGTACGCAAATCCGCTACTTTGATGCGAAAGCTGCCAAGGCTGCCCCCGCGCGCACCAAAACCGCCCATTCCGACTTCCTGCGCACCGGCAAGATTGCCCGCTACGAAGAAAAATGGGTTCCCAAGGAGCCGCGATATCTCTCCCATGAAGAAGTCGCGGCCATTACCGGTCGAAAGCTGCAGGCAGCCGGGGAAATCACCCATTCCCGGCTTGATTCCTTTCACAAATCCATCCGCTTTCCGAAGATGGTGTTTCATCGCACGATCGAAGCCAGCCCGCATCTGGGTTACTGCCACGTAACGGCATCGCGGACCAGTTTCGACGCCCGCACACCGGTGCTGTTCTCTTTCTATTTTGCCAATTTCTTCTCTGAACTGTGTGGCGACGAGAACTTCTTCGAAAACATCGATCAGCGCCAGTCACGCATGTATTTCGCAATTGCCATGGATATGGCGGGCGACAAGACGGTGCAGATCAACAAGGCGATCCATCGTGACGGCCTGCTGTTTCGCACGAGCGATCCAAAAGTTGCGCTCAAGAACGTGCTGATGCTGGGCACCCGCTCAAATGAAATGCGCAAATTCATCCAGTCGCTCTAGCCCGTCACGGCAAACGGCTTTCCAATCCGCCGGAATACCTCTAAAGAATGCCGCGCAAAACCGTGCGGCGCTTTTCAAGGCGACGCGCCCCTTAAGGTGCAGCATTCATGGCGCGTCAGATTAACATCGAAGAAGACAGGGACATGGCCCTTCGCGAGGGTGTAAGCGTCCTCGCCTCCGGCCATCCCGTCGCGATACCGACGGAAACCGTCTATGGACTTGCCGCAGACGCGACCAATCCGGTTGCCATAGCCCGCATCTATGAAACCAAGGGCCGACCGCAGTTCAACCCGTTGATCTGCCATATGGCGAGCGTTGCCATGGCAGAAGAGCATGTGACCTTCGATCCGCTTTCCCGCAGGCTGGCGGATGCCTTCTGGCCAGGGCCGCTCACACTTATTCTGCCGCTGAAAGCCGAAAGCCCGATCCATTCACTCGCGACCGCCGGTCTCGACACTGCTGGCGTTCGCATCCCCGAAGGCTTTGCCGCGGAGCTGATCAACGCTTTCGGCAAGCCGCTTGCAGCCCCCAGCGCCAACAGTTCCGGCAAGATCAGCTCGACCAGCGCCGCCCATGTCGAGGCCGATATGGGCGACAGGATCGAGCTCATCCTTGATGGCGGCGCATCGCCTGTTGGCGTCGAATCCACCATCGTAAAGATCGAGGCAGACGGTACCGCGCGGCTGCTGCGTCCCGGCGGCATCGTCGCGGAAGACATCGAACGGGTTATCGGCGTTCCGTTGATGCGTCCTGAGAAGGCTTCTGCCGCAATAGAAGCGCCGGGAATGCTGGCATCACACTATGCCCCGACTGCAGCGGTTCGCCTGAACGCCGTTTCTCTTGAGGCAGGCGAAGCGCTGCTTCGCTTTGGCGACGCCGATATTTCGGGTCAGGAGAATGCTGCGGTCATCATCGAGCTCAGTCGATCGGGCGATCTGGTGGAGGCAGCAAGCCGCCTCTTCGACGCCATGAAGACCGCTGACGCAAGCGGTGCGCACAGCATTGCCATCACTCCGATTCCCCATCGCGGTTTGGGCGAAGCTATCAACGACAGGCTGGCGCGAGCCGCCGCGCCCAGACCCTGACAACCTGCCACGAGGATCATCATGACGACGAATGCCCTGCCCGACGATCTGATCCAGCGCTTCGTATCCATCGTGGGAGACAGGAACGCCGTGCGCGACGAGGCCGGTCTGGCGCCCCATCTGGTCGAAAATCGCGGTCTTTATAAGGGCTCCTCGTCGCTGCTGCTGAAACCCGCCTCGACGCAGGAAGTTTCTGCGATCATGACGCTCGCCAGCGAAACGGGAACCGCCATCGTGCCGCAGACCGGCAATACCGGGCTTGTCGGCGGCCAGACACCCCGCAGCGATGGCAATGATATTATACTGTCGCTGGAGCGGATGAATGCCGTTCGCGATATCGATCCCGTGGCCAATATCATCGTGGTGGATGGCGGCTGCATCCTCGATACCGTGCATGAGGCCGCCGACAAGGTTGAGCGCATGTTCCCCCTTTCGCTGGGGTCGCAGGGTTCTTGCCGCATCGGCGGCAATCTTGCCACCAATGCCGGTGGCACAGCCGTTCTGGCCTATGGCAATATGCGGCAATTGTGCCTTGGTCTTGAGGTCGTGCTGCCGACCGGTGAAATCTGGAACGGCCTTCGTCGGTTGAAGAAGGACAATACGGGTTACGATCTGCGCGATCTCTTCATCGGTTCGGAAGGCACGCTTGGCGTCATCACCGGCGCGGTGCTGAAACTTTTCCCGAAGCCGAAGGGCCATCAGGTGGCCTTTGCCGGACTGAATTCTCCTGACGATGCGTTGACGCTGTTCGAGCGTGCATCGACACTGTGCGGTGCGGCCCTGACGGGCTTTGAACTGATGCCGCGCATCGGCATAGAATTTACCGCGAGGCACATCCCCGGCGTTCGCGATCCGCTGGAGACACCGCACCCATGGTATGCTCTGATCGACATCTCCACCTCGGATACCGCCGAGACTGCGCAGACGATGATCGAAACCTTGCTGGAACAGGGTTTCGAGGCGAGGATCGTACAGGACGCGGTCATCGCCTCATCCGAGGCACAGCGTCAGGCGCTCTGGCACATGCGCGAAAGCATGTCGGATGCGCAGAAGCCGGAAGGGGGCTCCATCAAGCACGACGTCTCCGTGCCCGTATCGAAAATCCCTGATTTCATGGCACAGGCGGAGGCAGGCGTCCTCAATGCCATTCCCGGCGCGCGCATCTGCGCCTTCGGCCATCTGGGCGATGGAAACATTCATTACAATATTTCCCAGCCGGTCGGGGCCGACAAGGCAGACTTCATCGCCCGCTGGCGCGAGATCAACCACATCGTCCACGGCATCGTTCTTGCCCACGGCGGCTCGATTTCTGCCGAACACGGCATCGGACAGTTAAAACGTGACGAGCTTGCCGATATCCGTCCGGGTATCGAAATGGAACTGATGCGTCGGATCAAGACAGCATTTGACCCTGCGGGCGTCATGAACCCCGGCAAGGTCGTGAAGATCTAATCCGAAAAGAGCCTGTCTGTGCGGATTCGGTGCGTGGTTCAGCCACGCGCTTCGGTTGTTTGCGGCGGACAGGCAGGGGTCAAATCGACCTAATCCCCGCCCATTTTTGGCTTTCGCGTATTTTGCTGTTGTCAACGCGCTTTCCCCTGCGCAAGCTGGTTTCAGGGGTGACCTGCGCGGGGGCAACGAGCGGGCATTCGGCAAACTTGCATTTTTGATGGAGCTGATGCTGGCACAACCGGTGGCAAACCGGCACGCGTGTCAATTCAGGAATTTGAAACCCTGTCAGGCTGCTTTTTGCTAACCATTTGGGAATGCAAAGTTTTCTTAACCTCGATTTTTAAGCTGTCTCGAAGATGCCGCCGCTATCTTCTCCCTATCAGAGGACGAAAAGTCCCGGACGAGGCCATGAAACGGCTCTCAGGTAAAACAAGGATAGCATGATATGACCAACACTGTTCTGAAGCCCGAATGGGCAGGCGCTACTCTCCGGCTTGACCCTACACGGTTTCCGCAGCAGCTCACCTATGGCAAGGACAAGGGTTCAGCCGATGTCGCTATCACGCTCGATGAGCGCGGCGCAGTTCTTCGCAAGGTTTTGAATTCCAGCGGCCTTCCGCTTTCTTTCGCGCTGCCGGCCCGCGCCTTCAAGGGTGTGGCCGCCCGCGCCATCGACCATGGTGATGGCCGCGTTACCGTGACGCTCGAACTGCATCACGACGATCCGGACCTTTGCATTCCGCTGCTGGTGGCGCATGACCTTTGCGACATCGCGGCTGACTGGCGCAGTTGGTCTGAAGCATACCGTATTCCAATGCTGATGGTTGAAGCCGACGGCGTTGCGCGCCCTCTGGAAGACCATCTTGGACATGTGCGGACCAAGGCCACCCGCGCCCGTCGCCGTCACTCCTACTTTGCCGAGCGTCGTCCACGCTTCCTCGTGCGCCGCAGCACCGGTTCGCTGGGCATGACCATGCGCATTCAGGGCAAGGAAATCATCGCTCGCAGCTGATACACAGCCGCTGCCAGTCATCAAGAACCCGGCGCGTTGCAAAACGCCGCCGGGTTTTTCAGTTTCAAGCGATGATGAGCGGCAGGAGCAGCCCGCAGAAAATCAACAACCCGACCCGGTTGTTGGATTTGAACAGTGCCAGACACTGCTCGACATTGTTGATATCAAGCACCATGACCTGCCGCACCAGGAGAACGGCGGAAGCGGCAAGGCCGAGATAGCCAGGCCAGCTGACCCCGGCGGTTAGAAATGCCAGGAAAATGAAGAGGAGTGCAGCACCGTAAAGGCCGATCAGCCAGCCATGGGTCCGGTCTGCGAACAGAAGCGCGGTCGAGCCGATGCCGACCGTCACATCGTCCTCCTTGTCCTGATGGGCGTAGATCGTGTCGTAACCGATGGTCCAGGCAATCGCCCCGATGTAGAGCAGCAATGGCGCAAGCGACAAGGCTGCGAACTGGCCCGCCCAACCCATCAGGGCTCCCCATGAAAAGGCAAGCCCCAGAAAGAACTGCGGCCAATGGGTAAAGCGTTTGGCGAAGGGATAGATCGCCACAAAGACAAGCGATGACAGGCCGACGATGATGGCGAAACTATTGAAGCACAGCAGAACGACGAGCCCGGCGAGCGCCTGAAGGACAATGAAGATCTTCGCCTGTTTGCGGCTGACCCTGCCGGATGGCAAAGGTCTGGAGCGCGTTCTGGCAACCGCCATGTCGATCTTGTGATCCACCAGATCATTGTAGGTGCAACCGGCCCCACGCATGGCCACGGCACCGGCAAAGAAGAGGAACAGGTGAAAGGCCAGAGTGACCCAGGAAAACGTCCCTTGAGCCAGCGCCGCGTTCGACGCCATGGCCGCAGACCAGAAGCACGGCCACATCAACAGTTCCCAGCCGATGGGACGATCCCACCGGGCCAGCTGCGCGTAAGGCCAGAGGCTTCTCGGCAATACCCGATAGACCCAGTTGTTGGATGGCGCGTCTGAAACGCGGCCGGAAAGATCGCTTTGGTCAACCATGCAAGCGTTCTACGCTCGACATTTACGAAGCGTCAAGCAAAAGCACAGGCCTGCAATTTCAAGGCCTGAACCAAACGCCTTGGCAGCCAGAAACAATAAAACTGCGGGCTTGCGCTATGTTAGAAACTCACCTTTTCAAGCGATGGTCGCGTTCTCTCGAACTCCAGCAGCCTTGCCTCATTGGCGGCAATATAGTCCCGGTTATCGGGCACGACGCCGCCGCGTTTGGTCAGCTGAAGCTGGAAGACGTGAAAATTTTCATGGGTGAAGGCCATTTCCGAACCGGCAAGGTAGAACTCCCACATGCGGAAGAACCGTTCGTCATAGAGCCCGATGGCCTCTGCCCTGTTGGCGACGAAACGTTTGCGCCACTCGCGCAGGGTATGGGCATAGTGCATCGGAAGAATTTCTATATCGCGAACCAGCAGGCCGCTCTTTTCCACTGCGGGCAGCACTTCCGAGAGGGCGGGAATATAACCGCCGGGGAAAATATATTTTTCGATGAAGGGATTGGTCGCAAGCGGAGGGCTGGGCTGGCCGATGGAGTGAAGCACCATGACACCATCCTCATCCAGCAATTGCGCCGCCTTCTGGAAATATTCGCGGTAATGGGTCGGCCCGACATGCTCGAACATGCCCACGGAAACGATGCGATCATACTTGCTTGACGCGGGAAGATGGCGGTAATCCTGAAGCTCGAAACGCAGCTTGTCACCCAGTCCGCGCTTGCCTGCCCTGTCGCGGGAAACGCGCAGCTGCTCCTCGCTCAACGTGATGCCGGTAACATCGACATCCGAGCTTTCGGCGAGATACATGGCCATGCCACCCCATCCCGAACCTATCTCGAGAATGCGCTGACCGCGTTGCGGCATCAGCTTTGCGGCAATATGGCGCTTCTTGGCTACCTGTGCCTCATAAAGGCTTATTCCCGGCGGGTTGAAGTAGGCGCAGGAATATTGCCAGTCTTCATCCAGAAACAGATCGAAAAGCTTGGCGCTGAGATCGTAGTGGTGGGAGACATTGTCCTTGTTGTGGTTGACGGGCAGATGCATCCTGATCCGTGCGGCGATGATGCGCGCCATGCCGCGCCAGATCATTCCGAAGGTGAGCGCTTCGCTCAACGTGTTCTTTTTGATCAGCGCCAGAAAATCGTAGATGTCACCCTCTACGACAGCCATTCGCCCTTCCATGTAGATTTCGGCAAGCCTGAGAGCGGGGTCTCTGGCGATGTCGTCCATCGCCTCCTCGTCGGTGAAATTGAGCGCAACGCGCTCGCCGGTGCCGTCGCCAAAGACATGCAACCCACCGGGACCGGTGACGACCAGATTTCCGGTTTTGACTATTTTGCCAAGCAAACCATGCAGAGACGAGGCCATTCCACCTCCCAACAAGCTAAGTCTCACTTATCAATCGAGATTTAAGCTATCGCTTTCAAACAAAGTTTCAAGCGGCATGGTTTTCAAAAAAATTGAACGATTTCAAAATCAAGGGCGACGCCTCCAGCTTGGCGGAGGCGTCGATACAACCTGCGATCAGCGTTTCTTCATTGCTTCGGCCAGTGCTGCTGCCAGAGCACCCCCGCTTTGCGACCCCTCGTTGCGGGCCTGGGGTTTGGCCGAAGCGTGCCGCATGGCACTGGCATTTCCTTTTTCGCGCATCGGCGCCGGGGCGGCCTCGCCGCCATCCTTGCGCATGGTGAGGCCAATGCGCTTTCGCTTCACGTCCACCTCGACAACACGCACCTTCACCACATCGCCCGCCTTCACCACCTCATGCGGATCCTTGACGAAGCGATCGGCCAGTTGCGACACATGGACCAGCCCGTCCTGATGCACGCCGATATCCACAAAGGCACCGAAAGCGGCAACGTTCGTGACCGTCCCTTCCAGAAGCATTCCGGGCTTGAGGTCGGTAATCTCGTCCACACCATCGGCAAAGGTCGCTGTCTTGAAGCTTGGACGCGGGTCTCGGCCCGGCTTTTCCAGTTCGGCAATGATGTCTTTTACGGTCGGCAAACCGAATTGCTCATCGATGAACTGCTTTGGGTCCAGCGACTTCAATGCCGCACTATCGCCCATGACCGAGCGCAGGTCGCGACCACAGGCGGCAACGATCTTCTTGGCGACACCATAGGCTTCCGGGTGCACGGAAGACGCGTCCAGTGGCTCCTTGCCATTTGGAATGCGCAGAAAGCCTGCGCATTGCTCGAAGGTGCGCTGGCCGAGGCGCGGCACCTTGAGAAGTTCCTTGCGGCTGGCGAAAGGTCCTGTCTGATCCCTGTGCGTCACGATGGCATCGGCAATGGAGGACCCAAGTCCCGAAACGCGGGCAAGAAGAGGAGCGGACGCGGTGTTGAGATCAACGCCAACAGCGTTCACCGCATCTTCCACAACGGCATCCAACGAGCGTGAAAGCTTGCCCTGATCGACATCGTGCTGGTACTGGCCAACGCCAATCGACTTGGGTTCGATTTTCACCAGTTCCGCCAGCGGGTCCTGCAGACGCCGTGCAATGGATACGGCGCCGCGCAGCGAGACATCCAGATTGGGGAACTCGGCCGCAGCACTGGCTGAAGCGGAGTAGATCGACGCGCCAGCTTCCGAGACGATGACCTTGGTGGGCTTGGTGCCCGACAATTGACCGAGCATATCTGCTACCAGGCGTTCCGTTTCACGACTGCCCGTGCCATTGCCAATGGAGATCAATTCGACTTTGTGCTTGGCGATCAGGCCAGCAAGTTCCGCCTGCGTGCCGCGAATATCGTTCCTGGGCGGGAATGGATAGACGGTGGTGGTTTCCAGCAACTTGCCGGTGCCATCGACAATCGCCACCTTGACGCCTGTGCGGATGCCGGGATCAAGCCCCATTGTGGCGCGGGAACCGGCGGGCGCTGCCAGCAGGAGGTCCTTGAGGTTGCGGGCAAAGACGTGAATTGCCTCCTCTTCCGCCCGTTCACGAAGCTCCCGCATCAGGTCGAGCGAAAGCGACATGGACAGCTTGACGCGCCATGTCCAGCCCGCGACCTCCATCAGCCACGCATCTGCCGGGCCGCCGCTGCGGATATCGAAGGCGCTGGCGATGGTGCGCTGCGCGGGTTTGACGGGCGATGGATCATCCGCATCCACGTCGATGGTCAGCGTCAGGATTTCCTCGTTCCAGCCACGCAGCATGGCCAGAGCGCGGTGGCCGGGTACGGTCGCCCATTTTTCGGAATGGTCGAAATAGTCGGAAAACTTCTCGCCCGCTGCCTGCTTGCCCTCCACCACCTTGGCCCGGAAGGTGGCATTGTGGCGCATGTAATCACGCAGGCGACCGAGCAGATCGGCATTCTCGGTCATGGTTTCGGCTACGATGTCTCGCGCGCCTTCGAGCGCTGCCTTCACATCGGCGACGTCACCCTGGACATAAGCCTGCGCAAGAGCCGCCGGGTCGGCGCTGCGATTGTCCCAGATGGCCTGTGCCAGTGGGCCAAGGCCGCGCTCGCGGGCAATCTCGGCACGGGTGCGGCGCTTCGACTTGTAGGGGAGATAAAGGTCTTCAAGTTCCGCCTTTGTTGTGGCCGACACGATCTTGACCATCAGCTCGTCGGTCATCTTTCCCTGACCATTGATGGAATCGACGATGGAGGCACGACGGGTGTTGAGTTCGCGCAGATAGGACAGCCGTTCCGCCAGCGTGCGAAGCTGCGTATCATCAAGCCCGCCGGTAACTTCCTTACGATAGCGCGCGATGAAGGGAACGGTCGCACCTTCGTCCAGCAACGTTATCGCCGCTTTGACCTGATCGGCACGGGCATTGATTTCGGAAGCGATGAGCGGAGCAAGGCGGGCATTATCTGCGGACATTTTGTTCTCGAAACTGTTTTGAAAAATCTGCCCGAACATAGATGCTGATTGTGGCATGACAACAGGAAGCTTCGGCGGTTCCACAGAAAAGCCCTGCGTGAAGAGACGTGGCTGCTTGCTGTGGCGGGACAAACAACAAAGAAGCGTAGAGTGAGGCGCTTTGTTCTTGACCTTTCCGCCCCCTGCCCTTAACGCCCCAGCAACACGTTAAAACGCGAGATGGCAGGGGTGTTGACCATGAAAGTTCTGTTGATCGGTTCGGGCGGACGCGAACATGCGCTGGCTTGGAAAATCGCACAGTCTCCCCTCCTCACAAAGCTTTTCGCAGCACCCGGCAACCCCGGCATTGCCGAACATGCGACACTGGTTTCGCTTGATGTGGAAGACCACGGCGCCGTCATCGCCTTTGCCAAAGAAAACACCATCGATTTCGTCGTCGTCGGTCCGGAAGCCCCGCTTGTGGCAGGACTTGCCGATGACCTTCGCGATGCCGGTATCGCCACTTTCGGCCCGTCCCGCGCTGCGGCTCAACTGGAGGGCTCCAAGGGTTTCACCAAGGACCTTTGCGCCCGTTACGACATTCCGACCGGCGCCTATCAGCGCTTCAAGGCGGCAGAACCGGCCAAGGCCTATGTGCGCGAACAGGGCGCTCCCATCGTCATCAAGGCCGACGGTCTGGCGGCTGGCAAGGGTGTGACGGTTGCGATGACGCAGGACGAGGCGATTGCGGCGATTGACGACTGTTTCGACGGCGCTTTCGGCTCAGCGGGCGCGGAAGTTGTCGTTGAGGCGTTTCTGGACGGTGAGGAAGCGAGCTTCTTCTGCCTTTGCGACGGCAAGACCGCTCTGGCACTGGCGACAGCGCAGGATCACAAGCGCGTTGGCGATGGCGACACCGGCCCCAACACCGGCGGCATGGGCGCCTATTCACCCGCCCCGGTTATGACACCGGAAATGGTCGAGCGGACCATGAGGGAGATCATCGAGCCTACGATGCGCGGTATGGCGCAGGATGGCCATGCTTTCTCCGGCGTTTTCTTCGCGGGCCTCATGATCACCCGCAAGGGTCCAGAACTGATAGAATACAACGTCCGCTTCGGCGATCCGGAATGCCAGGTGCTGATGATGCGGCTGAAAAGCGACCTGCTTCCCATGCTCTACGCCACAGCCACCGGCACGCTGGACCAGATCAAAGCCGAATGGAGCGACGACGCTGCGCTGACAGTCGTTCTGGCGTCGAAGGGCTATCCCGCTGGATATGACAAGAACACGCCCATTGATCACATTCCCGAAGCCAGCGACGAGGCGAAGGTGTTCCATGCGGGCACTGCCATCAAGAATGGACAGCTGGTGGCAACGGGCGGACGCGTGCTGAACGTGACCGCCATCGGCAAAACAGTCAGCGAGGCGCAGAGCCGCGCCTATGCACTGGTAAGTAACGTCCAGTGGGAAAACGGGTTCAGCCGCAGCGACATTGGCTGGCAGGCGGTTGCCCGGGAAAAAGGCAAGTAGTCGACACTGGCAATTCGCTCAATATTTACCAGTCTTCCTGACCGGATTGAAAGAAAGTCACCGTAAGATTCTCGACGTTGGCAGCGGATTGGCCGCGAGCAACGGGGGTTTTCATGGGCAAGGTTTTGATGACGGTCGCGTTCGTGCTGGCGGGTTTTCCAGCCATGGCGTCGTCTATCGAGATCGTGAGCGGAAATCGCACCGGCAATAACAGCATCATCATTATTTCCTGCGCCGAATGCCCGCCCGCCCCTTCTCCAGTCAAATCGGATAAGGCACCAGTGCTGGCGCTCGGCACACAGGATATTACCGTTCGGGACAAGGATGGAAAGAAGCAGCTGGTGCGCCAGGAAGCATGGCTGGGCGGATCTCCGGTGACCTATGTCAGCAACAATCCGGCATGGTTGCCAGTGCAGGACACCACCCCGCAGCTCGCCGAGGAGCCTTCAACGATCGACACGACGATGACGACATCGGCGGTTGCAGATAAGTCCGCTGGAGAAATTCCACACGTGGCGGCAGTCACAACGCCACCAAGCTTCGAAGGAACCGCGTTGCGGCCCTCGCTCTGAGCCTGATAAATCTATCTACCGGGAGTCCCAATAACCAACCCAATCAACCGATAATAGAAGATAAACGTTACAAGAGTGCCTTATTGCAATTAGTTTTTCGAATATTCGCGCCGATACTTTCAAATTTAAACAATTCTTCAACCTTCTAAAGCTTCATCTCACATATCGGTGCGATGATTGCACCGTTACTGGCGCATCATGCGCGCTGCCCCCCACGCGTTATCAACCCAACCGCTGCCTCATAGGCATCGGTGCTTTGACCCTGTGAGCGTCCATGAAGAACATGCCCATTTCTCGCCAATTGATCCTGCTTGTAGTGGCGCTGATGGCGGCTTTTGCCGTAGCGACCTATTTTCAGATCAGATCCTCCGTAAATGCGATTTACGAGGAACGCTGTGGAATGCTGCGGACGCAGGTGCAGTCTTCCATCTCCATCTTCCAATCTTTCTATGACAAGGAAAAGGCCGGGACGCTGACCCGCGAACAGGCCATGACCCAGGCTTTCGCCATCGTAGCGTCCATGAAGTACACGCCGGATGGCTATATGTTCGGCTATGACTATGACGTCAAAATGCTGTTTCACCCGGATCCGAAGCGTGTTGGACAGAGCTTCAAGGGAAAGCCGGATAGCCAGGGTTTCGCCTATCGTGACGAACTGGTCCGGCTGGCGCGGGCTGGCGGCGGCGAAACGAGTTTCTACGGCCCCAAGCCCGGCGCTGAAGGCGACAACTTCCTAAAGAGCTCCTATGCGATGGCATTCGAGCCTTGGCAGGTGGTTGTGGTAACCGGCGTCTATATCGATGATCTCCAGGCTCAGGTTCGCTCAACCATCATCAACGCGGTTTCGGTTGGCGTTGGCGTTTTCCTGCTTGGCCTGCTGGCCGCCTATATCGTCATTCGTGGCATTTCCAGACCATTGGAAGAACTCCACAAGGCATTGGGCGAAGTGGCTAATGAGAATGTCGATCTGCCCATTCCCCATACAGGCATGAAGAATGAGATCGGCCTGATGGCAAACGCCACAAAGGCCCTGCAGGACAAGGTGCGAGAGCGTCACACGATGCAGCGTCACCAGGAAGAACAGCAGCTGCAACTGGATAGCGAGCGTCAAACCAATCTCGATATGCAGCGTGACGAAGCAGCTCTTCAGGCCCGCGTCGTCAACACAATCGGCAACGCGCTGGCGCAGCTGGCACAGGGCGATCTGACCGTGCGCTGTGCCGATCTCGGCTCGCGATATTCCGACTTGCGCGACAATTTTAACGAGGCGCTTTCGCAACTCGATGCCGCCATGGCAAAGGTCAATGCCAAGAGCATCGATATTGGCGGCTCGAAGGATGAAATCCGCAAGGCGTCCAACGAGTTGTCACAACGCACCGAGCGTCAAGCTGCCAATCTGGAGGAAACCTCCGCGGCGCTGGACGAGCTGACGGTCGCCGTGCGGCAGACGGCGGATGGCGCGTCCGAAGCGGCCAAGCGGGTATCTTCGATCAGTGGCGATGCCAACCGCAGCGACGTGATCGTGGAGCAGGCAATCGGCGCCATGAGCGGTATCGAGCAATCATCCGAAGAGATTTCGAAAATCATCGGCGTCATCGACGACATTGCCTTCCAGACCAATCTTCTGGCGCTGAATGCCGGTGTAGAAGCGGCCCGTGCGGGAGAAGCAGGCAAAGGCTTTGCCGTGGTGGCTCAGGAAGTGCGCGAGCTCGCGCAGAAATCCGCCGCTGCCGCCAAGGAAATCAAGGAACAGATCGCCCGCTCATCCTCCCAGGTGGAAAATGGCGTGCGTCTGGTTGGCGAAGCCGGCGATGCGCTGAAGCGTATCTCCGATCAGATCAAGTCTTCGAGCGAGATCGTCAGCAAGATCGCCCACTCGGCAGCTGAACAGGACACGACGCTGCGCTCCATCTCGTCGTCGCTCAACCAGCTGGATGCAGCAACGCAGCACAACGCAGCCATGGCGGAGGAAACCACCGCATCCGCCGAAGCCTTGGCCGCCGATACGGAAGAGCTTCTCAACCTCATCCGCAATTTCCGCGTTTCCAGCTCCCAGAACGGCAGCCTGCATGGAATGGCGCAGCAAATGCGTCGGGCAAGTTGATCTGCTTCTTTAACATCAATGGATCACACAAACGCCGGGGAGCAATCTCCGGCGTTTTATTGCGTGAGGCGGTCCAGCGCATCAATATTGGCGGGTGAGAAGACGGCTATTCCGGCTTGGCTGAGCAGCGCAGCCGTCACGCCATTGCCCGCCTGTTTGCGGCCCGAAAACGAGCCATCATAGATGGCCACGGAGCCACAGGATGGGCTGCCGTCAATCAGCAGGGCATAAGCACAGCCGTGGTCCTTCGCAAAAGCCAGCGCCTTTTGCGCGCCGTCTATGAATTGTGAGGTTACATCACCGCCGGTGATTTCGATCACACGCGCCCTTCCCTCCAGCACATCAAGCCCGGACGCGCCGTTCTCGATTTCCGCTGGCGGACGCGGAACGGCCATACCACCAGCCATTTCCGGACAGATCGTCACCAACCGCCCTTCCTGCTTCCAGCGCTCTATGGCCGGATGCGCAAGCGGCTTGCCCTTGCCGTCATAGCGAACGGCATGGCCGAGCAGGCAGGCGCTGATCAGAATCTTTGACGTCAACGCCTCCCGACCATATTACCCGGTGATCTTGGAGAAGTCCGCAACGGTACCGGTTGCCTCACGAATGGCCTTCAACAGAGCCAAGCGATTGGCGCGGATGGCATTGTCCTCATCATTCACCAGCACGTCTTCGAAGAATTTATCGACCGGGGCGCGCAGGGTGGAAAGCGCCTGCATCGCGGAACGGAAGTCTTCCGCCTCAACCGCCTTGGCGGCATCGGCAGAGGCGGTCTTGATGGCTGCATACAGAGCCTTTTCAGCATCGAGCCTCAGCAGCTCTTCCGAAACGCTGTTTGCAACCACAGTGCCCTTCTTTTCTTCCGCCGCAAGAAGCTGTGTGGCGCGCTTGGTGCCAGCCAGAAGGTTGATGCCATCCTGATCCGTCACAAACGCCGTCAGCGCCTCGACGCGACGCGCGACCATGAGAAGATCGTCCGTCTCAGGCGTCAGCACGGCCTCGATGAGATCATAGCGTGCGCCGAGATCGCGCAGGTAGACTTTGAGGCGGTCGTGGAAGAAGTCCAAAACGGTAAGAGCAGCAAGCGTCTGCCTACGATCTTCGAGACCCTCAATTTTCTTAGCTTGCTCACTAAATGCCCCAAGGATTGCAGCGTATCTGCCGACATTTTCTGAGGTGATTTCTTTCGAGATCGATCCAAATGATATTGAACGTGAATTGAACGACGCACTTGCAACTGCAATAAGAAGCCCAAGCGAAAGCCGTAAATTTCTTTCTAGAATCATACGTACTACGCCTAATGCAGCGCGCCGCAGTGCAAATGGGTCTTTAGAACCTGTCGGTTTTTCATCGATAATCCAGAAGCCGACGAGGGTGTCGAGCTTGTCGGCCAGAGCCATAGTCAGCCCGACCTTGTCTTGTGGCAGACGGTCGGACGGGCCATTCGGCTTCCAGTGGTCTTCGATAGCCGCAGCAACGCTTTCGTTTTCGCCCTGAAGCAAGGCATATTTGCGGCCCATCAGGCCCTGCAATTCGGGGAATTCGCCGACGGCTTCGGTGCGCAAATCGGCCTTGGCGAGAACCACGGCGCGGTCCACCAGCGCTGCATCGGCGCCGATCACGGGCGCAAGCTGCTTGGCCAGTTCGCGAATGCGGGCCACGCGCTCACCCTGCGTGCCGAGCTTCGCGTGGAAGGTCACGTTCAGCGCATCGAGCTTGGCCATGCGCTGGTCCAGCGGCTTGGTGAGATCAAGGTCGAACTTCGCGGCGGATGCCTTGAGTGTCTCAAGGTCCGGAAGGTTGCTCTGGTCGCGGGTCCAGAAGTGCTTGGCGTCTGACAAGCGGGCGCGCACGACCTTGCCGTTGCCGTGCATGATTTCCTTGCCGCCATCGATGGCCTTGATGTTGGAGACCAGAATGAAGCGGTTGGAGAGGCCCTCTGTCGCGCCCTGCGGGCGCGTCACGAAACACTTCTGGTTGGTCTTGATGGTGAGGCGGATGATTTCCGCGGGGATTTCGAGGTAGTCTTCCTCGAATGTGCCAATCAGCACCTGCGGCCATTCCACGAGACCGGAAACCTCTTCCAGCAGGCCTTCATCTTCCACGAGGTCGAGGCCATTGGCGAAAGCCAGATCCTTGGCGTCATGCAGAATGATGTCCTTGCGGCGCTCTGCATCCAGAATGACCTTGGCCTTTTCCAGGCTCGATACGTAATCTTCGAAGCGGCGCACGGTGATGGCTTCAGGCGCGTGGAAACGGTGGCCATAGGTCACGTTGCCAGCAACGATGCCGTCAATCTCGAAGGGAATGACCTGCGTTTCATCATTTTCAGGGCCGAATACACAGACGATGGATTGCAGCGGGCGCACCCAGCGCAGGCTTTCCGAGCCCTTGCCTTCGATACCGCCATAGCTTGAACCCTTGGGCATGGAGGCCGGGCCGGAGCGCATGGATTTCGGCCATGCAAAACCCCTGATGATGCCGGGCATGACGCTGGCAATGATCTCTTCTGCCGGGCGGCCAGGCTTGGTGATGACGGCGATATAGAAATCGCCCTTCTTCGGATCGGATACGACCTGCGCTTCCGACACGGACGACAGACCGGCACCGCGCAGGAAGCCTTCGATCGCCTTTTCGTTGGCGTCGGTACGCGGACCCTTCTTTTCTTCCCGCACATCGGCAGAGCGGGCATTGAGGCCGCGAATATCCAGCGTCAGGCGGCGCGGCGTCCAGTATTCGCGGGCACCTTCATAGGTCAGGCCTGCTTCTACCAGCGCATCGGTGACAAGCTTCTTGAGATCACCCGCCGCCTTGCGCTGCATGCGTGCGGGGATTTCTTCGGAGCGAAGTTCGAGCAGAAGATCAGGCATATCTGTTTTCCGGTGTCATGGATTTTTCGTTGGCCTCTGCTAGCAAAATTTGAGGCCGGTGCACAATGTAAATATCGGGCGCCCCCGTGCGGGCAGTGCGTCGCAAACAGAAGTTCTTGACCCGCAGGCCCTTGCCATGGCACCTGTCCGCATCCAAAGTCAGTGCATTCTGACTATCCTCTTTTGACCGTGAAGACTGCAATGACCGACGTTCCAGACCATATGAACCCGAAACGTTCCTTTCAGGCACTGATCCTGACGCTGCACAATTACTGGGCGGACAAGGGCTGCGCCGTGTTGCAGCCTTACGATATGGAAGTGGGCGCAGGCACGTTTCATCCGGCAACCACGCTGCGCGCACTCGGCCCCAAGCCGTGGAAGGCCGCCTATGTGCAGCCATCGCGCCGCCCTTCCGATGGTCGCTATGGCGAAAACCCCAACCGTTTGCAGCATTATTACCAGTATCAGGTTATTCTCAAGCCGAACCCATCCAACCTTCAGGAGCTTTACCTCGGCTCGCTGAAGGCCATCGGCCTCGATCCGCTGCTGCACGATGTCCGTTTTGTGGAAGACGACTGGGAGAGCCCGACGCTGGGTGCATGGGGTCTTGGCTGGGAGTGCTGGTGCGATGGCATGGAAGTCTCGCAGTTTACTTACTTCCAGCAGGTCTGCGGCATTGAATGCTCGCCTGTTGCGGGGGAGTTGACCTATGGTCTTGAACGTCTGGCCATGTATGTGCAGGGCGTCGATAATGTTTACGACCTGAACTATAACGGCCGCGAAGGCGACGAGAAGATTTCCTATGGCGATGTGTTCCTGCAGGCAGAGCAGGAATATTCACGGCACAATTTCGAATATGCCGATACCGCCATGCTGCACCGCCATTTCATCGACGCCGAAAAAGAGTGCAAGGCCCTGCTGGATGCCGGTGCGCCCGGTGAGAGTGCCAATCAGGTTCTGCACAAATGCGTGTTTCCGGCCTATGACCAGTGCATCAAGGCATCGCACGTTTTCAACCTCCTGGATGCACGCGGCGTGATTTCCGTTACCGAACGGCAGAGCTATATCCTGCGCGTTCGCACACTTTCCAAGGCCTGCGGCGAAGCCTTCCTGATGACGGATGCCGGTGGCGCGAATTGGAATAAAGACGCGGCCTGATACTTATATGGACAGGCGATGACATGGCAGGCCGGAACGCAAGTTTTCCGGCCAGACCTAGAGGGTTTCACGAGGGGGAACGGCACATGTATATCGCACTGGCTATTGTCGCGGCAATCGCGCTCTATGTCGTCTTCATCTATAATGGTCTCGTCAAATCCAGACAGATGACCGAAGAGGCGTGGTCGGGCATCGACGTGCAGTTGAAGCGTCGCGCCGATCTCATCCCCAACCTCATCGAAACCGTGAAGGGCTATGCCGCTCACGAAAAAAGCACCTTCGAGGAAGTGGTTGCCATGCGCAACCGCGCTCAGGCCGTTCCTGCTGGTGATGTCGAGGGCCGTGCGCAGGCGGAAGGTCTGCTCTCCCAGGCGCTGGGAAAACTGTTTGCTCTGGCAGAAGCCTATCCCGACCTCAAAGCCAACACAGGCTTTCTGGAACTGCAAAAATCACTTGAGACCATCGAGGGTGAAATCCAGATGTCGCGCCGTTACTATAATGGCTCTGCGAGGGATCTGAACGTGAAGGTGGAGAGCTTCCCGTCCAATCTCGTGGCGCGCAATTTCGGCTTTATCAAAGCCCCCTATTTCGAGATCACCAACGAGGCGGATCGCGCTGCTCCTGCTGTGAAATTCTGATGCGATAACCGGCAGTGGCCGGTCGAGAAAACGATAAAGCCATGATCGAACTGACCATTACCCCACCAAACCATCCGCTTTCCGGCAAGGTAGAGCCACCCGGCTCCAAATCCATCACCAACCGCGTTCTTCTGCTGGCGGGTCTTGCCAAGGGCCGCAGCCTGTTGACCGGCGCTCTGAAAAGCGACGATACGCTGTTCATGGCACAAGCCCTGCGCGCCATGGGCGTTGATGTAACGGAACCGGACGCAACGAGCTTCGTGGTGGAAAGCGATGGCGTGCTGAAAGCGCCCAAAGAGCCGCTTTTCCTCGGCAATGCAGGCACAGCGACGCGGTTCCTGACGGCGGCTGTTGCTTCCGTCAACGGCACCGTTGTGGTTGATGGCGACGAACATATGCGCAAGCGCCCGATCCAGCCTTTGGTGGAAGCGCTAATCGCACTTGGCGTCGAAGCAGAAGCCCCAACCGGATGCCCGCCCGTAACCGTGAAGGGCAATGGCCTCGGTTTTGCGAAGGACAGCGTCACCATCGACGCCAATCTTTCCAGCCAGTATGTCTCGGCGCTTTTGATGGCCGCACCCTGTGGAGCAAAGCCGCTGGATATCGTGCTGGCCGGTGAAGACATTGGCGCGAAAGGCTATATCGACCTCACCGTGGCGGCCATGGAAGCCTTCGGCGCCAAGGTGGAGCGCGTTTCCAACGCCGTGTGGCGCGTGCAGCCAACCGGTTATATAGCGACTGATTTCCACATCGAACCGGACGCATCTGCCGCTACCTATCTGTGGGGCGCGGAATTGCTGACGGGCGGCAAGATCGATATCGGCACGCCGGCGGAAGCCTTCACCCAGCCGGATGCCAAGGCCCATGCCATCATGGCGCAGTTTCCCAACCTGCCCGCCGAAATAGACGGCAGCCAGATGCAGGATGCCATTCCAACCATTGCGGTTCTGGCAGCTTACAACACCACGCCGGTGCGCTTTGTCGGTATCGCCAATCTTCGCGTGAAGGAATGCGATCGCATCCGTGCGCTGTCGCTGGGCCTCAATGCCATCCGCGACGGGTTGGCGCATGAGGATGGTGATGATCTCATCGTGCATGCCGACCCCGCACTGGCAGGTCAAACTGTGGCTGCGTCCATCGATACGTTCCACGATCACCGCATTGCCATGAGCTTTGCGCTGGCGGGTCTGAAAACGGGTGGTATTGCCATTCAGAACCCTGTTTGCGTGGGTAAGACCTATCCCGGATACTGGAAGGCGCTTGCATCTTTGGGCGTTCAATACAGCGAAACCGGACAAGACTGATTGCAGAGAAGGACGCCGCCCATGAAGACCCAAGCCGCCAGATGTCTCGCGCTTCTCGTCTTCCTGCTGGCGGCCTTCCCGGCAGCGGCTGAGGAGTTCATCAGCTCCTATCACTCGGTTGTCGATGTCGCCAAACGCGGGCAGCTGACGGTGACCGAAACCATCACGGCCCGGGCGGAAGGCAACCGGATCAAGCGCGGCATCTTCCGCGATTTTCCGCTTTATGCCCTGGACGGCAATGGAAACCGCACCAAGGTCGGCTTCAACGTCGTCTCAGTGGAGCGGGATGGCGCAAAAGAAGACTGGCGCACCGAAAGCATTGATGGCGGTATCCGCATCTATACCGGCAATGCCGACAGGCTTCTGCCGGTCGGCGAACATATTTTTCAGATCACCTACACCACGGACCGCCAGATCCGCTATTTCGATCGCTATGACGAACTGACCTGGAACGTCACCGGCAATGGCTGGCAGTTCCCCATGCGCGATATCTCGGCCACCGTGTCCCTTCCCCAAGATGTGGCGCCAACGGGCACGGCTGTCTTTACCGGAAAACTGGGCGCGACCGGCAAGGACGCCCGTATGTTGACCGAAGGCAACGAGGTCTTCTTTGCCTCGACACGTCCCTTCTATCAGGGCGAAGGCATGACGATTGCGGTAAAGCTGCCCAAGGGTGCTATCGATGCACCATCGGCCGAGCAGAAACGGAGCTGGTGGTTGCAGGATCATCTGGGCTCGATTCTGGGTGTTTCCGGGTTCATTCTCATCCTGATTTATTACTACAGGGCGTGGTCAGCCGTTGGCCGCGATCCCGCCAAGGGCACGATCGTTCCGCGCTGGGATGCGCCTGAGGGATTATCGCCTGCGCTCGTCAACTACGTTGATAATCACGGGTTTTCCGAAGGTGGCTGGACGGCCTTTTCAGCAGCTGCCCTCAATCTTGCCGTCAAAGGCTACGTCGTGCTGGAGGATTTGAAGACGTCGCTCATCATTCGCCGCACCGAAAAGCCGATTGGAGACAAGTTGCAGCCCGGCGAGGCAACGCTGATCAAGACGGTCGATGAGCCCGGGATGGCATTCGAGATCAACAAGAAAAATGGGTCGCGGGTGGTGTCGCTCGGAAATGCTTTCCGCAAATCCATCGAAACGGAACATAGCGGCAAATATTACCAGGCCAATGCAGGTTTTACTGTGCTGGGCGTCGCGCTGTCCATCATCGTGGTCTTCGCCGTTGTCGTCTTCGGAAATTTCGAGCCTGAAGCTCTTGTTGCGATGTTCGTTATCGGCATCATGTCCTTTGTCGGTACGATCTTCGCACTCCTGTTCGGGAAATCGTTTACGCGGGGCGGCTCCTTGCTCAAGCGCGTGGGGATGATCATCGTGCTTGCGCTTGTGGGGTCGATGCTGATCTCCGGCATCGGCGGCGCGATCAGCGTGATCTCTCTGGAAGCGCTCGAAGCCCTGCAGTTGCCCGCCATCATGTCGGTCGCGGGTATTATAGCAACCAATCTCATCTTCCTGTTGCTAATGGGCGCGCCGACACCGCTTGGCCGCAAGCTGATGGACGGTATCGAGGGTCTGCGGCTTTACCTCACTGTTGCGGAGAAAGACCGCATGAACATGCAAGGCGCCCCGCAGATGTCGCCGCAGCATTTCGAAACGCTATTGCCCTATGCGGTGGCGCTGGGTGTGGAAAAGCCGTGGAGCGCAGCGTTCGAGACATGGCTTGCCAGCGCCGCGGCGGGTGCCGCTACGGCCTATTCTCCGGGCTGGTACAGCGGCAGTTACAGCGATTTCGGCGACAGGATCGGCGGGTTCTCGTCGTCCATGGCATCGACGATCGCGTCCACCATTCCCCAGCAGACGACTTCGTCCTCCTCCTCCAGCTTTTCTGGCGGCGGCGGTTCGTCCGGGTCTGGCGGTGGTGGTGGCGGAGGGGGCGGCTGGTAGCCGCCTCTCTAACAAGGTTAAACCTCGTCTTCCTTTTTCACGCGGTATTCACCCGTGTTCGGGTCCTTGATGAGCGTGCCGGAAGCGCCCGTTTCGCGCTCTTTTTCTTGCCGCTTTGATTTCTGCGACAGTTTTTCGGCATCATTCACAAAACGCTTGTAAAGAATGATCGCCCCGAAAACGAGCAGGGCGAGCGTAATCAATTGGGCCATCTATCGTTTGTCCATCAGAATCCGTAACGTGACCACAATGCCTTTTCTTCGGCCACTTCCGCAAGCCCTGCGGCGGCGGATGCGGCAATCGACTGGCCTTGCAGGCCAACGCCCGGCAACTTCTTGCCGAAGAAATTGCGCGCGCCGCTGACAAGCTGAAGCTTGACCTTGTCGCCATAGCGACGGCGCAACACGTCTCGCATATCGCCCAGACCATCGATGAGGCCCAGATCCAGCCCGCGCATTCCCGTCCAGAACAGACCGGTGAACAGTGCCGGATCGTCCTTGAGCTTCGCGCCGCGCCGCATCTTGACCATGTCTATGAAAACATTGTGTATCTCGACCTGGAGAGACTTGAGATATTCGATGTCGTCATCCTTTTCCGGCTGAAACGGATCAAGGATCGCCTTGTTCTGGCCGGATGTATAGACGCGACGTTCGACGCCGATTTTCTTCAGCATTTCGGGAAAGCCGAAGCCGCCGGAAACCACACCGATCGAGCCGACGATGGAGGTGGGGTCGGCGATGATCTCGTCGCCAGCCAGGGCTATCATGTAACCGCCGGAGGCTGCTACATCTTCCACAAAGATCAGCACCTTCTTGTTCTTTTCTTCCGCCAGCTGGCGAATGCGGTTGAAGATCATCCGCGATTGAACCGGCGAACCGCCGGGCGAATTCAGCGTGATGGCGACCGCCGGGGCGTCCTTCATGCCAAATGCCTTGTCGAGCAGCGGACCATAGGATGCCAGATTGAGTGCCGGACGAAACTGACTGCCACCGGCCATGATTGCCCCGTGCATACGCACCACGGGAATGACCAGTTCGGTCTTGCGAAATCGCTTCGGCACCAGTCGTTTCAATAATCCAACCATTTTTTCCTCATCGTCCTACTCATGTGTCAGACGATGTGGGTATCGTGCAGACAAAGACAATGGCGGGGCTGG
Source organism: Rhizobium sp. Leaf311 (assembly GCF_001423445.1). Classification (NCBI taxonomy): domain Bacteria; kingdom Pseudomonadati; phylum Pseudomonadota; class Alphaproteobacteria; order Hyphomicrobiales; family Rhizobiaceae; genus Rhizobium; species Rhizobium sp. Leaf311. The sequence goes on along the minus strand of NZ_LMNZ01000004.1, from coordinate 321,650 downwards.
TGATAATTTGGTGAGGCTTTGCCAGCGACAGAGCGCCTTCCCGTTGCTTCAGCCCGCTCCGAGCGCGCTCGTCTCCTGCCGCTTTTTCTCGCTCGCGCCAGTCCTGGGGTAGGCTTTTCGTCCGTTGGTGAGGTCATCCACCTCAGGCAGAAACGCATGGCTTGCGTTTTCGTGCATGACAAGCGGCGCCCGAAAATTGAGCCTCGCACGAGACCCTTTGATAGCGGTAACAAGCATCCGAACCGCATCTTCTTCGACCCTTGGATGGATGAGGGTGATTTCCAGGCCACCGAACCGGCGACCACAGGCGGCGATGATGTCGAAGATGGATTGTGGTCGGGCAATGAGAGACAGCTGGCCACCCGGCACCATAATGGCGGCGGCCGTGCGCAGCCAGTTTTCGAACAGGCCATCCGTCATCGCATGGGCCGTAGCTTTCAGGGCATCGGGGGTCTTGCGGTCGCCCGCGTCATTGTAGGGCGGGTTCATGATGACATGGTGGAAATGGTCGTCCAGCAGACCGGCCTGCCTGCGCGCATCGGCCCGCAAGGTTACGTCTGCCTGCCTGACGTGGACACGCCCTGCAAAGGCCTCATTTGCGGGAAGTTGGAGGCTGCGCGTGGCGAAATCAACCATCTCGTCGGAAAGCTCGAAAAGGGTGACATCGGTTTTTTCCAGCCGGGATGCCACCGCCATGCCTGCGGCCCCTGCCCCGGCTCCAAGGTCGGCCACGCGGCACGGGTTCTGGTCTGCCACCAGCGCTGCCAGAAGCATGGCGTCAATGCCTGCCCTGTGGCCCCGGCCCTTGGGTTGCAAGATCTGGAAGCGGCCGCGATGAAACGCATCCACTGTTTCTGAAACCGATGCGGCCATGTGCTATGTCCGGTCTTCGCGAAGCTCGTCGGCGAGGCCAGCATCGGTCAGGATCCGGCGGGCCTCATCGCCCCGGTCATCCTCCACCAGCAAGCGGCGCGGCAAAAGCCCAAGAGACCCTTCAAGGATGCTCATGCCCTGATCTGCGATCATGCTGTGGATACCGGCGTCCTTCATAAGGCTCTGCGCAAAAGACAAGACAACGGCGTCGTTCGTGCGGATCAGTTCTCGCATTGGTAAGTTTCCAACTAAAATCCCATCTTTTTGAACGGTGTGAGGCAATTCGCCCCTTGCCGCTTGCACCGCTGCTTTCTATTGTCGGCCCCAATATCGAACAGGAGTCCGGTCCGTTGGGCGTCGTCATACCGCTTGAAGAAAGCAAAAACAAACTCGCATCCGTCAAGCCGCTTGTCGACCTGACCCGACCGGATATGGAAAGGGTCAACCAGCTTATCCTCTCCAAAGCTGGATCGGATGTCCAGATGATACCGGAGGTCGCCAACCATCTGATTTCATCAGGCGGAAAACGACTGCGCCCGATGCTGACGCTCGCATCTGCCGCCATGTTCGATTATCAGGGCGATCACCATATCAAGCTGGCTACCAGCGTCGAGTTCATGCACACCGCAACACTGCTGCACGATGACGTGGTGGACGAAAGCGACCTGCGCCGTGGCAAATCCACCGCGCGCACCATCTGGGGCAATCAGGCCAGCGTTCTGGTCGGCGATTTCCTTCTCGGGCAAGCCTTCCGGATGATGGTCGATGTCGGCTCTCTGGATGCACTCGATGTTTTGTCGACCGCCGCATCTGTTATTGCCGAGGGCGAAGTCCTGCAGCTTTCGGTCGCCAAGAACATGGAGACCACCGAGGATGACTATCTTCAGGTGATTCGCGCAAAGACAGCCGCCCTGTTTGCCGCCGCTGCCGAGGTTGGGCCGATTGTTGCCAAGACCGACAAGGCCACGCGCGGTGCGTTGAAGTCCTACGGCATGAACCTTGGCCTGGCGTTCCAGCTGGTAGACGATGTTCTCGACTACGGCGGCAAATCTGCCGATCTCGGCAAGAACACCGGCGATGATTTCCGCGAGGGCAAGATCACGCTGCCTGTAATCCTGTCGTATCGTCGCGGCACTGCGGAAGAGCGTGATTTCTGGAAGCGCGCCATCGAGAACGGTGAAAGCACCGATGAGAACCTCGAAGCGGCGCTGGTCCTGATCAAGAAATATAATGGTTTGACGGACACGATTGCCCGCGCCAAGCATTACGGAACGATCGCGCGCGACGCGCTGGCACCTTTGCCACAGAGCCCATGGAAAAATGCGCTGATGGAAGTGATCGACTTCTGCATCCAGCGCGTGAACTGAGCGGGCGGCCCTATCGGCCTGATTGATGGCAGCCGGACGAAATCCTCACGGTTGTCATCGGTGAGTCCGGTGGAAATTCTTGCAGGCTTGCTCCAAAAAAGCCATTCTGTCGTGACGTGGTGTTATGGCGTGAATCGTTTCGGGTTCATGCATCATGATCCAATTCAAGCCTTGCGGCACGAGGGTGCACCCCTGTTGCCCGGACCGTAAGGCGGGAAACTGATTTTTCGGTGCGAATGCACAAAAGCAAAGGTTCCTTCATGCGGCGCAAACCAGCATCTCGTCTATTCTGCGGCGCGGCTTTCATTGCCGTGCTTTCCATCGGCGCGGGCACGACAGCCGCTCTGGCCGAGACGAAACCAGCAGACAAGCCCGCCGAAACCGCGACCTTTGATCCCGCAAAGGTCAATACCTTTTCAGGCGCGTTTCTGGCTGCCCGCACCGCAGATGTCGATCAGGATTTTGCGACCGCGATAACGCTCTATAAGAAAGCTCTGGATTTCGACACGGCGAATGTTGAAATCCGCCAGCGTCTGATGATCGCGCAGCTGCTCAGCGGTGACTTCGACGCCGGTGCAAAGATTGCCGACTCCTTGAAGGATGATTCGTCTGTCGAGCGCGTAACGACCATTGTTCGCGCCTTGGCCGCCATCAAGGACAAGAAGTTCTCTGACGCCGAAAAAATCCTCAAATATAGCGGTCCGAACGATCTCGACCGTATGGTCAACACGCTTTTGACGGCATGGGCGCGCGCCGGTGCTGGCAAGAACAAGGAAGCGCTGGCCCTCGTCAACGGCATGAAGGGACCGGGCTGGTTCTCGATTTTCCAGAAATACAATGCCGGCGCCATCGCGCTCGTCTCCGGCAATATCGACGCTGCCCGCAAGAGCCTCAATGATGCGGTGACCGACCGCGAAGGTGGTGCGACAGCAACCGACACCTATATGCGTGCGGTCATGGCGTTGGCCCGGCTGGAAGCAAAGGCAGGCAACAAGCAGAAGGCGCTCGACACCATTGCCGTGGGCGATACTTTTGCGCCCAATTACGCACCCTTGAAGGCGCTGCGCCAAAGCATTGAACGCGGCGATAAGCCCGAACAGCAGGTGCAGACCCCTGTGGACGGCGCTGCCGCCGTAATGTTCTCCATTGCCGGGGCTCTCAACCGCGAAGGCGCCGAGGAAATCGTTACGCTTTACCTGCAGACGTCGCGCGCGCTGGATCCGAAAAGTGCCGATACGCTCATTCTCCTTGGCGGCCTGGCCGAAGCGCAGAAGCAGCCAGAGCGTGCCATTGCCTTTTACCGAGAAGTCCCGGCTGACTCGCCAATGCATCGCATTTCGGAATTGCAGCTTGGCCTGACGCTGGCACAGACCGACAAGGTTGCGGAAGCACGGACACACCTCAAGTCGCTGCTTGAGTCCGACCCTTCGGATATCCGCTCCTATCTCGCCTATGGGTCGGTTTTGTCCGATGCCAAGGATTATCAGGCTATGGCCGCCAATTACGACAAGGCGGTTGAGATTATCGGGGCCGTGCCGAAGAAGAGCGACTGGACGATCTTTTTCCAGCGCGGGATTGCCTATGAGCGGCTGAAGCAGTGGGACAAGGCCGAGCCCGACTTCAAGCGCGCGCTGGAACTCAATCCCGAGCAGCCGCAGGTGCTGAATTATCTGGGCTATTCCTGGGTCGACAAGAACATGAACCTCGAGCAGGGGATCGACATGATCCGCCGCGCTGTCGAACTTCGTCCCAATGATGGTTACATCGTCGATTCGCTGGGCTGGGCGCATTATCGACTGGGCGCTTTCGATGAGGCGGTGACGGAACTGGAACGCGCCATTGAATTGCGCGCCGGAGACCCTACCATCAACGACCACCTGGGTGACGCCTATTGGCGTGTCGGTCGCAAAATCGAAGCCGTCTACCAGTGGAACCGTGCCCTCATTGGCGAAAGCGATGATGTGGACAAGGCCAAGGTGAAGGAAAAGATTGCCAACGGCCTGCCGCCTCTGGAAAAGGACGCGCAGAATACCGCCAAGAAGGATCAGGGGCAGCCTCAGCCCGTTGCGCCTGCTCCCGCGCCGGACAAGAAATCTTGAGCCACAATGTTGTCGAGTGAACATGCCGGAGCGACCGAGACCATCGAGGCCGCTCCCGCCAAAATCAACCTCGCGCTTCATGTTACGGGTCAAAGAGCAGACGGATATCATCTGCTCGAATCGCTCGTGACCTTCACCGAGGTCGGTGACGTGATCCGCATTCGCGATGCCGCAGGGGACAGTTTCCGCATCTGCGGACCCTTTTCCGAGCTCCTTCAGCAGGGAAACGAAAGCGGTAATCTTGTTCTGAAAGCACGCGACCTTCTGCGGACGGCTTTGCCGCAATATGCCGGCCCGGTTGCCATTCAACTTGAAAAGAACCTTCCGGTCGCCTCGGGCATCGGCGGCGGATCTGCCGATGCTGCGGCTACTCTTCGCGCTCTTTGCCGTCACTGGGATTTGAAGCCGGATGATGGGACGCTTCAACGGATTGCACTTTCGCTTGGAGCGGATGTGCCCATGTGTCTGGCCAGTCGACCACTGATTGCCAGCGGCATTGGCGAAACCATCACCTTTCTTGCGGATATGCCGGTCATGGCGCTCGTTCTGGTCAACCCGCTGAAGGGCGTTTCGACACCGGACGTGTTCAGAAGTCTTGTCAGCAAGCAAAATCCGTCACTGAAGCCGCGCGGCCACAGCAGCTGGATCGATTTCATCGCGCAAAATCGCAATGATCTTGAACCCCCTGCCCGCGCCATTCTGGCGGAGATTACCGAGATCTCCGATTTGCTGACTGGCACGGGTGCGCAGCTTGTGCGCATGTCGGGCTCGGGTGCGACATGCTTTGGTATATACCCGGCGATGGATGATGCCAGCGCGGCGGCTGCCCAGCTTCGCCACCAGCACCCCGGCTGGTATGTTCAGGCAACGAAAACCATAGGCGGAATTTGACATGAGTGCAGAAAGACCCTTTATCCCGGTCGGCATTGCGGTCCTGACGGTGTCAGACACGCGAACGCTGGAAGATGACAAATCTGGCCAAACGCTTTGCGCCCGCATCTCCGAGGCCGGTCACCTGCTGGTAGATCGCGCCATCGTCCCCGACGACAAGGCCGCCATTCAGGAGCAGGTGCGCAACTGGACCCTGTCCGACGAAGTCGATGTGGTGATTACAACGGGTGGCACCGGCTTTACCGGCCGTGATGTGACGCCGGAGGCACTGGAACCGTTGTTTGACAAGCGGATGGATGGTTTCTCTGTGGTCTTTCACCGTATCTCGGAGGATAAGATCGGCACGTCGACAATCCAATCCCGCGCGACGGCTGGCCTTTGCAATCAGACCTTCGTCTTCGTGCTGCCCGGCTCTCCCGGCGCCTGCCGGGACGCCTGGGATGGCATCCTCAAGCCGCAGCTGGATTATCGCCACATGCCCTGCAATTTCGTGGAAATCATGCCCCGCCTTGATGAGCATCTGAAACGCGGAAAGTCCTGAGCGCTTACCGGGCAGCCCGCAGCACGCGTGCGGGAATAAGCTCGGCACTCAGCCGCCTGCTCTTCTGCGCTTTTGTGAAGTCGGACAGCGGCATACCGGGCCTTGCGGCGGACAGGGCGTGCTGCTTTCCGAGCAGCAAGCCATATTCCAGCGGCGGCTGGCGTCGGCTAAGTCGCGAAAGGAAAGATGGCTTGTAATGGCGGGACGGCGAAAACCGCGCCGCTTGCGTGTTGAGAGAGGTATATTCGAGAATATCCTCGATCCAACCGCTCTGGGGACGACTGCCCGGCTCCATGATCAGGATCCACTCACCGCGTGCAGATGCCACGATATCGCAAATGTCCCATTCCGTATGAAAGCGGCAACCCGCAGCTTCCGCCACCCGGGATGAGCCATCGCTGGACGCGTGATCGAGCACGATGACATCGCTGATGAGCCCCTCCACCGCTCCCGATACGAGCGTTGAAAGCGTGTGAGCAAGCTCAGGCTCCTGGTCACGGCATTCCATTATGACTGTCAGCATCTCGTCGTCAGTAAACCTATGAAATTTCTTCTATAAATTTCTATCGCAATGCAAAAGAAATAGCTATCACGCGTTTCCGCATTTTGTTCTTGTATTGTTCTCATCCTTCGTTTAAGAATCTGGTCATCCAACATGCTGGCAATTGCCGGTCAGGAGCATCCAGATGAGACAACATGTGCTTTCGGGGCAGGCTGCATTCCAGCCGGGTCATAGCCAGGATATTGCCAATGCTTTGGCTGATGCATCTGGTCTGCGGATCGAGATCGATCGCAGGCGCGGACGTGGCGCGGGCATCAACCCCGGCGGTCGTTTCGAAGCCTTGCAGCATGAACCTGTGGATGATGGCTGGCAGATCATCGAAGAACTGCCGGAATTTCGCACTGAAGTACAGGTCGAAAAGCCGCGCAGCATCATTACGCGCAACGAGTCACCCGATATTCCGTTTGATCGGTCCATCAATCCCTATCGGGGTTGTGAGCATGGCTGCATCTATTGCTTTGCAAGACCGAGCCACAGCTATATGGGCCTGTCCGCGGGTCTGGACTTCGAGGCAAAGCTGTTTGCGAAGCCCGATGCCGCCAAGCTTCTGGAGAGAGAGCTCGCCAAGCCCGGCTACAAGGCCCGGGTCATCGCAATCGGCACGAACACCGACCCTTACCAGCCGATTGAGCGGGAGTGGCGCATCATGCGTCAAATTCTTGAAGTGCTGGCAAAAGCGGAACATCCGGTCGCTATCGTCACCAAGTCCGGGTTGATTACCCGCGACATCGATATTCTGGCGCCCATGGCCGCCAAGGGGCTGGTGAAGGTCGGCATTTCGGTCACGACGCTGGACCGGAAGCTGGCGCGCAGCATGGAACCTCGCGCATCCACACCCACCAAGCGGCTGGAAGCAATAAAGACATTGACGGAAGCGGGCATTCCAACGGCTGTCATGATGGCACCGGTCATTCCCGCCTTGAACGACCACGAGATCGAACGGGTTCTGGAGGCCGGAAAGGCCGCTGGCGCGACGGAAGCATCCTATGTCTTGCTGCGATTGCCGCTTGAAGTCAGCCCGCTGTTTCGCGAGTGGCTGTTGCGCAATTATCCTCATCGCTATCAGCACGTCATGTCGCTGGTTCGCTCGATGCGAGACGGCAAGGATTACGATGCCGAGTTTGGAAAACGGATGAAGGGAGCCGGGCCCTATGCGTGGCAGATCGGTCGCCGCTTCGAGATGACGACAAAGCGTCTTGGGCTGATCCGCCGTGGCATACAACTGCGCGACGATCTGTTCATTGCTCCTGGCGGTGCTGGCGTTCAGCTGTCCTTGCTTTGAGCCAAGCCTCATCTCCTCTCGCTAGCCTGACAGGCTGACGAGTGGATGCACAGAATACCCATAGTGTCTTTGCCCTGCGCTATGGGTTTGCCCCCGGCATCTGCCGCCTCGCAAGGGTTCTGCTTTTCTCCGCTTGGAAAAGCCCGGAGGTTTATCGAGCCTCCCGCATCAGCCTTCCGCCCCCCTTTGGCTGCTGCATTTACCCTGCGACCGGGGGCTTGCAGGAGATCGGTTGCCTGTGCCAGTTTCGCCGCATGAAACAACGCACAGCATCCGATTCTCCTGCCCTCTTCGAGATCATCGACACCGGCCCGGATTTCAGCATGGAACTGGAGGCAAGAAAGCGCGGGCAATGGCCTGTCGCCGGCACGGATGAGGCAGGAAGAGGCCCGCTTGCTGGACCGGTCGTTGCTGCAGCGGTCATTCTCGATCCCGATAACATCCCCGCCGGTCTTGATGATTCGAAAAAGCTCTCGAAGGCGCGCCGGGAAGTTCTGTTTGGCCAGATCCTCCAGAGCTCCATTGTCTCCATCGCATCCTCAGGACCTGTCCTGATCGACCAGATGAATATCCTGCGTGCCAGCCTCGATGCCATGCGGCGCGCCGTCCTTGGTCTGGAGATAGCGCCCGCGCTGATCTTGGCGGATGGGCGCGACGTTCCACCCAACCTGTCCTGTGAAGGCAAGGCCGTCATAAAGGGTGATTCGCGCTCTTTATCGATTGCGGCCGCATCCATCGTCGCCAAAGTCACGCGCGACCGGATGATGGAAAAGGCAGGTGCGATCCACACGGCCTATGGCTTTGAAGCCCACGCCGGGTATGGCACGCCAACCCATTTGCGAGCCATCGAGGCACATGGCCCATGCCCGCTTCACCGCATGAGTTTCCGTCCCATACGCCGCGTGTGAAAAGGATGCACTCAGCCGGCGCGACGCAACTCGTAGGACCTGTTTTCGTATCCGTTCGATGTTTGCGAGGCGAGTTGGAAATGCTGCAACAACTCCCGTAACCTGTCGCTCTCGCTCGCGAGGGCAGACGTGGCCGACGTTGTTTCCTCGACCATGGCGGCGTTCTGCTGTGTCGTCTGATCCATCTGGTTGACGGCCGTGTTCACTTCGGCGAGCCCATTTGCCTGCTCATGCGCCGACGAGGCAATGGCGCCCATATGGTCGTTCATAACGGTAACATGACGTTCAATGGTCTTTAGCGCGTCGCCGGTCTGGCGGACGAGTGACACCCCGTTTTCCACCTCGATGGACGACTTGCTGATAAGCTCCTTGATTTCCTTCGCAGCCTTGGCCGAGCGCTGCGCCAGTTCTCGGACTTCCTGCGCCACGACAGCAAAGCCTTTGCCCGCTTCGCCGGCCCGTGCTGCTTCAACTCCGGCATTCAGCGCGAGAAGATTGGTCTGAAACGCAATCTCGTCGATCACGACGATGATGCTGGAAATTTGCCCCGAGGAGTTTTCGATTCGCTGCATCGCATCGATTGCGGTAGCAACCACGTCCTCTGAGAACTTTGCAGCACGGTTCGCCTCGGTTGCGGCCCCGCGCGCTTCGTTGACCCGTCGGGCCGAGTTGCCGACATTGACTGTTATTTCGTCAAGCGCGGCAGCTGTCTCCTCCAGAGTAGCGGCCTGTTGCTCCGTACGCTTCGACAGGTCAACGGACGCCTTGGCAATTTCGCGGGTGCCGCTGTTCATTGTCGCAATGGAATGCTGAACTTCTGACAGCGTCGTTCCCAACTGCTTCACGGAGCGATTGAAATCATGACGCAATTGCTCAAAGTCTGGCGCAAATATCTCGTTGATCTGGAATGAGAGGTCGCCGTCCGCCAGGCGCTTCAGGCCAGCCGCCAGGCCAGACGTTGCGACCTGAAGCCTTTCCTGCGCGTCGGCTTCCGCTTTCTGCTGCATGACAAGTCTTTCGGCCTCGGCCTGCTGACGAAGGCTTTCACCCTCGGCTTCCAGACGCCTTTTCTCGATTGCACCCTGCCGGAAAACTTCGACCGCCTCAGCCATCGAGCCAATTTCGTCCTTCCGGCCTTGAGCGGGAATGGTGATATCCGTTTCACCATCCGACAGACGGCGCATCACGCCGGTCATCCGGGCGAGAGGTCTTGCCAGATGGAAGTTGCCGAAAAGAGTTGCCCCGACCCCAATGGCGAGAGCGAAACAAAGGGAGACATAATTGAGGATAGTGGCGGAACGGGCGATCCCTACAGTGGTGGCGCCCTCTTCTCGCACGTCGCTTTCCATGTCATCCACTGCGCCTTGAAGCGCCGTCTTTGCGTCGGTGTAGAATTTGAGAGCCTCCCCAACGAATGTGGATCGAGCTTCTTCACTCTTGCCCTCGTTCAGCAACGCCTTGACGCTGTCCCAGCGACCTTCCGACAGTTTCCATTTCTCGAGGAAGGACATGAAAAACTTCTTGTCGGCTTCATCAACGAGATAATTCTGGTATTCGGCAAATCCCTTCTCGAGGGAGAGCCTCGCCGTTTGCATCTGAGCCTCGAACTGTGGGCGCGCCTCTGCCGGAGAACTCACAATCGAGCTCTGGGCATTGCGGACGTCGCCAACGGTGGCATTAATCTCACCAAGAAGAATGAAGGCCGGGACGCGATCTTCGACAATCGTTCCGATACCGCCTCGGATATTGTTCAGAGAGGAGATCGATGCGATCCCCTGAACGCCAGCGACAAGTAACATGACACCGGAGAGCCCGGCCAAGACGACGCCGATTGATATCTTCATTGGAAAGTCCTCAAACTGTCAAATCCGGAGAAGTACTCCAGGAAATAGATTTACGTCTAAATTTGTCAGCAAACTTATCCACGGTCGCTCCCCATTCAAACCATTGAAGGATGGCGCTTCTCCCTGCATAGTCTGATACTTGCATCGATTAATATTTGAATTTTATTAAATTTTCTTTATTGGACTTTTTCCCTGGAGCACTTGTCTTCGACCCGACCCGTCATGACGTCCGTTCTGCTCAGCTATACAAGACGATATCCATGTCTTTCTTCAGCGTCGGCTAAACACGGGACGTATTACTGGGTGTGGGTTGTCCTGAACTCTCAAGGTGGCGATGAACTGGAGCGTCACCTCGTGGGAAGGGACGCTCTTGCGCAAAGAAAAACCCTCCCCGATGTCTCGGAGAGGGTTTGTGGTTTGAAGACCAGACAGAGTGTGGCTTACCGCTAGATCAGTTGAGGCGCGTCTTGACGTCACCGACAGCCGTCTTGAAGAGCTTTGCCTTAGAGGCAGCGGTCATCTTCTCGGCAATCAACTTCTCGGAAGCGGCGATGGCCAGATCAACTGCGGCAGAACGGACGGCGCCGATGGCATCGGTCTCGGCCTGCAATATCTTCTGTTCGGAAAGCGCGTTGCGGCGTGCCACAAATTCTTCCGTCTTGAGCTTGGCTTCTGCCGTCAATGCGGCAGCTTCGCGTTCGGCAGCAGCGATGATGTTTGCTGCGTCGGCTTCGGCTTCCTTACGCTTGCGCTGATATTCAGCCAGCAGATGCTGAGCCTCTTCGCGCAGGCGCTTGGCTTCCGCCAGCTCTTCCTTGATGTTTCCAGCGCGCTCATCGAGCGAGCTTGCCAGCATACCCGGAACCTTGAGGTAAGCGATCAGAACGAAGAAAAGGATAAGACCGACGAGTGCGAAAAATGTTGCATCAAACGCCATATCAAGCCTCCTTCGCTGCGGCAGCAGCAACCACGGCTGCCTTTGCATCCGTATCCTTGACCTTGGTGCCGATCAGCTGATCGACAATGGCAGTCGCGGTTTCTTCAGCAATCGTACCGACGTCGGCAAACGCCTGCTCCTTGATGCTGGTAATGCGAGCTTCTGCGGCAGCCAGCTTCTCAGCCAGCTCTGCCTCGATCGCTGCGCGATCCGCATCCGCCTTGGTCTTTGCGGCTTCGCGAGCGGCAGCTGCGATCGAGCCGGCCTTTGCGCGAGCAGCGCTCAATTCTTTTTCATAGGTTTCGATAGCGGCATCTGCCTCGGCCTTCAGCCGGGCTGCTTCATCGAGGTCCTGTGCGATACGGCCGTGACGGTCTTCGAGAATACCGCCTACGCGCGGCACGATGACCTTCTTCATGAGCACGTAGAACAGGCCGAACGTAATGGCCAGCCAAAGAAGCTGGGATGCGTAAGTGGACTGATCGAACGGCGGGAACACTGCGGATTCGTGACCGGCGTCGTGCGCCACTCCGGTTTCCGTATGCGTTGCTTCCGGAGCGGTCTGACCGACAGCCGGAGTTCCGGTATTCGTTTCACTTGTCGCCGGTGCTGACTGGGCCAAAGCCTCGGTCACGAACATGCTCACCTCCAGGGGTAGTGCAAATGCGAAGGATCACGGCACGCCAGAGCGAGCCGTGATCCATACCTGATGCCGAAATTAGACAGCGAACAGGAGAAGGAGAGCTACGAGCAGCGAGAAGATGCCCAGAGCTTCCGTAACGGCGAAGCCGAATACCAGACGGCCGAACTGGCTGTCAGCGGCAGACGGGTTGCGCAGTGCGCCCGACAAGAAATCGCCGAAGATACGGCCGAGAGCGAGGGACGTACCAGCCATGCCGAGGCATGCGAGACCTGCGCCGATGTACTTTGCTGCTTCCGCTTCCATGTTAAGCTCCTTAGAATGGGTTGTTGCGGCTATTTTTGACACCCGTGTATCGGGGCCAGCGACTTTACTTCTCAGTGACCGCCATGCACGGCGTCGTTCAGGTACATGCAAGTCAGTACCGCGAAGACGTATGCCTGCAGGAAGGCGACGAGAAATTCCAGACCGGTCATTGCGACCGTCATGATGAGTGGCAGGATTGCGCCACCGATACCAAGTGCGCCAAGAGCACCCATGGAAGCGACGAAGCCCGAGAAAACCTTCAGCGTGATGTGACCGGCAAGCATGTTCGCGAAGAGACGAACGGAAAGGCTGATCGGACGCGAAAGGAAGGAGATGATTTCAATGGACGACACGAGCGGCAACAGCACCGCCGGCACACCTGATGGCGCGAAGATTCCAAGGAAATGAAGACCGTGCTTGTAGAAGCCGTAGACGACGACGGTTCCGATAACGAGGCACGACAGCGCAAATGTCACGATGATCTGGCTGGTGACCGTGAAGAAGTACGGGAACATGCCAAGCAGGTTGGCTGTCAGAACGAACATGAACAGCGAAAACACGAAGGGGAAGAACACCATGCCCTTTTTGCCCGCACCTTCGCGCAGCATCGAGGCGATGAATTCATAGGACATTTCCGCCACGGACTGCATACGCGTCGGGATCAAGCCCCTGTTCGACGTTGCGAAATACAGAAAGCCTGATGCAGCAGCTACCGTTGCGACCATGAAAAGAGACGCATTGGTGAACGAGAAATCGACGCCACCGATCTCAATCGGGATGATCGGCGTTACCATAAACTGATGGGTCGGATCGTTTGCCACCGTGTGCCCTCTTAGCCTGTTGCCGCTCGCAGCGGCACTTAACGTCTATGGAAAGGAGCGATCACTCGCCTTTCTTCCCACCCTTGTCTTGTCCCAACCCGCCTTCCATGAGCGGCGGCTTGGCCACCACTCCTGCGGAACGCAGTACATTCAACACGCCTGCACAGAAACCCAGAAGAAGAAGAACGATCATCCCCCAAGGCGACGTGCCAGCAAAATGGTCCAGAAGATAACCCAGCATCGCACCGACGATGACCGCGGAGATAAACTCAGAAGAGAGCTTGATCGCCATTGCAAAGCCTTTCCGGCTTTCAGCAGCATTCTGCTCAGTCCTTGCTTCCGCGTCGTCCTCCGCTTTCACCTTGGCCAATTCGTCGGCAAGGCGTTTGCGGCGCTCATCCAGACTATCGTTACGGTTGCCAGTCATTTTCAAAACCCGCCTTTCTTCTCCGTTCCGGTGTTGCCAGAACCCCTCGGAGTTGTAAACGGCAGGGCTTCAAGCCTGTTCCAGCCCGCTCTGAAGTCGCGCGCAACATAGTTTTAGGGACTTCGCTAGTCAAGGCACTGACCGCGCTTCCCATATTACAAAATTGTGTATGAAATTCATGCACTTGCGCGATTTGCGCAGTTTTCGCGTGATGTGAGTGTCCGGAATCGGCATTTTTGACACGTTTATCCCGGGAAAAAGCCCGGCAGATCAGCTCCAGCCGCCGCCATAGGTGCGGTAGAAGACGTGCAGACCGATTCTTCCGACTTTTTTCATGCTTTTGCCCCAGGCCGGGCGAACATAGACCGCATGATAATGCGTCGCGGAGCCCACTTCGTTCAGCCAGATCTTTCCGGCCGTCGTTGCCATGGCCACTTCACGGGCCATTTTCCAGTGACGCTCCGAATTGACGCGGTCTCTTATATTGTCACAGGCAAATGAGAACTGGCAGCGATTGCGCCAGTCCTTGTTCTGGTAGACGACACCGCAGATGGTCTTTGGGTAGGACGGATTGCGCACGCGGTTGAGAATGACCTGTGCAACAGCGGCCTGTCCCTTGACCGATTCGCCGCGCGCTTCGAAATAGATGCCCGAAGCAAGACACTGCTGCTCGGCGGCCGAAAAGACTTCCGCTGGCAGGGGCGTTGCCGCCCAGGCATGATCGTCGGGAGATATCTGCGGAATGAAACGACCCGCATCCGGCTTCTTCAAAATGGCGTCAAAGGGCGATTCCCGGGCGAAGTCCGGTTCGGGAGGCGCATAGGCCGTCGCCAGCACATCGGCCGTGCGGTTTGTAATCAGCTCCGCCACCATGGGGGAAACGCTCTTTTCCTTCTTCGCCTCATCGCGACGAAAATAGAAGGAGGCGAGTTCAATGTCCTTGCTCTTCTTCTGCTTGACGAAGGCCGTCCGGTCCTTGCGCTTGAGCGGCTCGATATCGAGCATACTGGTGCGTTGCAGAACGGAACCTGCGGTAAAGGATTTCGGCGGCTGCATGATTTCCGTGGAAACCACCCTGCCCTTCTTGGCGGCCCGGTTAACACGGTCGCTGTCCGGCGTGGTTTCCTTGCCGCTCTTGCCGGTGACAAAGGACACCTTCTTGCCATCAGGCGTAATCATGCCACCGCCGGTCAATGCCGAATCCGGAGATGCCTGATCAAATGCGAGAGACGCCTGGTGGACCGAACCCGCCGGGGAGTTGGTGAGAACCATGCGCCATTGTTCGCCACCGGCATCAAGCCCCGCCAGAAGCGATGCAAGGTCGGCGCGTGCGGCGAGAGAGGGAAATGCAAGCCAGGCGGCAAGGCCGAAGACGACAGGCGATGTCCATTTCTCAAACGAGAACAAAGACCCGCGACGCGATACTTTTCTTGAACGCAAAACCATCACTCCGGACACAAGACGCAACTCACTGCTACGGCTCCGGATAATCTCTCATTAACCTTGATGCTTGGTTAACGAGCTGGCGGCGACGGCGATCATTTTAGTATGCGCGCATGTAAAAAGCGCCATCCGTTACCGGGATGGCGCTTGATTTCATCGCTTCGGTTCCAGCGTCAGATCACGACGTGGGAGCCCAGTTCCACCACGCGGTTTGCCGGAAGGCGGAAGTAATCGGAGGGATCCGCCGCCGTTTCGGCCAGCCCGATGAACAGACGGTTCTGCCAGCCGGGCATTCCAGATTTTGGATCCGGCACGAGTTTGCGGCGGCCGAGATAGAACGAGGTCGACATGATGTCGAACTTGTACCCCGTGCGGCGCAGATAGCCGAGCGCCTGCGTGACGTTCTGCGTTTCCATGAACCCGAAATGCAGTTCCACGACCACGAAGCGCTCGCTGATCTTGGTGATCGTGTAACGTTTGTCGGGGTGAACGCGCGGCGTGTCTTCCGTACGGATCGTCAAAATCACATTCTTGTCGTGCAGAACGTGATTATGCTTGAGATTGTGCAACAGGGCCGCAGGTGCTGTTTCCGGATCGCCGGTCAGGAAGATCGCCGTGCCGGGAATGCGAACCGGCGCGTGGGAGCTTTCCTTCTCAACGGATGCCACGAAAGCCTTCAGCGGTATGTCCGTGCGACGCGTCTTGGCGAACAGGATCTTGGAACCGCGCTGCCATGTGGTCATGATGACAACGAAGGCCAGGGCCAGAAGAACCGGAACATAGCCACCATCATGAATTTTCAGCAGGTTGGCGCCGAGGAATATCAGCTCCAGCGAGATGAAGGGGAAGATGACAAGCATGGCCAGCGAAACCGACCACTTCCAATGCGTTCTGGCGAACTGGAAGAACAGGAGGCTGGTTACGACCATGGCACCGGTTACGGAAATGCCATAGGCGGTCGCCAGAGCATCAGAGCTCTTGAACGTCAGTACTAACGCCACGACACCGAACAGAAGGATGGTGTTGACGGACGGAAGGTAGATCTGCCCTGTATTGGTTTCGGACGTGAAGAGAATTTCCATGCGCGGCAGATAGCCAAGATGGATGGCTTGTCTGACGAGCGAGAATGCACCGGTGATGACGGCCTGGCTGGCAATGATGGTTGCAGCCGTTGCCAGAATGACCGCCGGCAGCAGCGCCCACTGCGGAAACATGAGGTAAAACGGGTTGGCCATCGCCTCCGGGTATTTGAGCACGAGTGCACCCTGCCCCAGATAATTCAGTGTCAGCGCAGGAAACACCAGGACGAACCACGCCCACTGGATCGGTCTGCGGCCAAAGTGGCCGAGGTCGGCGTATAGCGCCTCCGCTCCGGTAATCGTCAGGAACACGGCACCGAGAACAACGATACCGTAGAAACCTTCGGCAAGCAGGAATTCCACGGCGTGCCACGGATTGAACGCATAGAGAATGCTGTAGTCGTCCGAAATGTGCATGAGGCCGACGAGGCCCATGACGATGAACCAGACTGCGGTAATCGGGCCGAAGAACTTTGCCACCGTTTCGGTGCCGTGCGACTGGATGGCGAACAATGCCACCATGATACCCACGGATATGGGTATGATGAATTCATCCATCTGCGGCGTTACAAGCTTCAAGCCTTCGACTGCCGAAAGGACGGAAAGAGCGGGCGTGATCATTGCATCGCCCAAAAACAGTGCTGCACCGATCAGACCCAGCATGATGAGAACGCCGCGCTTTGCGCCCGCCGTCTTCATCAACAGGGCAAGAAGGGAAAGAGTGCCGCCCTCGCCATCATTGTCTGCCCGAAGAAGGAAACAGATGTATTTGATCGTGACGATGATGGTGAGAGCCCAGATCATCAGGGAGATGAGCCCGATGACCTCCGACTCGGTCACGCCATCATGGGAAATCGGCTTCAAGGCTTCGCGGAAAGCGTAGAGCGGGCTGGTGCCGATGTCGCCATAGACGACGCCGATGGAACCGAGCATTGCCGGAAACAGCCCCTTCAGACGACGGTCGTCCGTGTCCGGTTTCTCGAGGCTTTCCTTATCCAAGGCATGAGACATGTTTATCCTGACCGGTTAAAGCCAGCCCTTCCAGCGGAAAAAGATGAACGGAATGATGGCTGAGACGAGCATGACGAAGACCGCCAATGGATACCCGTAGGACCATTGCAGTTCCGGCATGACGTTGAAGTTCATTCCGTAGACGGATGCCACAAGCGTGGGCGGCAGAAAGACCACCGACGCAATGGAAAAAATCTTGATGATGGCGTTCTGCTCGACATTGATGATGCCCAGAGCAGCGTCCAGCAAAAAGGTAAGATTGCCGGAAATGAAGGAGGCGTGTTCGGAAAGCGACTGTATGTCCCGTCCGATGGAGCGACCCGTTTCCTTGTTTTCCTTGTCCTGCTGCACATTTGGCGTGGCTTGCAGAAAGGATTGCAGGCGCGCAAGAGATGCAAGGCTGTCGCGCACCTTGGATATCAGCCGGTGATAGGCCGAGATATCTGCGATCTTATCTTCGAGATAGCGGGGCGCCTTGCGCTTGCTGCGCGCCTGCTCTCCGAAGATTCCGGCTGCAACATCATCGATGCGCACAACCGAGGTCTCCAGTATCTCCGCTGTCCGGTCGACGATCGTCTCCAGAAGCTTCAACAACAGCGACGTGCCGCTGCGCATTTCGTTCGGAACACGCGAGATGGCGCCGATAAAGAGATTGAAGGATTTCGGCTCGGCATAGCGAATGGTGACAAGCCGCCGGCCCGCCAGAACGAAGGCGACATCCGTCAAACGCGGATCGCGGGAATCTGCGTTCCAGACCAGCGATCCCGTCATGAAGACATTTCCGTCTTCGACATAAAGTCGGCTGGATGGCTCGATATCTTTCAGATCTTCGCGGGTGGGCAATTCGACACCGAGCAGCTTCTCGACGAAGAGCTCCTCGGATCGTTCGGGATTCACGAGATCGATCCAGACAATATCGTCCGAAATCTGCGGGGCCGATAGGTCCGCCGACAGGCTGATTGCCTCGCAATTCGAGCGATAGGCTTTGATCAATCAGTTTCTCCGGTCAGCACACCGACAAAGGTCGGAAGGCTGCTCTAACACATCATGTGTGGCTTCCGCAAACGCCCGGATGGACGGCGGATCAAACGGCGCAGGGCTATGCTCCGAATGCCCGCAATAATCAAGGGCTATTTTTCACAGGATGCTCTTCCAGCCTGACAACCAACTGCCGCGACCGAGCTGCTGTATGTGCGACAGCGTTCGCATGACGATTCAGAAAATGAGGAATTAACGATTGAAATTCAGCGGCTTAAATCGATACTCCAGCGCGTTTTTCCCGCTTGCCCGGCTCGAAACCGACACCTCGCGTGGTTCCGGCTGGCGCCACGAGCAATGTCAAGTTGTGGAAAAGACAGAGTGCCATGCGCAGGACGCATCGATCAGACCGCTATTCGAAGATGATGCGCGGTGCTGGTTTGCTCAAACCCGCCCCCACCTGGGCCCAGACCTTCTCGGCAATATCCCGGTAGATCTTTGCCTGTGGACCGTCCGGTTCGGACACGACAACGGGCGTTCCAGCGTCCGATAGCTCGCGAATGGAGATCGTCAACGGGACTTCGCCCAGAAACGGAACACCGATGCGCTCCGCCTCGGCCCGCGCACCGCCGTGACCGAATATATCGTAACGCGCACCTGTATCCGGCGCTATGAAGTAGCTCATGTTTTCGATGACGCCAAGAAGTGGAACCTCGACCTTTCGGAACATGGTGATACCCTTGCGGGCATCGATCAGCGCCATGTCCTGCGGTGTGGAAACAATGACGGCACCGGCCAGAGGCACCTGTTGGGCAATGGTCAACTGCGCATCGCCGGTGCCCGGCGGCATGTCCAGCACAAGCACATCGAGCTCACCCCATGCCACTTCGCGCAACATCTGCATCAGGGCGGATTGAACCATGGGCCCGCGCCAGATCATTGCCGCCTCTTCATCGACCAGGAAGCCCATGGACATGACCTTCAAGCCATAATTTTCCATGGGGAGGATGATGCGGTTTTCCACCTGCTGCGGACGTCCCGAGATTTTCAACAGGCGAGGAAGAGAAGGCCCGTAAATATCGGCATCGAGAATCCCGACACGAAGGCCGAGTGTCTGGAGGCCCAATGCCAGATTGACGGCCGTGGTGGATTTGCCAACCCCGCCCTTGCCCGACGCTACCGCGATGATCGAGCCTATTCCTGGAACGCCAGCCTTTGTCCGCGCCTGCGGCGGCGCCTTTGCGGCAGTCGCCGGCGGTTTTTGCGGAGCAGAACCGGGTTTGCGATCTGCCGTCAACGCCACCATCGCCGATTTGATGCCGGGCACGGCCAGTGCGGCTTTTTCGGCGGCCAGTCGCAACGGCTCCATCTCATTGGCTTTTTCAGCCGGAACAGTGACAGAGAAAAAAGCTTTGCCGTCAGCGATGAATATCTCCGACACCATGCCGAGAGCAACGATGCTCTGATCGCTGCCAGGGTAGACGACGCTTTCGAGTGCCTTTTCAATCTCTTTCTTGTCTATCTGTGCCATGTCATGTCCATTCTTGCGACAGTTCTCGCCCGCAGACCGTGCCGAGAAGAGCACGTGTTGCCAGGATCGGGCCGTTACCCGCTCACATATGTGCCGATATGTCAGTTTTCCCCGACCGTGTCGAATTTTTCCGGATCGAAGATACGCCCGTCAAAAAAGGCATCCGGACCAAGGATCAGCCCGGAGCGTGATGCGCCGACATGCACAGGTTGATGCAGCGTGCCCTCAAGCTTCATATTGGCGGACGGAACGGGTGCGAAGAGTGGCTTGATGGCCTTGCGGAAGATATCTGGGCGGAAGGCTTCGCAGGCCGCTTCGTAGGCTTTGACGTTTGCCGAAAACTCGGCCGGACAATCGCTCCACCGCAGCATCTGGGCAAAAAACCAGAGCGCCTGACTTTGCCAGGGAAAATTGGCGGCTCCTGCGCTTGTGGAAAAGAAGTCAGGGCATTCCAGCATGCGCGCGGGAGAATGCGAGATGAAACCGGTCAAGGCAGGCAGGATGAGTTCGCCGTCAGTATCCAGATATTGAGGAGCGGCCAGAATGCCTGCCAGTTCCTCGATATTGGCATTGCTGGAACACCACTCTCCCGCCCGATAAAGAGCGCGCAGAAGCGCTTCCAGCGTCGGGGCATTGGCACTTGCCCAATCGCGGGAGACGGCCAGAACCTTTTCGGGCGCATTCTGCCAGATGTGCGATTTTGTCGTCAGTATACGTGCCGTGCCGCGCAGGACCGCCGATGTTCCATAGGGTTCAGATACATAGAAGCCATCGATGTCGCCGTTCTCAAGCATATCCGGCATGGCTGCGGGTGCCACCTCCAGAAGGACGATCTCTCGGTCGATCCGCAGTCTGGCACTGTCGAGCAGGTAACGCAGTTCGAACATGGATACGGAAAGCTCATGCTCGACGGCGAGCATGAGCGGCTTAAGCTTTGCCTCGGCGCGTGAAGAAGCCAGGCGCGCAAGCGCCCGCGCTACGCTACCTGGATCCGGAATTTTCATGCCTTGCTCAACCAGATCGTCATGAACGACCTTCGAGACAGCAAGAACCGCGCCGCCGGTAGCAAGGACGAATGGGGCTATGAGATCGGCGGGGAGACCGGGCATTCCAAGCGCGGAAGCAACCGGCAGCACCGCAGGAAGGTGCATACCGTGCAGGCCGGCGTCCTCCCACGCGTCCAACAGCTCGCGGGGAGACGATGCCTTTGAAAGTTCAAGCGACAGACCTTCGTCCGTGGCAAATCCTTTTTCAGCCGCCGCAACAAGGACCGCACAATCAACCGTGGGAGAAAATCCAGCCTTGAAGCTTCTCGTAGCTGACAAACGAATCTCCTTGCCGCAAGCCATTCAAGAATTGCTTACGACGGCACAGATAACAATCAAAAAATCGAAAATATTCCTATTTTATCAGACCGACTCTCAGCGCCTTGGCGACAGCCTGTGTTCGATTGACGGTGTTCAGCTTTTTGGTAGCCCGATTGAGGTAGTGATTGACGGTATGCTCGGACAAAAGGAGGATTTCAGCGATCTCCGCGCTCGTCTTGCCGGCAGCGGTCCAGTTGAGGCAGTCGATTTCGCGGTCCGTGAGGGTTTCGGGAATGCGCGCATCAAGGCTGCGCACGAAAGCGAGACGGCTGAACACATGCGAAGCGATATAGGATATCTCGGCCATGGCCCTGGGAGAAAAGACCACGTCCTGACCATGGAAGGAAACCGCGCCGCGCTGACCTGTCGCATCATGAACCGGGCACCAAAGACCGCTGTTCATCTCAAAGCGATTGAAAAGATCCACGATCATAGCGGTGGAAGCCGCGTCAAAGCCACGTGTTGCGAGGGTAAGGTCGACTTGAAAGGGCACACAGCACTGTTTCAACTCTCGTAAAACGTTGCTGCGCGACAGGAGCCGTTCATGGTCGTATTGGTGCAAAAGTTCAGCGGGCCAGTTTGTAATGACGGTGAATTGAGACAGTTCCGTTGCGATATGAGAAGGCAGGTTGATGACCATAAATGCCTTCAGACCCCAAGCTTCGGTCACTTTCTTGAGGAATCTGAATATATCGAACTGAGTTTTTAGCTCGGCCACTTCCTGCGCCGATTCCGCACCGGGGAGCGTAGAAAATGGGGTATCTGACTTCAACATCGTCTTTTGTCTTTACGGCTGTTATAAAATGAAAGTTGTCGGCTAAAGAAATATCCCACAAACAGATACCAATTTACCACATTTTTGCAAACAAAAGTTGATGAGATAATTAATCACAATTTTCGAAAATGAGGATTGTTATTGTACATTTATGGGAAATCTATTGGGATTCACTCATGATTTGGAGATGTCCTTACGAGTATATCCGAAGAAATATTGGCCGCTGCTTCACAAACAATTCCAGCCCAACCCTCAAGTCGTTCGCGACTAAGCCTATAGGTTGGGCCCGTTACTGAAATAGCTGCGCTATACGACCTTCCGGTTGCAACTATTGGTACTGCAATGCATTGTATTCCTGTCTCGTGTTCCTCAAGATCAAAACCAAAACCCCTCTTTTTGATTGTTTCGACTTCCTGTTTTAGCTGGGCTGGAGAAACTATGGTGTGCGGGGTGTAGCTATGAAATTCCATGGCCGAAACGGTTGTATTCAGAACTGCTTCCGGTAGCAGTGAGAGGGCCGCTTTTCCTACGCCAGTGCAATAGGCTGGCGACACGCGGCCGATCTGTGAATGCATTCTTACAGAGTGTTTTCCGTCTATCTTGTCGAGGTAAATGATCTGCGTGCCTCGCAAAACCCCCAGATGAACGGATTCCCCTGTCTGTTCCTGCAGCCTGCGCAGGTGCGGCGCAGCTATGGAGCGCAGATCGTTACCATTCCAGGCCTGGGATGCGAATGTCAGCAGTCGCAGCCCTGCTACGTAGGTCTGCTCGTCAGTGTGGTCGAGCAGCCCCTCTTCTACAAGGTGCATCAGCTGCCGGTGCAATGTCCCTCTCGGCTGCCCGGACCGTTCCAGTATATCGGTGAAACGAAGAGGCCTTGCCGAGGCGGTCACGATTTCCAGAACGTGAATAAGCTTACCCAGCGTACCCGTGCCGCTCATCTGCGTTCTTTCGCCATGATATGGCATGATGTTTCCTCGATCAACCAACCAGCCATGCTTGACATTGCAAGAGCGGAAAGTGCACTATTCCATTTAATGAAACATAGTTCCAAATAATGGAACAGGCAATCCTCAATCTGGAGTGCGGGATGGCGCAGGTGACGAGTCACGACCCTGAGTTTGCGGATCAAGGCGTCTTGATCACCGGCGGCGCCACCGGCATCGGAGCCTCACTGGTCCGCGCCTTTTCCGAAAGCGGCGCGAAAGTCGCCTTTATCGATGTCGACATCCAGGCGGGAGAGGCGCTTGCCAGATCCTTGAGCGGCGGCGCCCGTCATCCGGTCACCTTCGTCCATGGCGATCTGCGCGTAGCAGATCAGCTTTCGAGCGCCGTTGATGCTGCGGCACAGGCTACGGACGGCATCAAGGTCCTGGTGAACAATGCCGCCTGGGATGACCGGCATGATATTGACGAGGTGACCAGCGAATACTGGGACGCCAACCATGCGGTCAATCTGAAGCCGGTCTTTTTCGTCACTCAGGCCGCCCTGCCCTATCTGCGTCAGGCCCAGGCCGCCGCGGTCATCAATTTCTCCTCCATCTCCTACCTTCTCAATATGGGCGAACTGCCCGCCTATGCTGCGGCCAAAGCCGGCATCATCGGGCTTACGAAAAGTCTGGCCGGGAGGCTGGGTCCGGAGAACATCCGCGTCAACGCGATTTTGCCCGGCATGATCGTCACCGAAAGGCAGCGCGAGCTCTGGCTGACGGACGAGTCCATTTCCCAGGGCGTGTCGCGCCAATGCCTGAAACGTGCGCTGTCGGCCGAAGACCTTGTCGGCCCCTGTATGTTTCTTGCCTCATCCGCATCTGCCGCCATGACGGCGCAAACAATCATCATCGATGGAGGTCTTTTGTAATGTCCGATGCCGCATTTGTTGCTGTGGACTGGGGTACGACCAGTTTCCGGCTTTGGCTGATGAGCGCCTCCGGGGAAATCCTCGGCGAACGCAGAAGCGGCGAAGGCATGACGACCGCCATGCAGACGGGTTTTGCAAACGTGTTGTCTTCCCATCTGGCGGCACTCTCTGCACCTGCCGGTCTGCCCGTGATTATCTGCGGCATGGCTGGCGCTCGTCAGGGCTGGGTGGAGGCTGGCTATGTGGATGTCCCGGCTGATCTTTCAGAGGTCTTGAAGGTTGCCGTGCGCGTCGAGGGCCAAACGGATGACATCCGTATTCTGCCCGGACTGGCGCAACGTTCGAACGATGCGCCAGATGTGATGCGTGGCGAGGAAACACAATTGCTCGGGGCCTTGTCCGAACACCACAAGACCGGCGAGCAACTCGTCTGCATGCCGGGAACCCATTCCAAATGGGTCAGCGTCAACGCGCTCAAGGTCACCGGATTTTCAACCTTCATGACCGGGGAATTGTTCGACGTCATCTCAAAGCATTCCATCCTGTCCCACGCCCTTGCAGACGCAAGCCCATTTACCGGCGATCTTCCCGCGTTTCGTTCTGCGGTGGCCGATAGCTATGCGCATCCGTATATGGCGACCAACCGGCTGTTTACCGTTCGGTCCGGGCAATTGTTGCATGGCCTCACACCCACCGACGCAAAGGCAAGACTTTCGGGCACCATGATCGGGCTGGAGATTGCCGGAGCGCACTCCACTGCACCCAGGAGCGCCAAGGTGGTGCTGATCGCATCCGGCGCGCTTGGTGCCCTTTACAGCGCCGCTTTTGAGGCGCTTTCCATAGATTTCGTTACCATTGATGCCGATGAAGCCGTTCGCAACGGGCTTGTCGCCGCCGCAAACGCCATATGGCACTGAGGAGTTTAAGATGCGTATCCCCTTTCCACCCATGAAATATCCGTTGGTCGCCATTCTGCGCGGTATAAAGCCGGAAGAAGCAGAAGGCATTGTCAGTGTGCTTCTCGAAAGCGGCTTGCGCGCCATCGAAATACCGCTCAATTCACCGGACGCCTTTCGCTCCATCGAAATCGCTGCGAAGCTGGCACCGGCGGATGCCCTGATCGGCGCCGGTACGGTGTTGACCATCGATGATGTCGCAAGGCTTGATGCGGTGGGCGGGAAGCTGATGGTCAGCCCCAATGTCGATGTCGAGGTGATCACGACGGCACGTGAAAAAGGCATGGTTACCATGCCCGGCGTCCTGACACCGACGGAGGCGCTGCTGGCGCTGAAAGCAGGTGCGACCGGCCTCAAGTTCTTCCCCGCAAGCGTAATCGGGCCGTCGGGTATCAATGCCATCAGAACGATTCTGCCGAAGGATACGCTGGTTGCCGCTGTCGGCGGCGTGTCGGACAAGAATTTCGGCGACTACACCAGCGCAGGCATCACGGCCTTTGGCCTTGGCACGAGCCTGTACAAGCCAGGCATGACGGCCGCGGATGTCCACGAACGCGCGCTAATGACCGTCAAGGCCTATGAAACAGCGATTGGAGCATAGGCATGGCGACCATACACGACTTCAAAGGCAGTGTGCTGGATGCCACGCAGATGCATCTCGGTGAAGGACCGGCGTTCGATCCGATCACGGGCAAGCTTTGCTGGCTGAACATTCTCGGCAAGGAACTTCACGAACTCGATCTTTCGAACGGCCAGAAAGCGGTCCATGCCCTGCCTTTCATGGCAAGCGTCGTCGCTCGCATCGATGAGAAGCGTCAATTGCTCGCGTCCGAAGATGGACTCTTCCTCCGTGACCGGACAACAGGCGAACTTTCCTTTCATGCGGATTTCGAGCCGGGCAAGCCTGGCAATCGCTCCAATGACGGCCGCGTTCATCCCTGCGGTGCATTGTGGATCGGCACCATGGGCAAGAAGGCCGAAGATGGAGCAGGCGGCATCTATCACGTCGCCAGGGGCGTGGTGACGACGCTGGTCGAGAACATCAGCATTTCCAACTCCATCTGCTTCTCTCCCGATGGAGCGACGGGGTATTATGTGGATACCAAGGTCAACAGATTGATGGCCGTTCCACTCGATCCGGCAACCGGGTTGCCGGTTGGACAAGCCAAGATACTGGTGGATCAGGCTGGTGAGGACGGTGGCATCGATGGCTCCGTATGCGATGCGGATGGCCATATCTGGAATGCGCGCTGGGGAATGGGTGCCGTTGATCGCTACTCCGCCGATGGAAAGCATCTCGATCGATATCTTGTGCCAGCGGAACAATCCACGTGTCCGGTCTTTTTCGGCAGCGGCCTCAACCGCCTTGGCCTCACCTCAGCCTGCGAAGGTCTGGACGAGGCCACCATCAAGGCCAATCCGATGTTTGGCGCGACCTTCGACCTTGGCATAGAGGTCAAAGGCATGGCCGATGGCGCTTACATCGCCTGATCCCTGACCCGGGAAAGGCGCCCTTTGGCTCTTTCCCGGGTCAGCTGAAATCCAGACCGGATGTCGGCAGATCGCGGTAGTTTTCCTGAAGATATCGCTGGGTGGCGGCGGCATCTACCGGGCGTCCGTAGAAATAACCCTGCCCCATGGCACAGCCGAGACTGCGCAGCTTGTCGGCCTCGGACTTGTTTTCGATCCCTTCTGCTACGACCTCCAGATCGAGACCATCACACATGGCCACGATTGCCTTGATGATATGTTCGGACGGGCGGTCGGTGCTGATCCGCGATACGAACGCCCGATCGATCTTCACCTTGTCGAACGAGAAATCTCTCAAGCGGCCGAGACTTGACTGGCCTGTGCCGAAGTCATCCAGCGAGATTTTTACGCCCGCCTGCTGAAGCTCGCGGATGATGCGCTGGGCCGTGTCTGCCGATGTCATGACCGCGGTTTCGGTGATCTCAAGCTCCAGCCTTCTGGGATCGAGCCCCACGCGCCGCAAGATGGACAGGATGTTGCCAGCCGTCGTCGGGTCCATCAATTGCGCGGACGAGAGGTTGAAAGACAAGAACAGCTCTCGCGGCCATGAAAGCGCGGCTTCCGCCGCCTTGCGCAACAGCGTTTCGGAGAGAGCGTCGATAAAACCGCGCTCTTCCGCCAGCGGCACGAAAACGGCGGGCGAGACGAAGCCGAGATCGGGATCGTTCCAGCGCGCGAGAGCCTCGAAGCCGATCACCGTTGCACTGTGCAACCGCACGATAGGCTGAAAATGCACATCCACCGCATCGGTGATGATGGCATTGCGCAGAGCCTGCTCGAGCTGCGTGGCACGTTTCATCTCCTGCGCAATCTCACGCGAATAGACAGTAATCTGCCCGCGACCGCGACGCTTGGAACGATAAAGCGCAGTTTCCGCACTTTTCAGCAGATCCTCGAATTCCTCGCCCGCGAAGGGATAAATGGCAAAGCCAAAGGATGACGATAGCCGAACGTTGCGGTCGCCCAGATCATAGGGAGCGGACAGAACATCCTTGATCATGTTGCCGACGCGCTCGGCACCCAGCCGTTCGAACACCAGCGGCAGCACGAAAGCAAATTCATCGCCATCATGACGCGTAACGACAGCGCCATCAGGCACACAGGCTTTGAGACGATGCGCAACCTGACACAGGATTTCGTCGCCCGCTTCGGCGCCAAAAAGATCATTGATGGGTTTGAAGCCGTCTATATTCGCCACGCCGATGGTAAACGGCGCCGGATCAGTCGCACGTTCTGCGGCAAGCATTCTGATCTTGTCGCGAAGCCTGTACCGGTTGCCCAACCCTGTCAAAGGGTCGCTATACGCCATGGCCTGCAACTCGTGCTGGCTCACTTGTGGCGCATTTGGCTCGGGCGGTTTCATGCGCATGTCCTAGTCAACAAACTGAAGTCAGTGTTGATCAATAATGTTTGATTCTTGCGAAAACACTATCGCGGAACTCTGCGAAATTGCCACCGATTTTCCGGGCCCGATTTCTATATTTTCCCGGCTCAACCATGGTTGAACTGGTTTTTCTGCGGCATGTATCGTTTCAGTAATGCTTCTATCATGTCGGGGCTGATCGGTTTCAACAGCATATCGTCCATTCCCGCATCTAAGCAGGCCTGTCGGTCACCCTCGAAAGCAAGCGCAACAACACCAATAACGGGGACGCGGTCCTGTTGATGCGATATCTTGCGCAGCCTGCGGGTCGCTTCAAAGCCATCGAAATCCGGCAGTGTCGTATCCATCAGCACGAAAGACGGTTTTTCCTGCTCGTAAAGCCGCAGGGCCTCAGCACCCGTAGCCGCGATCTTGTAGGTCAACCCCATGCTTTCGAGTATTTGTGAAAAGACAATCTGGTTGATCGTGTTGTCTTCCACGACCAGAACTTCGGTCGCTCGTTTAGGGGGCGCTTTCTCCGTGCCGGTGGAGATGTCCACGCCTTCCCCTGCCCTTTCAGCGATCGCATTCTGGGCAATGAGACGGAAATGACGTGTAACCTGACTGATGATCATGCCTTCGAGCTGAAAATCATCGACCGTCATGACATCGACGCCGTAGACTGGCGGCAGATCAAGGCAGGCGACGTCCAGTTGTATATCCACGACCACGAGATCGATCCGCACATTGGCGGAGGCGGCATACTCCATGAAGGCTTTCTGCTCTCGGTATCCCGATGCAACTGCGCAATCGATACCCATGGCGCTCATCTTCTTCGACGCCTGTTCGCCAAGCTTTGCATTGGGCGTAACGATCAAAATGCTGCGACCCTGCAAAATTCGGGAAGCCTGATGGTGCTCATCGTCCATGTAGGACGTCTGAACGAATGACATGTGCTCCAGCCCGGAAATGACCTGTTTTCCGTCCGCTCCGGTGGTGGCGAAGGCAGATACATCATCCATGGTCGTAACGAGAAAATATCGGCCCGGTTTACCGACCCTCTGCTTTCTTGTGATGACGAGAATTTCCTCTCCCGTCAGGCGCGTTAAACGCTCCGGCAGAATAGCTGGTCTGCCGGTGTCCAGCACATGGCGGTCCATGGCATCGATCCGCGAGGCAACAGGATCGGAATGAATATCGGCAACCGTGCGCCCGAGGATAAGGTCTGCCGATGTTTCCAGCAGGGCGCAGCCAGCCTTGTTGACGCCGACATAGGTCGCGTTGCGGTCCTTGACGAAAATCGAAAGCGGCAGCGTGTCCAGTATCTCTTCGGTCAGTTGCACCCGTTCAATATCGGAACGCCACTGGTCCTCGCGTTTCTTCTGTTCGGAAATGTCGGAAATGACGCAGATGCCCATGCCTGACGGCAATCGTCGTTGGGTGAAGCGCAGCCAACGGTCGCCAAGTCCGCGCTCGGTAAATTCCGACCGCTCTTTCCAGTGTGAGGCGAGACGTTCGGCAATCCAGTCTTCACGATCTGCCAATCGCGGCTGCACGGCATCGACATCCGGCCTACGGCAATCGTAGACAGCGCCAATGAAATCGCGAAGGCGCGTTCCGGTGGCTATGTCCGCTTCATTGAGGGGCAGAAGACTGAGCACTCGCCGGTTGGCGAAGGCAATGTGATCATCGCGATCATAGCCGATGAGGGCAACCGACATGGCATCGCAAAAGGCTTCGAGCATGGCAGTATACATATCTGCGCAGGTCGACGCCCCACCATTCATTGCACTTCCTCACATGCCTGTCTCAAAGCGAATTACACTCACAAAATCGGCCTCTGGCCGGGGGAAAATGGCTGAAGATAAAGGGCATGTTGTGTGAAACCTGAAGCAGACTGGCACGTCCTGGCAACGCCCTCTGCTTTTCGTCACAAATCATCCTGCTGCGGTGGGCGCCGGGATGATGCTGCATTCATTGCGAGCTGGTTGCACACTAAAATTATTAGCTTAAGACGCACTTAACGCTGTGCCCAAGAAATATTTGGCGGGACAACCCCGCATTTTTCGCCATTTGGATGGATTTTGCTTTCGCAAACCTCTCGAATCCTCGAAAATGGCGTCATGTCCATCAAACAGCTTTCCGAAACCCTTATCAATCAGATTGCCGCCGGCGAAGTCATTGAACGCCCATCCAGTGCTGCAAAAGAATTGATTGAAAATGCGATCGATGCGGGCGCTACCCGGATCGAAATCGCTACCGCTGGCGGCGGCAAGGGTCTCGTGAGAATATCGGACAATGGCTGTGGCATGTCTGCTTCCGATCTGGAATTGGCAATCCGCAGACATTGCACATCCAAGATTTCCCTGAACCTGGACGATATACGGACGCTGGGTTTTCGCGGAGAAGCCCTGCCCTCCATCGGCTCGGTCGCCAAACTGACGATCACCAGCCGTCAGAAGGATGCGGCCGAAGGCGCCGTAATCTCGGTTGCTGGCGGCAAGGTGTCGCCTGTCCGGCCCGCTCCCTCCAACAGGGGAACGACGGTGGAGGTGCGCGATCTGTTTTTTGCCACACCGGCGCGCCTCAAATTTCTGAAATCGGAAAAGGCCGAAGCGGGCGCGATCACGGAAATCGTCAAACGCATGGCCATCGCCTTCCCGCATATCCGCTTCGTCCTGTCGGGAACGGACCGGTCGACGCTGGAATTTCCGGCAACGGGTGATGACCACCTTGCGCGCATGGCGCAGATACTTGGTGCCGACTTCAAGGACAATGCCATCGAAATCGATGCCATCCGCGAGGACGTAACCCTGACGGGATTTGCGGGCGTTCCGACATTCAACCGCGGGAATTCGGCGCATCAATACATGTTCGTGAATGGACGCCCGGTGCAGGACAAACTGCTTCTGTCCGCCATTCGCGGTGCCTATGCCGAAACAATTCCCCATGGCCGCTATCCCATAGCGGTGCTCTCTCTCACGCTCGATCCCGCCCTTGTGGATGTGAACGTCCATCCTGCCAAGTCCGACGTGCGTTTTCGCGATCCCGGCCTTATACGCGGGCTGATCGTCGGCGCCGTGCGGCAGGCCCTTACACGCGAGGGAGACCGGGCGGCAACGACGGGTGCTGCGCAGATGATGAGCGCGTTTCGTCCCGGCTACAGCCCCTCTACCGTTCGGTCTTTTTCGTCGCAGGCATGGTCGCCAGCAACCTCGCCTTCGCGGCCTCTGTCCGTCGGCGGCGAGCTGGCGCTTCGCGAAACCGCGCAGGCGCAATTTGCCGATATCACCATGCCGACGGCACGTGCGGAACAGGCTGGACCTTCCGTTGATGGCATTCCCACCATGGATGCGGCGCGCTACCCTTTGGGCGCGGCAAGAGCACAGGTGCACGCCAATTATATTGTGGCGCAAACGGATGATGGCCTTGTCATCGTTGACCAACACGCAGCCCATGAACGGCTGGTCTTTGAGGAAATTCGCAAGGCGCTCCATTCCAGGCGTCCTGCCTCTCAGGTTCTGCTCATTCCGGAGATTGTCGATTTGCCGGAGGAGGATTGCGATCGGTTGATGGAACATGCTGCTGGCTTCGACAGCATGGGCCTTGCCATTGAGCGTTTCGGCCCCGGAGCCATCGCCGTGCGCGAGACTCCCTCCATGCTGGGCGAGGTCAACGTTCAGGGTCTGGTGCGGCAACTGGCGGACGAAATTGCCGAATGGGACAGCGCCGCCAGTCTTGGCAACAAACTCGAATATGTCGCGGCCACCATGGCCTGCCACGGCTCGGTCAGGTCGGGTCGTCGCATGAGGCCAGAAGAAATGAACGCGCTTTTGCGGCAGATGGAAAACACACCCGGCTCCGGCCAGTGCAACCACGGCCGCCCCACCTATATCGAACTCAAGCTTTCCGATATCGAAAGGCTGTTCGGCAGAAGTTGAGCCAATCCCACGCGCCACCGCTGGCATTTTCGCAAGGAAAAAGCTAGAAAACAGAGATCGTCAGGAGACAGGACAGATGAACAGATTTGAAGGCGGCGGCAGCCGTGAGGCGAAGATCGAATATCTCGATGGAGATATGCGCATCGTTCAAAACGGTTCACACGTCGTCTGCGCCATGACGGGCAAATTCATTCCGCTGGATGAGCTGCGCTACTGGAGCGTTATCAGGCAGGAGCCCTATGCCGACGCAGCAGCCTCTCTTGAGGCGGAGAAACGGGCCGGTGCGCTTCCAAACCAGAGGAGAAGTGCCTGAACGGCATCGGCCTTACATTACGATCTGCTCAAGTAAATTGAACATTGTGCGCAACCCGTCAGGAACTATCGCTGACGGGGCTGGTTAGATCAGCGTTGCAATGCAACGGCACAATTTTCAACAGGAGCTGACAATGGCCGAGAAGACACTCGACGATCTTTTTTACGATACGCTGAAGGACATCTATTACGCCGAACGTCAGGTGCTGAAAGCTTTGCCGAAAATGGCACGCGCGGCAACCGACCCAAAGCTGAAAGCTGCTTTCGAGAAGCACAAGGAAGAAACGCAGGGCCAGATCGAACGCCTGCAGGAAGTCTTTGAAATCATCGGCAAGCGCGCACAGGGCAAAACCTGTGAAGCAATCCAGGGTATCATCGCTGAAGGCGAAGAAATCATGGAAGACTACAAGGGCACCGCTGCACTCGACGCTGGCCTGATCTCGTCCGCGCAGGCTGTCGAGCATTATGAAATTACCCGTTACGGCACGCTGAAGGCCTGGGCAGAAAAGCTCGGCTATTCGAAGGCTGTTCCGTTGCTGGACGCCACACTGACCGAAGAATCCACGACAGATGAGTCGCTGAGCAAACTTGCGACAACATCGGTCAACGCTGCTGCTCAGAAAGCTGCGTGACAGCTCTATAGCAGAACCGGGCGATCCACCCGGTTCTGCATTACGGACATAAAAAAACCGGGCAATGCCCGGTTTTTTGCTGTTGTTATTGCGCCGGCTGCGCGGGTCGAGCTGGCTGCGAGGCCTGGCCTGGATTTGGATTGCTGTCGGTCCCGCCTGTTGCTGGCTGTGTGCCAGACGGGGCGTTGTTGTCGAAAGCACCTGTGCCGCTTGGGCCGGGGTCTGCCGGTGCATTTGGTGTCGAGGGGCCAGGCGCTGACTGTGTTTCTGTCGTCGCTGGCGCGGTGCTCTCCCCCCAGGTCTCGGCAACAATCCAGACGGCGCCTGCCAATAGTAGGCTGATAACGAGAATGATGAGAACGGGACTTCCCCGAAAACCTTGGCGACTCTCGCGTGGGGTGAAAACTTTCTTTTCGGTACCCTGCGGCATGTGTTCCTCCTGAAGCAATGGAGAGCACTCCAAGTGCTCAACTCTTCAGGAAAAGCGCGCTGAGGTCGTATTGTTCCTTCGCCGCTGCCATATTCGGACCATGGGCCCTATTAAGGTTGCTGAAGCCTTCTGCGCCTGCAATTTTCCATGGCCGTGTCGATGATTGCCGCAGCCGCATTCGGGTCATCGAACACCATATCGATGTCGATGACACGGCTGGCGCGGTGCAGAGCCGATGCCGGCCCATGACGCCCCTCAAGCCGCATCGCGTCCTTGGCTGTTGTGACCGGCAAGAGGTTGGCCTTGGCTGCCTCCTCCATCAGATCGGCAATCTCTTCATCGCTGAACTGGTGATGATCCGGGAATGAGCGACGGACCACGATATCGGCGCCCAAAGACGAGACGGTACGATAGAACTTCTCGGGATCTGCAATGCCCGCATAGGCGAGGACAGGTTTGGCCTTGAGATCCGCCTGTGGCCGGGGACGTATGGATGAGACGTAAATCTGTTTGCCCGCCCGTGCTGCTGTTCGAATGATCGCATCGGCCGCAGGTCCATCGCCCACCTTGAGAATTGCAGACAGTTGGCGCATCTGCTCGTCCAGCGGTGCCCGGACGGGTCCCCCAGGCACGAGATGCCCATTACCGATGCCTCTGCGGGTATCGATGACGACCAAGGCATAGTCCAGTGTCAACCGCGCGCTTTGAAAGCCATCATCCATGATGATGAGGTCAACACCCTCTTCGACCAGACGTTTTGCGCCTTCGACACGCCTGCGGGAAATGACCGTTATCGCCTCACGAGCCAGCAAAAGGGGCTCATCCCCAACATCGACAGACCGGTGATGCCCGACATCGACCCGTGTCGTCACGTCCAGTGTGCCGCCATAGCCACGGCTGAGGAAACCCGGCGTCAGCCCCATTGCAATGGCTGCGCGCGCAATTGCAATGGCGGTCGGGGTCTTGCCCGCACCGCCGACTGTGAAATTGCCGATACAGATGACCGGTACGGGCACGGATGCCCGTTTTGCCCTTTTCATCGTCCGTCCGGCGACCTTGCCATACACGAAGGAAAAAGGAGCCAGTGCCCAGGCCTGCCAGCCGGATTTTTCCCACCAGAATGGCGGTGCTTCCGAAACCATCCGTCCACAAACTCCCGCTATTCCCTGTTTGTTAGCAGAAGCTATCTGCCAGAAAGGTAAGGATTTTGCAAAGAGGGGAAATAGTCTAGAGCGCAGCGCGGGGCGGAAGAAGACTTTCGAGACCTGTTATATCGTCAAAACAATAGTCACAGTCTGCCGCAAGACTTTGCCTTGTGCCCGTGCCGGTGAGCACCGCGATGCCCAGACCGGCCTTGGCATTGCGCGCCATGTGCAGATCGTGGTTGTTGTCTCCGACAACGGCGATGCGATCCGGGGTAAGACCGATTGCCTCGCAAAATCCGTAAACCATCCCCGGCTGCGGCTTCGTGCCGTGGCCGCTATCGTAACCGGCGATGAAATCGACACTGTGTTCGATGCCGAAGCGTCGCGCGGTTTCGCGTATAGAAGCCTCATTGTCGCTGGAAGCGATGCCGAGCCTGTAGCCTCTCTGCTTCAGGCGGGAAAAAAGCCCCTGCAGATCCGTGACTGGAACGGATTTGGAAGCAGCATCGGTAAACAGCCGGTCGAGGCGTTGCGTCAGTTCACCCACGTCACAGGGCGAACCGGCAGCAACCAGACCAGCAGAAATCTGGGCCGTATTGCCAGCGGCCAGCAAACTATCGGCTATGACATGGCCGGTCACGGGGTCCATTCCACAGGCCAGAAGCAGGCGGTCGGCCAGTGCCGCGTCGCCACGGGCGGCAATTGCCGCAAGCTCACGGTTAACAGGACCCCAGCTCGCATCATAGCCGATAAGCGTTCCGTCCTTGTCGAACAGGATTGCCGCAATATCATCCGGCGATTTAACCAATCCGGCCGCGTCCATCGTCAACCAACAGCACTGCGCGGCTGAAGCTTGGCGGTTACCGTCAACGGATTGATGTAAGGCTCAAGCGCCTTGACGGTTGAGGACAGCGCACCGCGCATGTCCTGTATGACCCTGCCGCCGGCATCGATCATCTTGTAACGTTCGTTGTCGTTGACCAGCAGATAATGCACGGCCTTTGCCAGCATTTCGACATCCCGGATGATGCGACCGCCACCGGAACGCAAAAGCTTCTGGTAGGCTTCGCGGAAATTCTGAACATGCGCACCGGAAAGAACGGCGCAGCCCAGCATTGCAGGCTCCAGCGGGTTCTGACCACCCTCCGCCATCAGCGAGCGGCCCACGAAGGCAAGTTCGGTCAGCCGCAGGTAAAGACCCATTTCGCCGATCGTGTCACCAAGGAAAATGTCCGTCTGCGGCGTGATGACGTCGTTGCGGCTTCTGCGGGCAACAACCAGATCCATGCCCTTCAACATCGCCTCGATCTCATCGCACCGCTCAGGATGCCGGGGCACGATGATGGTGAGTTGACCGTTTCGGGACTTGATTGCAGCGTGAACCGTGCCCGCCGCCTTTTCCTCCCCTTCGAAGGTGGAGATAGCAGCCCAGGTCTTGCGCCCGCCAATCTGGCGGCGATAGTTTTCAAGCAATGCCATGTCGCAAGGCGGCGGATCGGTATCGCCCTTCAGGTTTCCTGACACGACAACCGGCCAGGAGCCCAGGTCGCGAAATCGTTCTGCGTCCACGTCTGACTGCGCCACAACCAGCGCCAACTTGCTGAAAAGCGCCTCTGCGACCTCTGAACGGCGGTGCCAGCGATCAAAGGAGCGATCCGAGAGCCGGGCATTGACGCGGATTTGCGGGATATGCCGCCGCTCAAGCTCCATCATCGTGATCGGCCAGATTTCGGACTCAGCTGTGATCGCCGCATCCGGTGTCCAGTAGTTCAGAAAACGGTTCAGGCAAATCTTGATATCGAGCGGCACATATTGATGGATGACGTCTCCGCCAAGGCGCGTGCGGCTGAGTTCTGCCGATGTAACCGTGCCCGTGGTCAGAAGAACGTGTATGTCCCGCTTGCGGATTTCACGGATGAGCGGGACGAGCGCGAGCGTTTCGCCGACGCTTGCGGCATGAAACCAGACGAGCGGACCGCGTGGGCGCTCGGCGCTGGAATACCCAAAGCGTTCAAGGCGGCGATGCTTGTCTTCCTTGCCTTTGGCAGAGCGATACATCAGGTAGGGCCGCGCGAAGGGATAGGCCGCGACACCAGCAATTCTGTAACCCGAAAGGGCGAAACGCGCGATTCGGCTGTTCATGACACCCTGCCTTCGATCATTTCGCGCAATGCTTTCCCCTGTGATCCCTACAAGAGCACCGCGTCACGTCGAAACGCCACATCCGCATCGCTCTATGTTCTTGTTAAGACATCGCATCTTCTAATAATCGTGTGACGATCTTAGGTCGATGTCTGAGCCTACTTCATACAAAAATGCGTCTTTTTTGTTTCAGAACGGAAGAGAGCTCTCGAAAAGCCGAGTGGCACCCAGATGTTGTGCGTAACCTTACGGAAGCCGCACAACTTTTTGCCCCACTGGGTATAGTACAAACGAAGTAGGAAAGCAGCGATTATTTGCTATCTGGCTCAAGAAGACGGTGCATATGCACTATAAAGTAGCGCATGTGAGCGTTATCCACAGTCTGCTGGGCTTTTGACTTCCATGCCGTCAATGCGGTTGCGTAGTCCGGGAAGATACCGACGATATCAAGCGCCTTCAAATCGCGAAACTGCACGTCCTGGAGATTTTCAAGCTCGCCGCCGAATACGAGGTGCAGAAGCTGTTTCTGGTTGCCCGCTACAGTCATATTTCACTTCTTTCTAATTGTCTGTTGGCCCGAGAAGCCTTCATCTGCGGGATTTTGCTGTGAAAATCAACCTCTGTCAGACAAGTTCAACGGCTCCAGCAAATGTGGAAGCAACAGGTTGCCCGCCGCGCATAATTCAGGGTGGGAGACCTGCCGTAGATTGTATACCAGACGATTGCCATCCAGCCCGACCAACATTCCTCCGGCACGCTCGAGAATGAGATCCGCCGCCGCGAGATCCCAATCATGGGAATGCGGTTTGACCAACGTCCCGTCAATCCGGCCATCTGCGACCATGGCAAGCCTGTAAGCAAGTGACGGCACATGTGCGATCCGATGAACTCGCGACTTCAGGCTCCCGGGAAGCTTGGCGATAACGTCTTCGGAGGCTGCCAGCCTGATCTTGTCGGCACCGCTGGACGAAACGGCCAGAGGCTTGCCGTTCTTCATGGCTGACCCCGTCGGAAGCGCGGTAAATTCTTCGTCATAGGCCGGCGCAACAAGCGCTGCGGCGACGGGCTTGCCGTGATGGACCACCGCTACACTGACACACCACGTATCCTTGCCGGCAATGAAGGCGCGGGTGCCGTCTATCGGGTCCACCACGAACACCGTGTCCCGCGTCAACCGGTCACTATCGTCATCGGTCTCTTCGGAAAGCCAGCCATAGTCCGGGCGCGCTGTGCGCAGCAACCGTTCCAGCAATTCATTGGCAGCGTAATCTGCTGCACTCACCGGCGAATGGCCACTCTTCCACCAGACTTCCGGATCCTTGCGGAAATAACCCAGCGCGACTTTTCCAGCCTGACGGGCAGCATCCACAATGAGTTCGAGATCGGAGTGCCAATCGGCAACATTCATATCTGTCATCTTCCGTTGAGAGGCGGCGCATAAGCATGAGCACATGCGGCCACCATCAGACCATGCGCATGGCCTGTGTTCAAAGGCAACCGCCGACCGGTCGTATCAGCGCCCGGCGATCGTCATGCCTTCAATGGCAAGTGTCGGCGCAGCCACACCATATTTGCGGTCGATGTCGTTTGCAGGCGTAACCCGCATGAACATGTCCTTCAAATTGGATGCGATGGTCACTTCCGAAACCGGGAAGGCCTTCTCGCCATTTTCAATCCAGAAACCGCTTGCGCCGCAGCTATACTCGCCCGTCAGAAGATTGGCGCCATGGCCGATCAACTCCGTGACGTAGAAGCCGCTACCCACCTGAGCAATGAGGTCCTGTGGCGAGATATCGCCGGGCTCCAGCGCAAGATTGGTCGATGCGGGTGATACAGCCGTTCCGCCGCGCACTCCACGGCCATTGGTCGTAAGGCCAATCTCGCGGGCAGTCGATGTCGACAGGAACCAATGCTTGAGAACGCCGTCCTCGATCATGACGAGCTTTTCGCCGCGAATACCCTCACCATCGAACGGGCGGGATGACGGGCCACGCACGATCTGCGGATCATCAGTAATCGAAAGGCCTTGTTTGAGAACCTGTTGGCCCATCTTGTCACGCAGGAAGCTGGTCTTGCGGGCAACGGAAGCACCGTTGATGGCACCGGCAATGCTGCCAACGAAACCACGCGCGATGCGTGGGTCGAAGACGACGGTCACATTGCTGCCCGTGTCCACCTGACGGGGATTGATACGCTTGACGGCTCTTTCACCGGCGCGTCGGCCGATGTCTTCGGGATTGTCGAGATCCTTGAAATAGAGGCGGCTGTCATATTCGTAGTCGCGCTCCATCTTCGTGCCTTCTCCGGCAATAACGCTGACGGAGCGGCCGAAACGGCTTCCCATATAGCTACCGGAAAAGCCGTGCGAGGTTACAAGCACGAGACCGCCCATGCCACTGGATGCCCCGACACCCGAAGAGTTGCTGACACCCTTGACGCTGAGCGCAGCCTCTTCGGCGGCAAGAGCCGCTTCACGCAGCTCATCTGCCGAAACTTCGGTCGGATCGAACAATTGCAGATCATCATAGGAAGTCGCCAATCGATCCTTGTCCGCAAGGCAGGCAAAGGGGTCTTCAGGCGAGACCTTGGCCATGGCGACCGCGCGTTCCGCCAGTGTCTTGAGGTCGAAGCCGGGATTGGCCGAAACGCTGGCAACGCGCCTGCCAACAAAGACGCGCAACGAGAAATCATCGCTTTCCGACGATTCCGTGCTTTCGACCTTGCCGAGCCGAACGCCGACAGATTGCGAGCGGGAGCGAACGATGACGGCATCTGCCTCATCCGCACCGGCGCGGCGGGCCAGATCGACCAATTCGCTGGCACGATCGAGAAGCTTTGAGGAATCAATAGCTGAGGACATGGGGCGAAGCCTTTCGTTGACCTTCATTTATTGCGACGCACACGCCGCATCAAGGCCAAAGGCGCATTTCACTCGTAATTGAGCGAAATGCCTACGGCTCGATACCATGGCCGCGATGGTAAAGCTCCACCTGCATTTCGATTTGCCGCTTGAGTTCGTCTTTCGTCACTTCGGATTCCGCAAGCACTTCATGTGCTTTCCTGAAATCCAAAACCTTGAAACGATTGACCGGGGGTCGCAGAAAGATGTGCGGCGGGCGCATTCGCAATTTTAGCGAAATGACCGACTGCATCATCAGCTGGCTTGCACCAAACAGGCTTTCAAAGCGGCTGGGCATTGTCGTCCCGTCACCTTCGGGCCCTCCCACCACATCCACTGCAATGACGATATCGGCGTCATCGAGCAGATGGTCATAGGGCACCGGATTGAAGATGCCGCCATCGATCATAATGCGATCATTCATCCGAATGGGCATGAACAGGGCCGGAATGGCAGAAGATGCCGCCAGCGCCTGGCGCAGATCGCCACTTTCGACGATGACTTCGGATTGCGCGTAGTAGTCTGTCGCTGTGACTTTCAGCGGAATGCCCAGATCTTCAAACCTTTTGGGCAGGGCGGATGGCAAAAGCGCATCGAGCACCAGTTCAAGATTAAACTGACCCAGACGAAATCCAAAAGCTGCGTGGCGCATGGAGGCCGGGCCGAGGCTCCAGAGCCGGTTGGCGACGCTGCCCTTCTTGCCCATCAGCTCAAGCGTATATTCCCTGATGTCACGGCCACTCATGCCAGCAGCCATGCCCGCGCCGATGATGGAGCCGATCGAGGAGCCCGCTATAGCGGTGGGGCGAATGCCGAGCTCATCGAGGGCCTCGACAATGTTGATGTGGCAGATGCCACGTGCGCCACCGCCACCAAGGGCGAGCGCAAAGGATGGGTCGCGGACTTCTCTTGTGGCTTCCTCGCGCTTACGCTTCTTGCCAGAGGCCTTTTTTTTCTTTCCAGCCAAAAGTGCGGCCTCTCCTACATGTCATATGCTTGACCCGCTCTATGAGACAAAGACGACAGGAGAGTGACGCGCGCCGAAAGACGCGCATCATCGAGGGCAAATAATCGTCAGGGCTCGTAGCGATAGAAATGCATCTTGGAGTCGCCAAAGGTGCGGCTTTCCAGCAATTTGAATACGGGTTCGACGGTAAGCAGCACGTCTGCACGCTCTTCCAGAATGGCAAGCGCGCCGGGCACGAGCCAGCCTCCGTGATGGGCCGCCGCCAAGGCCTTCTCGCCCTGTCCCTGTCCATAGGGCGGATCGGCAAACAGCATATCGAAGGGCTCGATATTGTTGACGCTACCCAGTTTGGTCGCGTCACGACGCAGGATGCGCGCGCGGCCATGCAGGCCCAGAGCATCGATGTTTTCCCACAACAGCCCCCTGCCCTCGACGCCGTTTTCGACAAACAGCGCCACGCGACAGCCGCGCGACAGAGCCTCGAGCCCGACCGCGCCTGTGCCTGCGAAAACATCAAGAACGCGCGTCCCATCCAGGCTTTCGGGATAGGCGTGGCTCAATATGTTGAAGAGGCTTTCCCGTGTCCGGTCTATCGTGGGTCTGATTGTGTTGGATTTCGGTGCGGCCAGTGACCGGCCGCGAAACTCACCGCCTACGATCCGCATTACGCGTCATTCCTCTGCCTCCAGAAGGTTTACCACCTGGACCCTTGCCACCGCTACCGGGACCTTTGCCGCCGGGACCCTTGGAACCACCGGGCCCCTTGCCACCGAACCCGCCCTCAGACCGCTCTGCCCGCGGCTTGCCGAAGCCCGGCTTGCCACCAAAGCCACCTGGCTTGCCGCCAGAAGGACGGCCTTCGCGAGGCTTGTCACCAAAGGGCTTTGCGCCGCGTGGCTTGTCGCCAAATGGACGCTCTGAACGCGGACGGTCACCATCCTCACGCGGCTTGCGATCACCGAAGGGCCGCTCGCTGCGCGCAGGGCGATCCCCGAAGGACCTTTCCGGGCGAGCCGGACGATCTCCAAATGAGCGTTCTCCAGCATCGCGAGGCTTGCGGTCGCCATAGGGCCGCTCACTACGTTCCCCGCCGCGGGAAGGACGGTCGCCAAAGGGCTTGTCGCCGCGTGGGCGTTCACCCCGGTTGCCTGCGTCGCGTGGCTTGCGATCACCGAAGGATTTCTCGCCGCGTTCACCCCTGCCGCGACCACGGCTCTCGTCCTGCGCCGGCTTGTCGGCGCGGATCCATTCACCGTCGGAATCCCGATGCCTGACGATTGCGCGGCGCGCATCCGCCTCTGCTGAAGGCTTCTTGAAGACGCTTTCTGCCTCGGCGCGCACGGACTTGCGCTCCTTGCCGTCACGCGTGGGACGCGCGCCTGGTGCCATCCACACATTGGCTGTGCGGTTGCTGCCCATGGGCGGGCGCTTCGGACGGTCGTCGTCACGATCCTCATCGCGACCCTTTGCGAAAGGCTTTCCTGGACGCTTTGCATCCGGTTTGCCCGGCGCACGGTCACGCGGGTTGTCGCGCTTTTCTGCAAAATTGCCGCCGCGCGGGTTCTGCTCGGCATCGCCACGTTTTGTCCATTCGGATTTGACGGGACGCTGAACCGGGGCCTCGTCTTCCTCGACCACGGCATCATAGATCGGCGCATCGAAATTGGCACCGGCAGCCTCGATGAGGCGGGGCCCAAGCTGATCGCGCAGCATACGGCCACGCACTTCGACGACCTGGCTTTCCGGCAGGTCACCCAGCTGGAACGGTCCGTAGGAGATGCGAATGAGGCGGTTCACTTCCAGACCCAGCGCACCAAGCACGTTCTTGATCTCACGGTTCTTGCCTTCGCGAAGACCCATGGTGATCCAGACATTGTGGCCCTGCGTGCGGTCAAGCGTGGCGTCGATTGCGCCGTAGAGAACACCGTCTACCGCGATGCCCTCCTTGAGCTTGTCCAACGCGGCCTGATCGACCTCGCCATGGGCGCGCACGCGGTAACGGCGCAGCCAGCCAGTGGTCGGCAGTTCAAGAACGCGCGAGAGGCCGCCGTCATTGGTCAGCAGCAGCAGGCCTTCGGTGTTGATATCGAGACGACCGATGGAAAGAACGCGCGGAAGCTCCTTCGGAAGATTGTCAAAAACCGTCGGACGCCCTTCCGGGTCGGAATTGGTCGTCACCAGACCGGCTGGCTTGTGGTAAAGCCACAGGCGCGTACGCTCCGCACCACGGATCGGCTGGCCATCAACCTCGATCTTGTCATCCAGGGTGGCATTGACGACAGGGCTGTCCAGCTTGACGCCGTTCAGCGACACGCGCCCTTCCATGATCATCCGTTCCACATCGCGGCGCGAAGCCACGCCTGCGCGCGCCATGATCTTGGAAATCCGCTCCGGCTTGCTGGGTGCCGTCTCGCTCACGACAGTCTCGGCCTTGGCTGTAAATGGCTTCTTGTCGCGCGCCGTGTCCGGTGTCGCCGAAGGCTTCGGCTTCCTGTCACGGTCGAATGTTTTGTCGCCAGCGCGCTTCGGCTTGTCTTTGAATGTCATTTGTTGTTTGCCTGTTGTTTGCCGTGTCCTATCAGGTCGCGCGGCACTGGTTAAGAGGAAATTGCACGGACAATGGCGGAAACGACGCATTTCATGGACCTTGCGC
The DNA here is from genome assembly GCF_001423445.1 of Rhizobium sp. Leaf311. Lineage (NCBI taxonomy): Bacteria > Pseudomonadati > Pseudomonadota > Alphaproteobacteria > Hyphomicrobiales > Rhizobiaceae > Rhizobium > Rhizobium sp. Leaf311. The sequence goes on along the minus strand of NZ_LMNZ01000004.1, from coordinate 279,137 downwards.
TTGAAGAAGCGCAAAGAGCAGGCCAAAGGGACGAGGTCCCCATCGGTGCCGTGCTGGTACTGGATGGCCACATTGTCGCCAGCGTCGGCAACCGCACACGCGAATTGAACGACGTCACAGCCCATGCCGAAATCCTAGCCATCCGCATGGCCTGCGAGGAACTGGGCAGAGAGCGACTGAGCGGCGCAGACCTTTATGTGACCCTGGAACCCTGCACCATGTGCGCCACGGCCATTTCCTTCGCCCGCATCAGGCGCCTCTATTATGGCGCCAACGACCCCAAGGGCGGTGCGGTGGAAAGCGGCGTGCGCTTTTTCAACCAGCCGACATGCCACCACGCTCCGGAGGTCTATTCAGGCATGGCAGAGGTGGAGAGTGCGCAGATTTTGCGCGGATTCTTTCAGGGCAAGCGTGGAGAGTGAAAGGCGCGGAATGCCCCTCTTTCGTCATACCAAGCTTGACCCGGTATCCAGCGGAGCCGCGTCTGCGGCGATAAAGAGTCTTTCGCGATCAAAAGACTTTACGCACCGGACCCGCATGAAGTGCGGGGTGACGGAGTTCGAAGCGATGTTTTGCAACGCCCCTACGCTCCAAAGGCGGAAGATGCGAACTCCCAACCCTTACTGGAAGGGGTTCCACCAGCTCTTGCCGGTGCCAGCCATGGCGGCGTTCTTCTTGCGCTCTTTTTCCTTCTTGGATTCCGGCGTACCGAGATCGGCCAGCTCTTCCTGCGGAACGCTGCGATATTCAAGCGGCGGGTCTGTCAGGAACTTGCGCTGATTGCTGTTGACGATGGAGCCGCCCTGCGCATCGGCCTTGGCCTTGCGGAATGCTTCCCACTTCTGGCTTTCCGTCATCTGGCCGTTGGTGCCGTTGCCGGCCAGCAGTGGCGAGCGATAATTCGGATTGTCACGGTTTGCGTCGGCTTCCTTGCGCAGACGCTCGCGCGCTTCTTCCGGCGTCTCAGGCCATTGCGGATTGGTTTCCCGGTTGGCAAGGCTCTGCTGCGGCTGCGTCAGCTGCTCGGCACGGGCCTGGGCAGGAACAACGAGACTGGGGCGCGGGTTATACTTCACGCTGCGCTTGTCCTGATTGCCGGTAATGGACGTGGCGTTGCCAAGGTCGTCAACCAGCTGTTCGGCGGACGACTTGCCCGTTCCGTAGGTCGGGCTGGTGCAGGCGCTCAGTGCAAGGCAAACAGATACCGCGCCAAGAACGGTGCCGTATATGCGAAAACTCTGCGTCATGCTCATGGAAACCCTTCCGCCCCGAAGCGCCTTCATGTCCTTCCGGACATTCACAGGGCGCTCTTTATCCTAATTCCCGTCGCCGCGCATTCTAAAAAATCGAAGTGATTTTCAGATCCATGCTTTAGCTTTCCTGACGACTGGGTAGCCCCCATTGCTGCTAAAATCCGGCCAATTTCAGGCAGGTTTACCGGATGAACGCTTAAAGTGCAATTCATCCGGCCATTTTCTTAAGCACCGACGCCAAGTTCGCGCAACGCGGCGGCATCTCGCGCCGATACGTCGGGGAACGCAGGATCGGAGCCCACATCCGTGGTGATGCGCCAGGAACGGGCACATTTCTGTCCCTCGGCCAGCTTCTGCTCGACCGACACCTTCTGGACTTCACCGAGGCGGAAGGCATCTGCAGGACCTTCGCCAGCAACGACAGAGATGGCCGAGGTGATGCAGATTTCCGCGAAGTCCTCACCCTCAAGTGCAGCCAGCAGTTCTGGGTCGGCGACATGCACGACGGGGGCTGCTTCCAGCGAAGAACCGATACGCTTTTCGCGCCGCTCAACTTCCAGAGCGCCGGTCACAACGGTGCGCACCTTGCGGATCTTCTCCCAACGTGCGGCCACTGCTTCATTCTGCCACTCGGAAGGAATGGCGGGGAACTGCACGAGATGCACCGATTCCGCATCCGCATAACGGGACAACCATGCTTCTTCCGTGGTGAAGGGCAACATGGGGGCAAGCCAGGTGACGAGGCAATCGAAGAGCTTCGAGATGACGCAAAGCGAGGCGCGGCGCTTGAGCGACGAGGGAGCGTCGCAATAGAGCGCATCCTTGCGGATATCGAAGTAGAAGGCCGACAGCTCGACATTGGCGAAATCGATCAGCGCGCGGGTGATCTTCTTGAAGTCGAACGCGTCGTAACCGTCACGCACGACCTTATCCAGTTCGGACAGGCGGTGCAGCACCAGCTTTTCCAGCTCCGGCAGCTCGGCATAGGCGATCTCTTCGCCCTTGTCATGCGCCAGCGTGCCCAGCATCCAGCGGATGGTGTTGCGCAGCTTGCGATAGGCATCGATATTGGTCTGGATGATGGCCTTGCCCAGACGCTGGTCTTCCCAATAGTCCGTGGTCATGACCCACAGGCGCAGAATATCAGCGCCGGATTCCTTCATGACGTCCTGCGGTGCCACGACGTTGCCGAGCGACTTGGACTGCTTGCGGCCCTGCTCGTCCATGGTGAAACCATGGGTGACGACGGCCTTGTAAGGCGCACGGCCACGCGTCGCGCAGCTTTCCAGAAGCGACGAGTGGAACCAGCCGCGATGCTGGTCAGAGCCTTCCAGATAGACATCGGCTGGCCATTTCAGGTCAGGGCGATCTTCAAGCGTGAAGGTGTGCGTTGAGCCAGAGTCGAACCAGACATCGAGGATATCACGGACCTGATGCCACTTGGCGTGGTCATGGTCCGCACCCAGAAAGCGCTCCTTGGCACCTGGCGCAAACCACGCATCGGCACCCTCGACCTCGAAGGCCTCCAGAATGCGGGCGTTGACGGCATCATCGACCAGCACTTCGCCCTTCTCATCGGCAAAGACGGCAATCGGCACGCCCCAGGCGCGCTGACGCGACAGCACCCAGTCCGGGCGGTTCTCGATCATGGCGCGCAGACGGTTCTGGCCAGCGGCAGGCACGAAACGCGTGTCGTCGATGGCCGACAGCGACCGCGAGCGCAGCGTCGTGCCGTCACCCAGCTCCTTGTCCATATAGACGAACCATTGCGGCGTGTTGCGGAAGATGATGGGCTTCTTGGAGCGCCAGCTATGCGGATAGCTGTGCTTCAGACGGCCACGGGCAAAGAGGTTATTGGCTGCAATCAGCGCCTTGATGACACGCTCATTGGCGTCACCCTTCTTGCCATTGTCGTCCATCACGCGGGCAGCGCCGCCTTCAGCCGAAGGGCCGAAACCGGGAGCATCTTCCGTGTAGAAGCCGTCATCGCCAACCGGGAACGGGATCTTGGTCGAGATGCCACGATCTTCCAGCGCGCGCAGATTGGAGGTCCATGCATCAAAGTCTTCGCGACCGTGGCTTGGTGCGGTGTGCACGAAGCCCGTACCGGCATCATCGGTGACGTGATCGCCATCGAGCAAAGGAACCTTGAAGTCATAACCGAGTGACGCCAGCGGATGGGCACAGGTGATCGCGCCCAGTTCCTCTGCCGTAACAGGACGGACCAGCTTGAAGGTCAGTTTTGCCTTCTTGGCGGCTTCATCGGCGAGCTTCGTTGCGAAGATCAGCTTTTCGCCCGGCTGCGGGCCGAAGTCGTTCTCTGCCGTCTCCACTTCGAACAGACCGTAAGGGAAGCGCGAGGAGAAGGAGATGGCGCGGTTGCCGGGGATGGTCCATGGCGTTGTCGTCCAGATGACGACCGACTGACCTTGAAGGTCAGCGGCACCTTCAACCACCGGGAACTTCACCCAGATCATGTCGCTCTCGACATCCGCATACTCGACCTCGGCCTCAGCCAGAGCCGTGCGCTCGACAACCGACCACATGACGGGCTTGGAGCCGCGATAGAGCTGGCCGCTCTTGGCGATCTTCAGAAGTTCGCCAGCGATACGGGCTTCCGCATGGAAGTTCATGGTCGTGTAGGGATTGTCGAAATCGCCTTCGATGCCGAGACGCTTGAACTCTTCCGACTGCACCTTGATCCAACCGGCGGCGAATTCGCGGCATTCCTTGCGGAATTCGTTGATTTCCACCTCGTCCTTGTTCTTGCCCTTGGCGCGGTAGGCTTCCTCGATCTTCCACTCGATGGGAAGGCCATGGCAATCCCAGCCGGGAACGTAGTTGGCGTCAAAGCCGCGCATCTGGAACGAGCGGGTGATGACGTCTTTGAGGATCTTGTTGAGCGCATGGCCGATATGGATGTTGCCGTTGGCGTAAGGAGGGCCATCATGCAGCACGAATTTTTCGCGGCCAGCGGCAGAAGCGCGCAGCTTCTTGTAGAGCCCCATCTGCTGCCAGCGCTTCACCGTTTCCGGCTCTTTCTGCGGCAGGCCGGCGCGCATGGGAAAATCCGTCTGCGGCAGGTAGAGCGTGGTGGAATAGTCAATTGTCTGTGCGGTGTCGTTCATAACCGTGCCGTTCGTTGCGGGGCCCTGAAAGGTCGCGCCCGTGTCTTTGATTCAAGAAGTGCGATAACGGAAAGCGCTTCGACAAGCGCCAAAATCCCGGACCTTCCGGCTGTCACAGCGCGGGGAAGGCCGGGCCAATAATTCGGGATATCTTCATCGACCGATACTGGTGCATAATGCCGTTCTTTAAGGTGTTTCGCGCCGTTTGAAAAGCGAATAGATGACGCGCTGCGTTCCCGCCGTTTCAGAAAGCGATTTTGCTGTCCAGCGAGCCGAGCGGTTTGACGCCTAACAGAAGCGCCCTCGCCTCTTCCTCATCGCGTTTGATCTGTGTCACCAGTGCGTCCAGCCCGTCAAACTTCAGCTCGTCGCGCAGATGGCCGAAGAACGAGACAGAGCAGGTTTCGCCATAGAGGTCACCGGAGAAATCGAACAGATAGGTCTCCAGAAGGGCTGCCCCATCCTCTGTGACAGTCGGGCGGTAGCCAAAGCTTGCCACGCCATCATGCAGCGAACCATCCGGCCGGCGAAAGCGCACGGCATAGATGCCCGGCTTCAAGTCCGTCTCCGGCGGCAATGCCATGTTGGCGGTGGGATAACCGAGCGTGCGACCAAGCCTTTGTCCACCGATCACCTCTGCCTCGACCGTATATCGATAGCCCAGAAGACCCGCCGCGCCCGCGACATCGCCCTGGCTCAGGAGATCACGAATACGGCTGGACGATACGATCTCGGTACCCTCATCGCGGAAGGAATCGATCAGGACGACATCAAAGCCGTGTTTCTTACCCGCCGCCATCAGATAGGCAGGGCCACCCTCGCGGCCCTTGCCGAAGTGGAAATCGACACCCGTGACCACGGCGCTGGCGCCAAGCCAGTCCACCAGAACGGATTTGACGAAATCTTCCGCCGATCGCTGCGAGAAATCCCTGTCGAACGGATATTCGATGACGGAATTGAAACCCTCGGCTTCCAGCACACGCGCCTTGATGGAGGCGGGCGTAATTCTGAAGACCGGCGTTTCCGGGCGAAATACGGTACGCGGATGCGGCTCGAACGTCAGCACCAATGCGGGCACATCGCGGGCAGCTGCCAGTTCCAGCGCATGATCCAGCACGGCGCGATGGCCGCGATGGACACCATCGAAGTTGCCGATTGCGACCACGCCACCGCGCAGTTGCGGTGGCAGCGGCTCTTTTTTCTCGTTGCGATGAAAGACAGTCATTTCCGCAGGATCCCTGAACAGCCCGATCACGCCAGACGTGGCATCCACCAACCGGGAGCAGCGCCCTCTTTCTGCAGATAGTCCTTCAGAAGCGTTTCGTCGATCTCACCGTTCAACGCATAGTCCGCGGCATGGATGCCACCGGCGATGTAAAGAAGCTCGAGCCCGGCATTGATGGCGCCCTTCACGTCCGTCGGCATCCCATCGCCGATGGCCAAAACGCGGTCCTTGGAAAATTCGCCATGCACCTCTCTGGCTGCCGACAGACACGCCTCATAGATCGGCGAATGCGGCTTGCCTGCGATACGAACCTCCCCGCCCAGTTGCTCATAATATAAGGCCATGGCACCGGCACAGGGAATGATGCGCTCGCCGCGCTCCACCACAAGGTCGGGGTTGGCGCAGATCATCGGCACGGAACGGGCGACGAAACTCTTGAGCATGTCGGTATAGTCTTCCGGCGTTTCGGTCTCATCGTCAAAGAAACCGGTACAGACGACAGCTGTCGCCTCTTCCTGCGACACGACTTCGACGTCGAGACCGTCCAGCAGCGGCATGTCGCGCTCGGGACCAAGCAGAAACACCTTTTTCGGCCCTTGCGAAATCAGCTCGCGCGTCACATCGCCGGAGGTGATGATGCGGTCGTAGGCGGTGTCCGGAACGCCGAGCGCCCGTAACTGCGGAATGACGCCGGGAGCGGGACGCGGGGAATTGGTGATGAGCACCACCGTCAAGCCCGCCTTGCGTGCCGCTTCCAGCGCAATTGCAGCATCCGGAAAGGCGCTGACGCCGTTGTGCAGCACACCCCAGACATCCGAGAGAACGACGTCGAACCGGTCCGTAATTTCGCCAAGGGTGGAGATGCGTTGCGCCATGAGATGCTTCCAAGCTTCAAGAATTCATGGCGTGACATTGCAAACCGGCACGCCGATTACAAGCAAAAAAGCTGGCCCGCAAAGGCGGGCTACCTCCGGCGAATTCGCGTTTTTGCATCGCAGTATGTTGCGAACGCACCTCTGGCGTGTTTTTATAGCGGTGGGGCTGGCTTACTCAATCGAGGAGCCATCGATGAAGAGGATAGACCAGCTCGAGGGTCTTCGCGGTCTTCTGGCCGCATGGGTTGTTCTGGTTCACCTGCTACCGGCAGCCGGTATCGACCCGGACAGCATGGGTGCGCTGAAACCCCTGATCAACGAAAAAATCCGCGTCCAGATATTCTGCATCATGAGCGGTTTTGTCATCTTCGTGATGATGTCGTCGCTGTCTGAAGATTACTCGACCTACATAGCCCGGCGCATCAAACGCATCTATCCGGTCTATATATTTGCTTTCTTCCTTTCCATTGGCTTTGCATGGATAGCCTATCAGGCGCTGCACACCGCAGACTTCGGAAGTGTGCGCAATGCCGGTCGCATCGCCATTCTGGACCGCAGCTTCGAAAACTGGGAAATGAATACGCTTGCCCATATGACAATGTTGCACGGGATCATTCCCGATAGCTGGCTGCCACTGGGCGCCTATGCTTTTCTGGGTCAGGCCTGGAATATCTCCACGGAGTTCCAGTTTTATCTGATTGCGCCGCTCGCCTTCTGGTGCCTCCACCATTCCAGCAATCTGCTGCGTGTGGGTTTTCTGGCGGCCGCTGTCTTCGGCGTCTGGTATTTCCGTCACTGGCCGAACGGGGCAATCCTTGCCAATTACGCCATTTATTTCGCGACAGGCATCGCCAGCTACTACCTCTGGAAGATGCGCTGGGACGAACAGCCGTTCATGTCGCCACCCGTCGTGTTGCCGCTGGCCGCCGTGGTCGGGTATTTCGATCTCGCCATTGGTGCCTGGATCTTCGTTTTCACCAGCGCCATCATGGTGCGGGACAAGGGCCGCAAGAAGGGTTTCGTGGCACTGTTTCTGGAGCATCCCGTCATGATGTTCCTCGGCACCGTCTCCTATTCGCTCTATCTGCTGCACATGATCCCGCTCTATGGCTGGATGTATGTGCTGAACGATCAGGGCCTCAGCCAGGGCACATACTTCGCCATGCTGGCGGCGCTGACCTTCGCCACGGCCATTCCTTTTGCCTACCTCGCGCATAAATATGTCGAGCGGCCGTTCTACAAGTCGAAGAGCCACCGCGCCCCTACCCTGGCAACAGCGCATGCCACCGTGGGACCGGTTGTTGAAACGAAATAGCGCAGCGAATGATGTGCCGTCGGGCTCCCCAGCGGCACATCACATCAGCCAAAGCCGAAGGACGCCGCCTGCGATCCCGAGCGCCAGCACCGGCACCATTCCGACCTTCCAGCGCATCAGCATCAGCAGGGACAGCACCAGCAATCCGGTCGCGAAGGGATCGAGCGTCGTCCAGACCGGCCAGGACATGCCGGGGCCGAAGCTCGGCACAACGGCGATGCGTTTGACCTCGCCAAACAGCACATGCAGCCCAAACCAGAGGGAGAGATTGAGAATGACGCCGACGACCGCAGCCGTGATGGCTGAAAGCGCTGACGAGAGGGCACGATTGTTGCGCAGCTTTTCGACATAGGGCGCGCCGAGAAAGATGAAGATAAAGCTCGGCACGAAGGTCGCCCAGGCCGTTATCGTCGCACCCAGCACACCCGCGACCATCGGGTCGAGCCATTCCGCATGGCGGAAACCTGCCAGGAAACCGATATAGGGCAGGACCAGCACGAGGGGCCCTGGCGTGGCTTCGGCCAGCGCCAGGCCGTCCAGCATTTCGCCGGCGGTCAGCCAGCCGTGGGTTTCCACCGCTACCTGCGCGACATAGGCCAGCACGGCATAGGCCCCGCCGAAGGTGACGACCGCCATGCGCGAGAAGAAGCCTTGCAAATTCGCCAATGTCTCCGGCGCGGAGGAAAGGAAGATCAGCGCCAGCGGGATTTGCCAGATGACCAGCCCCAGCACGAGACCCCTCACCCGCGACAGGAGCGTGACGGATGTCGTTTCCGCATCCGTTTCACCCATTTCCACAGCGGCATGACGCGCCCGCAGAAAGCCGATCAGACTCGCTGCAAAAATCACCAGCGGAAAAGGCAGGCCGAAGATGAAGAGCGCGATGAAGGCAGCAGCGGCGATGCCTGCCAGAAAACGACTAACCAGTGCGCGCTTCGCCACCCTGATCAATGCCTCGATGACAATGGCCAGCACGCAGGCTTTCAAACCAAACAGCAGGCCCGGCAGCCAGTGCGTATCCTGATAAAGGCAATAGGCCGCGGCAAGAGCGACGATGGTCAGGAAGCCCGGCAGAATGAAGAGCGTTCCGGCGATGATGCCGCCACGGACGCCATGCATCAGCCAGCCGATGTAAGTGGCAAGCTGCTGCGCCTCCGGCCCCGGCAGCAACATGCAATAGTTGAGTGCGTGCATGAAGCGGGCTTCCGATACCCAGCGCTTCTCATCCACGACAATGCGATGCATCATGCCGATCTGCCCTGCCGGCCCGCCGAAGCTTAGGCAACCAATGCGGGCAAAGACAGCGGTGAGCTCTGTGAGCGAGGGCCGGACGGTCGGGGAAGGGTCTGCAATATCTGTCATGAAACCCTGATAACCATTTTCCATGAAATTTTTCCGACAGGGCGTTCTTGACTCGCCATTGCTGCACCCCTATCTCTGCCTCGCTAGCACTCTCCAATGAGGAGTGCTAACAATTATCACGCGGACCTGACGGTCCGTTAAGTCATTTGATCGAGGGATTAGACAATGACAAGCACTACTTTCCGCCCGCTCCATGACCGCGTCGTTGTTCGTCGCGTTGAGTCTGAAGCCAAGACCAAGGGCGGCATCATCATTCCTGATACCGCCAAGGAAAAGCCACAGGAAGGCGAAATCGTCGCTGTCGGCACCGGCGCTCGCGATGATAGCGGCAAGCTCGTTCCTCTGGACGTCAAGGCTGGCGACCGCGTTCTGTTCGGCAAGTGGTCCGGCACCGAAGTCAAGCTCGACGGCGAAGACCTTCTGATCATGAAGGAATCCGACATCATGGGCGTTATCGGCTGATTTTAGCCGGTTCTTCTCAATCCTTACATGACAACCAATGGGCCGTGAGCCCGGGAGTTTTCTACAATGGCAGCTAAAGAAATTAAATTCGGCCGCACAGCGCGCGAAAAGATGCTTCGTGGCGTCGACGTTCTCGCAGACGCAGTGAAGGTCACGCTCGGCCCTAAGGGCCGTAACGTCATCATCGACAAGTCCTTCGGCGCACCGCGCATCACTAAGGACGGTGTTTCTGTCGCCAAGGAAATCGAACTCGAAGACAAGTTCGAAAACATGGGCGCACAGATGGTCCGCGAAGTTGCTTCGAAGACCAACGACATCGCCGGTGACGGCACCACCACTGCGACCGTTCTTGCACAGGCCATCGTTCGCGAAGGCAACAAGGCTGTTGCAGCCGGCATGAACCCAATGGACCTCAAGCGCGGTATAGACCTCGCTGTTTCCGAAGTTGTTAAGGACCTTCAGGCCAAGGCCAAGAAGATCTCCACATCTGAAGAAGTTGCACAGGTCGGCACGATCTCCGCAAACGGCGACAAGCAGGTCGGTCTCGACATTGCTGAAGCCATGCAGAAGGTTGGCAACGAAGGCGTTATCACCGTCGAAGAAGCCAAGACCGCTGAAACCGAACTCGAAGTCGTTGAAGGCATGCAGTTCGACCGCGGCTACCTGTCGCCTTACTTCGTCACCAACCCCGAAAAGATGGTTGCTGACCTTGAAGACGCTTACGTTCTGCTGCACGAAAAGAAGCTTTCGAACCTGCAGGCCATGCTGCCTGTTCTCGAAGCTGTCGTTCAGACCGGCAAGCCACTCGTCATCATCGCTGAAGACGTCGAAGGCGAAGCTCTTGCGACGCTGGTCGTCAACAAGCTGCGTGGCGGCCTGAAGATTGCTGCTGTCAAGGCTCCTGGCTTCGGCGATCGCCGCAAGGCCATGCTCGAAGACATCGCGATTCTGACCGGCGGTACGGTTATCTCCGAAGACATCGGCATCAAGCTCGAAAACGTCACGCTCGACATGCTCGGCAAGGCGAAGAAGGTTTCGATCTCCAAGGAAAACACCACCATCGTTGATGGTGCTGGCCAGAAGACCGACATCGAAGGCCGCGTCGCCCAGATCAAGGCTCAGATCGAAGAAACCTCTTCCGACTACGACCGCGAAAAGCTGCAGGAACGTCTTGCAAAGCTCGCTGGCGGCGTTGCCGTGATCCGCGTTGGCGGCTCCACGGAAATCGAAGTCAAGGAACGCAAGGACCGCATCGACGACGCTCTGAACGCGACGCGCGCTGCTGTTCAGGAAGGCATCGTCCCAGGCGGCGGTACCGCTCTCCTGCGCTCTTCCACGAAGATCACCGTCAAGGGTGCAAACGACGACCAGGAAGCTGGCATCAACATCGTTCGCCGCGCTCTTCAGTCGCTGGTTCGCCAGATCGCTGAAAACGCTGGTGACGAAGCTTCCATCGTTGTCGGCAAGATCCTCGACAAGAACGAAGAAAACTTCGGCTACAACGCTCAGACTTCTGAATATGGCGACATGATTGCCATGGGTATCGTTGACCCGGTCAAGGTTGTTCGCACAGCCCTGCAGAACGCAGCTTCGGTTGCTTCCCTGCTGATCACGACAGAAGCCATGATTGCAGAGCTGCCTAAGAAGGACGCTCCAATGCCTCCAATGCCAGGCGGCGGCATGGGTGGTATGGACTTCTAAGAAGTCTAGACCCTCTGAAATACGAAAGGCGGTCCTCACGGGCCGCCTTTTTTCGTTGTGGTGATGTTCATATTCATCACCAAGCGGTCGCCATGAAACAGAGCGGATGAAGGCTGGTCGTTCGCACCACTGTCTTCAAATAGTGAACAAATTGTCTCCAGTTGTTCATCTGTATTGAGACAGCGAATTGGCGCATATGTCATTTATCAATTAACGCCAATCGGGCAACATCTTCGGAGATTTCCATGTCCAGCAGTCAGAATGCACTCGTGCTTGTTGCGCGTATTCTTCTCTCCTTCATCTTCATCTTTTCTGGCTTCGGCAAGCTGACCGACCCTGCCGGTACGGCGGGCATGATCAGCGGCGCTGGCCTTCCTGCCGCAACCGCTCTTGCCTATCTTGCAGGCGCTTTTGAGCTGATCACCGGCCTTGCCGTTCTCGTCGGCTTCCAGACCAAGGTAGCGGCCTTTGCTCTTGCCGTGTTCTGCGTGTTCACCGGCCTCGTCTTCCACAGCGGCACGGTTGCCGTTCCCGGCTGGCCTGATGCAGCTCTGGGCTGGATCAACACACTGAACGGCATCATGCTGATGAAGAACATCACGCTGGCAGGCGCCTACATTCTTCTCGGCACATTCGGCGCTGGCGCCTATTCCATCGATGCCAAGCGCGGTGTTGCAGTCGCGCACGCATAAGCCTTGACGTTTCAGACATGAAGAAGCCGCCGGACAACCCCGGCGGCTTTTCTATTGGGTGAAGTCCTTGGAATAAGCCGGTAGCTCTTCGATATCATCGAGCCACGCCGCCTTGGAGCGCGTCCAAATCTGCGCACGCGGCTTTAGATCAGAGCGCTCGTTGATGGCACCCCATCGGATGCCCCAGATGCCATCTTCCTGCTCTGCGCTGGTGAACAAGGGCGATCCGCACTCCCCGCAAAAGTGCTGCAAGCGCATGTTGCCGTTGTCGCCTGCCTTGCGGTAAACCTTCGGCTTAGCGGCAGTCAGCGTGATATCAGAGCGTTTGGCGCGGATCGTGACGCGAAACGGTGAACCGCTCAGACGCTGACAATCGGTGCAATGGCAAATACCCACCTTTTGTGGGTCTGCCTCCGCTTCAAATCCAATATTGCCACAGTGGCACTGGCCTGTAATGCGCATCGCTTCCTCCATCCATTAGAAGGAGAGCATAGAGCAATTACACTCTTAGCCAAGCGCTGCCTGGACCCGCGCGATAATATCCGCCACCACGGCATCGCCATCATGCTCGGCTTTTCGCGCCCGCACAAAACAGGCCTCGGAGCCTAAAATGACGCCATCGGTCAGGATTTTCAGGTGGTTCGCCTTGAGCGTCGAGCCGGTGGAGGTGATATCCACGATGATATCCGCCTGCCCTGCTGCCGGTGCACCTTCCGTGGCGCCAAGGCTTTCCACGATGCGATAAAGCTGGATGCCGTGCTGGCGCGAGAAGAACTGCTGCGTCAGCCGCCAGTATTTCGTGGCGATGGCCAGACGGCGGCCATGGCGGGCGCGGAACTCGGAGGCCACATCACCAAGATCGGCCATGCTGTCCACATCCAGCCAGATCTCCGGCACCGCCACCACGACATCGGCATGGCCAAAGCCAAGCCGGGCGCAGAATTCGACGCGATTTTCGACATCGCTTAAATCTTCTCGGACGAGGTCTTCGCCGGTAACGCCGAAATCAACCGTGCCATTGCCGATTTCGCGAGCGATTTCGGAGGCCGAGAGATAGGCGATCTCGATATCGTCCCGCCCCTCGATCCGTCCGCGATAGGAGCGGTCACTACCGATGGCGACAACCTTGAGGCCCGCGCGTTCCAGAATGGCAGACGAATCTTCCTTCATGCGCCCCTTGGAGGGCAGAGCAATGGTGATGGTCATGGTTTGGCCCTCACGGCTTCGATGCGATCCAGCCAGAGCGAGAAGCCAACCGCCGGTATCTTGTCTTTCGCGCCGAGCAGCGTCATCAGCCGGTCGAAGCGCCCGCCACCGGCCAGAACCGCCGTTTCACCTTCGACACCCACCTCGAACACAAGACCAGTATAGTAATCAAGCGGGCGCCCGAAGGCGGCACGATAATGCACGCTGTCCAGATCGATCCCGCCATTGGCAAGAGCAGCCACACGGGCATCAAAGGCGGAAAGTGCCGCATCGAGCTTCAGCCTTGCCTTATCGGCAAACTGCACAAGCGTCTGCGAGGCCTGCGACAAGGGCGCTTGCAGGGACAAAAACTGCTTCAGCAGTTCGAAACTCTCATCCGGCAGACGCGTGGCGGCCAGTGCCAGCTTTTCGCGCAGGCGTCTGGCAATCTCCTGCGGGGCACGGCTGGCATTGGTGGAATAGCCGGTATCCTGCATGACGCTGTCGATGTAATCGACCAGAACCTTTTCATCGCCCGTGGCGAGCAGACCGGCCACCCGCGCATCAAGCCCCGTCATCGGCTTTGGGCTGACGAGGCTTTGAAGCAGGGCATCAAGCTGCACCGTATCGCCGAATGCCTGGACCAGTCGCTTCTGCCAGCCTTGCGGCAGACCAAGCGCAGCGATGACCGCTTCAAACACCTGTTGATCGCCCAGCGTCACTGACAGCCTGCGGCCCGGAAGCAAACGCTTCAGCACGGCACTCGCGTCACTCACAGCACGGGCATCGGCGCTGGCGATATCCGTATCGCCGAGGTCTTCGATACCGGCCTGATAGAACTCGTTTGCTCCCTCACGGCGCTGACGGAACACCTCGCCCAGATAAGAATAGCGTTTCGGCGTGCCGGTAGCGGTTTCGATGTGGCGCAGACAGACGGGAATGGTGAATTCCGGGCGAAGGCAAAGGCTCGCCCCCGTCTCGCTTTCCGTCAGGAAGATGCGGCGGCGCAAATCTTCGCCAGCCATATCCAGAAACGGTTCCGCCGGCTGAATGACGGGGGTGTTGACCCGTGCCGTATTACGGGCCGCAAATTCATCCAGAAGCTCTGCGGAAAAGTCTGGCATATCGATCAGAGGCATGGAAGACCTTTAAACGTCATCAGCGAGGTCGCCGACTTGATTGCGATCGTAAGCTACGGTGCGATTTTCGCTTTCTTTTGCCCGGCGGCGATCCTCGGCCTGTGCTGCCAGGATTTCTTTCACCTTCGAAACCAGCTCCGCCTCCGGCACCGTTTCCTGCGCCACACGGGCTTCGCGCCATGAGGCGTTGTCCTCGATCTCACCCGACAGGCGCTTGCCTTCGATCAGGTCCTTAATCTGCACAGCGCCCTCGGCGCGTTCATCACCGCCCTGAATGATGGCGATGGGGGCACCCATACGGTCGGCATATTTCAGCTGATTGCCGAATTTCTTCCAGTTGCCCTGATACATTTCAGCGCGAATGCCTTCCGCACGCAGCGCCTGCGTGAAGCGCTGGTAGCGCCCCATGCTTTCCACGTCGCCGTCCATGACGGTAATAAGCACAGGCGCAAGCGGCTTTACCTGCCCAAGCTTTCCAAGGTTCTTCAGAGCCGTCATCAGGCGCGAAACGCCGATGGAGAAGCCCGTTGCCGGAACCGGCTGCCCCATGAAACGCGACACCAGACCATCGTAACGACCACCGCCGCCGACAGACCCGAAGACGACCTTTTCACCCTTCTCGTTGGTGACGTCGAAGGTGAGTTCGGCTTCATAGACCGGGCCGGTGTAGTATTCGAGGCCACGAACGACGGAGGGGTCGATCTTGATGCGGTCAGGACCATAGCCAGCGCCGGAGACCAGCGCGCCGATCATGTTCAGCTCTTCGACGCCCTCTGTGCCCTTTGATGTTCCAGCAATAAGCTTGGCGAGTTCATCAGCGCTTTGCGCGTAATCCTTGATCCCCACGAAGAACAAGACGTTCTCGATCTGCTCGTCACCCAAACCCGCGCCCTTGGTGAAATCGCCGGATTCATCCTTACGACCGGGGCCCAGCAGCAGCTTCACGCCTTCTGGACCAAACTTGTCGAGCTTGTCGATCGCGCGCAGCACGTTGAGGCGACGGCCAGCATTTTCCTCACCGCCAAGGCCGATGGCTTCCATCACGCCATCCAGAACCTTGCGGTTGTTGACCCGGATCACGTAATCGCCGCGCTTGATACCAAGCGCTTCCAGCGTATCAGCCATCATCATGCACATTTCGGCATCGGCCTGCACGCCCGGTGCGCCGACAGTATCGGCATCGAACTGCATGAACTGGCGGAAGCGGCCGGGGCCTGGCTTTTCATTGCGGAAGACATATCCCGCACGATAGGTGCGGAAGGGCAGCTGTATTTCGTTGAAGTTTTCGGCGACATGGCGGGCAAGCGGCGCTGTCAGATCGTAGCGCAGGCTCATCCACTGGTCGTCATCATCGGTCAGCGAAAACACGCCTTCATTGGGGCGGTCGCTATCAGGCAGGAACTTGCCGAGCGCATCGGTATATTCAAAGAGCGGTGTTTCGATGGGATCGAAGCCATAGAGTTCATAGACGCCACGGATTTTCTCGATCATCTCATTGGTGGCATGGATATCGGCAGCCGAACGATCCACGAAGCCGCGCGGCAGGCGGGCTTTCAGTTTCTGAGGCTTTTTTGCTTTTTCGCTCATGATGCCGGTCCAATTGTCTCTTGAAATCAAGCCGGTGTCATAGAGGACGAAGCCCTATGCGGCAAGGCCGCAGCTATGCAGATTTACTGGCGCACGGACGGAATTCATGCTAGGTGGGATACACGCATCCCACTCTGCCGCCGGGAGAAGAGATCATGAGCAAACAAACCGCCATCCGACTGCCCGACGAAACCTATGAGCGCCTCAAGGCTCTATCCGAGCGCACCGGCCGCACGTCGGCCTATTATATCCGCGAGGCCATTGAAAAGCATATCGAGGATATGGAGGATTTGTATCTGGCGGAAGAGGCAACTCGGCGTCGGCTTGAGGATAACGAACGCACCTATACTCTTGAAGAAGTGAAGCGCCGCCTTGGCCTGGACAATTGAGTTTCAGGAAAAGCCGCTCAAGCAGCTGGAAAAGCTTGGGAAACCCAATGCAACGCGTATCATTTCCTACCTGACAGACCGTATTGCGATGGATGACAATCCACGCCGGACCGGCCAAGCACTGCAAGGCTCTGAGCTCGGCAACTATTGGCGCTACCGCGTGGGCGATTATCGCATCCTATGCGACATCCAGGACAACAGGCTGGTCGTTCTCGTCATCGAAATCGGCCACCGCCGGGAAGTCTATCGCTGAACCATGATCCTCGAAGCCATCAATTACGCTGCCACCTACGGCAAGACGCCGCCGGAATTCCGGCCTCATATCCGCTATTCCGTCAACCTCTGGGCGCGGGCGAACCGCTGCCGAAAGATGTGGGCTGAGCATGAGGAAAACAGCAGAAAGTTTATTCTCGCGACCGCGTCCAGAATGAAGCAGCGGCGTACCGCTGTCGTGCTCGGTTCCGGCCTCGTGCGTGATGTGCCGATAGGGGCGCTCGCATCCGCTTTTGACACGGTTGTGCTGGTCGATCTGGTGCATCTGGCAAGTCTACGTGCAAAGCTTTGGGCAAAGCCCGGAAACAACGTCGTTCTCAGCAGCCGCGATCTGTCCGGTTACGACGCCCTGAAGGCGGGACAAACGCCGGAACCCTTGAGTTTTCTGCGCCAAGTGCCCTATCTCGATCTCGTCATTTCCGCCAATCTCCTGTCGCAGATCGGCACCGGTGTGCAGCACCGCCTGGAGAAAGAGCCTGTAAATGCCATGCCTGACGATACGCTGCCACGGCTTATCCGCGCGCATGTGGAAGGGCTCTGCGGCTTGCCATCGAAAGTTTGCCTCATCACCGACACCGGCTTTGAAGTGACTGGCAAGGATGGAGCGGTGCAACAGATCCACGACCTGACGCACGGCGTGCAGATCCCGAAGATATCGCGGCAGTGGATGTGGCCGGTCGTGCCCTTTGGCGAAGAAAGCCGGGATTACCAGATCATCCATTCGGTGGTCGCCAGCGAGCTGGCCTGACAGCCATTGTGCTGACGTTTTTCCGTCGCTACATCTGTGCCATGCGTCCTGTCATTCATATGCTGATGTTTCTGGCCTGCCTGCTCTACGGGGCGATGCCCGCGCAGGCGGCGTTTGGGCTTTCAATCCCAACGAGCGACGCCAACAGCCAGAGGTCTCACGCACAGCACGCAGACCACGCCGCTTCGAAACCTGCGCCCCATCACGCCGGAAAGAGTGACCCCTGCCCGCATCGGGGCAGCATGAGCCATGCGCCTTTTTGCGCCGCCTGCCTCGTCGTTATTCCGCAGTTCCGCTTTGCCCCAAAGGCAAGGTTGACGCAGGTTCATCCGCAGGGCAATCCGCAGCAGGCCTTCATAGGCAACATCCCTGCGCCGCCGTTACCCCCTCCCCGCGCCTGACCTACATTCAAATAAAAACGCAAAATTCCGTCAGACACAGGAAGGATAATCCATGTCCATAAAAACCGTCTCGCTCGCCGCAGTGCTTGTTGCTGCTTTCTCCCTACCCGTCTCCGCGCAGGAAGGCGGCGGCCATGCGGGCCACGACATGTCAAAGAAGACGACATCCGGCAGTGCTTCAACCGAGGCATTCACGGAGGTCGCCAAGAAGATGCATGAGGATATGTCGGTGAATTACACGGGTGACGCCGATGTCGATTTCGTGCGCGGAATGATCCCGCATCACCAGGGCGCGATCGATATGGCCAAGGTCCAGCTGCAATATGGCAAGGACCCTGAAATCCGCAAGCTCGCGCAGGAGGTCATCAAGGCGCAGGAAGCGGAAATCGCCATGATGAAGGAATGGCTGAAGTCTCGCGGTCATTAAGACCGAAGACGGAGGGGCAGCTTATGGCTGCCTCTCTACCGTTATCGTGTAATTGGCACCAAGACCCCGCCGCGATGCGCTGAGAACGAGGATGGGGCGGATCAGCCATTCGGTATCTGCGCTGGGCGTCAGCACTGCCTCGTTGTTTCCCGCATCGCTGAAGAAGATTGCGTCGTCATCCGGCTTGGCGAAATCGAAGATAGCCATGACAACGAATTCGCTGCGGCTGGCCAGCGTTACCCTCAACGTTTCCCCGGCCTTGACCTTGAGCCGGTAGACATCACCGCGCCCTTGCCGCGTCCAGCCGTTCAAGACCAGCGGTCCGCCAGTCGGCAGCGTGGCAGGTTTCAATGTCTCGCCATCATCCAGCCAGATGCCATCCACATTGCGGCTTTCCGCCTGAACCGGTGTGGCGCAGGAAATGCCAAGAAGCAGGGCCAGAGCCATGTGTGAAAATCGGGTCACGGGCGCGCAAACTCCAGCCTTTGCAGTTCGATGCGAGAGCGGCAATGGCATCCTTCGATGTGATCATTGACCATGCCCATGGCCTGCATGAAAGCATAGATGGTGGTGGGCCCGACAAAACTCCAGCCGCGCTTTTTCAGATCTTTCGAAAGGCGGGTAGATGCAGATGTTATCGGGTTGGCGCGCAGGGTTGCATAGTCGAAAACGGGCGGACGCTCGTCCGGTTTGGGCTCGAAACTCCAGAAATAGCGGGCGAGCGAACCAAATTCGTCGCGCATCTCAATGGCACGTCGGGCATTGTTGACGGTGGAAACAATCTTGCCCCGATGCCTTATGATACCCTTGTCCGCCACGCAGCGCTCGATATCCGCTTCGTCGAACAATGCCACCCTGTCGAAATCGAAACCGCAAAAGGCTGCTCGAAACGCCTCACGCTTTCGAAGAACAGTCAACCAGGACAGACCGGACTGAAACCCTTCCAGACAGATCTTTTCGAAAAGCCTGATATCGTCCTTGACGGGACGCCCCCACTCCTCGTCGTGGTAGTGGGCATAATCCGGCAGTTCCTGCTGCCATGAGCAGCGGGTGATGCCATCTGCGCCCGTAAAAAGTCCGGTTTCACTCATGGAGCCATTGCCTTTTTCCCTGTTGGCTGGTGATTACCATTGATTCACCCTGTTTCAAAACCGCCTGCTAACCCTATTAAAAGGTTTAAGCAAAATAGCGGCTTTTCATGATCGCGCATTTACCATTCGCTGTTTTTGAGGTGCGAACGTGACGATTATTTTCCGGTGCCATGTAGAGAGTCCACCCGATGTCGATGAAATCCGTCTTTCTGGCGCTCAGCGTTGTCTGCGCCTTCTCCATGCCAGCCGTCGCCAATGATCGCTATCGTGAACGCCCGCCGGTCGTCGTCAGCCCGGATCTGACGGCACCATGGGTCATGCAGCTTGGCGGCAGGCAGGTTCGTCCGGTGGTTTATCCCCAGCGCCCCGTCCGCCCTTCCCTTTTCCAGCGGCAGACGGTTCAGCCGCGCGCGCAAGCCGTAGCGGCCAGACCGAATACGCCGAATATGCGGATCGCTCCCCAGTTCCTGCCGCAGATGGTGCAGTATCAAGGCAAGGAAGCGCCCGGCACAATCGTCATCGATACGCCAAACCGTTTCCTCTATCTCGTCATGGCGGATGGCAAGGCACGGCGCTATGGCGTTGGCGTCGGCAAGCCGGGTTTCGAATGGGCCGGCACGCACCGCATTACCCGCAAGAATGAGTGGCCGAGCTGGACGCCACCCCAGGAAATGATCACCCGCGAGGCCGCCAAGGGACACTACCTGCCAGCCTTCATGGAAGGCGGCCCGCAGAACCCGATGGGTGCACGCGCCATGTATCTCGGCTCGACGCTTTATCGCATCCACGGCACGAACCAGCCCTGGACAATCGGCAGCAACAATTCGTCAGGCTGCATCAGAATGCGCAATGAAGACGTGACCGACCTCTATGAAAGGGTCAATGTCGGCACCAAGGTGATTGTGATCTGATGGCAACGGTTGGGTGATTCCTGCCTGCCATCCGTTACCATGCCCTCGAAACGGACTTGTCGGCGCGACGGAATGCGTTAGAAGTAACGCATAAACTTGGCGGGGGACGTCAAGGCCGGAAGCGCTGTCAAAGCTGCATACCGGATTTTAGAAAACGGGCGGGTCAAACCGCCCGTTTTTTATTGAGTCTGCCAATGGCGTCCGGCTCCGCGCCACCATAGGCCCAATCCAGCAATTGCACGGTGTGCAGGACGGGCATGGACGCAGCGCTCGCAATCTGGGTGATGCATCCTATGTTGCCGGTGGCGATGATATCGGCCCTGGTCGCCTCGATATTCTTGACCTTTCGAGCCTTCAGCTGTGCCGAAATCTCCGGCTGGAGAATATTGTAGGTGCCCGCAGAGCCGCAGCACAGATGCCCTTCCGCCGGATCGCGCACGGCAAAGCCCGCTGCCTTCAACAAAAACTTCGGTGCCATCACGATCTTCTGGCCATGCTGCATGGAACAGGCTGAATGATAGGCCACCGTCAGACCATTTCGCTCAAGCGGCGGCAGATTGAGATCGGAAAGATATTCGGTAATATCCTTTGCGAGTGCCGATATCTTCTGCGCTTTTTCGGCATAGGCCGCATCCAGCCGCAGCATATGACCATAATCCTTGATCGTGGTTCCGCAACCCGAGGCGGTGATGATGATGGCATCGAGACCGCCATTTTCGATTTCGTCCATCCAGACGTCGACATTGCGCCGCGCGAAAGCCAGCGCCTGCTCTTGCCTGCCCATGTGGTGAACCAGCGCCCCACAACAGCCTTCGCCTTGCGGCAATACGACCTCGACGTCGAGCCGCGTCAGAAGCCGGATGGCGGCATCGTTGATGGCCGGATCGAGAACCGGCTGGGCGCAACCGGTGAGAATGGCAACACGCCCGCGTTTCTCGCCCTGCGGCAAATGAGAGCCTTGGTGTGCAAAGGCCGAAGCGGCGGGTACGGTTTTCGGCGAAAGATCCAGCATGGAAGCAAGCGGCTTCAGCGCCTTTGTCCGGCGCAAAAACGGTGCCAGCGGCTGGCCGAGCCGGGCGAGCCAGAGCGCCTTGCGAAAACGCTTCGGATAAGGCAGCACGAAGGCCAGCAACTGGCGGATCAGCCGGTCCATCAAGGGCCGCTTATATGTGTTTTCAATGTGGATACGCGCATGATCGACAAGATGCATGTAGTCCACGCCTGAGGGACAGGTCGTTGTACAGGCAAGGCAGGACAGACAGCGATCGATATGCGTGACCACCTGCCGGTCCGCCGCCCGGTCGTTTTCCAGCATGTCCTTGATGAGGTAGATGCGTCCTCGCGGACTATCGAGCTCATTGCCCAGCGTCACATAGGTGGGACAGGTCGCTGTACAGAAACCGCAATGCACGCATTTGCGCAGGATCTTTTCGGATTCGGCAAGGTCAGGATTGCTCAGCTGCTGTGGCGTAAACGAGGTTTGCATCAGCGAAGACCTCTCGAGGAAAAAAGATGAAGCATATCAGCGAGGTCCCATCTTGCCGGGATTGAAGATTCCGGCCGGATCGAGCTTCGCTTTGATGCGTCTGGAAAGCTCGTCTTCGGCAATCACGAGTGGCTCGAAAGCCGATATGCCGTGGCGGGAAGCGGGCAATGCCCGCAGCAGCGTGGAATGGCCGCCGCCGAGCGCCCGGATGTGGCGACTGAGCAAATTCGCCTCGGGATCGAACTCCATCTGCATCCACACCAGCCCGCCCTGCCAGTCGTAGAAGGCATCAATACCCGCTTCCAGCCGCAGCGCAGCCACCAGTCTGTGGCCTTGGGAGGGTGCCACCGAAACGCGCCATAGGGGCTTTGCCTGATCTGCCGCATAGGGAGCCACATTGCGAATATCGCGCCACAGCACCCTGCTTTCATCGGCGTCAAGAAAGCGAGAGGGGCCAAGCGCCGACAGAATGGTCTGCAGCTTTTGCGCCCGCGCATCAACGGAGGCCGGAAGCCCTTCCAGCCTTAGAACGGTTGCCGCACCATCGGGCAGAGAACCATTCAGGAAACGGGACCGGACGCTTTCCGGGAGATGCGCGGCACCGGAAACCTCGGTACTGGTTGCCATGGCAGCGGCCATCACATTGGTTGCCGCGTCGTCCTCCAGCCCGGAAATGAGCAGCGTGGTTTGCGCAGGCGGTGTTGGCAGCACGCGGAAGGTGACCTCCGTCAAAAAACCAAGCGTTCCGAAAGAGCCGGCCAGAAGCTTTACCAGATCAAGTCCGGTTACGTTTTTCATCACACGGCCGCCCGCCTTGATGATCTCGCCCTTGCCATTGACGAAACGGATGCCGAGCAGGCTGTCGCGCGCAGCACCCGCCACATAGCGGCGCGGCCCGGAAACATTGGCGGCGAAAACACCGCCGATTGTCGGCTCTCCCTTCGTGCCCATCAATGCACGGTGATCCATCGGCTCGAATGCCATCATCTGCCTCGCAGCAGAAAGTGCCGCTTCCACCTCCGCCACCGGTGTTCCAGCTTTCGCCGTCATTACCATTTCGGCTGGGTTATAGGCGACGATGCCACTGATACCGCGCGAGGACAGGGTGGCGTCCGCCTCCACACGGTTGCCGAAGCCGGAGCGCGTATTGCCACCAATGATTTCAAGCGAGCGGCCAGACTCCACGTAGTCGCGGATGATATCGGCAGCGCCAGCCTCATTTTCGGGAGAAAGCACGGACCTCGTCATGCCGGACGACCATCCAGCGGGAAGACCTTGGAGGGATTGAGGATCCAGCCCTCATCGAAGGCAGAGCGCACGGCCATCTGCTGTGCTAGGTCGGCATCGGAATATTGGTGGCGCATGAGATCGCGCTTTTCTATGCCGACACCGTGCTCTCCGGTCAGGCAACCGCCCGCATCGACGCAAAGCCGCAATATGCGATTGCCCGCCTCCTCCGCCTTGGCAGCTTCCTCCGGGTCATTGGCGTTGAAAAGAATGAGAGGATGCATGTTGCCATCGCCGGCGTGAAAAACATTGGCGACGCGCAGGCCGAGGCTGGCAACGATTTCACCCGTCTGCTGCAGCACATGAGATAACTGGCTAAGCGGCACCGTGCCGTCCATACAGATGTAATCGGCAATACGACCGGTTGCGCCAAAGGCGGATTTGCGGCCTTTCCAGATGGCAGCCGCCTCCATCGCGGACTGGCATTCGCGCACCGTCTTGACGCCGTGCTGGCGGGCAATGGCAACGATATCGGCCAGCATGGCGTCCATCTCGTTTTCCGATCCCTCCACCTCGACAATCAAGAGTGCGCCGACATCGAGCGGATATCCGGCCTTGGCGAAAGACTCGCAGATTTCGATGGCTGGCTTGTCCATGAATTCGATGGCAACGGGAATGATGCCCGAGCCGATGATATCGGCCACGCAGGCCCCGGCTTCATCAGAGGTCTCAAAACCGAAAAGCACGGGTCGGGCACCTTCCGGCTTGGCAAGCAGGCGCACGGTTGCTTCCGTGACGATGCCAAGCTGGCCCTCGGAGCCGCAGACGAGGCCGAGCAGATCATATCCGCTTGCATCCAGATGTTTGCCGCCCAGTTCCAGCACCGTGCCGTCCACCAGCACCATTTTCACGCCTAGGAGGTTATTGGTGGTGACACCGTATTTCAGACAGTGCGCGCCGCCCGAGTTCATGCCGATATTGCCGCCGATGGTGCAGGCAAGCTGCGAACTTGGGTCTGGCGCATAGAAGAAGCCTTCAGGGCTCGCGACTTCAGAAATGGACAGGTTCGTGACACCTGCCTGCACCGTGGCGGTGCGGTTGAACAGGTCCATTTCAATGATGCGGTTCATCTTGGAAAGCCCGATGACCAGAGCATCTTCCTGCGGAATGGCCCCTCCGGACAAAGATGTGCCCGCGCCGCGCGGCACCACGGGAATGCCGTAGCGGTGACAATATTTCAAAAGGGCCGAGACCTGAGCCGTCGTTTGCGGCAGCGCCACGGCAAGCGGCAGTCTGCGGTAGGACACGAAGGCGTCAGTCTCAAAGGGTACCAGTTCGCGCGTCTCGTGGATCAGGCATTCGGGCGGCAGAAGATCGGTAAGATCGGCAATGATCTTCGCCCTGTTGTCGAGCACGGAGGATCGCGGCTTGAGAAACTCTATCATCTGCGACATGTGCTCCACGCGCCTCCTCCTTGCGATGCAGAGCGGCGAGTTTACGAAGCTTTGCGCCTTGGACGCAAGCCATGCAAATGCTAGAGATTGTTTCCAAATCGGAAAGAATGGCTGGCACCAATGACGAACCTTGGCGATCTGGAGGTTTTTGCAAGCGTCGCTGCATCCGGCAGCATGTCGCAGGCCGCCAAGGCACTGGGCTATTCGCCTGCGGTCATTTCCAAACGGATCAAGCGTCTGGAAGAAAAACTCGGCGCACGTCTTTTTCAGAGAACAACCCGCCAGATTTCGTTGACCGAAGCGGGGCATGGGTTTCACCAGCGTATTCTCGCGGTTCTGGAAGGACTGGAAGAAGCCGAAGATTTCGTTTCTGGCCGGTCCAACACGCTGAATGGAACGCTGAAGGTCTCCGCGCCGACGTCTTTCGGGCGAATGCATGTTGCCCCTCACCTCAAGGGCTTCATGGACAGGCATCCGTCGCTTGTCATCAACCTCGTGCTGAGCGATGAATTTATCGATATCGTGGCGGGTGGATACGACCTCGCGATACGAATTGCTGATCTCTCCGATTCAAGTCTCGTTGCCAAACGGCTGGCACCTGTGCGCAGGGTGCTCTGCGCCTCACCGGGCTATATCGCGCAGTACGGTTTGCCGCAGTCCATCGACGAGTTGAGACATCATCGCTGCCTGCCCGCCCACAATAACGATCTCTGGCGGCTGGAAGGCCCGGAGGGACCGACCAGCCTGCGGCCCGAGGGAATGTTGATTACCAACTCCAGCGAGGTTATCCGCGAAGCCGTCATTTCAGGCCTCGGCATCGCCTTGCGCTCGACCTGGGATATCGGCGCAGAGCTGAAATCCGGTGCCCTCGTACAGGTCCTGCCCGCCTATGAAAGCTCGAAAAGCGTCGCGCTTTCAGCTGTCTATCCCAGCCGCAGTTTTCTCCCGGCCAAGGTCCGCCTGTTTATCGATTATCTCGCGGATCTGTACGGTCCGATACCTTTCTGGGATCAGCAATCGGAAATTTAATCGTCTTCTGATGGAACTTTTCCCGATCTAACTCATTTTTATGGGGTTATTTGGAAATTTTTACCACGATGGGACGCTATGACTACCACGAGCGAAACTGAACGCTATCCCCGGATAGCACTCATATCGACGCATGGCTACGTAGCCGCACACCCGCCGCTTGGCGCTGCCGATACCGGAGGACAGGTTGTTTATGTCCTCGAACTTGCCCGTAAACTTGGGCAGCTCGGTTACACCGTAGACCTCTACACCCGCCAGTTTGAAGACCAGCCAGAATTTGACGAGGTGGATGACCGCGTACGCGTCGTGCGCATCCCCTGCGGCGGCAAGGACTTCATTCCCAAGGAGTATCTGCATCGTCACCTGATGGAATGGTGCGAGAACGCGTTGCGTTTCATCAAGAAAAACAATCTCAACTACTCATTCATCAACAGCCATTACTGGGACGCAGGTGTTGCCGGCCAGCGGCTTTCGGAAGCCTTGAAGGTTCCGCATCTTCATACGCCACATTCCATCGGTATCTGGAAAAAGCGCCAGATGGAGACCGACTATCCGGAAAAGGCCGATACGTTCGAGCTTGAATTCAACTTCAAGGAACGCATCCAGCACGAGCTCATCATCTACCGCAGCTGCGACATGGTGATTGCGACAACGCCGGTGCAGCTGGACGTGCTGATTGAGGATTACGGCCTCAAGCGCAAGCACATCCACATGATCCCGCCCGGTTATGACGACAACCGCTTCTTCCCCGTGTCCGAAGGCTCGCGCCAAATGCTGCGCCAGCGTTTCGGCTTCGAGGGCAAGACCGTGCTGGCACTGGGTCGATTAGCGACCAACAAGGGCTATGACCTGTTGATCGACGGCTTTTCCGTTCTGGCCGAGCGTGAACCCGAAGCCCGCCTCCATCTCGCTGTCGGTGGCGAGAACATGGACGAGCAGGAAACGACGATCCTCAACCAGTTGAAGGACCGCGTGAAGTCGCTCAACCTTGAAAACAAGGTCGTCTTTTCGGGCTATGTCGCAGATGAGGACCTGCCGGATATCTACCGCGCCGCAGACCTTTTCGTGCTGTCCAGCCGTTACGAGCCCTTTGGCATGACTGCGATCGAAGCCATGGCCAGCGGCACGCCGACGGTTGTTACCATTCATGGCGGCCTGTTCCGAGCAGTCAGCTATGGTCGCCATGCGCTGTTTGCCGATCCGTTCGACAAGGAAGACCTCGGCATCACCATGATGAAGCCCTTCAAGCACGAGCGGCTTTACGGTCGACTGTCGCGCATGGGTGCCCACAAGGCCCGTAGCCTGTTTACCTGGACCGGCATTGCGCAACAGCTCCTTGCCGTTGTCGAAGGACGCCCGATGATGCCTGTGCTCGAGGAATCCGATTGGGCAGAACCATGGAATGACGGCGATTGAAACCGGTTCGCATATTCTCCACCGATCTCGACGGGACCGTTGTCGGCAACACAGCCGCAACGGCCCGCTTCCGTGACTTCTGGCATTCGCTGCCAGATGATGTCCGCCCCCTGCTCGTCTTCAACAGCGGACGGCTGCTGGACGACCAGTTGGAGCTGCTCGAGGGCGTGCCTCTGCCGCAGCCCGATTATGTCATCGGCGGAGTTGGCACCATGCTGTCGCGGCTCGATGATCCGTCGCTGCACGAGGCCTACACGTCCTTTCTGGGCGAGGCCTTCGACGCCGAGAAAATTCACTCCGTGCTTTCGTCGGTTTCCGGCGCGTCCATCCAGCCGGAGCGCTACCAGCACGGCCTGAAGTCCAGCTGGTATCTCCATGACGCAACGGCGTCCGATCTCGCCGAAATCGAACGATTGCTGAGCGAGAACCACATCGAGGCGCGCATCGTCTATTCCAGCGACCGAGACCTGGATATCCTGCCCCGGAGTGCCGACAAGGGTGCCGCCATCCGCTGGCTCTGCGATCATCTCGACATCGGTCTTGATGAAGTCGTCGTCGCCGGGGATACAGGAAACGACCGGGCCATGTTCGAACTTCCCGGTGTGAGAGGCATTGCTGTTGGAAATGCCTTGCCGGAGCTGAAATCGCTCGCAAAAGATCGTGATAACGTCTTTTCTGCACTTGAAGCTGAGGCTGACGGCGTTATATCGGGGCTTAGACACTGGCTGTCCGTCTAGGGCAGAAATCTCGATCACTCGATATGTGTGTCGAACATCAAAAATGCTCGCTCATAAGCTGCTGCTTATTGACGTGCACCATTCATCGCCTGACAATCAGACGAATCATAGGAAAAAGCTGGGGACAGCCTTTCAGGCCGCTTCTCTATAATGTTGTGAATAATATAATTGCAACCTAACCACGTGGGAAAAGGACTGCCTTGAACATTCTCACCCGACTAGCAAGTGATGTCTGCCTGATGCTGCGCCGCCCCATGCGGCAGCAATATGCAGCGCTGTGCTATCGTCACAGGAAAAAGACGGGTGAGTTGGAAGTTCTGCTGTTGACCAGCCGCGATACAGGCCGCTGGGTCATTCCCAAGGGATGGCCGATGGAAGGCAAGAAGGCCCATGCTGTCGCGTTGCAGGAAGCATTCGAAGAAGCAGGCGTTCGCGGCAATGTCGAAAAAGAAGCATTTGGTTTTTTTGATTACGAAAAGAAATTGCGTAACGGCGTAAAGGTCATGTGCCGCGTGCAGGTGCATTTGCTTGAAGTGCTTGATCTCGTGAAGAACTTTCCCGAAAAGGAAAGCCGCACGCTTGAATGGGTTGCCCCTGAAGAAGCATCGCGCCGGGTCAATGAACCGGAACTGAAGGAACTTTTCCTTTCATTCGGCAAGCAAATGGCGCAAACGCAACAGCAGCAAGACGTAAATACAGTCAATTTGTAACCCCCTACGATATACCGCGACTGCGCCTGCAAATGCGGTCTTCGCCGCAGCCGAAAGCCGATAGATGGCGCAACAGCCCCAGAACCGAATGAAGCCGACACTCGACAAGGATCTGGACAAGCTCACTCTTGTCGAAGAGGCGAGCTATCACCTGACACGGGGCCTGACCGCTCCGGGTCTGGGCCTCCTGTTCCTCATGATTTCAGCGCTTGTCACCAGCGTCTATGTCGTTGGCCAGCCGAGCGCGATGATCATCTTCACCGCTGTCGTCATCGGCGCCTACATGGCGATGAGCATTGGCGCGAAAGATGTTGCAAACAATGTCGGACCTGCCGTAGGTGCCAAGGCCATGCCCCTGGCCGTCGCCCTTGTCATCGGTGCGGTCTGTGAAATTCTGGGCGCTGTGACCACCGGCGGAAACGTCGTGGAAACGATATCGAGCGGCATCATCAATATCAGGACCATACCCGACAGTTCCATATTCGTCTGGGCAATGCTGTCCGCTCTCATCACCGCTGCCCTGCTGGTCAATCTTTCCAATTATCTCAGGGCTCCCATTTCCACCACCCACACGGTGGTGGGCGGCGTAGCCGGTGCGGGTACGGCCGCTTATGGCTTTGCGGCCGTGGACTGGCTTTCGCTTGGCCGCATTGCCATGACTTGGGTGGCGACACCCTTCATCAGCGCCTTCTTCGCCACATTGCTCCTGGCCTTCATCAAGGAATTCATCATTTACCGCGATGACAAGATCGCGGCGGCCCGCACCTGGGTTCCTGTCCTGATAGGCGTGATGAGCGGCGTCTTCACGGCCTATCTCATCTGGGTCGGCCTTCATCAGGTCGTCAGCGTTTCCTTCAGCACACCCATCCTCTCCGGGCTCGCCATCGGTCTGTTGACCTGGCGCCTGTGCATTCCGTTGATTGCCAAGCAGTCGCAAGGGCTGGAGAACCGCAACCAATCCCTGCGCAAGATGTTTCAATGGCCGCTCATTCTGGCTGCGGCACTCATGTCCTTTGCCCATGGCGCCAACGATGTGTCCAATGCCATCGGCCCTGTCGTTGCCATCGTGCGTGCCACGCAGGGCGTCATTGTGGGAGACACGGCATCCGCTCCGCAATGGGTTTTGCTCATTGGTGCATTCGGACTGTCTTGCGGCATCCTTCTGTTCGGCCCACGGCTCATTCGACTGGTCGGGGAGCAGATCACGAAACTCAATCCGATGCGGGCTTTCTGCGTCTCGGTTTCCACCGCACTCACGGTTCTCGTCGCCTCCCGCTTCGGTATGCCCGTTTCGACCACGCACACCGCGATCGGCGCTGTCTTCGGCGTAGGCTTCTTTCGCGAATGGTATACGCAAAACGCCCGCAAGCGGCTGGATGCCGAGCGTTCGGAAAACAACGACCGCAGCAAGGGCGATGGCGGAAGTGCCGAGGATAATGAAAATTCGTCCGAAGTCCGCAGGCGCTACCTCGTTCGCCGCTCGCATTTCATGACCATTGTCGCTGCATGGATCATCACCGTTCCCACCAGCGCCGCACTGGCTGCTGCGTGTTATGGTGTGATGTATGTATTTTTCATTCGGCTCTAGGGCAATTCGAAGAGAAAGCGGGAGCCGGGTTTACATCTGCATTGCGCTGAAACGAAAGACAGCGCATTGAATGCACCACCCTTTCGCTGCCACTGCTGCAACGGGATGGTTCAGGCTCCAAAACACCAAAGAGAATCATGCGCGCCAATTTCAGAATGCAACGGCTTTTCGTAACCGAGGCTCTCAATTGCGAACAGGCCATCGAAGCAAACAGCGACCAGTTCAACTATCTCGCAAATGTGCTGCGCATGGCGGATGGGGCTGAAATTCTGCTGTTCAATGGCCGTGATGGTGAATGGAAAGCACAACTCTCCTACCCTACCCGCAAGAAAATCCTGCTGACGCCCAAGGAGCAGACCCGCCCGCAGCCTTCTGCGCCGGATTTGCAATATCTGTTTGCGCCGCTGAAGGTTGGCCGCATGGATTATCTGGTGCAAAAGGCCGTGGAAATGGGCGCGGGCGTGTTGCAACCGGTGATGACGCAGCATGTCCAGGGCAAGATTACTAATCTCGCCAAGTTGCGCGCCAATGTGACGGAGGCCGCAGAACAGTGCGGTATCCTTGCCGTGCCGCGCGTCGAGGAACCGATCAAGTTGAAAGACTTGCTGGAGAGCTGGCCGGACGACCGCCGGATTATCTATTGCGACGAGGGCGATGAGGGGCAAAATCCCATGCCGACGCTCAGCCGGATCAAGGAGACGCGTATCGCGCTGCTGGTCGGCCCGGAGGGCGGATTTTCGGACGAGGAGCGACATTTGCTGCGGAACCATCCCAGCGTGACGCCCATTCCGCTAGGGCCGCGTATCCTGCGGGCGGACACCGCTGCTGTGGCAGCGCTTGCCGTCATTCAGGCAAGTCTCGGCGACTGGAGATGAAAAGGGTAGCGAGCGGGAGGCCCATCTCCTAGGGTGGCGCATTCATCTTTAAAAGAAATTCATTTGCGTGTGGCGGTGGCGCGCCCTATCAGCGAGAACAAAGCCTCTCAGGCGACATCGACAAGGTAATTCCATGGCCCGCGACACGACAGATCAGACACCCATTTCCTCCGTCCAGGAATTGACCGATTATCTGGCAGGCGGGTGTCGACCTGCAGAAAGCTTCCGTATCGGCACCGAGCACGAGAAATTTGCGTTCTTCAGGGATGACCATTCTCCGGTCCCCTATTTCGGCGAAGCCAGCATTTCCGCACTGCTGAAGGGTATGCAGGAGAAACTGGCTTGGGAACCCATCATCGATGAGGGCAACATCATCGGCCTTGCCGAAGCCAATGGCATGGGCGCAATCTCCATCGAGCCCGGTGGTCAGTTCGAGCTTTCCGGCGCTCCGCTGGAAAATCTGCACGAGACCTGCAAGGAGTCCAACCATCATCTGGCGACGCTCCGCGAGATTGCCGAACCGATGGGCATCCGCTTTCTGGGCATTGGCGGCAGCCCGCTATGGACTTATGATGAGACACCGCAGATGCCGAAATCGCGCTATGCGATCATGACGCGCTACATGCCCAAGGTCGGCACGCAGGGGCTCGACATGATGTATCGCACCTGCACGATCCAGGTGAACCTCGATTTTTCCTCGGAAGCGGATATGCGCCAGAAGATGCGGGTTTCGATGAAACTGCAGTCTCTGGCAACCGCTCTCTTTGCCTCGTCGCCTTTCACCGAAGGCAAGCCGAACGGGCTGCTATCATGGCGCGGAGATATCTGGCGCGATACGGATAACCGCCGTTCGGGCGTCCTGCCTTTTGCATTCAAGCCTGATTTCGGTTTCAACGATTACGTCGAGTGGGCGCTGGACGTGCCCATGTATTTCATCGTCCGCGATGGCAAATACCGCGACTGTACGCACATGACGTTTCGCGAATTTATGTCCGGTGCGCTCAAAGGCGAGATCGCGGAATGGCAACCGAACCTCGGCGATTGGACCAACCACCTGTCCACCCTGTTTCCCGATGTTCGCCTGAAGCGCTTCCTTGAAATGCGCGGCGCAGACGGTGGTCCATGGCGCCGCATCTGTGCGCTGCCGGCTTTCTGGGTCGGTCTTCTCTACGATCAGAGCGCGCTGGACGCGGCTGATGCGCTGACCGCCGACTGGAGCGTGGAAGATGTGATTGCAATGCGCGATACGGTGCCAGCCCAAGGCCTCAAGGCCAGGATTGCGGGTCGAGACCTGCTGGATGTAGCCCGTGACGTTGTTTCGATTTCGCGTCAGGGCCTGCAGGCTCGCAAGCGCCTGAACAGCGAAGGACAGGACGAAAGCGTGTTCCTGAACCCGCTGGACGAGGTGCTGGCCAAGAAGGCAACACTGGCCGAGGACCTGCTGTCGCTTTACCACGGCCGCTGGAACAACTCCGTTCTGCCCGTCTTCGAAGAATATCAGTACTGACATTTCTGCATAAAAAAGCCCGGTGCGGCTAAGGCCGGACACCGGGCAAAAGGCAGGGCTAATTGGCAAATCACCCTGCGGGGAAACTGATTGCTGTTCGGGCTACAGAGCTTTGACCGAAGCGATCTTGGCTAGCTGCGCGAGACGCGTGGTCGGGTCTTCACGAAGACCCAGGTTCAGAGCCTTCCTGACATCGCTGCGGGTCAGACCGATGTCTGCCAGCTGATGATCGTCCAGATCCAACAGGCTATTGGCCTTGGTGCGATTGACAATACGACGCAGAAACGTGACGAAACCTTTGACGACAGATTGAGCGACCTGTCGGCCCATGGCCGCCTGCGGTGCGATCAAACCAAGTTCCATTTTCCGTTCTGCCGTGCGCATGACACTATCCTTTCATCCAGGCACGATGAGGCGCTGCCGCTGCGCCCATGCGCAGAGGCCGCCGGTCCGGCCGCCCTTGCGAACGACCCAACTGATTGTTTGATGTTTCGAGCGTCAAAATGTCGCAAGACTATTGATCAGTCCAACGAATGTTTTTAATGTCAGGCATCAATCATTCTGATGGATGGCACGCCATGTCCGCACCCCTCGATATAGACCAGCTGCATACCTTCATTGCAATCATCGATTCTGGCAGCTTCACCAAGGCGGCGGACCGGGTGTTCAAGACCCAATCGGCCGTGTCCATGCAGATGCGACGGTTGGAGGAGCGGCTGGGAAAGCAGCTTTTTGCCAAGGACGGGCGCGGCAACCGGCTCACCGCTGAAGGCGAAAAGCTGATGCATTATGCCCGCCGCATCATCCGCCTGAACAATGAAGCCGTCGCCGCTTTCGATGATAACCGTCTGGAGGGCACGCTGCGCATCGGCACGCCGGATGACTATGCCGACCGCTACATGCCGGAGATCATTGGTCGCTTCGCCAAGACGCATCCGAATGTCGAGCTTTACATTGTCTGCGAACCTTCGGTGAGTCTCGCGGAAAAAATGGCCCGGGGCGAGCTGGACATCGCACTGGTGACGCACAATCCCCGCGCCCGTACCTCCGATATAGTGCGGACCGAACCCCTCTGCTGGGTGGCCTCCGCAAACCATCCCCTGCGGGACGACGTGCCCGTACCACTCGCCGTAGGGCGACGCGATTGCCACTGGCGACAGCTGGCCGCTTCGGCGCTTGATGCAGACGGGCGCGACTATCAGGTCCTGTTTACCAGCTGGTCGTCCACCGTCATCGCCGCTGCCGTCTTGGCTGGCATGGCCGTCTCCGTGCTTCCGGAATCCACCTTGAGAACTGGCATGAGGGTGCTGACGGCTGCAGACGGTTTCCCGCCGCTGCCGCCCGTGCAGATCGGCCTGATGAAGCGCCCGGGTCTTTCCCCTTCGCTGATCAACGCCATCACGGACCACATAACCGCGTGTCTCGACAATATTTCGCTGAGTTCGCCGCCCGATGAGCGGGACGGTGATCTCAAGCAGTTTCCCAAGGTGGCGCGGCTGCGAACCGGCCAGTTGGCCCCGGGCTGGTAGACGGTTGCGGGAAACCCAGGCTCAGCTCAAGGTCTTGCGAAAGAACGTGATCGTTCGGCCCCAGGCCAGATCCGCAGCCTTCTTGTCATAGCGCGCGCTGGACGTATCATTGTTGAAGGCGTGGTTGACGCCATCATACACAAAGATCTCGAACTGCTTGCCGTTGGCTTCCAGCGCCTTTCGATAGGCGTCTATGCCGGCATTGATGCGCTCATCCAGTCCGCCATAATGTAGCATCAGCGGCGCGCGGATGGCGGGGACATCTTCGACCGGCGGCTGGGCGCCATAATAGGCGACACCGGCGTTCAGGCCTTCAGACTTCGTGGCCAGTCGGTTGACCAGTCCACCGCCCCAGCAGAAGCCGACGGCACCGACCTTGCCGTTTGCACCCTCGCGCTTTGCCAGCCACGCGCGCGTGGCCTCTGCATTTGCGACAGTGGCAGCCATATCGAGACCGCTGAACATTTCCCGGGCCTTGTCCTCATCATCAGGCGTTCCGCCCTGAGGCGACAGGAAATCCGGTGCGAGTGCGACAAAACCTTCCAGCGCGACCCGGCGGGCGACATCGCGGATATGTCCGTTCAGACCGCGATTTTCATGGATGACAATGACAGATCCCGGCGATGCCGAAGCGTCTTTGGGCCTGACGAGATATCCCTTCATCTCGCCCTTTGCCCCGGGGTAGCTGACGGTCTCGGCGACGAGACGTTCGTCCGCTTCTTCAACCATGGCAGCCTGCGCGTTGCTGGCGGCGAGCAGAGGCGCAATGGTTGCGGCTGCGGCGCCAGACCCGGCAAGCAGCGTCAGTTTTTCCATGAATTTGCGGCGATCAAGGCTGAGATGCGTATATTCATCATAGGCGTCGATCATGGCCTGAGTGATGTCTGGCTTGTCCGTCATCATCTTCTCCCTTATGCGCGGCTCAAGGTAACATTAGCGCATATCAGAAGAGATCGGTGTAGCGACGCAGGCTGCGCGAAACAACTTTTCGCGATCTGGAACCGGTGGCGTCAGATCACGGGTAACCGCCTACTCCAATGCCAGCCATACGGCCAGCCAGCCCCACATCAGGATAACGGACGCCATGCTTATGGCGAAAGCGGGCGCACGATAGCGGAGGTTGTTGCTGGTGACGTGGACATAGGTGTGCACGTAACGCGCAATCACAAATACCCAGCCGAGAGCAACGGTGCCGATGTTATCCGCATCGGTAATGTAGAGGAGGATACAGACAGCATGAAACAGCACCGGAATTTCGAACTGGTTGGCAAGGTTCTTGTTGACCACAAGGCTTCGGTCCGATTCCTTGCCCGTCTCGCGAAAATTCTGAAAGGCTTGCCTGTCGCTGAACGTATATTCCTTGCGGCGTAGAAAGAGCAGCACGTAAAGACCGAAGACCAGAAATGCGTGAGCAATCATGGGCCAGAACATTGCGGTCGTTGGTGACATTCTCTTTTCCTTTCAGCAAAACGCTCTCCGAAGCTGCGTGCGCGGAGAGCGTCTCTTTATTGGCATTTTACATAATGGATCGAAAGATCAAACTGCGCCGGGGTAGTTCGGGCTTTCGCGGGTGATCGTCACATCGTGGGCGTGGCTTTCGCGCAGGCCCGCACCGGAGATGCGAACGAAGGTTGCCCGTTCCTGGAAGTCCTTGATCGTACCGCCACCGACATAGCCCATGGCAGCCTTCAGGCCACCTGCGAGCTGGTGCAGCACGCCGGAAACCGGACCCTTGTACGGAACCTGACCTTCGATGCCCTCAGGTACCAGCTTCAGCGTATCGCGCACTTCCGCCTGGAAGTAGCGATCTGCCGAGCCACGCGCCATTGCACCAACGGAGCCCATGCCACGGTAAGCCTTGAAGGAGCGGCCCTGGTACAGGAACACCTCGCCCGGGCTTTCATCCGTACCGGCCAGAAGCGAGCCGATCATGACGGCGGATGCACCGGCGGCGATTGCCTTGGCAAGGTCGCCAGAGAACTTAATGCCGCCATCGGCAATGACGGGAATATCCACGGCCTGCGCCGCTTCCACAGCCGACATGATGGCCGCGAGCTGCGGGACACCGACACCGGCAACGATGCGTGTGGTGCAGATCGAACCCGGGCCGATACCGACCTTGACCGCATCCGCACCGGCATCGATGAGCGCCTTGGTGCCATCGGCTGTCGCGACATTGCCGGCGATGATGCGAACCGAATTCGACATCTTCTTGACCTGCGTGACGGCGTCGAGAACGCGCTGCGAATGACCATGGGCCGTATCGACTACCAGAAGGTCCACACCGGCCTCGATCAGACGCTCTGCCCGCTCAATTGCATCAGCGCCAACGCTGATGGCGGCTGCGGCGCGAAGGCGGCCCTGTGCGTCCTTGGTGGCATTTGGGTTGAGCTGCGACTTTTCGATATCCTTGACGGTGATCAGGCCGACGCAGTTGCCCTTGCCATCGACGACAACCAGCTTTTCGATGCGGTGCTTGTGCAGGAGACGACGGGCTTCCTGCTGATCGACGCTGCTTTCCTTGACCGTCACGAGGTTTTCGCGGGTCATCAGCTCGTAGATCTTCTGCGCAGGATCGGACGCAAAGCGCACATCGCGGTTGGTGAGAATGCCCACGAGGCGGCCGCTCTTGTGGCCACCAGAACCGCCATTTTCAACAACTGGAATACCGGAAATGCTGTAGGTCTTCATCAGCGCCTGTGCTTCAGCGAGCGTGGCATCCGGTCCGATCGTCACAGGGTTGACGACCATGCCGCTTTCGAACTTCTTGACCTGACGGACCTCTTCGGCCTGCTCGATGGGTGTCAGGTTGCGGTGGATAACGCCGATGCCACCCGCCTGCGCCATGGCGATGGCAAGGCGGCCTTCCGTAACCGTGTCCATTGCAGACGACAGGATCGGCAGGTTCAGTTCGATATCGTGGGCAATACGCGTGGAAATATTTGTCTGGCCCGGCATGACTTCGGAGTGCCCCGGCTGGAGCAGAACATCGTCGAATGTCAGAGCGTCAAGACCTGTGGGGGTTTGTATAATGCGTGCCATGGCCAAATTCCTATTTTGAAAATGCAGGACGACCCGGAACGAAAAGTTCACCCCGGCGCCATGCAAAGGATTGCTTGGAAGTTGGCGAGGGCTGGTAACACGTTCATGACAGGAAGGGAATAGAAAAAACCCGGAAACAAAGTCCGGGTTTCCCCTGTTGCCGCAATGCAGCAGATGTCAGATGTCGAACTGGTAGGATTTGGGCACGAAGCGGTAACCGACATCCTGCTTCTCGGCGTAGCCCACAGCCGGGAACGGCATGTGATAACCAAGGAACGGCAGGCGGTCTGTCGCAATCATGTCGAAAACCTTCTTGCGACTTGCAGCGGCGGCGGCCTTGTCCATGTCGAACTTGACTTCCCATTCGGGGCGCTGAAGAGACAGCACGAAGTGGTTGGCCGTATCCGCCGTCAGCACCAGCTGCTTTCCTTCGGATTCGACACGGAAGATCATGTGGCCCGGAGAGTGGCCGAAGGCGGCCATGCTGGTGATGCCCGGAACGACCGTCGCACCGTCACCGATAAAGGTTGCTTTTTCGGCCAGCGGCTTGACGTTTGCCAGCACGCCCTTCTGTCCGCCTTCAGCCGGGGTCCCGACGCGCTTGGCGTCTGTCCAGAAATCATATTCGGCCTGGCCCATGACATAGCGTGCCTTCGGAAAAGCGGGCGCACCCTTTTCCATGAGACCGCCAATGTGGTCGCCATGCATATGCGTCAACACGACCACGGTCACATCGTCAGGCGTATAGCCTGCGGCTGCAAGACCTTCCATCAGGCGTCCATTGCCAACCTCGCGGCCGCCTTCGCCAAAGCCGGTATCGAACAGCACGAGATCGGAGCCGGTGTTGATGAGTGCAGGCGAGAAACTGTTGACGAACTGATCGGCGGGAAGAAAATTCTTCTGGAGCAGATCGCCCACCGCATCCTTGCTCTGGTTGGTGCCGAATGTCTCACCGGGGGCGCCGGAAGCACGGGCGCCGTCCTTGACGACGAGAACTTCGAAATTTCCGAGCTTGAATCGATTTGTTTCGGGTGGCATCGCGTGGTTCACCTTCATGGATGTCTGCGGTTGGTTGGATTGGGCAAAGGCCGTGCTGCGAAGCACGAAGGGCGCAGCCAAAGCGCCGATGCCCGCGGCCGCGAACAGGCCACGCCTGTTCATATTCAGAAAACTGCTCATCAAAACCTCCTTCAATATTTCATCCCGTCGACAGGACTATCACCAGTAACGCGTAAGATTGTGTAGAAAAATCAATCTCACACAGACGTGAATGGAAACGGCAGCCTTGCAGATTGTTTAGTTGGCAAATGGTGCGCAGGGGCGTAGTTAACTCATAACGACCCCATCAGGATGCGGGCTTCCCGCAGTCACTCCATGAACCGCATCATCCCGCTCATTCTTGCCGTCGCTCTCTTCATGGAGCAGATGGACTCCACCGTCATCGCCACCTCGCTGCCAGCCATTGCGGCCGATCTCAATGTGGGACCGATCACGCTGAAGCTGGCACTGACCTCCTACATGGTGGCGCTGGCGATCTTCATTCCCATCAGCGGCTGGATGGCGGACAAGTTCGGCGCAAAGAAGATCTTCCGCTTCGCCATCGCCATCTTCATCGTCGGCTCGATCTGTTGCGCCATCTCCTCATCCGTGGTCGAATTCGTCCTGTCACGCTTCCTGCAGGGCATGGGCGGGGCCATGATGACGCCGGTTGGAAGACTTGTGCTTCTGCGCACGACCAAGCGCAGTGAACTCGTATCCGCAATGGCGTTGCTGACCATTCCGGGTCTCGTCGGTCCGCTGACCGGCCCGCCGATCGGTGGCTTCATCACCACCTATTTTTCCTGGCATTGGATATTCCTCATCAATGTGCCCATCGGGGCCATTGGCATATGGCTGGCGACCATCTATCTGCCGGAAATAGAGACGACCAATCCGCCGCCCATGGATACGAAAGGCTTCATCCTTTCAGGCGTCGCGGCATCCGGCGTCGTTTTCGGCCTGTCCGTCGTCAGCCTTCCCGCGCTACCTCCCATCATCGGAATTGCCGCCACCCTCATCGGCTTCCTGTGCGGCTTCTGGTATATGCGTCACGCCAGAGCGCATCCTGCCCCGATTCTGGATTTCAAGATTTTCCAAAATGCCACCTTCAGAGCAGCCTCGGTCAGCGGTACGATTTTCCGTATTTCCACCGGAGCGATACCGTTTCTGATGCCGCTGATGCTGCAGATCGGTTTCGGATTGAACCCGTTTCAGTCGGGCATGATTACCTTTGCAGGTGCGATCGGCGCGATCACCACGAAGTTCATGGCGCGGCGGGTCTTTGCTGCCACCGGTTTCAGGTCCGTGCTGATCAGCGCTGGCGTCGTGGGCGCCTTTACCACGCTTGCCAACTCTTTCTTCACGCCCGATACGCCCTATCCGCTGATCATGATCTTTCTGGTCACGGCAGGATTTGCCCGGTCCTTCTTCTTCACCGGCACCAATGCGCTCGGCTATTCGGACATTGAAGACGCGCAGGCCAGCCAGGCCACATCAATGGCATCGGTTCTGCAGCAGATCAGCCTTGCGCTGGGTGTTGCCTTTGCGGCAACTATTCTGGAAGTCAGCAGCTACATCTCGGGCGCGCATTTGCAGCTGGCGGATTTTCACACCGCCTTCATGGTCGTGGCGGCTGTCTCGCTGATTGCCATCGTTCCGCTGATTGCGATGGACCGCCGCGCCGGAGCTGCCGTTTCAGGCCATAGAGAAAAGGCATCGCAGCCCGCAGAATGAAGATATGCGCCGGTTTCAGCGCATATCCATGTCTTCGTAGTCGTCATCGCGTGGATCGGCGCCCGGTTGAATTGTGTCGGGATCGACATCCTGTTCTCGGGTCGTGGCGTCGCCGGGTTTTCTTCCCTTGAAGTGCTTGGCAAGCAGGAACATTTCCACCGATTCCGAGCGCGACGATGCGGGCTTGACGTGGATGACCTGCTTGAAGTTCTTCTTGAGCATATCCAGAAGCTGCCGTTCCGTTCCGCCCTGGAACGTCTTGGCAAGAAAATGCCCGCCTTCGGCCAGCACCTGCACTGCAAAATCGGCAGCCACTTCGCACAGATGCATGGTACGGATATGGTCGGTTTTCTGGTGGCCGGTGGTGGGCGCGGCCATATCGGAGAGAACGAGATCCGGCGTTCCACCGACAGATTCGATCAGAAGGTCCGGGGCAGCCGGATCGAGAAAGTCGAGATGCAGAATCTTGACGCCGGGAATGGGATCGAGCTCGAGAAAGTCGATCGCGGCGACGCGAATATCGTCTTCGGTCGAATCCGTCACCTTGGCGGCAATCTGCGACCAGCTTCCGGGAGCAGCACCCAGATCGATGATGCGGCGCGCACCTTTCAAAATTTGATGCTTGTCATTGATCTCCAGCAGCTTGAAAGCCGCGCGCGCGCGGTAGCCTTCCAGCTTTGCGCGCTGAACATAGGGATCGTTGATGTGACGCTCGATCCAGGCGCGTGAAGACGGCTTCAGCTTCGCCTTCTTTACCTTCTGGCCGATCTTGCGTCCGGTACGGTTGGTACTTGTGGGCGCCTTGCTCATGTCAACCTTTCCGTTCCGTCTTGCCCTGCATCTGTGCACGGCGAATTCTGTTGCGGCGCCATGCGCCATCGTCTGCCATCATATCCG
Organism: Rhizobium sp. Leaf311; assembly: GCF_001423445.1. Classification (NCBI taxonomy): domain Bacteria; kingdom Pseudomonadati; phylum Pseudomonadota; class Alphaproteobacteria; order Hyphomicrobiales; family Rhizobiaceae; genus Rhizobium; species Rhizobium sp. Leaf311. The sequence goes on along the minus strand of NZ_LMNZ01000004.1, from coordinate 238,704 downwards.
TCAAAAGGCCTTCGCGAAGCCCCCTGTCCGCTACCCGCATTCGCTGCGAAGGCCACCGTCTGCGGATCGCTTCGAGAATGGCACATCCGGCCAGCACGAGGTCGGCACGGTCAGGACCAATGCAGGCATTGGCGGCTCTGCCCGCAAAGTCCCAGGCCAGAAGCTTGTCCTGCATGGCGGTGACCTCGGCATCCGAAAGCCATAGCCCGTCCACCTTGCGTCGGTCGTATCGCGGCAGATCGAGATGCACACCCGCCAGCGTCGTTACCGTGCCCGACGTTCCGATCAGATGAAAATCCTCGTGCGGAGCTTCCTGCGCCAAAGGCGGGCAATGGAATGCGTCCAGCAGCCCCTCGACCTCGGACACCATGGCCGCAAAGACTTGAGGCGTCACATCGCGACCGCCATGCCGCTCCGAAAGCGTCACGACGCCGACTGGAAGCGATGTCCAATGGGTAATGTGGTTTGCAAGCCGGTTGGAGCGGTTTTCGCCTACGCGAATGACGGCAATCTCTGACGATCCACCGCCAATATCGAAGAGAACGACGGAGCGCGCTTCCCTGCCCACCAAGGAGGAGCAGCCGGAAACGGCAAGCCGGGCTTCGGTTTCGCGGCTGATGATTTCCAGATCGAGACCGGTTTCACGCGTTACCCTGGCCAGGAATTCCTCACCATTGCTCGCAGCGCGGCAGGCTTCAGTCGCAATCAGCCGCATACGACGGATCGAGCGTCCGGAAAGCTTCGCGGCACAGACGCGCAAGGCTTCGACTGCCCGGTCCATCGCATCGTCAGACAGGCGACCGGTCGAAACCAGCCCCTCGCCCAGTCGTACAATCCTGGAAAACGCATCAACGACGCGGAACTGGCCGGGACGCGTGGGCTGAGCAATCAGCAGGCGGCAATTGTTGGTTCCAAGGTCAAGCGCGGCATACATGTCCGCACTTCCGTCGCTGCCGCTATCGCGATAATGGCCTTGCGTCCTGGCCAGCAGCCGCGCCTGTTCAGGCGCTGCAGACGAATGCTGCGCGGCAGCCGGGCCGTTTTGGCGGGCAGCAGGCTTGGGCGCATGGGAGGGAACGAGCGGTCTGCCCTGCGGGCCTCGGTGGCTGCGCTTGCCGCCTCGGTTCTTTCGTTTTGCCTGCGCTGGAGCGCCATTTGCTGGCTGTTCGGGCGCAGTTTCGCGGCCAACGACTGTCTCATTGGGAGACTGTGCACCGCCCTGTCCGCGCGAACGCCTGCGGCGCTTGCGCTTTTTCGGCGCCGAGTCTCGCTCGGGATCGCCTTTGGATGGGGAATCCGGGCGGGAATCGACACCATGAAGCTGCGGCGAAACATTAGCGTCACGGGGTTTGCCGTTACGCCTGCTCTTGCCACGACGGGAGCGCTTGGCACTCCCTTTTTCCACTGTCGATGCCCCTGGTTCCGACGGCTTTGGGCCGTTTCCGGGGTCAATCACTGTCTTATCCATTCCGCCGCGCGAAAGCTTCAAGCAATGCTGCTGGCGTCCATAAAGGTTACGTTGAGGTAAGCATACCAGCGCAGGACATTTTAGCCAACCGATTTTTGCCGCGCCCTTATGGGCAGCGTTCTTCTGAAACGATGGTCAGTTGCGCGCGCTTTCGGATCACGAAGCGACGGCATTCTCGAAAAACGCAGCCTGCTTGTCGGCAAGTCGATCACGCACGGACAGAATGTCATCCAGCGCCTTCTCGAATGCCTCCACGCAGGCGGGATCGAACTGCGAACCCGAACGGCCCTTGATATGCGCGACAGCCTTCTCGACCGGCCATGCTTCCTTGTAGGGGCGCTCCGTGGTCAGTGCGTCGAAATTATCGGCAACGGCAACGATACGGCCAGCGATGGGAATGGCGTCACCCGCGAGACGTCGTGGGTAGCCCTGCCCGTCCCACCTCTCATGGTGGGTAGCCGCGATGCTGGCCGCAAGCCGCAGCAGGCCCGATTTCGATTCACGCAAAATGTCGGAACCCAGGAGAGTGTGGGTTTGCATGGAGGCGAATTCCTGTTCCGTAAGCTTGCCCTTCTTCAACAGCACCGCGTCGGGTATGCCAACCTTCCCCACATCATGCATCGGCGCAGCCAGACGAATATCGGAACAGAACTCTTCATTCAGCCCAAGGGCCTTCGCAATCAGGTGGGAATATTCGCCCACTCTCTTGGTGTGAAAGCCCGTGTCGGAATCCTTGAAGCTCGTTGCAATCGAAAGGCGGTCGATAATCTCCTCTTCGCGGGCGCGAATTTCGGCAACCGCCTTGTCGACCTCGACCCGCAGCCATTCCGCTTTGTCGGCAAGCTTGTTGCGCGCGTCCACCAATGCGATGAGGTTTTTCAGACGGGCGAGAAATTCGAGAGGGTTGACGGGCTTGTTGAGGAAGTCGATCGAGCCCGCATCAAGACACGCCATCCTGACCGTCATATCCGTATCGGCCGTAACCATGACCACCGGCTTTCCCCGATAGCGATCAAACATCTGGATTTCCCGGAGCAATTCGATCCCGTTGTAACCAGGCATCTGATAGTCGATGACAGCGATTTCGAAATCGAGATCCGGCATTTTCGAGAGCGCTTCTGAAGGATCGAGGAAACCCAGCGCCTCGCAGCCGGGAAGCGTCGCGACGAGCTCCGATAACAGCGTCAGATTGGTATTGTTGTCGTCCACGACGAGAATGCGCATTGTCAACTCCTATGCGGCATGAACGTGCCGGTGTTCTTGGACTGCACGCTGAATGCCTTGCAATTCGGATTGGGTAAGTTGTGCATGACGCAGCCTTTGGGCCTCATCAGCAATCTCCTGCAGGCCGACATTGCTTGCCGCACCTCTCAGGCTGTGTAGCATTCGATCGCAGGTCACGATGTCGCCGGAGCGCATTGCATTCGAGACCTCAGCCAGAATATTGGCGGCATCCGTAAAGAAGCTGTCGATCAGGTGGTCGAAACCATCCTTGCCCAGGACCTCGATGAGTTCCTTTTGCTGCCGCTCGTTTATTCCGGGTTTGGCGTCTTCTCTTGCGGCGTGTGACGCACTTGCGCCAGGGATGTTCTTTCGGATGATCGCATCCAGCTTGGCGAGGTTGATCGGCTTCAGCTGGAAGTCCGTCATACCGGCCTCCTCGCAGGCTTTCCGGTCGCTCTCGGAGGCATTTCCGGTCAGCGCCACGATGGGAACGGTTCGTGTCCAGCCGTCGAGCGCACGGATGCGCCGCGTGGCCTCAATCCCGTCCATATCAGGCATCTGCATATCCATGAGCACAAGATCGAAGCGATGCGATGTGACCTTGGCCAGAGCCTCGATGCCATTCCCCGCAACGGTGACCTTCTGTCCCAGATGCGCAAGATAGCCAGCTGCGACTTCCTGGTTCACCAGATTGTCCTCGACCAGGAGGACGCGCAGAGGGGGCAATGCAGGGCCTGAAATTGCCGCTGGTGCAGCCATTGTCCTGTCGTTATTGAGAACGGCGGGCTCTGCCGGAATCTCGAACCAGAAGGTGCTTCCCAGACCTGGTTCGCTCGAAACCCCGATTGTGCCGCCCAGCGCTTCGACAATCTCCTTGCAGATCGTCAGACCCAGCCCCGTGCCGCCATATTGCCGGCTGATGGACGCATCCACCTGAGAGAAGGGCTTGAACAGCTTTTCGAGACCGGCCTCATCAATGCCGATACCATTATCCCGGATGGCAACTTTCAGCAGCGGGACCGGCCCCGTATCCGAAAACGTCATTTTCAACGCGACGACGCCATTCGACGTGAACTTGAGAGCATTGCTGAGAAGGTTGAGAACGACCTGCCGCACACGGGTGACATCGGTTGAAATAACAGAGCGCCCGCGCAGATCGCTGACATCGGATACAAGCGTGTTGCCGCGCTCGGCGGCTCTGTCGCCCATCATCGCAACGACGCCGGACACGACCTCGATAATATCGGCAGGCGCCCTGTCGATATCGACATGGCCGTTCTCCATCTTCGAATAGTCGAGGACTTCGTTGATGATCTCCAGCAGGGTCTCGCCAGAGCGGCGGATCGTCTGGACGCCGATGGCGATGCGGTCCGGCAGGCCGGAGAGCTCTAGCAGCTCCGCCGTGCCAAGGATCGCATTCAAGGGGGTGCGAACCTCGTGTCCCATCGTGGCCATGAACTGCGACTTCGCGCGGTTGCCAGCATCAGCACTGGCATAAGCCGCCTTCAGCTCGACGGCAAGATCCTCGAATGCGCGCGCGGCGGACTTGACCGAACGAAGCTGTCGTTGAAGCATCACGACAAGAATGCCGACACAGACCGACAGGACTGCGGTCAAGGTGCCGATTTTCAGCTGCAGCAGTTGCAGGGCATCCCGCGCATCCGCCCGTTCAGCACTGACGCTGCTGTTGACGCCCACCAGCAAAGAGCCCGTATCGTCCACGAGTGGGTCAAGCACCTCCATGAAGTCCTGAAGCTGACGGCGCTCAAGGGGCTCACCGCTTGAGAGAGCCGTGAACCAGCCTTCATATTTGAGGACTGCCTGCTCAATGTTGTTGATGATTGCCGTAAACTTCGGATCGTCAAGGATCTGCAGGTCGAGATTGGCCTTCTTCAGTATCGTCATTCTCGAATAGAGAATATCGTAGCGCGTGAAGAATGAGCGTTTCGCTTCTGCGGAAAAATCACCGCTGGCGACCATCACCCTGGCTTCTTCCTGCAGTCGCCGGGCTTCGCGGTCCAGCTGGTAGACGGACCACATGGCGTTTTCCCGCACGCCGTCCTGCAAGGCTTCGTATCGCTGGTAAATTCCCGACATGAGGTAGATCAGACCGGCAAGCAGAATCGCAACGAAAGCCTGCAGGAATGCAGTGCTTTTGCTGGCCTTCCTTATTCCGTCGCCATAGGACCGAGCCCGAGCCCCCATTACCTCACCTCGATCGCCTTTATTTGCCAGACAGAACGGGAGAAGTACTTTTCATTGTAGAGGGATCTGTCCTTGTCGAAGGGATAGATCAGGAAGATCGGACCCTTGTCGCGCACCGACATCACTGCGCCGTTCATGCGGGTGGCAAGGATTGTGTCCAGCCTTGTGGCATCCTCGAAAGGCATTTCCGCGCTATAGTCATTTAGCGCGATAACCTTGAGCTTGCTGCCGCGAGCCCCTGCTGCGTTCAAAACAGCGCGAAACAGTGGCCCGGCAAATGTGATCTCGCCTGTCGTCCAGGGCGTTTCCATCTTGCCCGATCGCGAATCCAGCGCCTCAAGCATCTCAAGATCGAACTGGGCAGTGGTTCCGACATTCGGATGCGTAATATCTCCAGAAAGGGTCAAAATGACCGGACCCTTGGGGGCGTCAAGCGCGAAAGCTGGAAATGAGATGATGCCGATGGCAATGACCAAAAGAGAACGAAAAAAGACTCGCATCTTAACCACTGGAATTTAGTCAGCGAAAACCGCTGCGCATGAACGGGCAATGCCTTCTTCGGCTCTCCCGACATTAAGCGTGTTGAGCACGCCTAGGTCGCCGACATCATGCCGGCGCGGCCAAATGGCCCGGTGCGCTAAAAATAAGCCGATGCAATTGCGCAATCGTTAATTTACGGCATCCAAGTTTAAACTAAGCCAGTTTACAGGCCGAAGACTTCGCACTTTGGCTTTCTACTGTCCATTCGAAATTACGCATGTACGTCTTCCAGACGTCGTCAATCGATCAATCTGCGTCTTATTGCTTGCGCGATTGCCTGCGTCCTGTTGGCCGCCCCAAGCTTCTTTGTCGCGGATTTGATGTAGCTGTTGACCGTTTCAGCCTGATAGCCCGTTGCTTTCGCAATGTTCTCGCTCGTCAGCCCCAGGCTGGCCTGGACAAGGCAAGCCAGCTCGCCCTTGGACAGCTTCATGTGATCGGCGGCAAAACGGTCCAGCAACGGTTTTGTAAATGTCTTGTAGACGCCCTCGGCAATCATCTGAAGAAAAGCTATTTCCTCATCGTTGAACGGCGTGATCCTGGTAAAACCAACCGTGCCATAGGGTGCGTCTTCCCGGCAGATGGGGATAATCGTCCTGTTGTGAACGTTGAAGGTGCGCTGCAAGTACAGCAGCCGCTGCGGCACCTCCGAGGTCTTGTAGACTTCCGCCTCGACCACCGGTGTCTGGGACGACCTGGCGGCAACAACGAAGGGATCCACAAGGTGCAGCTTGTCGGCCATATAGGCTTCGACAAAGGCCGGGGGCAGATCCGTGTCAATCGATAGCCCTCCCCCAAAGCGATAATGATCGACATCGAGGCCCGAGACGATGATGTAGTCAAACGGCACTGCGTTGCGAAGCCTGTCCATCAGGTTGCTTTGCCCAAAGAACCGGTGGCTGGGGACAGACCGAAGATCGACATAGTCCTTCAACGCGTCAGGATCGAGGACCGACAATGCGCTCACCGGCATGGATTTGTCTCACTTTGCAACATTAGCCCGCCTTCTCACCCCTTGCTTGTTAACCTGAGTTTAATAACTTGATAAAACGCAAGGATTGCGGGACAATTTCGGACTTTTTTCATTCTTGCAGGGCGTTTTGACCGCGTTCGACTGCACCAAAGCGTGAAAAACTTGCAATCGATAAACCTCTACAACCTGAATTAACCTGAAATTAATATCTGGGCTTCAGAACTAGTGCTATCGGTTAGACAGAAGTTGCGAAACCTTCAAGGCGTTGAAGACTGACAGAGAGATTTAGCGGTAGATCTTAAGTCAGTGCCCCGGTGCAGCAACCAAAAATCGGATCGGGTTCTCGTGCTGGTGAGAACCCTGCACCATCTCTCTCGGCGCGGATAGCGCTTTATACGTATATACTCATGCACTCGGACTTAAAAGGCTCCGTTTGGTATGATCGAAAAATCGGCTCGGCGGGCCTTTTGGCTCGTTGAGCCGATGATATCAGGCTTTTGCGCTCAAATCGTATTCGTAGGCAACATATGCCTCGAATGCGTTGATATTGGCTGGAGCGAGTTTAAATCACTGGCGGCCCCTCGGGAGCGCCGGAAATAGTTGCCGTTGCCGGCCAGAACCGGCCCCGTGCGCTCGCAAACGCGCCGCTATACTAGCGGCTTGCCTGGGCCCAATATCGCCTTCTCCCCCTGCAATTTTAAAAATAATGCTAATTTGGCAGGCAATGACCTCCCAAATCAGCACAATTGCTCATGTTTGATTTTATAAATTCATCTTTCGTCAATAAGTGAACCCTACAAATGGGATCATCGGGCCAATAGCCTTCGCCAACCGCCTTCAACCGGGACGCGAGCCACAGGAAAAGCCCGGAGACTGCAACCGATCATCCACCGTCGTCTAATGACGCACCAGCAAGGTCCCCACGTCTGTCGACCAACGGCAACGAACGAGAAGTCATGCCTTCGCAGAACGTCTGGGGCCGAAGGAGACGAAATGAAACTACCGCTACTTGTATCGGACGCCGACCGTATCCTTTCGGCCATGCACAATTCTCAAGCCATCATCGAGTTCGATCCTACGGGCAAGATCCTGACAGCGAACGCCAACTTCTGCTCGGCGATCGGCTATTCCCTGAGTGAAATCGTCGGCCAGCATCACCGTATGTTCGTAGACCCTGCGGAAGCTGCGTCACCGGAGTATCGCGCATTCTGGGAAAGGCTGGCAGCCGGACAGTTTGATCGCCGCCAATATCGGCGCATCGGCAAGGGCGGCCGTGAAATCTGGATCGAAGCCTCCTACAACCCCGTCATGCGTGGCGGCAAGACCTACAAGGTCATCAAATTCGCCACCGATATCACAGCCACGAAACTGAAATCTGCGGAAGATGCTGGCAAGCTGGACGCCCTGTCCCGTGCCCAGGCTGTTATCGAATTCACGCCCGCTGGCGACATCATCACCGCAAACGAAAATTTCCTGAAGACGCTGGGATACCAGCTCAACGAAATTCAGGGCAAGCATCACGCCATGTTCTGCGACCCGCAATATGCGAGAAGCCCGGACTATGTGCGTTTCTGGGAACGTCTGCGAAGCGGCGAATTTATCGCGGAGGAGTTCACCCGCATTGGCCGAAACGGCAACAAGATCTACATCCAGGCTTCCTACAATCCGATCATCGGGCTTGATGGCAAGGTGTTCAAGGTCGTCAAGTTCGCCACAGACGTCACAGGCCGGGTCCAAAACGTCATCGAACTGGGCAGCAGCCTCCAAAGCCTTGCGGAAGGAGACCTCTGTTCGGTCATCGACCAGCCCTTCATCCCATCGCTCGACCAGCTGAGACAGGACTTCAATTCTGCTGCTGAGAAATTGCGCGGTGCCATGCGCGACGTCGGTCTCAATGCCAAGGCGATCGCAGCAGGCTCCGCCGAAATCCGGGGCGCGGCCGGGGATCTTGCGAAACGTACGGAGCAACAGGCTGCCTCGGTCGAAGAGACAGCAGCCGCTCTGGATGAGATCACCCAGACCGTTGCAGGCTCGAGCCGCAGGGCAGAGGAAGCTGGCAAGCTCGTTGCGGATGCGCGTACAAATGCCGAGAGATCCGCAGTCGTCGTCGGTCGTGCCATCGAAGCCATGGGGGCAATCGACAAATCCTCCAAGGAAATTGCCAATATCATCGGCGTCATCGATGACATTGCCTTCCAGACCAATCTTCTGGCCCTGAATGCGGGCGTGGAAGCGGCACGCGCCGGAGAAGCCGGCAAGGGTTTTGCGGTCGTTGCACAGGAAGTCCGCGAGCTCGCCCAGCGTTCCGCCACAGCGGCAAAGGAAATCAAGGCACTGATCAACCAGTCGACAGATCAGGTCAAAACCGGCGTCGAACTGGTGGCGGAGACCGGCAGCGCGCTTCAGCGGATTTCCACGCAGGTACAGGAAATCGACACGAATGTTCTGGCCATCGTGGAAGGTGCGCGCGAGCAGGCCATCGGTCTTCGCGAAATCAACACCGCCGTCAATACGATGGATCAGGGTACCCAGCAGAACGCCGCAATGGTCGAGGAATCCAATGCTGCTTCGCATAGTCTCGCAAATGAAGCTGAGCTGCTGTTCAAGCTGATCTCGCAGTTCAACGTCGGCAGCGATGGTGGTGCCAGTGCCCGAAAACAATTGCGGGCGGTAGAGCCTTCACAATCCCCTGCAAGACAAATTCGCAAAAACCTGGCCCGCGCCGTTTCCGGCAATCTGGCCACCAATGAATGGGAGGAATTCTGATGCACTCTCCAACAGACTTCGGATCGGCTCCATCTGTCGACATCATTGCCTTCCATCTTCATGAGCAGGAATTCTGCGTCAAGACCACCATGGTGCGTGAGATCAGAGGATGGGCGCCTTGCACTCCCATTCCTCACGCTCCCGAAAATGTACTCGGCGTGATGAACCTGCGCGGAACCGTCTTCCCCATCATCGACCTCGCCGGTAAGCTGGGGATGGGCTCCAACCGCGGTAACGAGAGATGCGCGATCGTGGTAGCGGATGTCGATAGTGTCATCATCGGTCTCGTCGTGGATCGGGTCTCCGATATCCTGACGATAGAAGAAAAGCGGGTGCAGCCCGTTCCGCCTCTGGCGGTAGGTTTCGACGCCCGCTTCACCCGAGGTATGATCGCCCAAAATACCGGAATGACCTGCTTTTTGGATCTGTCAGCGCTCTTCTGCGGAAGCGACCTTTCCGGAGATCTTGAGAATGCGGCAGCCGACGACACGCGCCATTGAACTTGTGGAAGCGCTGCTGGCCGCCGGGTGCGATATGCGGGCGGCTGGTGACGGATATTACATTGGCGAACCTGCCGACAGGGCATCGGCACAGAACGTCAGGAATATCCTGCGAGACTTCGGCTCCAGGCGGCATCTTCTGGGAGAGATTGCAAGCTATCTCCGGTCAATCGGCAGAGATATCCAGGAGCCCGAAAAGGAATGAATTTAAGTTTTTATAAATATACAACCGCCAGGCCGACCGCCTGGCGGTTTTCTTTTTTAAATACTATCCGGTCGCATATCCAAAAAAATAACAGATAAGCAACAATTTGTCGGCATAAATACTTTAAAAACGCCAATGCTACTGCAGACATGGGGAATATTGCGTTTTGCTAATTCGAGGACATTCCCTGATAAAAAAGAAAAAGCAACTTTAGGACACATTATATTTTCTTTAACTTGAATTAGATTACACTCTGAGTTGACGGGGATTTTATTTACTCGCATGCCTTGGCGAAGGCTGGTCTACCATCTTTCGCTTGGCATGAGATTTTCAGTGTCGATTTTGGGGCGGGAAGCCGGGCAGTAGGGAACAGGGGCGACAGGGCGGTTTTGAGAAATCACGACTGGCTTTGCACAGCGTTGGAACTACGGCTCGGCCAATCGAAATGGCCCGCCTGAACCTGATTGCGCGTTGAAACGAAATCCTTTCAGCAATTGACGGGGAGGCTTGCCTCCCAGGCATCGCACTGGAGAGAAACGTGAAAAACCTCAGCCTTCGTAGCCTTTTATATTTAATTGCATTTGCACCCTTAGCCGCCTTTCTGTTCTTGAGCATTTCCTCTGTCTGGACGAGCTACAACAGATATATCGCCCTTGAAAATCAGCTGGCGGTGCAAAGGCTCGCCAATGTCGGAGCCGATATTGCGCTGCTCGTCCCCGGCGAAGGACTGGCCCCTCCGGACCAGGTAGCGGCAAGACGCAAGGAAACCGACAACGCGTTTGTCAACTTGCGGCAGCTCTATGAAAGCTGGAAGGCTCTGGGCAATTCGGATCAGCAGATTGAAGCCACCGCGAAGTTCCTTTTCGAAAGCAAGTCGCGGCTGGATGAGTCCAGGGCAAGAAGAGACAGGAAGCAGGGTCTCTCGGAGGCGGAAGAGCTGGCCACGCTCTACCCAGTGGTAGCAAACGGCATCTCGCTGATTGCGCGATCCGGCGCTACCATCGGCGACCTCGATCTTGCGCGCTTCATTGAGGGCTTCCATGCTCTCATGCAAATCAACGATGCAAGTCTGCTTGAGGGCTATCTGGCCACCAAATATCTGACCGACGAGGATTTCGCCAAGACCTTCATGGGCTACGTCGCCCATGCGCGCGAGGTCAAGCAAATCTACGGCGTGACCATGCGCGCATTTTTGCCCGCCGACATCATCAAGGCGCTGGATGATTTTGATAAAAGCGAACAGGGCAAGAATCTGGAAGCCATAGCCAACGCCATGGCCACCAACGCACCCAAGGGACCGGCGACGCTGACCTTGCCGCAGCTGGGAGAGGCCGTGAATGTCGGCGTGGGCGTCAAGGCCCAGGCCATCATCAAGACGGGAATTGCCCTGAACGCGGCAGCGCAAGACCGCCAGACTGCGCTTTATAATGACTTCATCAAAGGCAGCATCATCGCACTGGTCGTCACCATTCTGGTGGTAATCCTGTGTGTCGTCGTCATGCGCAACGTTTCTGGCATCATCCGGGTGATTGAAATGCGCATGGTGGAACTGGCCGAGGGAAAGACCGAGGCTCCGATTCCTTTCTCGACACGTGGAGATCAGTTCGGCAGCATCGCACGCAGTGTCGAAGTGTTCCGCCAGAGCGCCATACGAAACCATCAGCTGGAGGCGGAAGCGGAAGACGCGCGCAAACGCAACGAGGCGGAACGTGCAGAGTTGCAGCGTCGCGCCGAGGCGGAAGCGGAAGCGCGTCTCAACAAGGCCACCGGAGCTCTTGCACACGGCCTACAGCGACTGGCAGGCGGCGACATGAATTGCGAAATCCATGAGGAATTCGCACCGCAATTCGAAGCCCTGCGTCATGACTTCAACACCTCTGTCAGCCAGCTTCGCGACGTGCTGGTGGCCGTGGGCCAGTCGGCCAGCGCCGTCAAGGCAGGAAGCGGCGAGATTTCCCATGCCGCCGACAATCTGGCGCGCAGAACGGAACAGCAGGCTGCCTCCCTTGAAGAAACAGCTGCGGCGCTGGAAGAAATCACCACCAACGTCAAATCGACATCGACACGCACCAATGAAGCACGAGACCTCGTGCGGGATGCGCGCGGCAACGCCACGCATTCCAGCGAGGTCGTGGGCAATGCGGTATCGGCGATGGAGCGGATCGAGCAGGCGTCCGGGCAGATCGGCCAGATCATTGGCGTTATCGATGAGATCGCCTTCCAGACCAACCTTCTGGCGCTCAATGCAGGTGTCGAAGCCGCCCGCGCGGGTGAGGCTGGCAAGGGCTTTGCCGTCGTCGCTCAGGAAGTCCGAGAGCTTGCTCAGCGGTCTGCGAACGCGGCGAGAGAAATCAAGGCACTGATCAGCAATTCCAATTCAGCTGTCGATGAGGGCGTGAAGCTCGTGGGCGACACGGGTCGCGGCCTCACCACGATTGCCGAAGTGGTTGAATTCATCAATCAGCACATGGACGCCATTTCCGCGGCTGCCCAGGATCAATCGTCGGGCCTGATGCAGGTCAGCACCGCGGTCAATCACATGGACCAGGCCACGCAGCAGGGTGCCGCCATGGTCGAGGAAATGAATGCTGCCAGTGCTGGCCTTGCCCAGGAAGCCACGAAGCTCGCTGACCTTCTCAGCCAGTTCAGGACGGAGCCGACTGGCGGATATTCAGGCCGGAGCAGCAACAGAGCGGCCGTGCACGCGGCAGCATAGGCTAAAAAAATCTCCCCCACAGGCTTTGCAGCATGTGGGGGAGATCGCAGTTGAACCACTTACGACTTTGGCTTGGGCACGTAGAGTGGCATGGAGACGGCCAACCAGACGGCATTGGTCTTGGGCGAATTCTCCGCGATGATCGAGAACTGGTAGCTGAGTGAAACTTCGGCCGGACCGAAATTATAGCTGACGGACGGACCGAAATTGAAGCCCTTGTACCGTTTGCCAGACACCTTGGTCGAGCCAGCTTCGTCATCTTCGATCTGGACGAGGAAACCGCCAAATCCGCCGATCTTCAATTTATCTGTGACGGCATAGGTGACCTTGAAATCCGTACTGAACAGATCGCCCGAAAGGTAATCTGTCGCAGCGTTTCGGTTGTTGTAGTGATAGCCGACGAGCACGCCGACATCCCAACCGGTTGGATCAAAGTAGTCGTAGTGAACCGCTGCATCGACCGTGGAATAGCCGTTCTGGAGGTTCACGCCGCGCGATGCACTATAACTTGAAGTGTGCGCCGCATATCCCAGGGAAACGCCGATGTTGTGGTAGTTGTCCACGATGTAGTTTGCGGTCTGGACCAGACCCAGGTTACCAAACCCGTCCACCTCGCCGGAAACCGGGATATTCTCGAAATCCACATTGTTGTAGGCGAATGGCAGTACGACCTGCGAAGCAAACCGCCAGCCATCGAGATCCCCAGGCCAAATGCCCAGGATTCGGGTGATACTGGCGGCACCTTTCTGATCCAGATCGAAAAGCGGGTTGCGGTTTCCATCCGAGCCATTGTACCGGCTTGCCGAGAAATATCCGGTCTGGTTGACCATGAAGACGCCCGGGACAGGTGGCAAGGCACCGAAAAAGGTCGCCGGTGCGCCAGGGCCCCAGTTCATGGCCCCCGGCTCTGCCGCCATACCGGTGGAAACCGTGCCAACCACACCAGTCAAACAGGTGCAGGCACACATCAAAACCTGAGGAAGCACTCGGCGGAAATTTCCGCGCTGACCTCTTTCAGCGTCTGGTCTTGAAGACTTTCGGCCACGCCTTTGCCTTCCTAATGCAATCATTGGTTCAAGTATCATAATACACCCCCGTATATTTGATGATCTTATATGCACGCATGACGACGCATCCGGCGCCTGAGAAGACGCTGGGGTATCGCTGTTCTAATGTTCGTGAAATTGCGTAACGCAACAAAGGAAAGACGAGCAATTCCAGGTATCGGTGATGCCGTCTAGACTATATTCCCATCATTCTAGCTTTTCCCCCATCGGTTCCCATTGGGCGAATCATGCACCAATGGTTGCATTTTCCAACTTATCCCTAGGAAGGCAAGCTTGCTTGAAGCTATCTAATAACTTTTATTCTAATTCACTCGGAGATTACATTAATATTATATTATTCTAAATATTACTTATAGCTAAACAGACACTTATGGGGAATATCAATCTCGCGCACCGGGCAGGTATGCACACCCGTTTTCGAATTACGCAACGTAGACGGATTTTTGATATTATTTATCACTTTTAGCGCGAATAAATATTCTCGCCTTCCCGTTGGCTGGAAATTCCGCGAAGACGCTACACGCGGGCCTCGTAGCGCCGGCCCCGGGCGCCCCGACCAATGCAGATCAAGCATGTCAGCACAAAGCCGCTCAATAAGCGAGCTGACGCCTGTCGCCGACCGCAGGACATCCATGGCGCGAGATGACGAACCGCACGCAGGGCGCAGACAACGACCCGTGATCACGACAAATCTAAAACCGATGTGGGGAGATGGTACGGTTGGGGGGTCTCGAACCTCCGACCTCAGGTGCCACAAACCTGCGCTCTAACCAACTGAGCTACAACCGCATATGAAACGCCGCAGCGTCGTCACGGGGGCTCACATACGGGGACTTTTTCCGTTTTGCAAGTCCTTAGACAATTTTTGCGAAAAAAGCTTGGGAAAGCAAGCATGTTTCACAGGCATGGATCCTAACCGTGCAAAAAGCGTTGGATTGATGAGATCCATGGGGCTTTGCCAATTGCAAAACATCTTCCCTGCCAGCACATTCGCTTTGAGACACAAGGCTCATTCTGCGTCCAGGGAATTAACTGTAATTGCCAATTCCTTAAGGAGAAGATGGACCGAAACGCGCTGTGAAGTTATTTAAGATTCTGTTAACATCGAGCCGATGCAGGCTGTATGCTGCCTCATGAGGAGGTCGTGCCGTTGCGCAGGTCGGTTCGTGCCAGAATAGGTTCCAACATGCCCGCCGTTCAATATCCATTTATCGACATTGCCGTTCATGAGCGTGTACGCGACCGTTTCGGGCGCGGCGAAGCCATGGCGCTTTTTTCGATGGATCTGAAAAGCCCGCTCTGGGCAAACGGCAGAGGTGCGGCCCTGTTCGGCACGCCTATGATTTACGATTTCCTTGAACACGGCCCACGACAGCAGGACGTTACATTCAGGCAATTCGCTGCAACCGCATCGCGGCTGACCACGACCGGTGAATGCCGGCAATTTTCCATCCGCATCCATTCCGGCTTCAAAAGCATCTCCATTGTTGCAACGGCTGAGATCATCGAAGCGGAGCCGGGGCAGCCGGCCGTTCTTTTCAGCGCACCCGTTGACCAGTCCGTGCCCGGCATCGATGAACGTGCGCGTCGAATGCTGGAAGGGTTCGATGACCCTGATATTCACATGGCAGTACTGGACGGCGATTCGAAGATTGTGGCTGCATCCCATGGTTTTGCGACGCTTGGAATAACGCCGATCACCATGCGAACCCTCCTTTCCATGGCGGCCAGACAGGCCGGCAAAGTCGTCAAGCGTCCGGTTCCTGCGGGCAAGGGCTACCTGCCTGCTGCGGCGGGACAGCTCTCTTCCGACCCGGAATTGAACCTGATCTTCGTGGTCGAGACCGTTCTGGGGACACTGGATCCCTCCAGCGAATTCGTAACGCCGAAGGTTGAGGCGGCAGCGCCACAAACCTTGCCAGCACTGTCGGCTGCCCTCCCCGTCGAGGATGCGGAACCCACGCCGCCAATGGCCTTTGATGAGGTTCTCGATGCGGTCGCTGATATCGAAGAGGTTTCGGAGCCTGACGACGCGGACCTGACGCCTGATGCCGAAACGGTTGAAGAGCTCCAGGACGTCCTGCCTGTTGCAGCTGAGGATGAAAAGCCGGACAACAGCTTGCTCGAGCACGACCTCGAAGCAATCGCTGTTGACGATATCGTCGAGACAGTAGAACCCGAGATCGACGAGGCTCAGCCAGAGCTGCAGAAATCTGCACAGCAGGAAACAACGCCAGAAGCGTCGCCATCCGCTGAAAACGCAGAGCAGACAGCGGATGAGCAAAAACCATTCGTTTTCGACCCGAACCGTCGCGCATCACGCTTCGTTTGGAAGATCGACGCTGCCGGACGCTTCAGCTCCATATCACATGAGTTTGCCGATGCGGTCGGGCCAAAGGCCGCCAATGTCGAGGGTATGAGCTTTGCCGATCTTGCGGCGCTCTTCAATCTCGATCCGGATGGCAAGATCACCGAGCTTTTGAACCGTCGCGACACATGGTCCGGCAAGACCATCCACTGGCCGGTCGAAGGCACGTCGCTGACAGTTCCGATCGATCTGGCAGCGCTGCCAACATATACGCGCTCGCGGGAATTCGATGGTTTTCGCGGCTTTGGCATCGTGCGGCTGACGGATGCGGTGGAAGACCCGAATGCTGTTGGGCTGACCCTGGCGAGCGGCACAGCCGCACCTGAAGAAGCACAGGAAGCCGCGGACAGCGACGTTGCGGCAGATGAAACCACATTGTTCACCCTCCCCGGCGATGACGAGGATGTGCTGGCGCCAGAAGTCAGCGAGGATGACGCCTCTCAGCCCGGCACCTCGGAAGCACCAGCATCCTATTTGCCGCCGGAAACGGAAGTGCCCGTGCTGCAACTGACCGAAACGCCCAGCCGACGTTATTCGGACAAGGTCATTCAGTTCGAGAACAGACGCAGCAGGCTGCGTGATGAACTCAGCGCGAGCGAACAGGCCGCGTTCAACGAGATCGCGCGGACGTTGAAGCCCGTTGCCGACAATGATGCTGGCACCCAAGACACCCCTGAGGTCGTCGCGCCGCAGAATTCCGAGGCAGGGCAGCCGATCATCGAGAACGAACAGACGCAAGAGATCCAGCAGGCGGCCCTGCCGCTGGAGGAAGCCCCTGTTGCCGATGCCGCCCCGGAAACGGACGTGCTTGCTACGGAAGAGCCGGATGACTTCGCCGATTACACGCGTGGCGATGCGCCGGTGAGTTTTGTGGTTCCGCAAACGGCGGCGCGTCTAGAGACAGATCGCACCTCAGAGAGTGTCAAAGCTTCCGATGAGTTGAGCGGTCCACGCGGCCCGATGTCGCTGACAGCGGATGCCGTCGATCAGATGCCGATTGCGCTTCTGATCCACAGTGGCGACAGGCTCATTCACGCCAACCCCGAGTTTCTGCGTCTGACCGGTTATGGCAGCACTGCCGAGCTGGATGAGGTCGGCGGGCTCGATGCATTGCTGCAGCGTGACGAGCTGGACGCAGTTTCGGAACGCTCTGGCGGCATGATCGCGGTGAGCGCGGAGAATGATCTCATTCCGGTAAGGGCGCGGCTGCAATCCGTCCGCTGGGAGGATGCAGCGGCCCTGATGCTCTCACTTATTCCCACCGAGGAAAAGAACGGCATTTCGCTGCGGGCAGAAGACGCTATCCCTGAGAACGCGGGCGAAAGCGAAGAAGCCGAACTTGGCAGCCTGCGCGGTCAGATCGAGGAGCTTCATTCCATCCTCGAAACGGCCACAGACGGCGTTGTTCTCTTGGGCGAAGATGGCACCATTCGGTCGCTCAACCGCTCTGCGAGCGCATTGTTCAATTATGACAATGCGGAAATTTCGTCCAAGCCATTCGTGACGCTGTTTGCCCATGAGAGCCAGCGCGCTGTGCTGGATTATCTCTCCGGTCTTGCCAACAATGGCGTGGCGAGCGTGCTGAACGACGGTCGTGAAGTCATAGGGCGCGAGGCATCCGGCGGGTTCCTGCCGCTGTTCATGACAATTGGTCGGTTGAAATCCTCCAACGGCTATTGCGCGGTCATCCGCGATATCACCCAGTGGAAGCGGACCGAGGAAGAGCTTCGCAATGCAAAACGCGTCGCGGAAACCGCCAATGCCCACAAGACCGATTTCCTGGCACGCGTGAGCCACGAGATCCGCACACCACTGAACGCGATCATCGGTTTTGCCGATATGATGGCGACGGAGCGTTTCGGTCCCGTCGGTCATCCACGCTACATCGAATATTCCAACGACATCGTCCGCTCAGGCCGTCATGTGTTGGATATCGTCAACGATCTCCTGGATATTTCCAAGATCGAAGCGGGACAGATGGATGTGGATTTCAAGGCGGTTGCTCTGAACGACACGATTGCCGAAGCTGTCTCTATCGTGCAGCCGCAGGCCAACAACCAGCGCGTCATCATCCGCACCGCTTTGTCGCAGGCGGTGCCGCAGATTGTTGCCGATCTTCGTTCGATCAAGCAGATCATGCTCAACATACTGTCCAACGCCATCAAGTTCACGCCATCCGGCGGTCAGATCGTCGTTTCAACGGCGTATGAAGCCAATGGAAGCGTCGTGCTGCGCATTCGCGATACCGGCATCGGCATGACCCGCTCCGAGCTGGAGCAGGCGATGAAGCCGTTCCGGCAGGTCTCGTCATCGAGCAACCGTGTGCGCGGCGATGGGACAGGGTTGGGCTTGCCTTTGACAAAGGCAATGGTCGACGCAAACAGGGCCAATTTTTCCATCACATCCGCCCCAAATCAGGGAACTCTGGTGGAAATCAGCTTTCCGTCCCAGCGCGTCCTTGCGAACTGAGGCCTTCCGGGATTAGCAATGGGGACGCAAGTCGTCCCCGGCTTGTGTCTCTGTCGAAGCATCGGCTTGCGCCGATGACGCAAGGATAAGAGCATTGCTGCCGACCCACAGTCCTCATATCGCTGCCGCCGCCGGACGTGGCCGGGTCGCCTGGCTTTCTCTCTGGACCCTCCTGCTTGCGGCGGCTGTGGCCATGCCGTTGCTGACCATCTTCTATCTGGCTTTGACTGGCGGCACGGATGGCTGGCGGCACCTGTTGGTCAATGTTCTGCCTCGGGCTGGTTGGCAAACGCTGGCGCTGATGGCAATGACCGGACTTGCGACCGCCTTCTTCGGCATCGTCTCGGCATGGCTGGTGTCGACATTTCAGTTTCCGCTGCGCCGCTTCCTTTCTTTTGCACTGGTTCTGCCGCTTGCCATCCCATCCTATCTTGCAGCCTATGCCTTCGGCGAGTTTCTCGACTTTGCGGGCCCGGTGCAGACGATGATCCGGTCGCTTTTTGGCTACAGCAGCATTCGCGATTACTGGTTTCCGGATATTCGGTCCCTGCCGGGCGCGGTGCTTGTGCTGAGCAGCGTTCTCTATCCCTATGTCTATCTTTCGCTGCGGGCAGCCTTTGGTCTGCAGGGGCGTCAGGCCGCAGAAGCCGCCAGAATGTTGGGAGCATCGCCCTGGCGCATATTCGTGTCCGTGCAATTGCCCATGGCGCGCCCCGCGATCATCATTGGCCTGGCGCTGGTGATGATGGAAACGCTGAACGACATTGGTGCCGTGGAGTATCTCGGCGTGCGCACGCTGACATTCGCCATATACGAAACCTGGCTCAATCGCGGGAACCTTGCCGGAGCAACACAGATCGCGTCCATGCTCATCATCGTGGTGGCTGGCCTTATCGCCATCGAGCGCATGGCGCGCGGTCGCCAGAGATACGCCGGGACCAGATCGACATCGATGAGCCGGATGGTCGGGCTTAAGCCCCTGAGTGCGGGTCGCAGATGGCTGGCGACGGCGTTTTGTGCCCTGCCCGTGCTTTGTGGCTTTGCCGTACCAGTCCTCGTGCTAAGCAGCTACGCCGCAAGGCGGTTGGAGGCCCTGTCCAACCCGAAATTCGCCAGGGCGCTTGCGCACAGCCTGGAGATTTCAGCCTCGGTCGCTTTGGTCACACTCGTCTGCGGATTTCTGTTCGCCTATGCCCAGCGTGTCAACACATCACCCCTCGCCCGCGCAGCAAGCCGCATTGGCTCTCTCGGTTACGGCATACCCGGCACCGTTCTTGCAATCGGCGTCTTGTTGCCGCTTGCGGGGTTCGACAATGCGCTGGATGGCTTCCTGCGCCTCCACCTGAATTACTCCACCGGACTTCTTTTATCTGGAACGGCCTTTGCGATCATTTACGCGCATGGCGTGAGGTTCATGACGCTGGCCGAAGGCAATATCGACGCAGGTTTCCAGAAGCTTTCGCCGCATCTCGACATGGCAGCGCGAACACTTGGCCGCAACCGCCTCCAGACATTGATGGCCGTCCTGTTGCCCAACATTCGGCCAGCAGCACTTACCGCAGCTCTGCTTGTCTTCATCGAGTCATTGAAAGAGCTTCCCGCAACCATCTTGTTGCGACCATTCAATTTCAACACGCTGGCAACACTTGTCTATGAGGATGCGTCCCGGTCGCGCGTGCAGGACGCCGCTCTACCGGCCCTGATCATCATCGCAGCAGGACTTATACCGGTTATCCTGGTTTCCAGATCTCTGGAAGGTAAGTGACCTGCGTTCCGGGCAACTCTCCGGTCTGACCGACTGACGCTGAGACTTGAGGGCCAGCATTAGGTGCAAAAGAAAAGGCAGCCGAAGCTGCCTTGAAATTTGTGCTTTTAACGAGAGTCAGGAATAAATAACATCATGTTTTTTGGCCACCGGCCCGGCAACCCTCTCATTGAGTGCACCCGCGTTGCCTCTACATTTGACCTGTGTAAATTAACAACGCGTTAACAAGCCACTACACCATTTAAGGGCAAAAAATTGCCCGCCAAGTTTGAACCGTTGGGAAAGCAAGAGGCGCTCCCAGACGCAGACACGGCATCGAAGTCTTCAGCCCTTTGCCGCCGCATGTTCATCGCGCAGTTTCTGCAACTCGCTTCGTTTCGACGCTATGGAGGCGCAGATGACGCCGACCGTCACCAGGGCGATCAAGATGGTGCAGATCGCATTGATCTCAGGCGTGACACCAAGTCTGACCTGCGAATAGATTTTGATAGGCAGGGTCGTCGCACCGGGGCCAGTGGTAAAGCTGGCGATGACGAGGTCGTCCAGCGACAGCGAAAAGGCCAGCATCCAGCCCGCAACCACGCCGGGCAAGATAAGCGGCAGCGTTATGCGGAAAAATGTCTTTACCGGTGGGCAACCGAGGTCCAGCGCGGCTTCTTCCAGACTACGGTCGAAGGTCAGCAGACGGGATTGGACGACGATGGCGACGTAGCACATGGTGAAGGTGGTGTGAGCAATGACAACCGTCCAGAAGCCCCGGTCGACACCAATCGACACGAACAGCAAAAGCAGCGAGAGACCGGTGATGACCTCCGGCATGACGAGTGGCGCATAGATCATGCCAGAAAACAGCATTCGCCCGGGAAACCGTGCAAAGCGTGTGAGCGACAGCGCCGCCAGCGTTCCAAGGATCGTGCCGATGGTCGCGCTCAGCAATGCAACGCGAACGGTAATCCAGGCCGCATCCATCAAGCCCTCATTGGACCACATGGATCTATACCATTGCAGCGAAAACCCGCCCCAGACGGTGACGAGCTTCGAGGCATTGAAGGAATAGATTATCAGAATGAGGATCGGGATGTAGAGAAAGGCAAAGCAGAGGGTTAGGATGGTGGTGTCGAATTTGCCGCGCTTCATGGCTTATACCACCTTCTTCTGCTGGTTCTGGAAGATGGCAATGGGCACGACGAGAACGAGCAGCAGGAGCACTGCAACGGCCGATGCCAGCGGCCAGTCTCTGTTGCCGAAGAACTCCGTCCAGAGTGTCTTGCCGATCATCAGCGTTTCTGCACCACCGAGAAGGTCCGGGATGACGAATTCGCCGGTAATGGGAATGAAGCAGATCATCGATCCGGCAATGACGCCGGGCAAGGACAATGGGAAGGTGATTTTCCAGAAGGCCTTCCATGGCGGGCAGCCCAGATCGGCCGCAGCCTCCAGCAAGGTTGCATCCAGCTTTTCCAAGGCGGCATAGAGCGGCAGCACCATGAATGGCAGATAGGAATAGACGATGCCGATGAAGACGGATGTATCGGTGCGGAAAATATTGACCTGCTGGTCAGGCCCGAGAATGCCGATCGTCTGGAACAGGACCGTCAGAAGGCCTTCCGGCTTGAGGATACCGATCCAGGCATAGACGCGAATGAGAAACGACGTCCAAAACGGCAAAATTACCAGCATGACGAGCGTGGGGCGGATGGTGGCAGGTGCGCGCGCCATGGCAAGCGCCATGGGATAGCCGACCAGGAGTAACAAGAGGGTGGAGATGGTCGCGATGCGCAACGAAGAGAGATAAGCCTCGATATAGAGAGGGTCTTCGGTCAGGAAAATATAGTTTTCAAAATCCAGCTGCGAGAAAAACTCGCCGATGCGGCTGAAGCCTTCGAATACCGGCACGTAAGGCGGCATCGCTATGGCGGTATCGGAGAGCGAAATTTTCACGATGATGAAGAAGGGTGCTGCAAAAAACAGCGCCAGCCAGAGATAGGGGACGGCAACGACCAGCCAGCGCATGGGGCTTTGCCGGTTTTCAGGTGACGAGATCGCCATGACTACCCTCCCTCAGCGTGTGAGAACCAGACCGGAATCGGCTTTCCAGCTTAACCAGACCATATCACCAAATGTTATCGGGCGGTCGACAAGCCGGGAGACGTTGGCCTGTGCGGCCCGCATCACTCGCCCATCATCGAGCTTGACGATGAAAACCGAGAAGTCACCGAGATAGCCGATGTCCCAGACCTCGCCATGGCCGACATTGATAGATTGTTCCGCGGGCGGATCGAGCGAGATGCGAACCTTTTCCGGCCGGATGGCAAAGGCAACCTTGCTGCCGACAGCGGCGGCACAGTCCTGCTCCACCGCCACAGGCAGCCCTTCGCAATCCAGCATAACCGTTTCCGGCTTGCCCGCGCCAGCGGTCTTTTCCTTGATCTCAGCCTCGAAAATGTTGATGTCGCCGATGAAGTCGGCCACGTAGCGGCTGTTGGGTGCCTCATAGATTTCGGCAGGCGTTGCCACCTGAACGATGATCCCCTTGTCCATGACCGCGATGCGGTCAGACACGGTCATCGCCTCTTCCTGGTCATGCGTAACGATCAGGAAGGTCAGCCCCAGCGTCTGCTGAAGATCCATCAACTCGAACTGCGTTTCTTCGCGCAGTTTTTTGTCCAGCGCGCCCAGCGGCTCATCCAGCAGCAACACTTTCGGTCGCTTTGCAAGCGAACGGGCGAGAGCGACACGCTGGCGCTGACCGCCGGATAACTGGCTTGGCTTGCGCTTGGCAAACTCGGTCAGCTTGACCAGACGCAGCATCTCTTCAACGCGTGTCCTGATGTCGGCCTTGGAAATATTGTCCTGCTCCAGACCAAACGCGATGTTTTTTTCCACCGTCATGTGGGGAAACAGTGCATAGGACTGGAACATCATGTTGGTAGGCCGCTTGTAGGGTGGCACCCCGGAAATGTCCTTGCCCTGCAGCAGGATACGGCCCTGTGTCGGCTCCTCGAAACCCGCCAGCATCCGCATCAATGTTGTCTTGCCGCAGCCGGATGGCCCCAGCAGCGAGAAGAATTCGCGCTCATAGATATCGAGCGTCAGATTGTCGACTGCAACAAAGTCACCGAATCTCTTGGTCACATTCTCGAAGCGGATGAAGGGTACCGATGCCGGATCGGTCCAGGGAGAGAATTTGCGTTTAACCGGGCCAAGAGATTTCGCCATGAACTGTCCCATTTGTTTTTTTGTAAAGGCTGAACGAGAAAGGGGCAGGAGTTTCCACCCGCCCCTTTTAAAAACCCGGTCAGCTGCCGGTTTTTATCTGGGTCCATACGCGGTTCAACACGCGCTGTTCCTTCGGCCCGTATGGCGAGATGGTGAAGAGCTTCTTCATCGTCTCTGCATCCGGGTAAACCCCGGGGTTCTTGGAAACAGCCTCGTCCATCAACGGCTGGGATGCGAGGTTGCCATTGGCATATTGAACGTAGTCCGAAGCCTTGGCGGCCACCTCAGGCTTCATCATGAAGTTGATGAAGGCGTGGGCTGCATCGACGTTCTTGGCATCTGCCGGAATGGCAAAGGAATCCATCCAGATATAGGTGCCTTCCTTCGGGATGACATAATTCACTTCGACGCCGTTCTTGGCCTCTTCGGCACGGGTCTTGGCCTGAAGAATATCGCCGGACCAGCCGATGGTGATGCAGCTGTCGCCATTGGCGAGTTCATCGATATAGGCCGAGGAGTTGAAGGTTTTGACCGAAGGGCGGATCGCCTTGTATACATCGCCGCCCGCTTCCAGATCAGCGGTTTCCTTGCTGTCGGGGTTCTTGCCGATATAGTTCATGGCAATGGCGAAGGTTTCATCGGATGCATCGAGGATGTTGATACCGCAGGATTTCAGCTTTTCAGCGTTTTCAGGCTTGAAGATGATATCCCAGCTGTCGACCTTCACGTCACCCAGCGCCGCCTTGATCTTGGCTGCGTTGTAACCGATGCCGGTGGTGCCCCACATATAGTTGACGGCATATTCATTGCCAGGATCGTACTGCGCCAGACGCGTTGTGATTTCCGGCCACATGTTCTTGAGGTTCGGCAGCTTGGACTTGTCCAGCTTCTGGTACACGCCAGCCTTGATCTGACGCGCCAGGAACGGCGAAGTCGGCGCGACGACATCATAACCGGAATTGCCGGCCAGAAGCTTTGTTTCCAGAACCTCGTTGCCATCATAGACGTCGTAAACGACCTTGATGCCGGTTTCCTTGGTGAATTCTTCCAGAAGAGCAGGATCGATATAGTCCGACCAGTTGTAGACGTGGACGACCTTTTCCTGCGCGAAGGCCGTGCCTGCGGCCAGAATGGCGGAAGCAACGGCGAGGCTGAAACGAAGCGAACGATGTTTCATGATGTCTCCTGTTTGAACGCGCTGTGGGAGAGCGCGCAATCCCCTTGTTTTGGCAGAGACTAGAAAGGAAAACTTGGCTCGGCAAGCGGGAAATGTGCAGCGCGGCAATTTCAAACAATTGTGTTGTTTGGCGCTACTGAAAATCGAAAACACTCAGGCCCGTCACCATTTCATCCAGCCCCAGCGGCCGCGTCAACGGCGCCTCCGCCCGCGAAAGACAGCCCTGCCGCTCGCATAGCCGACAGGAGGGTCCGATGGCGATGCTGCCCGCCTTGATGCCGATGACGTCGCCATAGACCGTTTCTTTCGCAAGCGCTGCTTCGCAGGCCAACATGACAGCGGTGCGACGAATGCGCTCTCCAAAGCCCGCCTGCGGTCCATCCAGCGATCGCGCAACCGTGAGATAGGCGGCTCCGTCAGGCATCTCCACCTGTTCGGCCAGCACCTGCCCCGGCTGGGAAAAGGCCGCATGGACGTTCAGCTTCACGCACAGCCCGCCGAACCGCGCCTGCGGAAAGCCCTGCGCCCCCGCCTTGCGAAAACGATTTCCGGCACTGTCAACTTCCATCAGGAAAAACGGAATGCCTGAAGCACCCGGACGCGCCAGCGTGACGAGGCGATTGGCGACCTGCTCGAAGGACACGTTGAAGCGCCCGCGCAGAATGTCGATATCGTAGCGCGCACGCTGCGCCGCAGATAGAAAAGCGCCATAGGGCATCATCAGGGCATGGGCGGCATAACGGGCAAGCTCGAACCGGGCGATGCGTTTGGCTTCCTCGCCCGACAGCGACAAATCCTGCAATTCCGCGCCGATCTCCTGCGTCAACGCCAAAAGGCAGGCCTCCATGGCCATTTCGCGCAATTGATCCTGCGGCGAAAGCCGCTCGGACAGGAAGAGCCGCATGGAGTGCCTGTCGTAGCGTCGGCGCAAATTGGGCATGGCATGAACAGGCATGGAGCGTACGACGATGCCGTGGTGCCTTTGAAGCCATGACTTCAAGGCGGAGGCCAGATCGTCACCGGGAGAAAGAGCCGCATGAAAAGCCTCCGCCGCCGCATCCAGCTGGGCAAAATGCGCCGAGCGCCGCTCGAACAGCTCTCTGACTTCATCAATCGGCAGACGTGTAGCCGACAGCGTTGTTTGATGGCCCTCACGCGCCAGAAGATCGGAGAGGTCGCTCAGACGCTGCGCCTGTTCGCGATAGGCCCGGTAGAGCTTGGTCATACCGCTCGCGGCGTTCGGAGCTGCTTCTGCCACCTCGACCAACTCCTGCCCCGAAGGCACCTCACCCGCAAGTAACGGATCGGCAAAGACCTCCCGCAACTGGCTGGCGATGCCCCCGCTCTCGCCCTGCAGGTCATCCAGATCGACCTTGTAGACGGAACTGAGCTTCAACAGCAGTTGCACGGTCAGCGGTCGCTGGTTGCGCTCGATGAGATTGAGGTACGAAGGCGAGATCGACAGCGCCTCGGCCATGGCCGTCTGCGTCAGACCCAATCCGTTGCGCACGCGCCGAACACGCGGCCCTGCAAAAATCTTGGCCTCCACCAAAATCTCCTCCCTTTACAAATCCGCACAGTAAACATCGCTTGGGCGATTTTACAAATTTTACAGTTTTACAACACCACCCTGTCAAAGACGATACAGCATGACCTCTTTCAAGTCACTGATTTTCCTTTTTATCTGGCGTAGAAATTCACGAAACTGTAAATTCAGTCACATCGGATCACACATCTCATCGGAGTAAGGATGTGTGGCTTTTCTGACAATTTTGACATGGGAGAGAGACATGACTGATTTTTACAAACTGGTTCCAAACGCGCCACAGGGTCGCTTCGATGGTATCGAACGCACCTACACAGCCGCAGACGTGGAGCGCCTGCGTGGCTCCGTCACCATCCAGCATTCTCTCGCCGAAATGGGCGCGAACCGGCTGTGGAAGCTCATCAATGAGGAAAGCTACATCAATGCACTTGGTGCGCTCTCCGGCAATCAGGCGATGCAGATGGTTCGCGCGGGGCTGAAGGCGATCTACCTGTCAGGCTGGCAGGTTGCGGCAGATGCCAACACGGCATCATCAATGTATCCGGACCAGTCGCTCTATCCGGCCAATGCGGCACCGGAACTGGCAAAGCGCATCAACAAGACATTGCAGCGCGCCGACCAGATCGAGACTGCCGAAGGCAAGGGCCTGTCTGTCGATACCTGGTTTGCACCCATCGTTGCCGATGCCGAGGCAGGGTTCGGCGGTCCGCTGAATGCGTTTGAAATCATGAAAGCCTTCATCGAGGCGGGCGCTGCAGGCGTGCATTACGAAGACCAGCTGGCATCGGAGAAGAAATGCGGCCATCTGGGCGGCAAGGTTCTGATCCCGACAGCGGCACATATCCGCAACCTGACAGCGGCGCGTCTGGCTGCCGACGTCATGGGAACGCCAACGCTGGTCATCGCCCGCACGGATGCGGAAGCCGCAAAGCTTTTGACATCAGACATAGATGAGCGCGACCAGCCCTTCGTGGATTATGATGCCGGGCGAACGGTGGAGGGCTTCTATCAGGTCAGACACGGGCTGGAGCCCTGCATCGCCCGTGCCAATGCCTATGCGCCCTATTGCGATCTCATCTGGTGCGAAACATCAAAGCCGGATCTGGAGCAGGCAAAGCGCTTTGCGGAAGGCGTGCACAAGGTGCATCCGGGCAAGAAGCTCGCCTATAATTGCTCGCCGTCCTTCAACTGGAAGAAACATCTTGATGATGCGACGATTGCCAAGTTCCAGCGCGAGCTTGGCGCCATGGGCTACAAGTTCCAGTTCATTACCCTTGCCGGGTTCCACCAACTCAACTACGGCATGTTCGAACTGGCACGCGGCTACAAGGACCGGCAGATGGCAGCCTATTCGGAGCTACAGGAAGCGGAATTCGCCGCCGAAATCAACGGCTACACCGCCACCAAACACCAGCGCGAAGTCGGCACCGGCTATTTCGATGCGGTCTCGGTCGCCATCTCCGGCGGCACGTCATCCACAACGGCGATGAAGGAATCGACCGAACACGACCAGTTCCGCCCGGCTGCGGAATGACGACTTGAGATAAGCACTTGCGACAAGCAACACACAGGCATCAAGCCCATTGAACGGAGGAAAAGACAATGGCTTCGATTTCCAGAGTTAAGGAACGCAGCGAGGAACAGTCCTCATCCATGAGCCAGGAGCAGCAAAGCGCCATCCGAGTGCTCGCCAATGATCTGCATCGCCTCAACCAGGCGGTCATGAATGCGGTCGAGGCCGGTGTTTCGGTAGAGCTCGTCCGCTCCGCCCGCCACCACGGCGGTGATGGAAACTGGGGCGACCTGATGATCCCCGTCATCGTCGCACAGGGTAAGGCGGCAGCGTGACCCTCGATCTCAAGCCGGGCGGCTATGCCGTCCGGCGAAGAGATCGGTGTGGCCCTTGATCAATTTTACCATACGATCCGCCACCGTCCTGATATCGCGACGGTGGCGATCTTCGTTGTTCATGACGATCCATTGCTTGTGGCGCAGCTCCTCGATCACCTCGCCCTCTCGCACCAGTCGCGCTTCCGCATCGCCGATGAAGCAGGGCAAGACGGCAACGCCAGCACCAGCCAATACCAAATCCAGCAAAGCAGTCGGGCGATTGACCGAGACTACGATGTTTCCTGCCTTGTTTTCGTGCGGCCATCGCAGATAGGCGGAAATCGCGCTCTCGCTTGAAACGGCAAGCCAGCGATCGCTAATAGAAGCTGCGGCATTGCGCAATCGATACGCCGCATAAGCAACGTAGCCGCTCTTGATGGCGGCAAGGTTCCGTTCTTCCGGCTCGAAAGCCCGGATGCCGATATCGTTCTCACGATGTGAGAGGCTTGCACGTTGTTCTGCAACGAAAAGATCGACGCGGAAGTCGTCGCGCTCAGTACAAATTGCGGAGAAATTTGTGGTCAGGAGACGGGCGTTCCACGTTCCGGCGGCAATGCGAACAAGTGACGAGGCAGCAGCGGACTTTCGCCAGCCATCGATATTGCGCGCCGCATCTTCCATTGCCTGCAACTGGTCAAGCAACGCTCGGCCATCTGATGTCAGCACATAGCCGGCCTGGCTTCGGATGAAGAGAGATTTGCCAAGAGATTGCTCCAGCTCCAGCATTCGCCGCCCGATGGTGGCTGCGCTAAAACCGGTCGCAGCGGCAGCGCCGGTCAGGCCGCAGCTTCTAGCGACATCCAGGAAAATCTGAAATGCATCCCAACCGAGGTTTTTCATCGATGAAAAACATAGGGTATTCTTGGCTGCATATAAATCAAAAAAGATCGCTCATGCTGAAGCCCTCAAAAGATGGAGGTTGCTATGCAAGAGCTTTATTCGGCACTGGTCTTCTTAAATATCACCCGCACGGACAGGCCAAGAATCGGGCGGGAGGAAGAAGACAGGTTTTACGCCGACGCGGCGCAACAGTCTGCGCCTTGGCGACGTGCCAGGGCCGCGATTGTTCGTTGCGGGAAGGCTATGGGAAGCCTAGTGCAAAAGCACCAGGAACGCGGCGATCGCGCCAGCCGAAATCAGGCTGAGACGGAAAGCGTAGACTGCGTTGTCACTGGCTGTGCGGGCGATGGCAATAGCACGAGCGGGTTTTCTGGACATCATCATGAGCGGCTTCCTGAACGAGAAACATAACCGATCGATGCCGGGTTCCGGCGTCCAGCGAGACATCATGTATCAACTTGCGTTGTGCTGGCATTCGATCAGCATGACTCCGCCCTCTTAATAAGGCATTAAGATGTCGAGGCTTTACACAGATTCCCCGGCGGCGTATCCCGAAGCCCATGCCCATTGGAAATTATAGCCGCCGAGCCAGCCCGTCACATCCACGCACTCGCCTATGAAATACAGGCCCGGGACGGTTTTCGCCTGCATCGATCTGGAGTCGAGATGGGACGTATCGACACCGCCGAGCGTGACTTCTGCGGTGCGGTACCCTTCCGAGCCGGAGGGCTTGATCTGCCAGTCCTGCGCATGTGCCGCCAGCGCGTTAAGGGCCTTGTCCGAGAGGTCGGCGAGATGGGTGGAGATGCTGGCCCGTTCCACCAGATGCTGGGCAAGCCGCTTCGGCAGAATTTCGCTAAGCGCAGTCTGCGCGGACTGGCGGCCATTGACCTTCTTGGCGGCTTTCAGATGTTCGGCCACATCCAGTTCAGGTTCAAGCCGCAGGCGAATGCTATCGCCCTCTTTCCAGTAGGAGGAGATTTGCAGGATGGATGGGCCGCTCAAGCCGCGATGGGTAAAAAGCAGCGCCTCACGGAAGGACGTCTTTCCATGCGAAATCTCGGCAGGCACGGCAACACCCGAGAGCGCCGCGAGTTTTTCCAGCTGCGTTGGTTCCAGCGTCAGCGGCACCAGGCCCGGGCGGGTCTCGATCATGCCAAGGCCGAATTGCTCGGCAATGCGATAGGCAAAGCCAGTCGCGCCCATTTTTGGAATGGATTTTCCACCTGTCGCCAGAACCAGACTATCTGTTTCAATGACGCCAGACGACGTCGAAACCCGAAAGCCGCCCGTGGGAACGGCGTCGACAGACGCGATCTCCGTTTGCAGCCGCAGCTTTGCCCCGACGGCCTGCATTTCAGCCAGCAACATACGGATGATATCCTTGGCGCTGTCGTCGCAGAACAACTGGCCGAGCGTCTTTTCATGCCAGGGGATGCGATGCTTCCCGACAAGGGCGATAAAATCGCTCGGCGTGTAGCGGGCCAGAGCCGATTTGGCGAAATGCGGATTGCTGGACAGGTAATTCTTCGGCCCCGCATAAATATTGGTGAAGTTGCAGCGACCGCCGCCGGAGATGCGGATTTTTTCGCCAGGTGCCTTTGCGTGATCGATGACAATGACGGAACGACCGCGCTGACCGGCACGAATGGCGCACATCATGCCAGCAGCGCCCGCGCCCAGAATCAGCACATTACATTTTTCCGTCATGGAGTTTCCCTAGTTTCAGTGTACTTCCTCTTTTCGAAGTCCGACCCGTTGTCAATGGCGCTTTCCCCCCTCGCCAATTGCCAAAGTCTGGTTATGATGACGCCAATTGAAACACACACCCGGTGATTTATGCCTCCCAAGAAAACCATGCTCCGTCCGAAAAAACCGGCAAACATGGCAAAGAAGATACAAGCCGACGTTTCCTCCACACGCGGATGCGCCTCCTGGCGGGAAGCCGCCCAATGGCTGAAGGCCCGCGGCATCGAAGATATTGAATGCATTACGCCAGACCTTGCGGGCGTTCCCCGCGGCAAGATGATGCCGACCGCCAAGTTTACCGGCGATACATCGCTTGCCCTGCCATCGGCCCTCTACCGCCACACGATCTCGGGCGAATACCCGGATGAAACGGCGAATTTCCGTTATGAGCCACGCGACAGCGACCTGAAGCTGGTTCCCGATCTGTCGACGCTCTGCGTTGTGCCCTGGGAAAGCGACCCGACCGCGCAGGTCATCTGCGATGTCGTGGATCAGGAAGGCAAATACGTTCCCTATACACCACGCAACGTGCTGAAAAATGTGCTCGATCTCTACAAGGACAAGGGCTGGAAGCCAGTCGTTGCCCCCGAAATCGAGTTTTATCTCGTCGCCATGAATGACGACCCCGACTATCCGCTGCATCCGCCCAAAGGCCGATCGGGGCGTTCCATCGTCGGCGGGCAGAGCTATTCCATCGCCGGTATCAACGAATTCGACGAGTTGATCGACGATATCTACCACTTCTCGGAAAAGCAGGGTCTGGAAATCGACACGCTGATCCATGAAGAGGGTCCGGCGCAGCTGGAAATCAACCTGCGCCACGGTGACCCGATAGAGCTTGCCGATCAGGTGTTCCTGTTCAAGCGCACGATCCGCGAAGCAGCCCTCAAGCACGGGATCTATGCAACCTTCATGGCAAAGCCCATGCAGGGCATGCCGGGTTCGGCCATGCACATCCACCAGTCGGTGGTCGATATCGAAACGGGCGAAAACGTGTTTTCCAACAAGGATGGTAGCCCCTCCAAGGAATTCTTCGCTTTCGTCGGCGGAATGCAGCGTTACGTGCCGAATGCGCTGGTCATGCTGGCGCCTTACGTGAACTCCTACCGTCGCCTGACACCGGACATGGCTTGCCCAGTGAACAATGCCTGGGGTTATGACAACCGCACCACGGCGTTCCGCGTGCCGATTTCCGGCCCGTCCGCGCGGCGTGTGGAAAACCGCCTGCCAAGCTCCGATGCCAACCCCTATCTGGCACTGGCGGCATCGCTCGCCTGCGGCTGGCTGGGCATCATGAACAATATCGAGCCGACCGAGCCGACCTATGAGACGGCCAATGAAGGGTCGATCGAGCTGCCGCGCGGGCTTCTGGAAGCGGTGGCGCTTCTGGAAGGCGAGCCGCAGCTGGAGCGGGTTTTCGGCCATGAGTTTGTCGGTCTCTATGCTGGCCTGAAGCGCGGCGAATTCGAAACCTTCATGCAGGTTATCAGCCCATGGGAGCGGGAGTTCCTGCTCCTCAACGTGTGAGGACCTGAGCATGGCATGGCAAAGCCCGATATCTCCGGGCGTTTCCTGGTATCAGGACAGTCTGGGTGAACGGCCGCAATATGCCGCGATGGATGGCTCGCGAACGGTTGACGTCGCCATTATCGGCGGCGGCTTTACTGGCTTGCAGGCCGCGTTCAATCTGGCCAAAGCGGGCGTTTCGGTCGCGCTTGTCGAAGGCTATCGGTTCGGCGATGGCGCATCTGGCCGCAATGGCGGCCAGTTCGGCACCGGCCAGCGCGCATGGCCGGATGAAATGGAAAAAGAGGTCGGCTTCGAACGCTCCAAGGCGCTGTTCGACATTGCCGAAAACGCAAAACACTATGTGCTGGATTTTGCCCGCGACCACGGCATCGACATGGAATTTCTGCCGGGACAGCTCAATGTCCTGCACAAGAAAAGCTATGAAAAGACCTATCGCCAGAGCGTCGAGGCCATGCGTAGCCGCTATGGCTACGGCCATGTTTCCTTCATGGAAAAGGCCGAAACCGCAGAGCGGCTTGGTTCCGATCACTACCATTTCGGCGTTCGTGACACCGGCACTGGCCACATCCATCCGCTCAAGCTCATCGCCGGGCTGGCGAAGGCCGCAAAGGCTGCGGGCGCGCAGATCTTCGAAATGACGCCTGCCAGATCCATCACCCAGAGTGGTGGCAAGACCATGATCGAAACGCCATCCGGCACGATCACAGCGGCACGGGTGCTGATTGCCACCAATGCCCATATCGGCAATCTGGAGCCGGTCACGGCAGCCCATGTCATGCCGATCCGCTCCTTCATCGGCGCGACCGTTCCGCTCGATAAGTTCCCGACCATCATTCCGGGAAAAGAGGCGGTTGCCGACAGTCGCTTCGTGGTGCGCTATTTCCGCAAGACGCCGGACAACCGGCTGCTGTTTGGTGGACGAGAGGCCTATACGGCGGATTCGCCACGCGACATTTCCAAGCATATCCGCAAGCAGATCGCAGAGATCTATCCGGCCTTGCAGGATATCGAGATGACCCATGCCTGGGGCGGCTCGGTCGGAATAACGCTGACCCGTCAGCCCTTTGTGCGCGAAGTCATGCCCGGCGTGATGTCGATTGGCGGTTTTTCCGGCCATGGCGTGATGCTGTCAAATTACTGTGGCAAGCTCTATGCCGACATGGTGGTTTCCAGGCACAAGGCGCTTGAGCAGTTTTCGTCACTCGACGTGCCCTCCTTCCCCGGCGGCACGGCATTGCGGGCACCTTTGCTGTTCCTTGCGCTTTCTTGGTACGCATTGCGTGACAGGTTCTGACCGGACACTATAAAAAGAAACTTAAAAACATGCTCTGTAGCAGCAATTACAATAGCTTATGAGCAAAAAACAGAATTTTGCACAACACGTCTGGCATTTTTAAATCGATTAGATTATGGATGCCTCCAACACATGAGAGATCGAGAGAATCGGTATGAGCAGTCAAATCATTCCAGTAGAGCCCTTCGATTGCGTCGTCTTTGGCGGCACTGGCGACCTGGCCGAGCGTAAGCTTCTGCCAGCTCTCTACCACCGGCAGGTGGAAAACCAGCTGTCGGAACCAACGCGCATCATCGGCGCCTCCCGTTCGGTCATGACCCATGACGAATACCGCAAATTCGCTCAGGATGCTCTCAAGGAGCATTTGAAGAAGGGCGAATATGACGACGAGCAGGTCGCGAAGTTCTGCGCCCGCCTGTTCTATATCCCGGTTGACGCAAAGTCCGATGGCGGCTGGGACAAGCTGAAGAAGCTTCTGGACGAAGGCAAGGACCGCATTCGCGCCTTCTATCTCGCTGTCGCTCCCGGCATTTTCGGCGATATCGCCTTCAAGATCCGTGACCACAAGCTGATTACCAAGTCCACGCGCATCGTCGTGGAAAAGCCGATTGGTCGCGATCTGGCGTCGGCGCTGGAGCTCAACGACACGCTGGGCAACGTTTTCAAGGAAGAGCAGATCTTCCGTATCGACCACTATCTCGGCAAGGAAACCGTGCAGAACCTGATGGTGCTGCGCTTTGCCAATGCGCTTTACGAGCCGCTGTGGAACTCCGCGCATATCGACCATGTGCAGATCACCGTTGCCGAGTCCGTCGGGCTTGAGGGCCGCGCCGGATATTACGACAAGGCCGGTGCGCTGCGCGATATGGTCCAGAACCATATTCTCCAGCTTCTGTGCCTCGTTGCCATGGAACCCCCCTCTTCCATGGACGCGGAAGCGGTGCGTGACGAGAAGGTGAAAGTTCTTCGTTCGCTGAAACTGATCGACCAGTCCAACGTCGAGAAGCTGACGGTGCGCGGCCAGTACCGCGCGGGCGCTTCCGCTGGCGGTCCGGTCAAGGGCTATCTGGAAGAGCTGGAAGGCGGCGTCTCCAACACCGAGACCTTCGTTGCCATCAAGGCGGAAATTGCCAATTGGCGTTGGGCGGGCGTACCCTTCTACATCCGCACCGGCAAGCGTCTGGCCACCCGTGTTTCCGAGATCGTCGTCACCTTCAAGCAGATCCCGCATTCGATCTTCGACGATGCTGCGGGCAAGGTAGAGGCCAACAAGCTGGTCATTCGCCTGCAGCCGGACGAAGGCGTCAAGCAATCGCTGCTCATCAAGGACCCAGGCCCGGGTGGCATGCGTCTGCGCCAGGTCTCGCTCGATATGAGCTTTGCCCAGGCCTTCAACGTCCGCAGCCCCGACGCCTATGAGCGCCTGTTGATGGATACGATTCGCTCCAACCAGGCCCTGTTCATGCGTCGTGACGAAGTGGAAGCGGCGTGGAAGTGGGTCGATCCTATCTTGAAAAGCTGGGAAGCGGTCAATCAGGGCGTTCAGGGTTACACGTCAGGCACATGGGGCCCGAGTGGCGCGATTGCGCTGATCGAACGTGATGGTCGTACATGGCACGAAGCCGAGTGAGGATATGCGAATGATTGCGCAGGAGCATATCTTCAATAGTGGCACCGAATTGGCCGAGACCCTAGCAAAAGAAGTTGCCGACCGTCTTGGACGTGCACTCGAAGAGCGCGGAACGGCAAGCATTGCCGTTTCCGGCGGCTCGACGCCGAAGCTTTTCTTTCAGGCACTGTCCCGGCATGAGCTGGACTGGAAAAACATCAGCGTGACGCTGGTGGATGAGCGTTTCGTGCCGCCGGAAAGCGACCGTTCCAACCACAAATTGGTGGCGGATAACCTGTTGCAAAACGCGGCCGCGCACGCCTATTTCGTGCCGCTTTATCAGTTTTTCGCAACACCGGAAGACGCTGCAACGCTTGCAACCGTCAAGACGGAAGCAATCTGCGATCCATTCGATGTCGTGATCCTTGGAATGGGAACGGATGGCCACACCGCCTCCTTCTTCCCCGGTGGAGACAATCTCGAAGAGGCACTTGATCTGGACGAGGAGCGCGCCGTTTTGCCGATGGCAGCGGAAACCGCAGGAGAAGAACGGCTGACGTTCAATCTTTCCGCCCTTCACGATGCCCGTTTTCTCGTGCTGCACATTGAAGGTGCGGCAAAGAAGGAAACGCTTGAGAAGGCAAAGTCCGATCTGGATGAGGAAGACATGCCCGTACGGGCCGTGCTCAACCGCGCGGATTCGCCCGTACATATTTACTGGGCGCCCTGAGCTCCGTCGCGTTGCCGCGGCGACCTTAGGTGCCTGAAACAACAACATGATCACCGGCTGACGGTCCCAAGCGTCCGGCCGATGGTCTCCAGAAAGACAGGATGAACGCCATGGCTGCCGACCCTCGTATTCAGGCTATCACGGCCCGTATTGTCGAGCGCTCGAAACCTTACCGCGAGATCTATCTCGAAAGGCTTCGGCTTCAGGTCTCCAAGGGCGTTCATCGCTCCGTTCTTTCCTGCGCCAATCTCGCGCACGGATTTGCCGTCTGTTCCCCCGCCGACAAGGCCATCCTTGCCGGCGACAGAGTTGGAAATCTCGGCATCATAACGTCCTATAACGACATGCTCTCGGCGCATCAGCCCTTTGAGGTCTACCCCAACATGATCCGGGATGCCGCGAAGGAAGCGGGCGGCATTGCACAGGTTGCCGGTGCGGTTCCGGCCATGTGCGATGGCGTCACGCAAGGCCAGCCGGGCATGGAACTGTCGCTGTTTTCTCGCGATGCGATTGCCATGGCCGCAGGCATCGGCCTTTCCCACAACATGTTCGATGCGGCGGTGTTTCTCGGCGTCTGTGACAAGATCGTGCCGGGTCTTGTCATTGCCGCACTGACCTTCGGCCATCTGCCATCCATCTTCATTCCCGCGGGGCCAATGACATCTGGCCTGCCGAATGATGAGAAGTCACGCGTTCGCCAACTTTATGCCGAGGGCAAGGTTGGCCGTGCGGAACTTCTGGAAGCCGAATCCAAGTCCTATCACGGCCCCGGCACCTGCACCTTCTACGGCACCGCCAATTCCAACCAGATGCTGATGGAAATCATGGGCTTCCATATGCCCGGCTCGTCCTTCATCAACCCCAACACGCCGCTTCGCGATGCGCTGACGCGGGAGGCCACCAAGCGGGCACTGGCGATTACCGCGCAGGGCAATGAATTTACGCCAGCGGGCGAAATGATCGATGAGCGCTCCGTGGTCAACGGCGTTGTCGGTCTGCACGCCACCGGCGGCTCGACCAACCACACGCTGCATCTCATCGCCATGGCGCGCGCTGCTGGCATCGTGCTGACATGGCAGGATATTTCCGACCTCTCGGATGTGGTGCCACTTTTGGCCCGCGTCTATCCGAACGGACTGGCGGATGTGAACCATTTCCACGCAGCCGGTGGCATGGGCTTCCTCATCAAGCAGCTCCTGAAGCAGGGCCTTGTGCATGATGATGTTCGCACCGTCTTCGGTCAGGGGCTTGAAGCCTACACGATCGAGCCGACGCTGAACGACGATGGAACGGTCGCTCGCAGAGCTTCGCCTGAAGTCAGCCATGACCCCAAGGTTCTGGCCAGCATCGAAACGCCATTCCAGCCAACCGGTGGCCTGAAAATGCTGACCGGCAACCTGGGCAAGGCCGTGATCAAGATTTCCGCCGTCAAGCCGGAGCGCCATATCATTGAAGCACCGGCAATCATCTTCCATGATCAGCAGAGCCTGCAGACCGCCTTTAAGGAAGGCCGGTTGAACCGTGACTTCGTGGCCGTGGTCCGCTTCCAGGGACCTAAGGCAAACGGAATGCCCGAACTGCACCAGCTGACGCCGCCGCTCGGTGTTCTGCAGGACCGCGGCTTCAAGGTCGCGCTGGTCACCGATGGACGCATGTCCGGTGCGTCGGGCAAGGTGCCTGCCGCCATTCACATGACACCGGAAGCGGTCGATTGCGGCCCGATTTCCCGCATTCGCAATGGCGACATGATCCGCCTTGATGCCATCACCGGCACGATCGAGGTTCTGGTCTCTTCCGCGGAATTGTCTGCCCGCGAACCCGCGACAGCTGACCTTTCTGACAATGAATGGGGCATGGGCCGCGAGCTGTTTGCACCCTTCCGGCGCAGTGTTGGCGCAGCCGATCACGGTGCGAGCGTGTTTTCCAACTGAGCCGACGCAATGGATCCGCTGAGCCCCGCCTACCCCGTCCATATGCAGCTTGAGGCATATAACGCCCGTGACATGGATGCTTTCATGATATGGTGGGCAAGCGACTGCCAGTATCATGTCTTTCCCGATCAACTCGTCGCCAATGGCGCCGGGGAGATACGCGAAAGGCATGTCGAGCGGTTCAAGGAGCCGAACCTTCACGGCAGACTGCTCAGCCGCATCGTGTCCGGCAACACGGTGGTCGACCATGAAACGGTGACGCGCACCTTCCCGGAAGGGCCCGGAGAGGTGGATGTCATCTGTATCTACGAGGTCGTTGAGGGCAAGATTGCCAAGGCGTGGTTCAAGCTCGGAACAGTCCGGCTGCACCACTGACCAATTTGACTACCAGGCGCGGATATCGAGTTTGCGATCCCTGTGGGCCGGATGCGTGCTGAATACGAAAATACGGTCCATTTCCTTCTTGCTCAGAATATGCAGGAACCGGACCTGAATTGTGTTGTTCGGGTTCACCTTCATCAGCAGACAGCCAATCTTTGTAATCCGCGCATCGGGAATATCCAGATAGAACTGCTGGGGAAGGTTGTACTGCGTCATGAGCGCGAGTACTGCCTCCGATTGCGAGATTTTGACAACGTCGCAGCGACGTGACGCCATATTCATCACGGCTTTTTCGGTATATTCGATACGCGCAGCATTCATTGTGTCTTCCATTTTGAAACGACCTTCGCGGTCGTACATGAAAGACTCTTCCTTGCTGAGATAGGTGGGTTTGCCGACGTCTGCCCGGGAGTTCACTGGGGGATCCCTCTGTTATTATTCAAGGGTGAAGACTAGCCAGAACTGATTAACAATTTCTCTCGGCGTTTCGATATGGAACAGATGCCGGAGGAGCCTGTGGATAACGGGAAACCCTATCGCGCCAGCATTGGGGAACACATCTCAAGCAATTGATGTGAAACGATTTTATGAGATTTGGAATGAATATTCCAGGCTGGAACGGCCTCGTTTCATGGTTACGAAGCCGTTCAAATCGGCTGTTTACCGGCGATAGGTGCGACCTTCTCCGTCAAAGAGATGCAGTTTTTGGGACGGTGCAGAAAAGCGCAAAAGCTGACCTTTTTTGACCTCGGCTATGCCGGGTATTTTCACGATGATCGGCTCCTGGCCATCGGGTGCTTCCAGATAGAGCAATGTCACTTCGCCAAGAGCTTCGACGATGGAGACCTTACCCTCGAAAAGGTATTCGTCGCCAGTCGCGATAGCCAGATCTTCGGGACGCACGCCGAAGGATGCTGATTTGCCCTTTTCACTCTCACTGGTTGCAATATCGACCGAGAGAGTTTTGCCGCCAACGAGCTCTATCGATGTGCGGGCGCCGCTGGCAGTAATCTTCGCCGGAATGATGTTCATGGCCGGTGACCCGATGAACCGCGCCACAAAGAGATTGGCCGGGTTTTCGTAAAGCTCAAGGGGAGCACCCACCTGTTCTACACGGCCTGCATTAAGGACGACGATCCTGTCGGCCAGCGTCATGGCCTCCACCTGATCGTGCGTGACGTAGATCATCGTCGTATCGGCCATCTGTTCGCCAAGCTTGGCGATCTCGATGCGGGTCGCCACCCGCAGCGCGGCATCGAGGTTGGACAGCGGCTCATCGAATAGGAAGACTTTTGGATTGCGGCAAATGGCGCGACCGATGGCGACACGCTGGCGCTGGCCGCCCGAGAGTGCCTTCGGCAGGCGTTCCAGATATTGCGTCAGCTGCAGGATATCGGCAGCGGCGCGCACGCGACGGTCGATCTCCTGACGGCTTTCCTTGGCAATTTTCATCCCGAAGGCCATGTTGTCATACACGGTCATGTGCGGATACAGCGCGTAGGACTGGAAGACCATGGCAATGCCACGCCGCGACGGCGGGATTTCGTTGACCAGCTGCCCGTCAATATACATCTCGCCGCCGGAAATTTCCTCCAATCCGGCAATCATGCGCAAAAGCGTGGACTTGCCGCAGCCTGACGGACCGACAAAGACGATGAATTCGCCCTGTTTGATATCAAGATCGATACCGTGCAGGACTTTGACCTGCCCGTAGGATTTGCGGATATCCTTCAAAATAACGCCAGTCATGCGGTGTCCTCCCTCAATCTTCAGGCGTGGCGGGCGAAGTAGGCGCCCCATGCCGGTAATGTAACCTCGTTGCCGCTCTGCTCTGCGGAGAAGCCGTGACCGTCGAGCACCTGCCAGTCACCCTGCGGCAGTGTCACCACAGAGGGTTCTGCCGAGAGGTTGAACAGGCACAGCACGGTCTCATTGCCAAGCGTGCGCGTATAGCTCGACACCGTGCCAACGACCGGCTGGAACTCGATTGTGCCCTTTGCAAAGGCCGGATGCTGCTTGCGGAACGTCAGGAAGCGGCGGTAGTGCTCCAGCACCGATGTCTCATCGCCCTGCTGAGCGCTGACGGCGCGTTGCTTATGCTCTGCCGGAATGGGAAGCCATGCCTTCTCAGCCGTGGAAAAGCCTGCCAGTGCGTGGCCAGCATCCCACACCATCGGTGTGCGGCAACCGTCACGGCCCTTGAACTCCGGCCAGAACTGAATGCCGTAGGGATCCTGCAAGTCTTCAAATGCGATGTCGGCTTCCGTCAGCCCAAGCTCTTCGCCTTCATAGATGCAGACCGAACCGCGCTGCGTCATCAACAGGGCGGAAAGAACCTTGGCGAAAGCATCCTTGTCTTCCACCACATCGCCCCAGCGGCTGACATGCCTGACAACATCGTGGTTGGAAAAGGCCCAGCAGGCCCAGCCCTCGGGCGCCGCGCGGGCGAAATCCGCCTGCACATCGGCAACGCGCTGCGGCGTCAGGGCATCGGGTGCCAGAAACTCGAAGGCATAGCACATCTGCATCTTGTCATCGCCGGAGGTATATTCACCGACGATCTCAAGACCGCGCTGGCTGTCACCCACTTCCCCGACAGCGGCGATATCCCGAAACTCATCCAGCACAGCGCGGAAGCGTTTCAGAAATTCCAGATTTTCCGGGCGGTTCTTGTCGTAGATATGTTCCTGGAAATTGTAGGGGTTCACGGCAGGCGCGGTGGACGCGTTGCGGCGCTCCGGGGCGAGTGCCGGATTGTTGCGCAGTTCCTTGTCGTGGAAGTAGAAGTTGATGGTGTCCAGACGGAAGCCATCAACGCCACGCTCCAGCCAGAAGCGGGTAATGTTGAGCAGTTCCTGCTGAACCTCTTCATTGTGCAGATTGAGATCGGGCTGCGAGGTGAGGAAGTTATGCATGTAATACTGCATACGGGTGGGGTCCCACTGCCAGCCGGAACCGCCGAAGATGGAGAGCCAGTTGTTAGGCGGCGTGCCATCCGGCTTGCCGTCGCTCCATACATACCAGTCCGCCTTCGGGTTCTGGCGGCTGGAGCGGCTTTGCACGAACCATGGATGCTGATCAGACGTATGCGACAGCACGAGATCAATCATGACGCGGATGCCAAGGCGGTGGGCTTCGGCAATCAGCCCGTCGAAATCCGCCAGCGTACCGAACATGGGATCGACATCGACATAGTTGGAGACGTCGTAACCGAAATCCTTCATGGGCGAGGTAAAGAAGGGCGAAATCCAGATCGCATCCGCGCCGAGCTTGGCGATATGTTCCAGCCGCGAAGTGATGCCCTTGAGGTCGCCAATGCCATCGCCGTTGGAATCCTGATAGGAGCGCGGGTAGATCTGGTAGATCACGGCACCACGCCACCAATCCTTATCGGGCACGAGAGCGGAAGAGGTCATTTCGGTATCCTGTCTGGTATGGGCATTCATTGTGTATCAGCCTCCCTTGACCGAGCCTGCCAGCAGGCCGCGAACAAGGTATCGTTGGAGAGCGAAGAAAACGCAGAGCGGCACGATGATGGTGACGAAGGCCGATGCGGTAAGGATTTCCCAATTGCCGCCCCGCGAGCCGAGCAGCGCATTGAGCGCACCGGTAAGCAC
Organism: Rhizobium sp. Leaf311; assembly: GCF_001423445.1. Taxonomy (NCBI): domain Bacteria; kingdom Pseudomonadati; phylum Pseudomonadota; class Alphaproteobacteria; order Hyphomicrobiales; family Rhizobiaceae; genus Rhizobium; species Rhizobium sp. Leaf311. The sequence continues at coordinate 196,925 of NZ_LMNZ01000004.1, read as the reverse complement.
CAGCTCATCCTTCTGCGTGCCAAGGAAGACCATGGCGACGAGCAGATCGTTCCATGTCCAGAGGAACTGGAAGATGGAGAAAGACGCAAGTGCAGGGAATGACAGCGGCAGGATGATCTTGACGAAGATTTCGAAGTCACTCGCGCCATCGACGCGCGCGCTTTCGATGATTTCCTTTGGCAGACCGGAAATATAGTTGCGCAGCAGATAGATGGCGAGCGGCAGGCCAAAGGCCGTATGCGCCAGCCAGATGCCCGCATAGGTCTTGGATGGCACACCGAAGACATTGCCGATCCAGTTATAGAGCTGCAACAGCGGGATAAGCGACATCTGCAAGGGCACGACGATGAGGCCGACGACCATCGCGATCATCAAGGACCGGCCGCTGAACTTCATCCAGGACAGGGCATAGGCCGCAAAGGCTGCAATAAGGATTGGGATGACGGTGGCGGGAATGGCGACGGTCAGCGAGTTGACGAAGGACTGACCGATGCCTTCCGAGGTCAGCACCGTACGGTAATTGTCCAGCGTAAATATGGGCGGCGTCGCCACCGCAAGATAGACACGCTTGGCACGTGAGCCTTCAAAGCTGGCATTCTTGCTATATTGATAGGTGCCGTCCTCATTGATAACGAGCGTTTCGCCCTCACCCAGATCAGCCACCTCTCCAGCCGGAAAGGCTTCAGGGTCCTGCACACGCACACCAAAGGCGGAAATCTTGCCGCCGGCACCGTTTTCGAAGACGTTGCCGGCAATGACGTAACGGTCGCCTTCCTGCTTCTGCGTTGCAGGATCGGCAAGGCGAAGGGCTTCAGTCTGGCTGGAGCTGGAAAAGGCCGTCCACCAGCCGGAAACGACAAGCTGGTCCTTGTCGCGCAGCGAGCTGACGAGAATGCCGAGCGTCGGCAGCAGCCAGAGCAGGACGACGAAGAGCACACTGATATGAACGATAAGGCGCGGCAGACCGACGCGGCGAATGCGGGTTGCGATGCTCATATCAACGGCCCTCCATCTCACGGTTTGCCTGGCGGATGTTCCAGATCATGATCGGCGTGACGGCCGCCATGATGACGAGCGCGATGACGGCGCTGCGTCCGCCATCGCCGCCGCCGCGGAACATCCAGTCAAACATGAGGTTGGCGAGAACCATGGTGTTCCACTGGCCGTTGGTCATGGTCAGCACGATGTCGAAAACCTTGAGGACGAGGATGGTGATCGTCGTCCAGACCACTGCGATAGTGCCCCATATCTGCGGCACAAGGATTTTCCAGAAGATCTGCCAGCCATTGACACCATCGATGACGGCAGCCTCGACGGTCTCTTCGGGAATGCCACGCAGGGCGGCTGACAGGATGACCATGGCAAAGCCGGTCTGGATCCAGATGAGGATGATCATCAGGAAGAAATTGTTCCAGAAGGGCATGGAGATCCACACTTCCGGAGTGCCGCCGAAATATTCGACAATGGCGTTCAACAGGCCGATCTGAACCTGGCCTTCGCCTCGATACTCATAAATGAATTTCCAGATGACGGATGCGCCGACAAAGGAAATGGCCATGGGCATGAAGACGATGGACTTGGCGATGTTGCCCCACCAGATGCGGTCGGTCATGACGGCGATGACGAGACCGAAGAAGGTGCAAGCCGCAGGCACGACTGCGAGCCAGAGGATGTTGTTGAAGATGGACTGACGGAAACCTGCATCGAAGAACGCCCAGCGATAATTGCTGAGCCCGACGAAATTGGCGCCTGTGCGGTCATAAAAGGAGAGAATGAAGGTCGCGATGACGGGATAAACGAGATAGACGGTCAGCAGCAGCAGAGCCGGGCCCACGAAAAGCCAGGGGCGAACCGCCGCACGCCGGTTGAGGTTGCGCGATGCGTGAATGACATCACCATCTTTGACCGGGAAAATGAGCTGTAGCGCCTTGTCGGACAGCCAGTAATAGGCAGCGCAGGCAAAGACGCCGACGATCATCACGCCGAGCGCCGAAACGATCTGGGTAATCATATTCCCTCCCCGTATTTCCGTTCTATACCCGGCCTGACAGCGTTAACCCCGTTGCGGCAGAGACATGCGAGAGAAACGGCCCGGCAGCGGAAGATCGCCGCCGGGCGGAATTTTCGGTTACTTCAATCCGTCCCAGGCCTTCTGGATATCGTCACCCACCTGCTGCGCAGATTTGCCCCCGACGAAGTCCACCATGCCTGTCCAGAACGCACCCGCACCGATCTTGCCGGGCATAAGGTCCGAGCCATCGAAGCCAAAGCTGGTTGCCGTGGTGAGGATCTCACCCTGCCGCTTGGTCTGCTCGCTGGCATAGGTGTCCAGGTTCACGCCCTTGTAGGGTGTCAGGAAGCCGGATTGTGCCATCCAGACTTCATGCGCAATCGGCGTCTTCAGGAACTCCACCAGCGCGCGAGCGGCCTTGGAATCCTTGGTGATGGTAAAGAGCGTTCCGGCACCCAGGACCGGCTTGCCAAGCTCAGGCTTGGAGGCAAATGTCGGCATGTAGAAGAAGTCGACATCGGTCCCGACCTTGGTTCCTTCAGGGAAGAAGGACGGAATGAAAGAGGCCTGACGGTGCAGGTAGCACTTCGGCGGAATATCGAAGAGGCCCTTGGGGCTGTCGCGGAAATCGGTCGAAGCAACGGCAGCGGCGCCACCGGAAACATATTTGTCGTTCTTGGCAAATTTGCCGAATTCCTCGATGGCGGCAACCACGCGCGGATCGTTGAACTTCACCTCATTGGTTGTCCACTTCAGGTAGACATCCAGCGGCTGGGTGCGCAGCATGAAATCTTCCACCCAGTCCGTGCCGGGCCAACCCGTTGCACCACCGGAGCCGAGACCGATGCACCATGGCGTACCGCCGTCCTCGACGATCTGGTCGGAAAGCTTGACGAGGTCTTCCACGCTTTTGGGAACCTCATAACCGGCTTCCTCGAAGTTTTCAGGCACATACCAGACCAGAGACTTGACGTCCGCCTTGAACGGGAAGGCGAAATAGGCCTTCTGGCCATCCTTGCCCGGATACATGCCAAGATCGACCCAGGACTGGCCAGCGCCGTAATTATCCTTCACCCATTTCGCCGTATCGTCGCCAAGCGGCGTCAGAAGACCCTTTGCGGCAAGGTCGGCCAGCAGGCCGGGCTGAGGCAGAATGGCGACATTGGGAGGAGATCCGGCCTGCGTATCGATGACGATCTGCTGCTCGTAGTTTTCTGAGGAGGAATAGCGCACGTTCACGCCGGTCGCATCGGCAAAATAGGCAAGAACCGACTGGAAGAGGGCCTCATCTTCGCCGCGCCATGGCCCGAAGATCGTCAACGTCTCGCCCTTGAGGGCGGCATTTGCGGTTTTGAAGTCTTCGTAGCTTTTCCAGTTGAACTTCGCGTCGTCCCCGGGCTTGAATTTCAACTCGGCCGCAAGGGCTGCACCCGACAATAGCGTGGCCAAGGCCACGGTCGTCCAGAAAGTCTTCTTCATGTGATCTACCTCCCATCACATTAGCGGACTGCGTCCGCAAAGATACTCAAAGCGCTTTGGCTGACTATTCATCTCACTGAGATGGAAGCAGAGTCAACCCCCAACCGAAACCACTGCGTTTTAGTGATCCCGCCGCCCTTTGCAGATGCATATCTGGCGAGCAAATATTCAGTTTGCATTTGTGGGCAGCAAAGACTCTTGTTAGTATTCAAAGCGGTTTGGTTGATCGGAGTGGAGTGGCGCTACGCCAGCGGATGCCGATGCGGGAGGGGGACGACGAATGAACCTGAAACAATTTTCCCAATTGCTTGGCATATCCCAAACGACGATCAGCCGCGCCCTCAATGGCTATCCTGAGGTCAATGCCGAGACACGCCGCAAGATTATCGAGGCTGCGCAAAAGACCGGCTATCGCCCGAATGCCGCCGCGCAGCGTCTGGCAACGGGGAAAATGGGCTCCATCGGCCTCGTCATGCCCACAGGGCCTGAGCATCAGTCGGACGTGCATTTCGGTGAATTTCTGACTGGTCTTGGGGAAGCATCGGCACGCAACGGCTTTCACCTCGTCATCATGCCGACAGATCCTGCGAATGAAGAAGCCGCATTACGGGAGCTTGCCACCAGCGGCAGCGTCGACGGGCTTTATCTTGCCTATATGAAGAAGAATGATCCTCGCATCGAAATGATGAAAGCCCTGTCCATACCCTTCATGGTGCATGGTCGCTCGTGGGGCATCGAGACCGATTATCCCTATCTCGACGTGGACAATGAGAGTGCATTTCGCGATGCGACCTCTCTTCTGCTGCAGCTTGGCCACCGCAACATCGCCCTGCTGAACGGCCCTGAAGGCTACGACTTTACGTTTCGCAGATACCGTGGCGTGGAGGCTGCCCTTGCCGAACACGGATATGCGCTGACGCCTGACAACGTCATACACAGCGTCATGAATGACGAGGCAGGCTTTTTAAACATGGAGAGACTTCTTGCGCGCGATGAGAGGCCGACGGCTGTTATCTGTGCCTCGACCGCACTGGCTTTGGGCGCGGTGCGATCTCTCAATCAACGGGGATTGAAACCCGGACGAGAGGTGTCGCTGATTGCGCATGATGACGTGCTGCCGCTTTTGAAGCCCGTCAATTTTTCCGTGCCTTTGACCACCACGCGATCTTCCCTGAGGGCCGCGGGTATGCGGATCGCAGAGCGGCTGATCAACCAGATCAAGTCCGGGGAGCCGAACACGGATCAGGAACTGTGGAAGGCAGAGCTGGTGGTCCGAGGATCCACAGGCCCGGCGCCGACCCGCAACGCCGACGCCTGAATCCTGACTGTCAGAATTTCGGCGCCGACTGTCCCAGTGCACGGTGGGCTGCAATAACCGTGTTTGCCATCAGCATTGCAATGGTCATGGGCCCTACCCCACCTGGAACCGGCGTGATGGCGGCGGCAACCTGGCTTGCCTCGTCATAGGCAACATCCCCCACCAGCCGCGACTTGCCTTCACCCTTTTCGGGGGCGGGAACGCGGTTGATGCCGACGTCGATCACGGTCGCACCGGGTTTGACCCAATCGGCCTTGACCATCTGCGGACGGCCAACGGCCGCAACGAGAATATCCGCCTGGCGGCAGACGGCAGCTAGATCCCTCGTGCGGGAATGGGCCATCGTGACCGTCGCATTGGCGTTGAGCAGAAGCTGACCCATCGGCTTTCCAAAAAGGTTGGACCGCCCGATCACCACGGCATTGAGACCGGAAAGATCATCGCCGTGAATGCTGCGCACCAGCAGCATGGATCCGGCAGGCGTACAGGAGATCAGACCCGTATCGAGGTCGCCTGTCGCCAGCTTGCCCGCGTTGAGGACGCTCAGACCATCGACATCCTTTTCCGGCAGGATCGACTGAATGACCGTATCGGAATCCAGATGACGCGGCAGCGGGAGTTGCACAAGAATACCGTGGATGGAAGGATCGGCGTTCAGTGTCGTGACCAGGGATTCCAGCTCGGCCTGTGTGGTTTCTTCAGGCAGCGTGTGCTGGATGGAGTTGAAGCCGCACTCCTTGGCCGTCTTGCTCTTGGAGTTGACGTAAGCATGGCTGGCGGGATCGTTACCGACGATGACCACGGCGAGACCGGGTTTGACGCCCGTCTGCTGCTCGAGACTCTGCGCTGCTTCGCGCACGGCCTGGGTTACAGATGCTGCCTTCGCCTTGCCGTCTATCACCACGACCATATGCCTGCCTCCTGGAAACGAGATAGCTGTTGAAAGCCATCCCCTGGGAGGACAGCCTCAGCCGCCCTAATGCTGCGCAGCACTCTGGAATGCAAGAAAAATCGGAGTGTCAGGCGCGATTGCGCTTCTGTTCGCGGCGCGTATCGTGCTGAACAAGGCGCGCCCGCAAGAGGGCCAGTTCCTGACGCAGGGCACGAAGTTCCTCGGTTTCGGCCTGATCATGCGTCGCTTCGCCTGCAAGGGCTGCGGCCAGAAGTGGCGGCAGCTTGAATTCGGGCGGCTTCGCCTTCATGCGGTGTGACGGTACAGCGTTGTCGATCAGGACCTGCCGGACGCGCTCGTCAAGCGGTATGTCGTTTGCCGGCTCGGCATGGATCGTCGCGGTCTCCTGCGCCTCATCGTCATTGTCAGATGGCGCAGCCTCCATGGCGTCGGGCTCATCCGCCACCATCTGGCTGGCAGTTTGCTGCTCAACCTGTTCGTCGGCAACATCCTCAAAGATCGCGGGCTCTATCTCTATCGCGTCTGCGACCACTTCCTCACCTTCCGCAACCATCGCAACAGGTTCGATCTCCAACACCGAAGGCGTCGCTACCTCCTGCCCCTGCTCCTCACGTTCCTCTTCCTCGCGCCTGAAACTCAGAAGCAGAAGCGATGTGAGCAATCCGGCGAAAGCGCCGGCCACAGCCATAGCATTGGCGGTAAATCCATCATAATCAGGAGTTCCCGGATTTGCCGGTGTTGCCAGCGATGCGCTCATGCGTTGGCTCGTTGAGATGCCGCCTGCGGTCTCGCTCGAAATGATATAGTCGCGGCGCGCCTTCTCCAGCGCTGCCTGCCGCTTGGCAAGATCTGATGGCGCATCGCCGAGTGCGGCCATCTGTGCGTCAAGGTCCGCACGCAACCGCGTCTGGTTCTCCGCAGCTGCTAGAACGGACGCATGTTCCTGTTTCAAGGCATCCTGTACACGGCGAAGCGCGGGCATTGCCGTGGTCCGCACGGCGTCAACCGTTGCCTGCGCCGCGATGGTGCGCGGATGCCTCGGCCCATGGTCGACGCTCACATCCGCCAGCGCAAGCTTGGCAGCCGTGTAACTCTGTCTGACGGCTTCCAGCGGCTCGAAGGCTGCAAGCGCCGGCAGGCTCCTGTTAAGGACGTCATTCACCTTCATGGAAGAGGCGAAGGACATGGCATCCTCAAGTTCCGTCTGCCTTGCCTTTAGCGCCGCTCTTGCCGCATCGTCTTCACGGATTTTCTGCTGCAGGCTTTGAATATGTGAAACGGCATCATCGCCGTGGCGCATCTGAAATCCGGAAAGAGCCGCCTCGGCACTATCGAGCGCAAGACGCGCCGTTTCCAGAGTGCCCAGTGACGATTGATCGGACCCTCCACCAATCTCCTTGACGATGCGCGCTGCAAAATATTGCGCAATCTTCTGCGAAGCTTCAGCACTGGCTGCCAGAACATCGACATCGATCCGTGCCTTTTCAGGCACCGGCGTTATCGATACCGCATCTTCGAGCCCCTCTTCGGTCGCACCCACAATTGGGCTTGCATCCTTGCCTCCGCCTGCCAGCAAGTCCAGCAGGACCGAGACGTAGCCGTGGCTTCGCGTTCCGAAAAGGTCATCCGGACGAAGGCCGAGGTCAGACGCGATGATGCTGAGCGCCACCGGAGACAGCAGGCTCTCCCGCAGCTTTCTGGCTGCCCTCTCCACATTGCCCGAACTTACCTGGGGCTCAGAGATTGCGACACTCGCATGGGAGGAAAAGCCCTTGAAGCCCGGAGCAAGCAACAGGCCAGGCAGGAAAAAGCCGGTCGCGGTGAGTGACGCAACGACCCCGGCCGACAACAGACCGCGCCGCACGGACGCAAGGCGAAGCCTTCCGCGAAGCGCAGCGTGATTCGGCATCAAAAGTCTGTCGTTCTCAGAATTCATAGAAAACCCAAAGGGTTACAGAAATCCCGCTCATCGGAAAATATGAAGAAAGCCTAAAGCGATAAGGCAAACAAAACGTTAACAGTGGTCGCTTTGTGCTGCGTCAGAAGACGAAAACGCCGCCTTTGGACAAAGCCAAAGCCCGTAAGTCCCGCGCAAGATTGTCGGCCTAAAACAGGGTGAAGTTAAACACGGAGAATTGTCATGCAGCCGATTCAGCTCTTTTCGCTGGCGTCCCGGCAGGCCGAATGGCTTTCTGTGCGTCAAGAAGTCGTCGCAAGCAACATTGCAAATGCCAACACGCCGAAATTTCGGGCAAAGGACGTCGTCCCGTTCGAAACCGAGTTGCAGGCAGCTGGAATGCCCATGGCTCGCACCAACGCTGCCCATATGGAATTGGCAGTCGCCGGCGGCGGCAAGATCGGCATGTCGGATGCACCGCTCGCCAACGAAATCGGGATGCAGGAATCCGGCAATACAGTTTCTCTTTCAACGGAAATGGCAAAGACGGGCGAGATCAAGCGTCAGTACGAACTGAACACGCAACTCGTCAAATCCTTCCACAACATGATGTTGACCGCGGTGGGCAAGTAAAATGGACTCATTATCATCTTCCTTGAAGATTGCAGGCAGCGGAATGGAAGCACAGGCAACGCGCCTGCGCATCGTTTCGGAAAATATCGCCAACTCCCGGACGACAGGCGATACGCCTGGCGCCGACCCATATCGTCGCAAGACAATCACCTTCGCAACGGAACTGGATCGTGCAAGCCAGACGAATCTCGTTGAGGTGAAGAAGCTTGGTGTAGACCGGTCAGATTTCACACAGGAATACGACCCGGACAGCCCGGCCGCCGACGAAAAGGGCATGGTGAAGCTTCCGAACGTCAACATGCTGATCGAGATGGCCGACCTTCGCGAAGCCAATCGCAGCTATGACGCCAATCTCCAGGTCATCAAGCAGACCCGCGACCTGATTTCCTCAACTATCGACCTCTTGAAGGGTTAGTGATGATCGACTCCATTAGCAGCCTGAAGTCGCTGTCCAACGACTCTTCCAAAGACAGCGTCAGCGAAATCACCTCCAGCCTGACATCGCTGGCGGGCAGCGCCGTATCAACTGCGGCAACCGCGGCAACCGCAGTTACCGGTCCCAGCTTTGCCAGCGTGCTGGGTGGTGTTGCAACGGATGCGGTCGAATCCCTCAAGAAGGGTGAAGCCATGTCGTTTGCGGGCATTCAGGGCAAGGCCAATACGCGTGAAGTGGTCGATGCCGTCATGCAGGCCGACCAGACGCTCAAGACGGCTGTTGCCCTGCGCGACAAGATCGTTTCGGCGTATCTCGACATCGTGAAAATGCAGATCTGACGCTTAAGGACATAAAAAATGAGAGCATTAGCTATCGCAGCGACGGGCATGGATGCCCAGCAGACAAACCTTGAGGTCATCGCGAACAACATCGCGAACATCAACACGACTGCGTTCAAACGCGGTCGCGCCGAATTTACCGACCTTTTGTACCAGACAGAGCGCGCACAGGGCGTGATGAACCGTGCCAACCAGTCCGTGGTGCCGGAAGGCGCGAACATCGGTCTGGGCGTACAGACATCCGCCGTGCGCAAGCTGCATATTCAGGGCGAAATCAGCCAGACCGGCAACGATCTGGACATCGCAATCGTCGGCAAGGGCTGGCTTCAGGTCGAAGGTCCTGATGGCAACACGCTCTATACCCGTGCAGGTGCGCTAAACCGCGATTCGACCGGCCGTCTGGTGACGATCGATGGCCTGCCGATCCAGCCCGCCATCACCATTCCCATCGATGCGACCGAAACGACCATCAGCACCGATGGCATTGTGTCCGTGCGTGTCGGCAATGCGGAAACGATGACCGAACTTGGCCAGTTGACCATGAGCAACTTCGCCAACGAAGCCGGCCTGAAGCCTCTCGGCGACAACCTCTTCCAGCAGACGGAAGCCTCCGGCAACGCTGTTGACGCAACGCCGCAGTCCACCGGCTTCGGCTATATCAAGCAGCACTATCTCGAAAGCTCGAACGTCGATTCCGTCAAGGAAATCACCGACCTGATTTCGGCCCAGCGCGCTTATGAAATGAACTCGAAGGTCATCACCACCGCAGACGAAATGGCCACGATCGTCAGTCAGAACTTGAAGTAAATGAAGGTTGGGTAACATGACGTTTCACCCGAAAAATATGCCTGGCAGTCTCTGCAAAATGGCGCTTGCGACAATGCTGAGCCTGTGTGTGTTCAACGCACAGGCTGCTTTTTCGCAAGATAAATACGCCGTGATACCCACAGGTACGATTTTTCCCGGTGAAACCATTACCCGCGAACAGGTGACGGAAGTTCCTGTTACAAATCCGAACCTGGCGCCGGGCTATGTCGACAACGTACAACTTGTTGTCGGCAAGGTTTCCAAGCGAACGCTTGTAGCCGGTCGAACTATTCCGCTTGGCGACCTGCGAGAACCGTTTGCGGTTCAGCGCGGCGCTACGATCCGGATCACCTACAGCAAGGGTGGCATGAACCTGTCCGCGTCCGGCACAGCCATTGAAGATGGCATGGCGGGCGATATCGTGCGGGTTCGCAACAGAGACACCGGTGTGACGGTGAGTGGTACCGCCATGCAGGACGGGACCGTGGAGGTTTTCGAGAAATGAACTTTCGTCAGGGCCTGATCGCTGCCAGCCTAGCCATTGCTGCACTTTTCGTCTCCGCACCCATTGCCTATGCGCAGGCCAATGCCCGGGTCAAAGATATTGCCTCGCTTCAAGCCGGGCGCGAGAACCAGTTGATCGGTTACGGTCTGGTCGTCGGCCTTCAGGGTTCCGGTGACAGTATGCGGTCGTCACCGTTTACCGAACAGTCCATGAAGGCGATGCTGCAGAACCTTGGCATTTCCATGCAAGGCAACCAGACCGGTTCAAAGAACGTGGCTGCCGTCATGGTAACCGCCAATCTTCCGCCTTTTGCAAGCCCCGGAAGCAGGCTGGACGTCAATGTCAGCTCGCTCGGCGACGCTTCGTCATTGCGCGGCGGCACACTTATCATGACATCCATGTCCGGTGCGGACGGGCAGATTTACGCAGTGGCGCAAGGCTCCGTCATCGTGTCCGGTTTCAGCGCAGAAGGCCAGGCCGCTCAGCTGACGCAGGGTGTAACGACCTCCGGCCGCGTCCCAAGCGGTGCGATCATCGAGCGTGAATTGCCCTCGCAGTTCAAGGATTCTGTCAATCTGGTCCTGCAACTGCGCAATCCCGACTTTTCCACATCGACACGCATTGCCGATGCCATCAACAATTACGCGCGCACCTCCTTTGGCGAGCCGATTGCCGAGGCGCGCGACAGCCAGGTGGTCTTCATCCAGAAGCCACGCACCGCAGACCTCACACGTCTCATGGCGAACATCGAGAGCCTCCAGGTGGAGACCGATACGCCGGCCAAGGTCGTCATCAACGAGCGCACCGGCACGATCGTCATCGGCGCGGACGTTCGCATTTCCCAGGTCGCCGTCAGCTATGGCACATTGACGGTGCAGGTTACCGAAACACCGCAGGTCATTCAGCCAGCGCCGTTCTCGCGTGGTGGTCAAACCGCCGTTCAGCCGCAGACCGACATCGCGGCAGAGGCAACAGGCGGACCGGTCGCCATCCTCAACGGCCCCAACCTGCGATCTCTCGTCGCTGGGCTGAACAATATCGGCGTCAAGCCGGACGGCATCATCGCCATTCTTCAGGGCATTAAATCAGCCGGCGCGCTGCAAGCAGAACTGGTGCTACAATGATGACAAGAGTTTCTGAGATCGTCACGCCGCGCCGCGCATTGATTGCCGTCTTCGTCATGGTCGCCGCCCTTCCCTCCGCCAAGGCGCAGGAGCAGGTGCGGGTCACAACGGGCGAGACGAGCGGCCAGGAAATCCAGCAATATTGCACCAACATCATCGACCAGGCGCGCGACCAGCGTTATCTCCTGCAAAAACAGGATCTCGAGCAGCTGCAACAGGATGTCGACAACCGTATCGCCGTCATGGAAGCACGCAAAGCCGAATACGAAGACTGGCTGAAACGTCGAAACGACTTCATGCAGCAGGCTGAGGCCAATCTGGTAAACGTTTACAAGACGATGAAGGCCGATGCTGCGGCTCCGCAGCTCGAAGAGGTCAATCCGGGTCTTGCCGCCGCCATCATCATGAAGCTGCCCCCCCGCCAGTCCGGGCTTATCCTTGCCGAAATGGATGCAAAAAAGGCAGCCATGGTGGCGTCGATTATGTCCAGTGCTGCCGATAAAACCACATCAAGAGATCCGTCATGAACAAAGCGCTTATTCTTGTCCTTTCCGCCGCAAGTGTTCTGACAGGATGCTCCAGCATTACGCAGAACCAGACGCTGAGAGAAATCGGCAATGCACCGTCGATGAGCCCGATCGGCAGCGGCCTGCAGTTCAGCCAGACGCCACAGCTGGCCTCCTATCCCAAGCAGCCGGCACGCTCGGCAAGCGGCTATTCGCTGTGGAGCGATAGCAAGGCCGCGCTGTTCAAGGACGCACGCGCGTTGAACATTGGCGATATCCTGACCGTCAACATCCAGATCAACGACAAGGCGAGCTTCGACAACGAAACCGATCGCACCAAGAAGAACAATCGCGAGACCGGCTGGAAAGCCGACGCCGAAATTCTTGGCTGGAAACCACAGGCCGACTCCTCGCTCAGCTTCGACAACACCAGCGAGTCGAACGGCAAGGGCTCCATCAGCCGCGCTGAAAAGCTGACGCTTCTCGTCGCCGCCGTCGTGACCGGAATCCTGGAAAACGGCAACCTGTTGATCAGCGGCTCCCAGGAAGTGCGCGTCAACCATGAAGTTCGCATTCTCAACGTCGCCGGTATCGTGCGGCCGCAGGACGTCAATTCCGAAAACACGATCTCGTATGAGAAGATTGCCGAAGCGCGTATTTCCTACGGCGGGCGCGGGCGCATTACCGAAATCCAGCAGCCGCCGGTCGGCCAGCAGGTCGTCGATCTCTTCTCGCCGATCTGACGCGCTACCGCGCAAGCATAAGCAGACATACGGCCCCTCGCATTCTGCAGGAGCTGCTCTCGGGAACAGACGTTAGATACGAATATGAGCCTTATCACCACCGAACCCGCAGCACCGAAGAAGCCGTCGATCATTGTGACAGCGGGCGTGATTGCCGTGCTGTCGCTTCTAGGCATCGGAGGCGGGTTCTTTGTTGGAAAGACATTGCTCGTGCCGTCACCGCCTGCGGCAGCGACACCGGCTGCAGAACCCGAACATGCCGCAGAGCCTGCCGCTGCCAAGGACGAGCATGGTGCTGCACCAGCAGCGGGTGGAGAGCATGGCGCTGCGGGCGCGGCACCCAGCCTTTTGCCGCTTGACCCTATCGTCACAAATCTGGGCTACCCGGCAGATAGCTGGGTCCGTCTGGAAATCGCGCTCCAGTTCACCGGCCCCGGAGACACCGCGCTGGCGCAGGATATCCATCAGGAATTGATGGCCTATCTCAGAACGGTTTCGCTGCAACAGCTTCAGGGCCCGCGTGGCTTTCAATATCTTAGGGATGACTTGAGGGAAATCGTTGACCTCAGATCAAAAGGACGCGTATCCAAGGTTCTCTTCAGAACCTTTGTGATAGAATGATTCGAAAACTTGGCCTTCTGCTTATTTTAGCCCTCACTCCAGGGCTTGCATATGCTCAGCAATCGCCGGCGGATTTGCTTAATCTGCCGCTCGATGGCTCCGCCGCGTCGTGGATCATTCGCACCTTCGGGCTGCTGACGGTTCTTTCCATCGCCCCCGGCATTCTGATCATGGTGACGAGTTTTCCTCGTTTCATCATCGCATTTTCGATATTGCGTTCCGGCATGGGGCTCGGCACCACGCCTTCGACCATGATCCTGACTAGTATGGCGATGTTCATGACGTTTTACGTCATGGCGCCAACCTTCGAACGTTCCTGGCAGGACGGTCTGCAGCCTCTCTTGCAAAACCAGATCACCGAAGCCCAAGCCGTGGAGCGGGCCGCTGAGCCGTTCCGAGGCTTCATGGTGGCCAATACCAGACCCAAAGATCTGGCTCTTTTCGTCGATCTCGCAAATGAGCGTGGTCAGGAAACGATGAACGGTACGGTGCCACAATATCGTGTGCTTATCCCGGCCTTCATGCTTTCCGAAATTCGGCGCGGCTTCGAAATCGGCTTCCTGATTATCCTGCCATTCCTCGTCATCGACATGGTGGTGGCCACCATCACAATGGCAATGGGCATGATGATGCTGCCGCCGACATCGATCTCGCTGCCATTCAAGATCCTGTTCTTCGTGCTTATCGATGGCTGGAACCTGCTTGTCGGATCGCTGGTCCGATCGTTCTACTGACCCCATCATCCATCACTGTTCGGCTCCCCCGCTCTTCCCAGGCTCAACCCTGGACAGACGAGGTGGGATTGCTTGCGCCTTGGCTTTGCGTAAAGGTCTCCCCCATGAGGTGGAAGGACGTCGCATTTCTATAAAGAAAAACCGCCCGAGGTGACCATTGCGGTCCGGGCGGTTCATTTTCCTTGATCTGCAAGGCCTGCCTGTCAGTGCGCGGCGGCTGCAGGTGCCGGTTTTGGCGGCGGCGGATCGGTATCGACGACGATCTGCTTTGGCTTTCGGCTCGGGTCCCGGGCTTCGATCTCTTCCTTCGAGATGAAATCCATCTGCTCGATGAGAACCTGCTTTACCAGCGGCTTGTCGAGGCGCGTATTGAGACCGTCCTTGATCCTGGTCTTGAAACCGGCGACATCGAACTTGTCCGCATCTTTCACATTGACCAGTTTGTCGCCCACCAGCAGGCTGTATAGCTCATCCGTGAGGAAGGTTGGAACGGGAACCTTGACGTCCTTGAGGGCGTCTTCGTCCACCTCAAGACTCGCACGAACAAGGAAATAGCCGGAAACCTTGCCATCCGCCACGACCGGCAGGGTCACGGTTTCGCTCTGTACGAAGTGCGGTGGACGCACCACCTCGGCCGCCTTGTCGTCCGCACCGTGATTGCCAAAGGTCACGGCTGCGTAGACGCCACCGAGTGTGACGACAAGGATCCAGACGCCTGTCGCGATCAGCTTGATCATTGCGCCCCGCCAGCAAACTGCTGCAGCGAATAGGTACCATCGTCCTCGGCGCGCTTGGCTGCGTTCTTCAGCAGCTCAACGACCGCCTTGACCGCATGGAGGTTGGCTTCCACACGACGCGTATTGATGGCGAGCTTTGCCTTGATGTCGAGGATCTGGCGCTTGTGCGTTGCTGCAATCTGCGCGCCGTCGACATCGCGGAGCAGCATGCTGAGTTCATAAAGGCAACGGCTCTTGTGGGCATTCGAAAGCTTGAAATCGAAGTCCGGGTCTTTGCCGATGCGCTGGTTCTCGTTGTCGATCACCGTTTCCAGACGGCCCAGAATGGCCTGTGTTCTGTAGTCGTTATTTACAATTTCCATGATGTCTCAGCGCTCCGCCGCTTAGCTTTCAGTCTTGTTTGTGTCGGCTACAGAAAAAGTACGCCGCTGGAAGTCCGTGACCATGCTCAGGGCCAGGCTCTTGTCATCTTCATTCGGTGTGGTGGGAGCCTCCGCATTGCGTGCCTTCTGCAAGGCCTGCGAATAGACCTGCTCCGCAATTCCGATACCGCCACGCTTGGAAACGGCGTCGGCCATCTGTTCAGCCATCATGCTTTTCCAGAAATCGCCGGCAGATCCCTTGCCATAGACCTCTTCGCTGTCCTTTGGCATCATGTTCTGAAGCATTGTCGAAAGGACGCTGGCCTCGAACTTGCGATAGGTCTCGGGCACCTTCTCGTCGCTCTTGGGCGGCTCGATGCGGCGGACGCCTGCTTTGCTGGCGGTCGTGTCGATGCTGTTGATTGCGGATTCGAAACCGGCATTGCTGGCTGTCAGCACCGATGCCTGGTTGGCTGCGCTTACCGAGCGAAGCTTTTCGCGCGCCGCCATGACCTGGGTGGGGTCAGCCGCATTCACGACATCAAGCACAAGATCGCTTGGAGGAGAAATGGCCACGTCGTCATCCTTTCCGTTTTTATCGGATGACGATACAGGCCTAACCTTGCTGGAGGCTGGTGTCTTTCAGCGCGAGCTGCAGATCAATCATCTCGTAGATGCTGTTGTCTTCCCGCACCCTTTGCTCGTCCTCGCGGGCGGCATCGCGTTTTTCTTCCAGACGCTCACCCTTTTTCGTTTCTTTCAGAACCTGCTGCTCCTGCGCCTTCTCAATGTTCTCAAGGCGAACGTCACGCACCAGCAGGCGTTCATGGCGAACGGCATAATGCTTGAGCATCTGTTGATGCAGCGGGTCGAGCGAATTGAGATAACCGCTGAGTGCCTCGATCTTCTCGGAAACCTCGTTGCGCTCGCGCGTCGTGATGGCAAGTTCGTTCTCGGCCATCTTCTTGATGTGACCCTGAACCTTCGCCAGTCTGTTGAGCTTCTTGGATTTCAACGGGTCCATCGGACGCCTCACATATTTGCAAAAACCCGGAAAAATCCGGTCACGTACTGGTTCACCAGGGCTGCTATGCCAAAATAGAGCAGAAGCAGACCACCGGCCAGAGCATAGGGGGTGGAGATGAAGTAGACCGGGATCTGGGGCGCAAGCTTGTTGACCAGACCGACCGCCGTGTTGAACAGGAACCCGTAGAGAATGAAGGGGCTTGCCACACGAAGCGCAATATTGAACGAGGCAACGATCGTATCTGTCAGCGAAATCAGCATCCGCTGCGCGGTCATGGCGCCGCCAAGCGGTATCGACGAATAGGATTCAACGATGGCGCGGAAGATGACATGGTGAAAATCGAGAATGAACAGCAGCAGCAGGACGCCATATGACAACATGCTCGCCAGCTGGTTTTCCGACGTGTCTTCCAGCACGTCCTGCGCCGGCGGTCCGGTAAAGGCGATAGCCGTGCCGATTGCCGTTGCGGCAAACTGCATTCCCAGCACGTAGAGATGGGCAATCATGCCGAAGGTGGCGCCGATCAACGATTCGAAGAACATGATCTTGAGAAAGGAAATCGTATCTGTTCTTACGAGGGGATAAATACCGTCCCATAGAAGTGGCAAAATCGCCATGGCAAGCGCCAGAGCGAGCAGCAAACGGATCTGCATGGGCAGGCGAGCGGAAGAGAAACCCGGCATCACCATGACGCAGGCACCGATCCGGCAAAATGCCAGAAACAGTGCCATTATCGTTCCCTGCGGGTCTGGGATCATGAGATCGAGCCGAGTATCTTTATCTCCGTGCCCTTGGCCAGTTCGACATGTGACAGGACAGGCAATGTGCTGAAGAGACGTTCCGTTATCATGCGCACATAAGACCGGGTTTCCGGCAAAGTAACAAGCACGAATGGCAGCCCGACGTCCATGTATTCACGGATTACTTTGCTCGCCTCGTTGCTGAACTCCTCGACCTGGCGCGGATCGATATCGAATTCGATGACTTCACCCTTCGTATCGCGCTTGATGGCCTGCTGGAACACGACGTCCCACTTCGTGCCCAGTCGCAGGACGCGCAGGACGCCGTTGTCGGACAGGTCGCCGCAAATCTGTTGCGCCATGCGGATACGGACGTGTTCGACAATCTGTTCGGTTCTGCGAAGATGCGGAGCGAGTTCTGCAACTGCTTCCAGAATGAGATGCAGGTTGCGAATGGACACACGCTCTGCCAGCAGCAGCTTCAAGATAGCCTGCAGGCCGGAATAGGACATATGCGAGGAGCAGATTTCGTCCGCGAGCTTCTTGTATTCGGGATCGAGGCGATCGATCAGAACCTTCACGTCCTTATAGGACAGGAGCATCGGCAGATTGTTGCGAATGACTTCGCTGACGTGGGTCAGAAGGGCCGAGATATTGTCGATGGGGTGGAAGCCCTCGCGCCGCAGGTCATCGGCAAAGTTTTCCAGCACCGACATGGCGGGCATACCGAAAGCGGGTTCGCGAACGTCGTCCCCCGGCACGGAAGGGCGACGGCCCTTGCCGGTGATGACCAGAACTTCGCCGACGCGCAGCGTGCTGGCCGCAACCGTGGTTCCATGGATCCTGATCTGATAGGACTTGTCGGGAATAGCGATGTCGTCGGTGACCTTGATCTCGGGAACGACGAAACCGTATTGCGTCGCGAATTTCTTGCGCATCTTGCCCACGCGGAAGCCCAGTTCCTGGTGCGCGCCGAGCAATCTCGGTGAAACCTGCTTGCCAAGGGCCAGCTCGATTTCGGTGGTGCGAAGCGAATTCTTGACCGTGTCCTTTTCGGCATCCTGGGCCTTCGTGGTCTGCTCCTGCTCGGCCACCCTTTCGGCATCACGGACCTGCGCCAACTGGCGGGGAATGATCCAGGCGCCAAAGGCAAGCAACATGCTGAGGATGACGAACGGAAGGAAAGGCAGGCCCGGGACCAGCGAGAGAACGCCCATCAGCCCGGATGCCACAGCAAGCGCCTTTGGATAGCCACTGAGCTGGTTGAGAACCGCCGTATCGGTGGAGCCCTGCGTACCGCCGCGGGTAATGATAAGGCCGGCGGCCAGCGAAACGATAAGCGCTGGCACCTGCGAGACGATACCGTCACCGACGGAAAGCTTGACGAAAACGTCAGCGGCCTCACCGATGGCCATGCCATGGCGGAACACGCCGATGATGATGCCGCCGCAGATATTGATGCCGGTGATCATGAGGCCAGCGACCGCATCACCGCGCACGAACTTGGACGCACCGTCCATGGCACCGTAGAAGGCGCTTTCCTCTTCCAGCTCGCGACGGCGCAGCTGGGCTTCCTTCTCATTGATGATACCGGCGGAGAGGTCGGCATCGATCGACATCTGCTTGCCGGGAATGGCATCGAGGGTGAAGCGCGCGCCGACTTCCGCGATACGCGTTGCACCCTTGGTGATGACGATGAAGTTGACCACGATCAGGATGAGGAAGACGATCAGACCGATCACGAAATCGCCGGACATGACGAGGCTTGAGAATCCCGCGATCACGCCGCCAGCGGCTTCATGTCCCTGGTTGCCGTGGGACAGGATGACACGCGTCGTGGCGATGTTCAACGCGAGGCGGATCATCGTCGAGATCAGAAGAATGGTCGGAAAGGACGAGAAATCCAGCGGGCGCTGGATCCACAGCGATACCATCAGGATAAGAACAGAAAATGCAATGGAGAACGCCAGACCCATATCGATGAGAAAGACAGGGATCGGCAGGAAGAGGATGCAAAGAATGCACACGATGCCCACCGCAAACCCGACATCGCGGCCGCGGGCAGCGACTTTCGGAAGCGGCAATATGCTCGGAGGCGTAGCCATTCTAACTCCATCTCTTCATGAGAAACTGTAGAAACGTCCCGGCCTTCCCATCATGAGACGACCGTGCCGACCCTCCGGACGGAGATCGACACACGAGCTTTATTGCTCCAAGCTTGCGCGAGAGTGGAAGAATGTCGCAAGTAGACCCCCACGGCGGTGATCTTTTTGCCAGCGAGATTTTGGCTTTGGTTCAGTTGTTTTTCGTTATATAGTGCGCAAGTTATTCGCGCGATGAGAGCGTGCACGCTGGCCATGATAGGGCCAAACCCTGCAAGGCTACCCTATGGCGTCGATTTCTACCTATACAAGCTATCTCAGTGTGAACCGCGACATCAACTCAACCTTGTCCAAGGTTGCCAGTCAGTCGTCGGTCGAGCGCGAGACAGCTTACTATAAGGAAAAAATCGGCGAGATAACGACTGTCGACGAGTTCCTTGGCGACTACCGTCTCTATTCCTATGCCATGAAGGCCTATGGCCTTGGGGACATGACCTACGGCAAGGCCTTTATGAGAAAGGTTCTGGAAAGCGACCTGACCGACTCGTCAAGCTTTGCAAATTCGCTGACCGACAAGCGATATCTCCAGTTCGCTGAGGCCTTTAATTTCCAGGGCGACAAGAAGACAGTCCAGAATGACTCGCAGTCCACGAGCCTGACGGATGCTTACCGGGCGTCCTTTACCGAAGAAGAGACCGCACTCAAGGCAGAGAATACCTATTTTGCAGCTCAGATCGGCAAGGTCACCAGTGCCGATGGGCTCATCAACAACACCAGGCTACGCACCTACGTTCTCGAAGCAGTAGGGCTCGAATCGGACAACGTATCCAAGACCTATCTCAAGCAGGTTCTGACAAGCGATCTCGACGATCCCGAAAGTGTGGCCAATAAAGCCAAGAACCCGGCCTGGAAGAAACTGGCGGAAGCTTTCAACTTCAAGGCCGATGGAACGATCGACGGCTCTATCCAGACAACCGACCAGACCGAAGACCTGAAGCTGGACTATATCTACAACCAGTCGACATTTCCCTCGACCCTGCTTCACGATGCAAACACGCGGTATTGGGAAAAGAACATAGCGACCGTGACCACCGCCAAGGATCTTGTCGCCGACAGCCGAATGCTGGAATACGTCAAGAAGACGTTCAGCCTCAGCAGCACAATCATGCCGTCCACCGTCGCAAGCCTCATGTCGAGCGAAAATGCGGCGACCGCATATGGCAACACGAAGCTTCTTGACGCATTCAACTTCGAGACTGACGGGACACTGGCAAGTGGCAACACGGCCCAGACCTCTGCCCAGACGACAGTCATGGTGAAAGACTACAAGACGGCTTTCAACAAGGACAAGACGGCGACAATCGACGACGCGGTCAAGAATTACGACACCAGGATCGACACGTTTACCAATCTTGAGGACTTTTTTGTTTCCAACAAAAAGGACAAAGACAAGAAAAATGACGCTGTGACCGAAGTCTGGGATGTGGCGTTGCGAGCATACGGCATCGATCCCGATGAGATCAGCCAGTCGGAGCTGAAACGCGTCCTGACGAGCGACGTCACGGACAAGAAGAGCTATGTCAATTCGCTGAAAGACGAGCGTTTCGTTGAGTTGAACAAGGCCTTCAATTTCAGCGCGGATGGCGAACTGCGAGCACCTGTGCTGGCCCAGTCTGAGAGCGTTACCGACCGCTATGCCTCGGACTACGAAAGCATAAAACTCAGAACATTGACCGGCGCCGAAAAAGAAGCGGCGGGCAAGAAGGCCGACACCGAGATCGAGTACTTCAAGTCGAAAATGCAATCGGTCGAGACCGTAAAGGAATTCCTGGCCGATAAGAGGCTGACGAATTTCATCCTTGAAGCCAACGGGATCGACCCGGAGAGCGTCACGTCGGACGATCTCAAGAAGATGTTCTCGTCCGATCTGGACGACCCGAACAGCTTCGTAAACACACATGAAAACAAGAAATTTGCAGAGATTGTCGCCTCATTCAATTTCGATGCAGAGGGCAATATCACGAAAGACGCCATCCAGGGTGGACAGCAGCGCGGTGCAGTGCTGGGAACGGTCAATCAGTATGTCCGGCAGACCTTGGAAGAGCAGCAGGGCGAATCCAATCAAGGCGTCCGCCTTGCCATGTATTTCGAGCGGATGGCTCCCACCATCTCCAGCGCCTATGGCTTTCTCAGCGACGACGCCCTCTTCGAGTTTTTCAAGACTGCCTTTAGCGTGCCGAGCTCCATCGCCAATATGGATGTGACGAAGCAGGCGGAACTGGTTACGAAATATATCGACATTACCCAGCTTCAGGATCCGGAATATGTCGAGAAGATCGTCAAACGCTATACGGCGCTTTACGATGTGCAGTCGGGATCCCAATCACCCGTTCTGTCAATCTTGAGTGGCAGCACGTCTATCAGCGCAGATACGCTTCTGGCCGTGTCGCAGCTGCGGTCGCAGTAAAAAGGCATCCCTGCTCGGGATAAAGAAAAAAGGCTCGAAATCTCAATGATTTCGGGCCTTTGTCTTTAGATCAATACGGTGCTTGCTCCGTCAGTAGGCGTCGTCGGCAGGACGCCTCGCAACGCCTTCCTCGTCAGGATTGCTCTCATCATCAGCAACCGGAATGGCGTAGGAGCCTTTGAGCCAGCGCGAGAGGTCCAGCGAGCGGCAGCGGTCCGAGCAAAAAGGATAGTCTTCACGCGTCGACGGTCTTTTGCATTCGGGACAGGGCTGCGTCTTGCGCAAAGGCGTGACGTTGGATTCGTGAGATGCATCTGTCATTGGGATCAACCTTCCTGCCAGGCGGGTGCCACCTCAAACCCTTCGCCGGCAAGAAGTGACACGGTTTCATAAAGCGGCAGACCGACCACATTCGTATAGGACCCGGTCAGTTTCTGAACGAAACAGCCGGCGATGCCCTGAATGCCATAGGCCCCTGCCTTGCCGCGCCATTGGCCCGACGCGATATAGCTTTGGATTTCGTGTTGCGAGAGACGCTTGAAGCGCACCTTCGTCTCCACGACCTTCTGGCGAACCTTGCCGCTGGGCGTGACCAGACAGATGCCGGTATAGACCCAATGGCTGCGGCCAGACAGAAGGTGGAGAGCAGCAGATGCCTCCTCGATATATTCCGCCTTGCCGACGATGCGTCGGCCGACAGCCACGACCGTATCAGAGCCCAGGACGTAAGCGCCCTTCCACGCAAGCTCACCCTTGACCGCCTTGTACGCGGCTTCGGCCTTCTGGAGGGATAGCCGTCGGCACAATGTGCGCGGGTGCTCCAGCCGTGCCGGTGTTTCATCGATATCCATGGGCATGAGCCGTGCGGGCTCGATGCCCACCTGATTCAACAGCTCAAGACGGCGGGGCGACCCGGAAGCCAGAATCAGCTTTTGTTTTGCGTCTGTCATGCTCTGCCAGTCGTCCCGGTGTGCGGGCGATTACTTGAAACGATAGGTGATGCGACCCTTGGTCAGGTCGTAGGGCGTCATTTCGACAAGCACCTTGTCACCCGCCAGAACGCGAATACGGTTCTTGCGCATACGGCCGGCAGTGTGTGCGATGATTTCGTGTTCGTTTTCCAGCTTTACGCGAAAGGTTGCGTTCGGCAAAAGTTCGGTAACGACGCCCGGAAACTCGAGGACTTCTTCTTTTGTCATATAGGGTTTTTCTTCCTGTTGATATTGCCGGACTGAACAGTCCGGGAAAATTGCGCGGAAACTACACAATCGCCGCACATTTGTGAACCTAAATTGTCAACCGTTTTAAAGTGTCTCGGAAAATGGCCTTCCGCGTTGCGGCAGGCGCTCCGAAATCAGCTTTTTAAGGTGTTCCCGAACCTCACGATAGGCTTCGAGAATATTGTCTCTTGTGCCCGTCGCAACGGTCGGGTCCATCGTTGGCCAGTAGACAACGTCAAGCGCGTTTGAGCGTGTCAGTTCGAGAGCCGTGTGGTGTGCTTCTGGCGTCAGCGTGATGATGAGATCAAAGAAATCGTCCTCGATCTCCTCAAGCGTTCGCGGCTTGTGCTTGCCGAGCGTCAAACCCGCCTCGTCCAGCACGACATCCACAAAAGGGTCGCGCTCACCTGCGCGCACGCCTGCCGACTGGATATAGATGCCGGGGGCAACCAGCTGCTTGGCGATGACCTCGGCCATGGGGGAGCGGATCGAGTTCATGCCGCACATGAACAATATGGCGCGCGGCGACTTCTCTTTCAAGTCTGCAGCCGGCTGATCCTGCATGACTAGCCCCGCCAATACAGCACACAGACAAGGGTGAAGAGGCGCCGTGCCGTGTCAAAATCCACCTTTATCTTGCCCGAGAGGCGGTCCATCAATGTTTGCGAGCCATCATTGTGGATGCCCCGCCTGCCCATGTCTATCGCTTCGATCTGACTGGGGGTGGAGGAGCGGATCGCCTCATAATAGCTTTCGCAGATCATGAAGTAATCCTTGATGATCCGCCGGAAAGGCGTCAGCGAGAGAATATGCGTGGCGACCGCGTCATCGCTCTCGGTCTTGATCGTAAAGACCAGCTTGGAGTCGACCAGCGAGATACTGAGCTTGTACGGCCCGCCGGCATGACCGACCGGTTCGAAACTGTTTTCCTCGATGAGGTCAAAAATGGCGACGGCGCGCTCATGCTCAACGTCGGGCGTGGACCGGCCGATGCTCTCGTCCAGAACCACGTCGCAGAGCCTGAACACGTCTGCCCCCATTCCTTAGCCTTCCAGATTGAGACGAATGGCGACCGAACGCGCGTGCGCATCCAGCCCTTCCGAGTGAGCAAGCGTTATCGCTGATGGTGCCAACTGGCGCAATTGCTCTGCACCAAGCCTGAGAATGGAGGTTCGCTTGACGAAATCCAGCACCGACAGGCCGGAGGAGAACCGGGCGGAGCGCGCCGTCGGCAAGACGTGATTGGACCCGCCAACATAATCGCCGATGACTTCCGGCGTGTGGCGACCCACAAAGATTGCCCCGGCGTTGCGTATTCCGGCCATCAAGGCATCGGGATCATCGACCGCCAGTTCCAGGTGTTCCGCCGCGATGCGGTTGGCAAGGGGAATTGCGTCTGAGAGGTCGTCAACCAGAATAATGGCGCCGAAGTCCCGCCAGCTGGCCGTTGCCGTCTGCGTGCGTGACAGCAGTTTCAGCTGCCGCTCGACCGCCTGTTCCACCGCTTTGCCCAATTCGGCATCATCGGTGATCAGGATGGACTGGGCACCCTCATCATGTTCCGCCTGGGCCAGAAGATCGGCGGCCAGCCATTCCGGATTGTTGTTCCGGTCGGCGATGACGAGGACCTCCGACGGACCTGCGATCATGTCGATACCAACAGTGCCGAAGACGTGGCGCTTGGCTGCTGCTACATAGGCATTACCGGGCCCGACGATCTTCGCGACGGGCGCAATTGTCTCTGTGCCATAGGCCAGCGCGGCCACGGCCTGGGCGCCGCCAATGCGGTAGATTTCCTCCACGCCAGCTATGCGGGCCGCCGCCAGCACGGCCGGATTGATGGCGCCATTATTGGCAGGAACGACCATGACGATACGCTCGACGCCCGCGACTTTTGCCGGGACGGCATTCATCAGCACCGAACTCGGGTAGCTTGCCGTACCGCCAGGCACATAAAGCCCAACAGCCTCGATGGCTGTCCAGCGAGAGCCAAGGCCAACGCCGATATCGTCCTCGTATATATCGTCTTTCGGCATCTGCCGGGCATGGTGCTTCTCGATGCGTCTGGCTGCCAGTTCCAGCGCGTCGAGCACGGCCTTGTCCACCAGTGCAATCGCCGCATCGATTTCCTGCGCGGTCACGCGCATGGCCTGCGTGGCGAAATCGAGCTTGTCGAACTTGAGTGAGTAATGGGCCAGCGCCTCATCGCCTCGTGCCCGCACGTCATCGATGATGTCGCGCACCACGGCGTTGACGTCTTCTGAAACTTCTCTCTTTGTCGTCAGGAATGCCGCGAATGCCCGTTCAAAATCAGCAGACGCCTGCTCCAGCCAGATTGCCACGTCACTTACCCTCTTAAGGCCCCGTCATCGAACGGAGCAATGCCTTGCCTGCGTATATTTACGTACGCACTAGGGTATGTGGCATAAATCGAAACAGGCGGGCAAGGCAATTCCCTGTCCGCCTTTCGTTGAAGAATTAGTCTTCCGGATGATGCGGCTTCGACGCCGCCTCCCAACCGCCGCTTACATCCGCCATTTGCGCTTCGATGCATTCCACATCAAGCGCAATTGCGCCTCCGCCGGACAGAACCAGTTCTATCGTCCCGTCGGGCCCCTCGCCGTTCTGGGCAAAGCGCACAGCCAGCAGAGACAGCACCTGTTCCTTGTCGTTTCGGTCGAAACCGTGCGAACGTGCGTGGCCGACCCGTTTCAGCGCCAGCACACTGCGGCAACGCTCAGGCGACTGGCCTTTACTGGTTGCGTTTTCCCAGACGAACCGGTTCGCAGACAGCAAAAACTGCCCGCTACGGAGATCGAGGGACACGTCTTTCAGCTTGAAGACGCTATCCTGCATGTGGGTTGAGATGACAGAGAGATCTTCTCCGTCAAGCGCCATCAATTTAAGGCCGCTCATCGTTTCCTGTGTCCTCTTCGTGCGGACGGTGCCGCGTATTTCCAATCGATGACTTGGAGATAGGCAGTTGAAGCCCGCTCTACAACCTGCGAGCTTCAGTGAGCGACACGTATTGGCCGCCAGACGTCAAAGCGGACGACCAGAACCTCCGCTACAGAGAGTTAGGCCGGGGTTCCAGGTGTTGCCGATCAATCGCTGACGCGCTCGACCTGTGCACCGCAACGGTTGAGTTTTTCTTCCAGACGCTCAAAGCCGCGGTCAAGGTGATAGACGCGCGAGACCATCGTCTCCCCTTCCGCAACGAGACCGGCAATGACCAAAGAGACGGAGGCGCGAAGGTCTGTGGCCATCACGGGTGCGCCCTTAAGCCGCGAAACGCCTTCGATGCGCGCCATCTGGCCGGAGAGCGAAATCTTCGCGCCAAGACGTGCCAGTTCCTGCACATGCATAAAGCGATTTTCGAAGATTGTTTCCGTGATGTGTGAAACGCCCTGGGCCCGCGTCATCAGCGCCATGAACTGCGCCTGAAGGTCCGTCGGGAACCCCGGGAAAGGCTCGGTCACGATATCAACGGGATGGATGCCATTGCCGTTGCGAACAACGCGCAGGCCGCTCTCGGTTTCCGTAATGGTCGCACCGGCAAGCTTCAGTGTTTCGAGCGCGTTGTCGAGCAGCGAGGCACGGGTTCCTTCCAGCACGACATCGCCGCCGGTCATGGCGACCGCCATGGCGTAGGTGCCGGTTTCGATACGATCCGGCAGGACGCGGTGGCGTGCGCCGGAAAGCGATGTCACACCTTCGATAGTGATGGTGGACGTGCCCGCACCTTCGATTTTCGCACCCATGGCCTTGAGACAATCGGCGAGATCAACGACTTCAGGCTCACGCGCTGCATTGTGAATGACAGTTGTGCCACGCGCCAGCGATGCCGCCATCAGCATGACGTGGGTCGCGCCGACGGACACTTTCGGGAAAGTATAGGTTGCGCCGACCAGGCCGCCCGCAGGTGCCGTCGCATTGATGTAGCCGCTATCGATCTCCATTTTCGCACCGAGCGCCTCAAGACCCTCGATAAAAAGGTCGACCGGGCGTGTTCCGATGGCGCAGCCGCCTGGCAGGGAAACGCGTGCCCTGCCCTCGCGCGCCAGAAGCGGGCCAATGACCCAGAAGCTCGCCCGCATCTTGGAAACCAGCTCATAGGGAGCCGTGGTATCGACAATGGTGCGGCAGGTGAAATGGACCGTACGGGAATAGCTTTCGGCCTGGCTCTCGCGACGACCATTGACGGAAATGTCGACGCCATGATTGCCCAGAATACGAATGAGCTGTTCAACGTCTGCCAGATGCGGGACGTTTTCGAGGGTCAATGTGTCGCTCGTCAGAAGCGAGGCGATCATCAACGGCAGGGCCGCATTCTTTGCACCCGAAATGGGGATGATGCCGTTGAGTTCATTGCCGCCTGTTATTCTGATGCGATCCATACGTCCCTACGGGCTTTGTGCCCGCCTTTCCTGAGTGCTTGCAGCGGATGGCCTCTCCTGCCTATCCGATGAGTGATGTCCGGTCTGAAATGGCTGTGAGAGGGCTCTGCTGCATATTTCAGGCCATGCAGTAGAGAAAACTCTGCCCCAATTCAATTTTCCGCTAAATGTTTCTTGTCAGCACGATTCGTCCGTTTTTGCGGCAGGCAGACCATTTGTTTCGTCCGCCTCGCCCGCGCGCCGCGCACGGGCCTGGTGCTTGCGCCGGGCAAGATTTTCGCGCAGCTTTTTTGCCGCGCGCGCCTTGCGTTCGGCTTCCTGCCGTTTTGCTCTTTCTCCCGGGCCGCCCTGCCCGGCGGGCAAGGCAGTTTTATCTGCGGGAATGTCGTGATGATCGTCCATGAGCGCACCAATAACCGAAAATCCGTCTTTTCAACAGCCCTTGATGATTTTTGTCCCGTTGAATGACGAAGACTGAAATTGCGGCTTGCACTGATCAGAAACCTATGGCAATAGGCGCCCACTTGATGTCGAGCAGATGCTTCGGCACGGGATGCTGCGGTAGCTCAGTGGTAGAGCACTCCCTTGGTAAGGGAGAGGTCGAGAGTTCAATCCTCTTTCGCAGCACCATTCATAAATCCAGCAATTCATGGCTACTCCGACGAAAACTTGCAGTCATTTGATTGATTGCGAGTGTACCGACACTGCGCCGTTCTTGGATTTGAAAGACCGCTAGAATCCGGATTGGACGCGGGAAAATACCATATTCGTGAACATCGATATCTGGGCGCCGACGAATGGCGCGGAAATGCCGATCGCAACCATGACCGCAATGATCTTGGGGACGAAGGTAAGGGTCATTTCCTGAATCTGGGTGAGCGCCTGCACGAAGGCGATCAGAATGCCCACGGCCATTGCGGCCATGACAGCCGGTCCTGATGCAATCAGTACCGTCCATATCGCATTCTGCATTATGTCGAGAGCGTCGGCCTCGTTCATCTCAGTCCGCTCGATTCAATCGGCGTCACGAAGCCGAATTCACTAGGAAGATACGTGACGCCGTTCGCGTCGATTCAGACGCTATATGATTCGAGCTTGGCAGTTAAGCTGCGGTACTGGAGATTTTTATGCCTTCGGTGATAACGATCTTGCCGCCAGCCGTCGTGGTGGCGGTAAGACCATCGGACGCCACCTCAATCGAAGCAACTACGCCGGTCGTCTTCCCGTCAGCCGAGGTCAAGGTCTTGCCAATATAGGAAGACGCGTTGGACAGGGAGGAGGCAGACAGCAGGCTCTCCAGATGCGTGTTCGTCTTGATGGATTGCTCCACCTGAGAAAAGGTTGCGAGCTGCGAGATCTGCTCGCTGGCATCCATCGGGTCCGTCGGATCCTGATTTTTCATCTGCGCGATCAGCAGCTGAAGGAAAGCATCATAATCCAGCGAGGCCTTGTTCGCATCCGTCTTTGAAGCGGGGGTAGTCGTCGCCGTGTTGGTGGATGTAGAGCTTCCGACCGAGTCTACCATGGTGCAATTTCCCGTCTCAGCTCATTGACGACGGCAGGTGTTATTTCATGGCTGTTGAGAATGGCTTCTTCCTTGGCATAGAGACCACGAATGGTCTTGAGCGCGTCGAAAGGCCGGCCAGACGAAACCGTCGCATCGATCCGCTTCAGTTCCGAGCGGATTTCCTCGTTCTTGAACGTGGTCAGCAACATGGTGATCGACTTGCGGAACAGAGAAAGTGACTGCTCCTTGCCTTCTGGATTGATCAGCATCATCTGGACGATGAAGTAGAGCTGCCGCAAAGGTGTGGTCGTGTCTTCCAGTTGAAGAACGTGGTTTTCCAGAAGGAATGTCACGTCATTTAGAAATTCCAGAGACACTTTTCTGTCAACACGCAAAACAGCGCCGTTGATGAAGATTTTTTCCCCAGACTTCAAAGAGATCCGCAGCGTACTTTTCATTTTAATCCATCCTTGATGATGGTTGTGACGTCAATAATGCCCTGATAATTCTTCGATTTACGTTTGCGTATCTGCTCGCACTCTCTAAGAATCCAGATAGCGATGGATATCAGGTTGGCTTTCAGTTCGACTGGAAGCTCGTTTTCCGGCTGTTTGAGATCATCGATCAGCCTTGTCCAAACGCGCCTCGTATAAAAAATTGCTTCGATCCCGTCCTTGCCGTAGTTTTCCTGTTCCTTGGCAACAGCAAGAAGTTCGATCGATCTTTCTAGAATCTGTCTTTCCCTATCGCGGGCGATACTGGGATCATCCTCCATTATCTCCGCATATGAAAACTGGAACATTCATTTTTCCTTCATGGTCTTACTTGCCACCCATCATAGGCGTCTGTTTTCTTTAGAGATAATTTACCAAGCTGAGGCCCTGGATCTTCGAGGTGATCGTGTAGGACGTCTCCACCTGGTTCAGCAGTGTCGTCAGGCGCGTAGACGCTTCATAGGTATCGACACCAATCAGATTGGTAAGCTGGGTATCAATGATCGTCTTTTGAGAGCTCATATACGTGTTCGCCTTTTCCACTCGCTCCTGGGACAGGCCAATCTGCGCACGCTGGGTATCAATGCCGGAAATCGCAGAACCGGTCAGGCTCGTGGTGGTGTTGTTGACGACGGAAAGCGCGTCCGCATTCAATCCAGAGTTTACCAGCTGCGAGGATATCACACTTGCGAGCACAAGGCTTTTGAATCCATCCGAGTTGGCTGTGGTCGATGTGGATACGGTTTCCGAACTGCTAATGCGGCTGCTCATGGTTGTTTCGGAAGCGCCCGTCCATGAGGACCAGTCGAGGCCGTCCTGATAATCCGTCAGGAAGGTCTGCATCTCATCGGCCGTGACGGCAGATGGGTCCGGGAACTGAGCGGAAAAGGCGGCGTTGAAATCGGCCGTGATGTCGTCGATGAAGGTGTCGCTCAACGTCTGGACGTCCGTATTGATGCCAGAGAAGAGATATTCGCCATTAACCGCCGTGTTCGTATAGCTCACGAAATTTTCAAGGGTCGCCTTTGCCGTCGTCTGGGCAACGCTCAAACTGCTGGCATCCGTGTTACCGCTAAGCGCAATGACGGAATTGAGAAGGCTCTGTGCCGAAGCCGACATGTTTTCCATGGCCAGCTGCGAAGCGTCCATACGCTGCTCCGCCACTGCATTTGCATCGATATTCGCCTGCAGGCGATTGCTTTCACGCGAGTAATCCAGGTTCGTGGATGTGCGCGTCCCAAGCTCAAGGCCCACGTCGGCGTAGGTGCCAGTGACGGCCTCCTTCTGCAGCTTGGTGATTTCCGTTTGCGCATTGGAAACCGTCAACTGCATTGCCGTGCTGATGGAGAGTGAGGAAATGGGCGTTGTTTTCATGTTAGTTCGCGGCCTCCATCAATGTCTTCAACAACTCGTCAATCGTTGACATGAGCTTTGCAGCTGCCTTGTAGGACTGCTCGATGTCGAGCATCTGGATCAGCTCCTCGTCCAGGTTCACACCGGTGGAGTTGGAATAGGCCTCTGTCGACTTCGTCAGCATTGCCGACGTGCTCTCCGCAGAGCTCGTGGCGTTGCTACGATATTCTTCAACCCAACCAGCGGAGTCCGTTGCAAAGCTCAAGAGCGTAACATTGGTCGAGATGCCGGCCTTGGGATCGAATTCGATCTGCGTGTTCAGAGCGGACGCGTATTTGAAGAGTAGGTCAGAATAGCCCGTCGAACCGTCAGTATTGGGAGTGTCGCCTGCGATGTTACCATCACGAAGCTTGACAGGTGTCGCCTTCGCTTCAGATGAGACGGAGATCAGACCTGCAAGACCCGGAACGACTTCAGCAGTCGTGAAATCGGGCTCCGAACCATCCTTTGTCGTAAACAGTCCTGCGATAGAATTTCCGCCAGAATCCGTTTCCGCGAAGGCACCCATGACGCCACGAGCAATTTCATCCAGCTGCGACTGATAGCCTGGGTAGACTTCGTCTCGCAGCTGCAAGAGTGCTGGCAGACTGCCCTTCGCCGATGTGTTGCTTCCCTCGCCCGTCTTTACCGCAACACCGTCAATATAGATGCTGTTGCCGGTCGTGTTGGCGTCGTAAGCCGCCATCGGTTCGAACGAAATCTTGCGTGCGGTCGTTTCGAACAGCGTCGTGCTGTCAGTAGTATAGATCACAACATCGTTGTTCGTGCGGACAGCCGTTGAGATGCCAACGATGCCGGAGATCTGCTTCAGCAGACCTTCGCGCTGATCGATGGCGTTGTTGGCATCTCTGCCAGCGGCCGTCGCCGATGTGACTTCGTTGTTGGCTTTCTCGAAGTCCGACAACAGCTGATTAAGCTTGTCAACAGTATCGGAAATTTCTCCGTCTGCGTCTGTTCTGAGCTGCTGAACGGCCTGAGTGGACGTGTTGAGCGCATTCGCAACATCGCTCGCTGCACTGACGGCAGCAGAAGCCAAGGTTACATCGCTTGGCGAGGCTGCGTAGGTCTGCAGCGCGTTTTGCAGAGAGGCAAGGTAGGTCGAGGGAGCGGCGGTGTATTCCTCGCCGCCCAGAACGACACTGAGCGAATTCATGCCATCCAGGAATTTCTGTTTGCCCGCATCATCAGAAGTGGCGGCCAAAGCCTGCTTCAAAAGCGCTTCATCTTCTGCCCGTTCAACCTTGACAACAATGGCACCGGTCGAGGTGTCCGTCGTCGTCACGGCTGCACGCCGATTGTAGCTTGTCGAACTGGCATTCGAGATATTGTTCGAAACGACGCTGCTCTGCAGAGCGGTGTTGCTCAGAGTTGCCTTTGTCGTATTAAGCGCTGAAGCAAGCGACATTCATCTGTCCTTTAAATTACCGAACCAGATTGATAAGGACGTCCATCAGATCGGAACCCGTCTGGAAGACCTTGGAGTTGGCGGTATAGCTGCGCTGCGCCTGGATCATCTCGGTCAGCTCCGTGGCGATGTCCACGTTTGATGACTCGAGCTGAGAGGATGCGATTGTTCCAAATCCGTTCGAGCCTGCAAATCCGAGCGTCACCACGCCTGAGTCTGCACTGGTCTGAAAGACATTGCCGGAGAGGACGGAGAGGTTGTCGGGACTGGCGACATCGGCAAGCGGGATTTGGTACAGTGGCCTTGCGGCAGACTTTGCGTATGTCGCAAAAACCGTACCATCTGCGTCTACGCGGACGGACTGAACTGCTTCGGCAGCGTTACCATTGACGCCACCTTCGGCAACCGACGACAACTCGGTTCCGAGCTGCGTCATGCTCGAAATATCGAGCGTAATCTTCGTTCCATTATTCGGATCTTCGAACTCTATCGAGCCAGGATCATTAAGCAATTTGCCAAAATCATCGAAACTGAGGTCGAAGCTATCGATGACACCTTCGTCCGCATAAGGGAAGCCACCCGTACTGCTCGCATACTTCGCATCATAAACCGAAACGGTCCATTCACTATCAGCGGTTTTGGAGAAGTAGAAGTCGTACTTAATCGAGTTACCCTTGGCGTCGTATCCAGTTACAGACGTCTTGAAGACGCTTTTCTGATCAACCACAACGTCAGCAGTGTTCTCACTGGCAGATACAGCCGCTGCGGGTGCAGCGTCGCTAAGGTTACCCTTGAGGTAACCTGATGTGGACGGTGTCGCCGTCAGATCGTTCGCTGAAACGTTGACAGGAACGAGCCCCTCATAGCTGTTGATGACCGTTGTAGGCGCGATGCCGGTATATTCGTAGCCGAGCAATTTGTAGCCAGCATCGTTGACGAGAAACCCGCCGTCATCCTTGGTGAACGAGCCTGAACGTGTCAGGAAGATGTTGCCTGCAGTATCCTGCACGACGAAGAAGCCATCGCCCTTGATCGCAAGGTCAGTCGAAGACTGCGTTGCCTGGAGAGCGCCTTGTTGGGATATGGAATAATTGACGTTGGTGATAACGCCGCCGGAATTGTAGTTGCCTCCGTTGGAGGACAGCACCAGCGAGGAAAACGACGTCGACGCGCTTTTGTAGCCGGTGGTGTTGGCGTTGGCGATGTTATCGCCGACAGTGCCCAGACGGTTAGCCTGACCATTCATGCCGGATACGGCGGTTTTCATCGTTCCAAAAAGGCTCATTCCGAATCCTCTGTTCTCATCTAAGGTGAAGTTAGGTGGCAAGCCTTGCGTGAGGCTGTCTGTTTTTCTATCTCGAGAAAGATTTTGGGAAAAACACAAACAGTCAGGGAACCTTTCTGTCCGTAACGACTTATGGTTTCGATTGCTGCAACCGACGCCGACCGAACCAAAGTCACTGAGCAAAAGAAAACGCCGCAGGCTATGAAACCTACGGCGCGTCAGTGTCCCCGAATTTCGTCCCCCTCTGATATCCAACCTGGATATCAGCGCGGAAGTGTCAGCTCCAGTCGATGCAATAGCCAAGAAAACGCTTGGAATCGATCGGATCGAAACCGAGCTTCTTGCGCAGTTTCTTGCGCAGTTTGCTGATGTGGCTTTCGACAACATTTTCCTCAACTTCTTCGTCGAAGATGCCGTAGATGGCGTTGAAGATCTGCGCCTTGGAAACCCGGCGACCGCGATTTGCGATTAAGTATTCGAGGATACGGCGCTCACGGCGTGGCAACGGGAAGACTTCACCGCTGACTTCCGGATCGCGTCCATCGGAGAACACGCGGATCGGACCTGCATCCGTAAACTGTGTAAGGACCGACAGGCGACGGCGGATTGCCGCTGCGCGTGCCAGAATTTCCCGGGGATGGACCGGCTTGCGCACGACATCGTCCACACCGCAATCGAACAGCGCCAAGGTCGCGTCGAGCGAATGGTGATCGCTGACGGCAATGACCGGCGCCTGAGAACGATCCCGGATCGTGCGCGGCAACTCGTAGGTTGTCTCCGCCTGACCGATCAGGAATGCTTCGATTGCTGCAATATCGGAATCCGCCGCAGTATTAACCCATTCGCCAAATTCTGCTGGATCAAATCCAGTTGAGGGAATTCCCTCTCGCCCAAATAGGGCAGTGTACCCGTCCTTAACAAGCTTGCGCTCATCAACTACCACGATCATTCGTCCGCCTCCGAATCAGTGTAGCCAATCTACATGCTAGGGTGTACGAATCGCGCGATTCTCCTACAACTACAAAAAAGCACAGGCATTAATTAATAATTGATTAACCATATTGTCCCGATTTGATCTATATATAGTATGCCTCTCGAAAAATCGGGATATTTTTTCCGGGGAAAAGTGCGAGTCAACCCACTTAACGCTTGCACTGCCTTTTTTGGCTGAATCTCGCCTCATTTGGTTTTAGCCCATTCAGGCTAATCCCCACTCAACCTGAGGGTGTTCAACTCAGGCAGAAATTTCTCGCATTGGCGGTCCACTGCCCGTAGCCCGTTGCGATGAGATTGCTGATGACGCGGCAGACATAACGCTGCTGAGCGGGGTCGTTGTTGGGGCCGGCATGGTATCTGGCTACCGCCATCGTCCAGGTCTCGTGGCGGTCGTGGAGGCGTTTCAAGAATTGCGCGGCGTAGGCCACGTTCTTGGCGGGGTCAAACATCTCGCCCACGGACGCGAATTCTGCGCCGTGAAAATGGATGTTGATCTGCATGCACCCGATATCGATCAGTTTGGCACCGCCCTTGCGGGCGTTCTCGACCAGCTGGTAGGCTTCCGCAACGCTGGACGGGAAATAGGCCTTTCCCTCGATGTTGATGGCATAAGGGCTCAATGATCCCTTTCGGCCAGTCTCCGTCAGGCCAACGGAATAGAGGATACCTTCCGGTATGCCATATCGGCCTGCCGCAGCTTGAATCTGTCGTTCACAGTCCGCTCTGGAAGCGACTTGCGAGGCATTACAGGTAGACGAGACCAGGACGAGAAGCGGAATTGCGAGCAGGTGCTTCAGGCTGCGACGTTGTTTCATAACTGGCGGTGTCCTCTCGGCTCGTAGGGCCAGGCTGTCTGGAAAACCTTTCCTGAGCCCGTTCTTCATTGCCACGCTGCCCCTGCTGGGCGCCTTGCTGTCCCGTATCCTGAGACTGGCGATTGCCGCTGCTGTTCGTATCCTGTCGGTCCGCACTGTTGGCGAGAGTGACCGTCACCTGCTCGACGTTGAAACCTTGCGATTTCAGGGCGTCGAGAATGCCGGTGCTGTCTTTCTGCAGCTCGCTGTAACCCTTCAAAGTGTGGGCCGTGAGCTGTACGCTGAGTTCATCACCAACCAGCTTGAGAGCGGCCGTAACGTGCCCAAGCTCGACAGGGCTCATCTGGATCTTCAACACGTGGACCACCTGCCCTGTGCTTGAGATCATGGGAGAATTGGTGGTTTGCCCCGCCATGGTCGCTGCCCAATCCGGGTCCGCAGCCATTGCGCTGGTTATTGCGGTGGCGTTGGTGGGCGCAGCAAGCCCGACAAAGCGCCTGCTTTCAACGACCTGCACAACATCACTAACATCGCCGACAGCTGCGGATACATCGAGTTTCGCCGTACCATCTTCCTGGCTTTCAATATGAAAATCGATGGAGGGCGTATTCTCCTTCTGCAATCTGACCACTGTTTGAGCGGCTGGCTCGATGACAGGCAGAGAACCATCGTCCGGAGCCGTCATGGTGGGTAGTCCCGAGACGGAGTTGGCACCCTGCGGTGATGGTTGCCCATTCTGCTGAGCCTGCGGCTCGACAGGCATAATCGTCGCGGCAAGAAGCGAGAGGAGATCCTGGTTTCCGCCAGTCGTATCCAGGGTTTCCGGAGCCTGCTCACCATCAACGGGTTCATCACCCGATGTGGAGGGCTCTGCCGTCTCAGATGTCGACGACGCGATTTTTGTGAGCGCGGTGACGAGCATCGCGAGATCCGACAGGACCGGCACGCTCTCAGCTTCGTCAGCTGCTGTCAGAACAGGAGGATTGACCGGTGCGGACGCAACTTCGGGACCCTTCGGCGCGACAATACTGTCGGCAATTATGGGCATTGCAGGGTCAGTGACCGGATCGAGATTCGGAAGAGCCGCTGCATCGACAATTTTGCCGGCTGATTGGACCGGGGCGGACGAACCGCTCGGTTGCTCTTGAGCTTGTGAGACAGCCGCCGCATCTGCAGGCGCAGCCGCCTGCTTTCCGCCAGCATCGCTTGATGTCTTTGACGCGGATGGAGCCTGCTTGGACGAGTTTCCCTTGTCGAGCGATCCCAACGTATCGGAGAAGCCGGAATCGCCACGTTTAGAGGCATTATCCTTACTCTGCCGACCGACCTGGGCAATGGCGTCAGGGCTGCCGGGAACGATGGTCTTTACCACATTCATCCTATTTCTCCTCCTGCTCCAACAAAGAATCTATCTCATTCAAACGAGCTCGGCTCTTGTCAAAAAAATCCCGCAATTCAGGGGCGGCCGTGGCCTGCCCTGTCTGTTGCTGTACCCTTGTGTCCTCCGCAGCTGCCTGAACGGCAGGTTGGCTGGCAGCATCTGCGCCATTTCCGGAGGTTTTCTCTGCCGCTTCAGGCGTTCTCACAATCTGTTCCGCTATGGCCTTCGCGGCATCGCGCAGAGCCAGATCGCGCTCGGACAATTCATCGTTTGGAATACTTGCCAATGCATCGCTGGCGCTCTTCACATCCGCGCTTGGAACAGTCGCCAGACCTGAATAGAGCTTGGACAAGGGAGCCCGCGATACATCGCCGGTCTGAGAGGAAAGCGCCGCCGCCTGATCCGTCGCAAATTGCGCAAGCGCGATCTCACCGCGCAATGAGGCCTGCCGGGCAATGCGCAGATAGATTTCCTCTGCGCGCTCCGGGTCCATCAAGGCGGTAATTTCCGCAATATTGTCGGTCGTCACCGTCCCGGCGCCGTCTATCGCAAAGTTGACGAAGAGATCGGCAAACTGAGAGGCATAGGGCGAGTGAAGGAATCTCACCGCGTATTTTCTTAAGTAAACCAGAGCCTTGCCGTGATCCTTGACCTGAACCATGGCAATGATCGAGCGCCTCAGGGCTGCTTCTTCAATGATCGTACCCGGCGCCGTGACGCGCGCATCATCGAAAAATGCCAGTGAGGCCGCCGGATCGCGCGTCGTTGCGATATTACCGGCGATCAACATGAGATAGGGACCGAGGACACCCTTGCGATACTCCGGCAGGATATCAGCGAGTATCTTCTCGACCTGTATGCCGCGGCCGTTCAGATATTTCTGCAGGATATTCGTGATGCGGGAGTCGAAATGACCCTGTACGTCGCGTGCAACAAGATAGTCCAGTGTCTGCGGATTGCCACCGCTCATGATATAGGCAAGCGCTGCATCCGCGTTTCGCGAATCCTCGAAGATGGATGCGTCTGCCGTTCTCAAGGTCGTGTCGATCGTCTCAAGGAGATACTTCTGCATCTCTCTGGCGGCGTGATCGCCCATCACGACCGAATCCTGCACGAACTGCAACGACCGCAGGATTTTTGCAGGCGGCAAGTCGCTCTGGGCGTGTCCGTAACTGGCGCTGGCCAGCCAGGACATGCTCATCAGCAAGACAGCAATGCGGGTCGCTTTTGTCATCCGCTGCCTCAACTATCCTCGAGCAATATTTCGATGCGACGGTTCGCGCCATTCAATGGGTCGTCCGTGCTCTGCAGGCGTCGGTCTGCGAATCCTGAAAGCTGCTTGATGCGCGTTTCGTCCAGACCGCCACGCGACAGCATGTAGTAGGCCGCATGGGCACGATCCATCGACAGGGTCCAGTTGTCCTTTGCGCCCGACTTGTAGGGACGGGCATCCGTATGGCCGCGAATGACAATCGCGCCCTTCTGTTTGCTCAGGACTTCACCGATCTTTTCCATCGCCAATACGAGGTCCTTCTGCGGCACAGCCGAACCCACATCGAACATGGACGTGTTGGATTTCTCTGAAATCGTAATCAGCGTGCCGCCCTCTGCCGGCGTCACGACGATGCCTTCGGCAAGTTTGCCTGCGACGCCCGAGACCTGCTGCGCGATTTCGTCGCGCAACTCGTCGGTCGTCTTTTCCTGGGCAGCGGAAGCATCCGCCTTGGCAACTGCGGTCTGGCCCTGCTTCGGTGGCAGATCGCCAATTTCATCGATGGCCCCGGATTTCACCGTCTGTGGCTTGGCATTGGCAATTTCGGTCGGCGTTGCCGTTTCGCTGTCGGCTATGACGCTTGCCCGATCCTGCGGCGCTTCGGCGGGTTTCTTGTCGGTCTTCTTCTTTGGCGTGTCCGGCAGCGCGGTATCCTGAATTGCGACAGCACCCTGCTCAGGACGACTATCGACCTGCTTGCTCCAAAAATCGGGGTCGAAGGGATCGCGATATGCCTCCCCACCCGATGCGCCGGTGGAAGGCCCGGAATTGCTGGCACCGCCCTCGCCCTTGGCGCTCACATTGGCCTGCTGCCCCACTTCCTGGGCGATCTCTGCCAGAACCGCATAGGGGTTTTCAAAAAATGCAGCCTCTGAATAGGCTGTCTTGTCGCCAGACGACGCCGTCATATCCTCACCGCTTGCAGCGGCGGCGGCGTCCTGGGGCTTTTCAGACTTGGTATCGGATGTCTGTTGCGTCTGCTCACCCTTGGCTGTCTTTGCCGGCTGTTTCATGCCCCGGTCTGCCGGTTTTTCATCCGTCAGCTTGATAGGGTTGAAGTAGCTCGCGACAGAGGCCTTCGTCGGTTCGTTGGCGGCATTGACCAGCCACATGACGAGAAAGAAGGCCATCATGGCGGTCATGAAGTCAGCATAGGCGATTTTCCAGGCGCCACCATGCGCACCATCGTGACCGCCCTTGTGACGTTTCACGACGATGATTTCATTTTTGCCGTGATGGTGATTTTCGCCTTCACTCATCGGCCAAACCTCTTACGCTCTGGAAAAACTCTGAAAGCCTCGTCATCAGGATCGAGCCATCCAGCTGAACCTTGACGTCGATATCGTTCGAAACATCGTAGTCGATGTGGTGGTCGACCGAGCCGAGCTCCTCGCGCATCCGGGACAGGAGCCGTTCAGGTCCTGTGACCTTGATCGTGCCCGCAAACCCGCCTTCGATCTCTGTGATGATCTGCCGGGAAAGTTCGGACGCGGTATTAGCCGCGAGCTCCCGCTCCATCACGGTCAGGAACAGACGCAGACACGCCTGCTCGATATTCGCCGCGATGGTCTGCTTCATGGAAATGACCGACGTAGCCAGATGATTTGCGATTTCATCCTCGTAGCGGGTCTGCATCGCGGCAATCTCTTCTTCGTGCCGGGAGCGCATGGCTTCCATTGCGGCCTCGTTCTCGGCCATTGCCTGCTGCTTGCCGGCCTCTTCGCCCTCGGCAAAAGCCTTGCGCTTTTCCTCTTCCAGATCGACTGTGACCTCAGGCTCCGACAGCCAGCCGCTTTCGAAAGAGGCGACAGGCAGCTCAACCTCAAAGGCCGGCGCAGGCACTTCCGGAGGAACGAACTGGCTGAAATCCTTGAGATATTTAGTCAGCGCTCCGCTCATGGACGAACCTCGACCGCTATCGCGCTTGTCTTTTCTCTGGATAAGAAAGTCATGAAACAATCCGCAAGGCATTCAGAAAGGAGCGACAGGGACAATTCCGTCTCACCCGAAGGTGCGCAAAATCCCGGCAGCAATTCGATTTCTAAAGTAGAGGTTCAAACTTGTGCGAGGATGAACCCCTGCCGCAGATTACGCGAAGAGATTTGCCAAGCTCTTGCGGTGATTGTTGGCAATGGACACAATCTGAACCGCCAGATCGCGCTGCGTTTCATACGCCTTCAACTTTGTGGACTCTTCTTCCATATTGGCATCGACAAGTCGGCTTACGCTTTTGTCCATGGAATCTCCAAGTGAAGCGACGAATTCCGTCTGCTGGTCGATCCGGCTTGAGAGCGTACCGAGCGACGCGCCCAGTTGATTGAGACGTGCCGATATTTGGGCGACGGCATAGACCATATCGTCAAGCTCCTCGGCGGTCGTTGCCTGCGATATCGAAATCTCCGTGCCATCGGCCGGGTTTGTCGAGTCGGCATTCAAAAGGTAGTAATTCCTCGGCCCCGTGCTGGAATCGGGGTTGCGGGCGCTCGCGTCTATGGACGCCGTCAACAAGCCGCGGCTGGCATCGTTCGTGTCAACCATCGTGGTTTCCTGCGTGCTGACACTGAGATACTGAAGGTCGATTGCGCCCGACGCACTTTTCGTGAAGGCGTAGGGCACCGATTTCGTCTCCGACAGAAGCTCCGACGTATTGAACAGCCAGTTATCTCCGGAAAAGCTTGCCGCTTGCGATACGGAGTGCAGGTTTTCTTTCAATGCATTGATTGAACTGTTGATTTGTGACCGGTCCGTCCCGGTTTCATGTGCGGTCGTCAATTGCGACATGATCTGATCGACAACGCTGATCAATGATGTAACCGCTTCATAAGCCGTATCCGCCTTCGAAGCCCCCAGGTCGAGCGCATCCCCCACGCTGCTCAAGACACTCGAATCCGATTTGAGATTAGTGGCGGTCGACCAGTAACCGGAATTGTCCGCAGCCGAAGCGATCTTCAAACCAGACGTAACCCGCTCCTGTGTCTTCGACAAGGTATCGTCGCTGAACAGCAGCGTCTGAAGCGCGCTTTGAATATAGCCGGAAGAAATTATCTTGGTCATGATACCTGCATCTGAAGAAAGCGACGGGACATGCCAGGCAACTGGCGAGAGGCCGTCCTCTCATCATGAGAAGGTGGGACGCGCCAACAGGCGCTGCCTTGGCCAAGGTTAACGAAAGGTAAAACCTGTGGCAACCACCTTACAGGATCAAGCTATGGCGAAACTTGCGCAATGGGCGCGACCCGTGGAAAAACCACCACGAAACAGAAAAACCGCGCCTCTTTTCAGAGAGCGCGGTTTCCACCTGTTTGCGAAGATAATTATTGCTGGAAAAGCGACATGATGTTCTGTGCGCTGGAGTTCGCAATCGACAAGGACTGGATCGCGAGCTGTTGCTGCGTCTGCAGCGCCGACAATTTTGCCGACTCTTCTTCCATGTCAGCATCCACCAGACGGCTGACACCGGATTCCATGGCGTCGGAGAGCTTGGCGGAGTAGTCATCCTGAAGATCGATACGGGTCTGAAGCGCGCCGATAGCAGCAGCCGAGTCCGTCAGGTTGCTCATGGCGGCTTCAACGATGTCCATGAACGCGTCGATTTCGCCTTGGGTCGATATGCTGGTCAATGCAACGGACATGACGCTGCCGAGGATACCGCCTTCACCAACGCCGGTGGCGTTGATCGTCGCGAACATTGCATAGGATGCAATGTTGAATTTCGCTGTCGTAACACTCACTCCGCCGCTGGCAGTACGAATGAAACCGTCAACAACACTTGCCTCGGAAGCGTTGCCCAGCACCATCCAGTTCTCACCAGAGAACGAAGCGCCTTGGGCGATGGCCGAGAGCTGTTCCTGCAGCTTGCCGATTTCGAGCTGGATCTGAGACTTGTCGGTCGACTGCTCACTGGCGGTGACGAGCTTTGACTTGATTTCGTCAACGGCGCTGATCGCGCTTTCCATAGCAGCGTAAGCCGTATCGACCTTTGCAGCACCAACGCCCAGAGCGTCGGACGCAGCGTTGAGGGCCTTGTTATCGGAGTTCATGGTCGTCGAGATGGACCAATAGGCAACGTTATCTTTCGCCTGACCAACGCGAAAACCGGACGAAACGCGATCTTGCGTGTTGGAAAGATCGGTGTTGATCGAACGCAGCGTCTGAAGGGCAGACATTGCAGAGGTGTTTGTCAAAATACTGGTCATCTTCAGGGCGCCCCTTTGGCAATTCTTTAAGAAGAGACATTCCGGTCAAGCCGGGAAACGCAGCAGGCAGCTTCATGCTTACCGACTTAAAAACTCGGTGCGCTGTTTCGATGACCACAGAAGACAGGTTTATGGTTAACAAAGATTTAATCGAAGGGATTTTTTTACCTATATGAAGGAAGGATTAAGACCTGACAGAGCCATTAATCTGAGCTAATTTATTGTAAATATTGATGAATATTTTTCTTAAGGAAGCTTAATTTTTTCAAAAAAAAAGCCGCGCAAACTGCGCGGCTTTTCCATTTCCGTGAACCGGATTAGCCTCTGAAGAGAGACATGATGTTCTGCGACGACGAATTCGCAATCGACAGCGACTGAACGGCCAGCTGCTGCTGTGTCTGCAGGGCAGACAAGCGTGCAGATTCTTCTTCCATATCGGCGTCGACCAGACGGCTGACACCCGATTCGATGGCGTCGCTCAGCTTGCTGGAATAGCTATCCTGCATGTCGATACGAGCAGAGAGCGCACCAAGAGCAGCAGCACCGTCGGTGAGACCGTCAAGAGCGGTCTGCACAGTCGTCATGAATGCATCGATTTCGCCCTGTGTGGAGTTGCTCTGCAGAGCGATGTCCATGACGGAAGCGAGGATACCGCCACTACCAACACCTGAGGTGATGGTGGAGAACATCGCGTAGGAACCCGCGTTGAACGTTGCGGTCGTTACCTTGACGGAACCGGCGGAGTCACGAATGAAGCCATCGACAACCGTTGTGGAAGAACCGGAACCCTGGATTGCCCAGTTTTCGCCGTTGAACGAAGCAGCCTGGCCGATTGCGGTCAGCTGTTCCTGAAGCTTGGTGATTTCGAGCTGAACCTGCAGCTTGTCGACCGATGTTTCGCTGGCGGTTGTCAGCTTTGTCTTGATTTCGTTGACGACATCGATGGCGCTGTCCATCGCAGCATAGGCTGTGTCGACCTTGGCCGCACCAACGCCGAGAGCATCCGTCGCAGCATTGAGTGCCTTGTTGTCGGAGTTCATCGTCGTGGAGATGGACCAGTAGGCAACGTTATCAGAGGCATCACCAACCTTTTGGCCCGAAGACACACGGTCCTGCGTCGTGGAAAGGTTTGAGTTGATCGTACGCAGGGTCTGGAGTGCAGACATAGCAGAAGTATTAGTAAGGATACTCGTCATAGTAAAAGTTGCCCCTTTGGCAAGTACAATTGAAGGGACATTCCGGATTTACCGGTAAACGACGATCAGCCTCATGCCTGCCGGGCAATATAGTTAACCTTCGGCCGCCGTTTCGATAGATCCATCTAACTCTATTAAGGTTAAAAACTTCCAAACATAAAATAAAAAAAGAGTTAATTTGCAAATTAATTTGGTAATACTCTGTTAATGATTTAAAACACAAAAAAAGGCCGGACCAAAAGGTCCGGCCTCCTTTTCGTGGATTTGAAATGCTTAGCGGAACAGAGTGAGAATGTTCTGCGAAGAAGAGTTGGCAATCGACAGCGACTGGACGGCCAGCTGCTGCTGAGTCTGCAGGGCAGACAAGCGTGCGGATTCTTCTTCCATGTCGGCGTCGACCAGACGGCTGATACCGGCTTCCATCGCGTCGCTCAGCTTGTTGGAATATTCGTCCTGCAGGTCGATACGGGAAGACAGTGCGCCGAGAGCGGCAGCGCCCTTGGTCAGTTCATCCAGTGCAGTCTCGACAGTCGACAGGAACCCGTCGATCGCGCCCTGCGAAGATGTGTTTGTCAGTGCGATTGTCATCACACCAGCGAGAATGCCGCCTGTGCCAGCGCCGCTCGTGATGGATTCGAACATGGCGTAATCGCCGGCGTTGAATGTCGCGGTCGTAACCTTGACGGTGCCGTCGGAGTTACGAATGAAGCCGTCAACAACGGTTGTCGTGGAAGCTGCTGCCTGAACGGCCCAGTTTTCGCCGTTGAACGAAGCTGCCTGACCGATTGCGGAAAGCTGTTCCTGAAGCTTGGTGATTTCGAGCTGAACCTGCTCCTTGTCAACCGACGTTTCGCTGGCAGCTGTGAGCTTTGCCTTGATTTCGTTGACGACATCGATGGCGCTGTCCATCGCTGCATAAGCTGTGTCAACCTTGGCCGCACCTACGCCGAGCGCGTCTGTCGCTGCACCGAGTGCCTTGTTGTCAGACTTCATCGTGGTCGCAATCGACCAATAAGCGGCGCCATCCGAAGCATCGCCAATCTTGAGGCCCGTGGACACGCGGTCCTGGGTCTTTTCGAGGTTCGTGTTGATAGAGCGCAGCGTCTGAAGTGCGTTGTTGGCACTGGAATTGAAGTTGATGCTAGACATAAGTTGCCCCTTTTAAAACGCGGTACAAGAGAGGGACATGCCGGATTGCTAGTACCGGCGCGAACGGTTCGGCATCATGCCACTCGGTTCCTTTTTTTCTGCTGGATACCAAACCCGTCACGTAAGGATCAAAATGCGTCCCAAGCATTTCGAAGTTCTTAATTTTACAGGTCTCGCCAACCCCGTTGATTCTAATGGTTAATACGACGCAAACGCTGCGACCTCGCATTAACCGTGAAACGCGCAGGCCCCTCCCCGACCGGAAGACCTGTTTCAAGCAAGGTTCGGCGGATATTATTTCCAAAAGCCCTGAATCAGAAAGGCCGCGCCTGGATGAGCGCACACTCAAACGCAAAGCGGCAAGACGACAGAACGGAAATAAAGTTGAACGATATCAGCTATTCGACCGCCTCGAAGCATTTCAAGACCGGGCAATACACACAGGCGCTTCAAACGCTCAAC
The DNA here is from genome assembly GCF_001423445.1 of Rhizobium sp. Leaf311. Lineage (NCBI taxonomy): Bacteria > Pseudomonadati > Pseudomonadota > Alphaproteobacteria > Hyphomicrobiales > Rhizobiaceae > Rhizobium > Rhizobium sp. Leaf311. The sequence continues at coordinate 152,236 of NZ_LMNZ01000004.1, read as the reverse complement.
AAGCTGATCGACGTCAAACGCGATGCGCGCACCTATGCGCTGCTTGCGAAGACGTGTTTACAAATCGGAATGCCCGAACAGGCTGCAACCTCTTACGAGCTTGCCTATCAACAAGACGGTATTGACGCAGAAAGCTACCTGGTTGACAGCATCAAGCTTTATTATGATTGCGGACAGAAGGATAAAGCGCTCGCGCTGTCCAACAAGCTGGTCCATAGATTCCATAAATACCCGGATATTTGTTACATCGTCGGCACCATCCTGTTGGAGCGGGGCGAGCCCAGGATTGCCCGCGCGCTGAAAAGCGTGTTGATGAAGAGCGATTCCATCGAGCACATGAAGCTCGGAGCGCGCATTGCGATCACGACATGGGATCTCTTCGACCACAGGGATATCGAGACGGCAAGGCTGCTCCTGGCCAAGCTGCCGCGTCAACAGGCCGTGCGCCTGATGTATCTTGTGTTTTGCCGCGAGCACTGCAAGTTCGACGCCATCGAGAAGCATCAGCCGATCATCGATGCCGCAATCAGCTCCGGTGAACTGTCCTTCATCTCCCTGGACGGGACCTTCTTCAATCTGCACTGGACGGGCGACGAGCATCTTAACCAGCTCGCACGTAGCAATACCCCGGCCTTCTCTCCTGACATGACGATCGCTCGGCGGAAGATGCCGCACGAGTGGAGCGACAAGATCCGCATCGGCTATCTGTCTTCGGACTTCTTCGACAAGCACGCGACGATGAAGCTCATCCGACGTGTGCTGGAACTGCATGATCGAAATCGCTTCGACGTGACCCTGTTCTGCCATTCCGACCCCGACATGCTGCGCACCAATGAAGCGGATCGTGAGCTGTGGGGTCACGTCGTGACCATCAGAGACATGACCAACGAAGAGGCTCTGGCGGAAATAAAGGCGCGCGGCATCGACATTCTCGTCGATTTGAAGGGTCACACCGCTGGAAACCGCACCTCCATTCTCAATATGGCTGCGGCCCCCGTACAAGTCGCGTGGATCGGCTTTCCCGGTTCAACCGTCAATGTCGACCTGGACTATGCGATTGGGGACCATTACGTGCTTCCCGAGAGCTCCAAGCCGCATTACTACGAGAAATTCGTCAGGCTTCCGGAAACCTACCAGCCGAATGATCCGGTCAACAGGCCGCTTGCCAAGAAGATATCCCGTTCCGAAGCAGGCTTGCCGGAGGATGCATTCGTCTTTGCTTCCTTCAACGCCAACCGAAAGATCACGCCAAAGACGGTGGAACTCTGGGCCAGCATTCTCAAGCGCGCTCCAAACAGTGTGATCTGGATACTCAGTCACAATGCGGAAAGCCGGACGAACATCCTCACGAAATTTCTGGCAATGGGAATAGCTGCAAAGCGCGTGTTCTTCATGCCCAAGCTGGAGTTCGAACTTCACCTCAACCGTATTACCGTGGCAGATCTTGGCCTTGATACATTCCCGGTCAACGGTCACACGACGACCTCCGAGCAGCTCTGGTCCGGTCTTCCGGTGCTGACGAGAAAGGGCACGAACTTCGCGTCGCGGGTCAGCGAGAGCCTGTTGCACGCCATTGGCACGCCTGAACTGATTGCGGAGGATGACGAGGACTACGTAGAGCAGGCCGTATCCTACGCGCTGGATCCTGCGCCACTTCAGGAAATTCGCGACCGGATCGACGCCAATCGCTTCAGGATGCCGCTGTTTGACGCAGAGCGGTTCTGCCGTCATCTCGAGGCCGCCTATGTTACGATGATCGATAAGGCGAAGGCTGGCATTGAGCCGGATCACTTTGATGTCCCGGCCCTTCCCCCGCGTACCGAACCTTTCATGGTCCGATAGTCGAAGACACCGCTGAAGTCTGCCCGAGGTCGGCGCGATCCTTAGCGGACGCGCCAAGCGTTAGCGCGTCGGCAGCCTCTGCTGGCGGAGCGCGTTTAGCCAGCGGGAAGAGATCGCTCTAGTGAATATACCCCATGCGGATCGCCTTTGCGATTGCCTGGATGCGATTGACCGAATCGAGCTTGATGGTGGCGGAGCCGAGGTAAGCGTTCACGGTGTGAACGGAAAGACCGAGCTTTACCGCAATCTCTTCACTGATACGACCGTCACCTGCCAGTTGAAGGCAGGCCACTTCCCGCTCGCTCAAGGATTCCGCCGGCGTGACGCGACGCTCGTCCAGAGCAAGCAGGTCGACCATGATCTCCGTGCACTTGATGTGCTGTTCCAGAACAAGTTCGTTGTCGAGAAGCAGACTGCCGCCACAGAAGACCACGTAGCCGTTGCCGATGGTACCAAGTCGCACGGGCAGTGCCAGTCCGGCATAGGACAAGTCGCTGTTGGAAAGCCTCAGCATCAAGGCGGCCACGTCGGGAATGTCGGAGAAGCCAGTGCCGCTCTCACTCTTCCAGATGACAGGCAGGAGCGAGCGCTCGAGATGTTCCTGCAGACGTTCTCCCATGACGTGAACGAGGCGAGCGCTCTGCTCGGTCGCATTCATGCCCCAGTTTTCCATTTCGCACAGGAGTTTTCGCTTGTTCGGAAATCCCGACGCAACGGCGCGCAGCACGACGAAATTCTTGGCGCCCAGTATGCGCTGCATCGCTACCAACCGTGGAAACAGGTCAGAACGGCTGGCGGCGGTTGCCGCTCGCGCAGGCGCGCCCGGTTCCAGCAGCGACCCATCCGTTTCCTTGTAGTACCCCATCCGAACGACCCTCATACGAGATTGTTGCGAACCGCGTAGGCAATCGCTTCCGAGCGGGTCTTGGTTGCGGTCTTGCGCATGACGCTGGTGATATAATTATTGATGGTATTGCGGGAAATGCCGAGAATGGTTGCCATTTCGTCGCTGGTCTTGCCTTCTGCAATCCAGAAAAGGCACTCAAGCTCGCGTTCCGTCAGGTCGATGTCACGTTCAACGCGCGATTCGGCGACGATACCGGAGCTCGCAAAATAACCCGTCAGCATGGCAGCCTCACGCAGGCGATCATCGACAGGGACATTCTCTTGCGCAAACAGCAGCAACAGTGAAAACCGGACCCGACCGACACAGAACGTCAATGAGCAATATTTGCGGTCCACCCCGTGGGGAATGACGGCATCTTCCGGCAAAAACAGCATCCGCGGCTTGAGAAGCGCCAGGCACTTCTCCATCTCGCTAACACGATTCTGATTGTTCGTCAGTTCAGACCCTAACCGGCGAACAAGATCGAAAGGCCAGTCAGAGGTGATGATAAAATTGAGGCCGGCTTCCTGTAACAGGTCCTCGCGCGCCAGAAGATAGTGCGACGCTCCGGCAAAAGACGCAATCATCTCCACTGCAGCTGTAACGTTGCCGTCAGAAGCCGCAATTGCAATGTTACGGATCAGCTGATCGCGCGGCAACGCCTTCACCGATCTATCAAACGGCGCGACCGACAGCCTGCGAACATCAACATCCACCTTCAATAGCCTACGCCCTCTTATTCTCCTTTCGGAGATCATTTAACCGGGATGGAAATCATTTCCATTCAGAAACGCAACCCCTTCGAGCAGCACCGCGTCCCTGGTGACCGAATCAACGCATTTTAGGAAAGGCTACGCGAAACACCATCGTCATTCGACGACATCCCCGCATTTTCGTCCCTTGTCATGCAACCAAGAGCATATTCATGTTCTCGGTATCGGACAGCGCTGATTTCATTATTCCAACGTAAATTGTCCAACTGATGAACAAATGGTAAATTCCGTATCAAAACAGTACATGTGCCTTGGCGTGATGCAAGAGATAAAACGACAAAGGCCGGGCAAACCCGGCCTTTGATTTATGCGGCTTTCTCGACTGCCCACTTGCGCAGGATCTTGGCGGCTCTTTCCTCGCTGATTTCCACCATGCGGGACAGGCGACGTTCCGGTCCTTCGCGGACCCGACGATTGAAGTCGCCTTCGCCACTGTCGCCTGAGAGGAGGTCGTCGGTACTGTCGAAGCCGAAATCCGCACCGAACCCGTCCATGAGGCCGCCAGCGGCAGCGCCGCCACCCAGGCCCGGCGAGAAGTCGGGCAATTCGAGGCCTGCTGCTTCCTGACCGAGTTCTGCGGTAGCTGCAGAACCTGAAGACATGGAGCGGACGATCGGACGGACACCGAGCCAGACAACCAGGAAGGCAACAGCGACGAATGCCAGCGAATTGATGATGCCCGCGGAGTTGCGGCTCATGACTTCCATGAAGCCCGGGCCGGCGACTGCCTGATCCAGCAATTGCGTCTCAAGGAAGTCCATGGCCGTGATCGTGACCACGTCACCACGATCCGTAGAGATACCGGCAGCCGAAGCGACGATCTTCTGCATTTCTGCGAGATAGGCATCGACCTTTGCCTGGTCGGCGGGTTCACCGATCATCTTGGCAAGGCGACCCTTGTTGACGACGACCGCCACCGAAATCTTGTCGACCGTGTAGCCATTGCGGACTGTCGCAGTGGTCTTGGAGTTGATTTCGTAGTTGGTCTGCTCTTCCTTCTTGGCCGATTCGTCAGAAGACTTCGGACCGCCACCACCGCCCTGCGGCGCGGCCTGCGGAACGTTCTGCTCTACCGTTGCTGCCGTATCCGGCGTGGTTTCCTGAGACTTCTGGTCTTCCTTGGTCGTGCGCACGGAGCGCTCGACACGCGATTCGGGATCGAAAACGGTTTCCTGGATCTGCTGGCTGTCGGTATTCAGCTCTGCCGTAACGGTCGAGCGAAAGTTGTCCATGCCGAGAAATGGCGCCAGCGCCTTGTCGATCTTGGTTTCGAGTTCCTGCTGTACATTCTGCGACAGGGTCAGGGAGCGATTGAGTGCACCGTTTCCAACGTCGTCGCCGGATGCGAGCAGCTGGCCGGTCGAGTCGAGAAGCGTCACGTCATCAACCTCCAGGCCGGGAACAGCCGAGGCGACAAGGTGACGAATGGACGAAGCAGCCTTGCGGCCAGCAGCTGCGCTTGCGCGAATCATGACCGATGCGGTCGGCTTCTGTTCGCCGCGACGAAAGTTTCCGACGTCAGGCATGACGATGTGGACACGTGCTGCTGCGATACCGTCGATCTGCTGGATCGATCGACCGATTTCACCTTCAAGCGCACGAACGCGGGTAACTTCCTGCATGAATGAGGTGAGGCCAAGCGAACCGACATTGTCGAACAGCTCATAACCGGCATTGGCGCTGTCTGGCAGCCCCCGCTCGGCAAGCAGAAGCCGCGCCTTGCTGGTCATACCGACGGGAACCTGCAGGCTCGTTCCATCAGCACCGACCTGAAAATCGACGTTCGACTCCGCAAGAGCGATGCTGATCTTGTTCAGATCCATCGTCTCCAGGCCGACATAAAGTGTTTCGTAAGCAGGTTTGTTCACATAGAGCGCGGCTGCAAGAATGATCGCCATGGACAGAACGCCCACACCACCCAGCACCAAAAGCCGCGTCTGCCCAAGGGCCGCGAAGTTTTTAAAAACCTGAGGGAATTGATTTAACAGATTCATTCTGTCCCGCACCGTCATTCAAAGAGTCCGAGACCTTCTGGTCCCGATACCAAACTAGACGGCGAAGCTTGCGCGAGCGTTTCCCGTAGGGCTTTTAGGGGAAGACGCTCGCGCTCCGTTTTTTAGCCTGCGACATAGACGGAAATGATCGCTGAGATCTGAGCCGGTGTCAGCGATCCCATATGTGTGCCCATAAGTGTCCCGATCTGATCGCTGGACAGGCTGACAAGCGTGTCCGTGGAAAGACCCGTTACGCCGGACGAGTTGAACGCGGCAATATCGGCGGTCGAGAACTTCGCCAGATTGTCCTTGGAAAGGGCGGCCACCTGCCCTGACGTCAGCGCATTGACCTGTCCAGGGGTCAATGCCTCGCTTTGAGCTGTCGTCAGTATTGCTATCACACCGGCTGTCAGGCCCGATACGGCACTTGTACCCAGTGCGGAAATGTCTTCTGTCGTAAACAGGCTGATGTCTTCGGTACCGAGTGCCGCCGCCTGGATGGCGTTCAGCCCGCCCAGCTGGGCCGTCGTGAGCGCATCCACTTGCGATGTACTGAGAGCGACGATCTGGTTGTAGCCCATCGCTCCAATCTGTGCCGGTGTCAGAACCTGGATTTCTGCGTTCGTCAATCGAGAGATGATCTGGGTTGAAAGACCCCTGATCGACGAGGCTGAGATGGCCGCGATTTCGGAGGCCGAGAAAGTCGACATTCCCTCCGTCGTGAGACCGGACAGGCCGTCCGCGCTCAAGGCTGCAATCTGCGCCGTCGACAGGGAGTCCAGTTGATCCCTGCTCAGGGCCGCGACCTGCTTGCCGGTCAGACCGGAAATACCCGCAGTGCCAAGACGTGCCAGTTCCGTGGCAGAAAGCCCGCCGATAAATTCGGTCGTCAGCCCTCCTATGGCTGAAGAACTGATCGCAGCGATCTGGGCAGCGCTCAGGGTTTCGAGTTCTTCTGCAGAAAGCCCGGAAACGGCCGATGACGTCAGCGCATTGACCTGCGACGTCGTCAAGACGTGAAGTTGCTCCAGATTGAGAGCAGCGACCTGATCGCTCGACATGCCAGCTATGCCAGCAGCGCTGATAGCGGCAATCTGTGCCGTCGAGAATGTCGGAAGATCGCTCGCCTTGAAGGCCGACACCTGCTGTGAGGTGAATGCGGCAACCTGCGTTGGCGAAAGCGCCGTGAGCTGATCGACGGTGAGAGCGCGAACCTGTGCGGTGGAAAGTCCTGACACGCCGCTGGCAGACAACGCCGACACGATATCCTGTGGCAGCGCAGCCATTATTGCAGTGCTGATGCCGACAATTGCTCCGGCGCTGATGGCACCGATTTCCGCTTTCGTGAAAGACTTGAGGTGATCGAGGCTCAATCCAGCCATCTGCTTTGAGCCAAGCGCACCCACCTGATCGCTGGTGAACGCCTCCACCTGATCGGCTGTCAGGGCTTTCATCTGATCGCTTGTCAGGCCGGAGACGGCGGATGTCGAGAGTATCGCAATCTTGCTCGCGGGCATTGCTGCAAGCGCTGCCGTAGAAAGCCCTTGTATGACGTGCGCAGGAATGGCCGCCAGATCGTCGGTGGAGAAGAGGTCGATATCGTCCACACCGAAAACCGAGAGCTGCACGGAGGTCAGTGCGGCAATCTGGGTTGGGGTCAGAGCCTCCACCTTGTCACTGGATAGCGTGTCGATCTGGGCGCTGGAAAGCCCCGCAATCGCAGAGGTGCTGAGCGCCGCGATCTGCGCCGGCGACATGGCCGCAACCCCGGCCGTTCCCAGAACTGCAATCTGCTTGGAGCCGAGAGCCCCAATCTGAGCCGTCGAGAATGCCTCAAGCTGCTGCGTTGTAAGCGCGGAGATCTGAGCTGATGTCAGACCCGCGATGCTCGCGGTGCCAAGAACAGAGATCCGTTCGAGAGGCAGAGCAGCGATGGTGCCGGGCAACAGTCCCGCGATGGCGTTCGATGTCAGGGCCGCAAGCTCTTCGGTCGAAAGCGCCGCAATATCTTCGGTGCCGAATGCACTCAGTTGCGTTGACGTCAAGGCGGCGACCTGTCCGGTGTTGAACGCCTCGATCTGCGCCACAGACAAAGCAGCGATCTGCGCCGTTGTCAGACCTGCTATCGCTCCCGAACTCAATGCTGCAATCTGCGAGGGGCTGAAGGCGCCTGCACCTGCCGTGGAAAGTGAAGCAAGCTGCTTGGAGCTGAGTGCGGCAACCTGCAACGTGCTGAGACCTTGAACCTGCTCTGTCGTCAGCGACGAAAGTTGTCCGCTCGACAGTCCAGAGAGGCTGGCGGTTCCAAGTGCAGCAAGCCTGTCAGCCGAGAGGCTTGCCAGGACGGCTGTCGACAAGCCGAGGACAGCACTCGACGAGAGCACCGCAAGTTCCGCCTTCGAGAAGACCGCAAGATCCTCTGTCCCAAGGGCACCCGTCTGCACTGAATTCAATACTGCGACCTGAGTGGTCGTAAGTGCTTCGAGCTTGTCGGTTGCCATGGCATCGAGTTGCTCGGCAGTGAGGCCAGGGATACCGGCTGTGCTCAGCGCGGCTATCTGGCTTGACGACAGCACTGTGATTCCACCTGTTCCAAGGGCAGCGACCTGCCTGGAGCTCATCGCTCCAACCTGAGCCGTATTCAATGCCGCAAGCTGCGCGCTGTTTAGATAAGCGACCTGTGTCGTTGAAAGGCCGGGGATCGCGACAGACGACAGCGCGCCTATGATCGAAGGGTCAAGAGAGGCAATTTTCTCCGTCGACAGGCCAGCGAGGCTGCCGCTGGATAGCGATGCGATCTCCTTTGATGAGAAGCGCGAAAGATCGTCGGTGCCCAGTGCACTGACCTGGGCAGAGCTCAAAACTGCCGCCTGATCCGCCGTCAACGCTTCCGCCTGTGCGACAGTAAGCTTGTCGATCTGCTCTGTCGACAGCCCGACAACCCCGCTGGAACTCAAGGCCGATATCTGATTGGTATCGAGCGCGGCAACACCAGCTGTTCCCAGTGCAGCAACCTGGCGCGATGTCAGCGCCGCAATCTGCTTGTTGGACAAGGACGCGATCTGGCTTGACGTCAGCGCCCCTATCTGGTTGGCGGAAAGACCCGAAACAGCAGCTGTGCTGATTGCCAACAACTGTGATCCGGTGAGTTTGCCCAATGTTTCCGTCGACAAACCGGAAATGGCGGAAGAACTGATCGCGCCGATTGCAGCATCTTTCAGCGACGCAAGATCATCGGTTCCAAGTGCAGCAACCTGCGAGGATGTCATCGCCGCAATCTGCTTGGTTCCGAGCGACGCGACCTGCCCTGTGCTGAGAACTGAAATCTGGTTCGTCGTCAATCCTGCGATCGCCTGGGCGCTCAGGAATGATATCTGATCTGCCGTAAGCCCGGCAATCGTGCTTGTTGGCAACGAGCCGATGATGTTGGCATTGATGGCGGCGATATCGGCACTCGAGAATTTGGAGATACCTTCCAGACCAATCGCCCCGAGCTGGGCAGACGTCAATGCTCCAACCTGAATATTCGTCAACGCCTCAATTTGCGATGTCGACAGTTTTGAAAGCTGGGTCGTCGTCAGGCCTGAAATCCCGGCTGCGCTGAGAGCCGATATTTTTGACGTTGACAGCGCACTTATGTCGGCTGTGCTCAGAACTGAGACCTGATCGGCAGTCAAACCTGACAATTGCTTTGTGGTCAACGCACCGATCTGAGCGCTGCCAAGAGACGCGATGTGCCGGGTTGTCAAAGCTGCGAGGCTGTCTGCGTTGATGGCCGCAATCTTATCTGTCGAAAGCGATTCCAATGTCGCGCTGGACAGACCGATGATGGCAGCCGTTCCGATAAGGCTGATTTCCTTGGTCGTGAACGTCGCGATGTCGTCGGCGCCAAGTGCCGCAATCTGGTCCTCACTGAGCACCCTGACCTGCAGGCTCGTAAACGCGGCCGCCTGATCTGTGGTAAGCGCGGCGATCTGTTTTGAGGAAAGCCCCGCAATGCCGTTTGTACCGATCGCTGCAATCTGGCCGGTCGACAGGGCAGCGACATGTTCTGTGCCCAGTGCGTTGACTTGCGCGGAACTCAGGGCGGCCATCTGTGATGTGGAGAGGCTCGACAACTGGGTGGACGTCAATGCCGCAATCTGAGCGCCGGTCAGGTTGGTCACCGCAACGCTTCCTAGCGCAGCGATCTGTCCCGAAGACAGCGATGCAAGGATAGTTGGGTTGATCGCGCTGGCTTGCGCGGAAGACAAGGCCGCAATCTGGCTCGTCTTCATCGCGACGAATTGCTGCGAGGTTAGGGCATCAAGCTGCTCCGTCGTCAGACTTGCAATCGAAAACGTCGAAAATGCCGCAACAAGGTCCGTGCCAAGTGAGGCGATGACACCTGTGCCGAAACCGCCGATTGCCCGTCCTGACAAGGCAGCTATGTCCTGCGAGGAGAAAGTTTTCAAATCCTCGACGCCAAGCGCAGCTGTCTGCGTGGACTTCATGGCCGCTATCTGATTTGTCGTCAGCGAATCGACCTGCAGCGTGGAAAGGGCTGCGACCTGATCGGACGTTAGTGATCCAATTGCCACAACGCTGAGTGCTGCAATCTGCTTACTGTCCAGAGCGGCGATGACATCGGTCGAGAAGCCGCCGATGCCGGCTGCGCCAATCGCGCGAATATCGTCGAGAGAAAACGCAGCGATGTCCTCGGACTTGAGGCCAGAAAGCTGGCTTGAAGACAATGCAGCAATCTGCGCCGTCGTCAATGCGGCGAGCTGTATAGTCGTCATGTCGCCGATGTCAGTTGCAGTCAGACCGGCCAGCGACTTGGTCGGGATGGCCGCAATCTGTGTCGATGTCAGGGCTGCAATGGCGCTTGCAGAAAAAGCTCCGACCTGGCTTGAGCTCATGACCTTTATCTGAGCGGTGGTCATGACGGCGACCTGGGACGGCGTCAAAGCTTCGATCTGATCGGTGGACATCTTCGAGACCGCGCTCGCATTCAACGCTGCGGCCTGCGCCGTCGTGAGCTCGGCCACCAGGGCTGGCGATATTCCGGAAATCGCCTTGGTGCCCAGGGCTGCAATGGCAGTCGTTGACAGGGCCGAAATATCAGCCTTGTCCAGAACGGCGAGTTGTCCAGATGTCAGCGCAGCCGCTTGGCTGGCGGAAATGGCAGCAATCTGCGTTGCTGTCAGCGCAGCCACCTGATCTGCCTTCAGGGCAGAAACCGCAGCGGCGCTGATGGCGCTCATTTGCGCCGAAGTGAGACTGGCGAGATTCTCACCGCTCAATCCCGTAATCGCCCTCGAGTTGATCGCGGCCATCTCTGCGGTGGAGAATTTGGCGATATCATCGGTGCCGAGTACAGCCAGTTGCGCCGAGTTCAACGCCTTGATCTGCAACGAGGTCAGCGCGTCTATCTTGTCATCCTGCAAGGCGGCAAATTGAGAGGCCGAAAGGCCTGCAATAGCACTGGTGCTCAGCGAAGATATCTGTGCGGTTGAAAAACCTGCGATTGCTTCGGATGACAACGCCTTGATTTGCGTCGTCTTTAGCGCACTCAGCTGCTTCGACGTTAGAACCGATAGCTGACCAGATGTCAGGGCGGCGAATTGATCGGAAGACATGGCCGCAACGGACGATCCGCTGAGCGCAATAATATGATCATTCGTCAGACCCGCAACCGCGTCGGTTCTAAGTGCTGAAAGCGCCTTCGTCGAAATCGCCGCAATTTCAGACGGCGTGAATGTGCCGATTGCAGCCGCACTCAGCGCGCCGATCTGGACGGAGCTGAGAACCTTGATCTGCGCGGAGGTCAGTGCCTCGACCTGCGCAGTCGACAAGGTCGCGAGCTGGTCTGACGTCAGTTTTACAATCGCGCCAGTGGACAGTGCGGCAATCTGCTCGGGCGTCCACTTGGCCACAACGTCGGTCGCAAAGCCGGCGATCGATTTTCCAGACAGCGCGGCCAGTGCGGATGTCGAAAGAAACGCGACCTCATCGGTCGAAAGAGACGACGCCTGGAGCGACGTCAACGCTGCCATCTGCGTCGATGTCAGTGCGCCCAACTGCTCACCGTCAAGCGCATTGAGCTGCTCTATGGTCATCTTCGAAAACGTACTTGCGCCAATCGACGCGATCTGAGCTGTTGTAAACGCCCCAAGGGTCGTTGTGCTGAGCTCTGCAAAGGTGCTTGCGCTGATTGCGGCTATGTCCGCAGTCGAAAACTGCCTGATTTCATCCTCAGCGAATGTCTCCAGCTGCGATGCGGTCATTGCTTTGACCTGGGCGGGCGTCAGTGCCTCTGCCTGCGTGGCAGAAAACACCTCGACCTGCGCAGGCGTCAGGCCTGGTATTGCTCGAGTGTTCAACGCCGCAATCTGAGCGGGTGACAGCGCGGCCAAATGAGTGGTCGGCAGACTTTCAAGCTGAGACGACTTAAGAGCGTTGATCTGTTTCGTCGTCAGGCCCGCGAATTGCACCGTTGACATGCCACTCAGCTGTTCTGGCGTCAGGCTTGCAATGGAGGTGGTGCTAAGGCCCGCGATCCCGGACGCAGACAATTTGGCCACGTAGTCTGGACTGAGCGCTGTGATCTGGGCAGCTTTGAGCGAGGCAACCTGGCTAGAGGTCAAGGCGCTTAACTGCGTCGTTTCCAGCCGTACCAGCTGATCGGTTGTCAATCGTGAGATGGAAGCCGTGCTTAGGGCAGCAACCTGCTCTTCCGACAAAGCCACCAACGTATCGGTGTTCATTCCTGAGATGGCATTGGGACTCAAGGCCCCGATCTGTTCATTGCTAAACAGATGCACACCCTGCGTCCCGATGCCTGCAATGCCTTTCAGGGAAATCGCAGCAAAGTCGGATGTTGAAAATTCGAGCAGATCTTCAATATCGAGAGCGGCAATCTGATCGGAACTCATGGCAGCGATCTGCGCCGGGGTCAGAGCTTCGGATTGTTCCGTCGACAGGTTTTTCACCTGGTCGGTGGTGAGCGCCGCAATTTGCCCCGAACCCAGACTTGCGACCGAAATCCTGTTTAATGCAGCAATGTGGTCGAGCGTCAATCCAACCATGCCACTCGTCGAGATACCATTAAGCTGTGACGTGCTCATCGCCCGCAGATCTTCAACCTCGAGGGCCGCGATCTGCTGCGATGAGAAAACGTTGATCTGCTTGGAGGACAAGGCCTTGATCTGCTCGGTCGAAAGCTCGGCCATGTCTTCCGTAGTCCAAGCCGAAAGCGCCGAAGTCGTCATTTTGCTGATCTGACTTGGAGCAAAGGAAGAGATGATAGAAGTCATTTACCGGCCTTCATCGCGAGTACAAACGTTGAAACAACCAGCGAAGCTCAAGAGCCCCGGTAACGAGCGGAAACAAAGATGCGTGCTTCCGTCCGCGGTGTCCCTATGAATGCCTCATGGCTCTCGGCCAAGGTCGGCATTCTCCAGGGGCAATCCTAGGTTTCGTTGCTTGTGCGAAGCTGTGCCGTCTCTCGTTATGACGCCCACCCAGTCCCGGTGTTTGGGGATGATAGGGGCGCAATCGCCGATGCTCCTCTCAAGGGGAGCGTCGAGCGATGCGATGAGAGGTTTCGGCGTTTCTCAGAGGGGCGGATTCAAGAAGGACGGCATTGTAGTGTCGCCCTGTGCAAGAGAGAGGAAAAGACGCGCGGTATCCAGCGCCTCACGGATGGTCACATCCATGTCGAGATAGCGGTATGTGCCGAGGCGGCCGACGAAGGTCACGGATGTCTCCTGGTTGGCCAGCGAAACATACTGCGCAAGCTGCTCTTTTTCCTTCACCAACCTGATGGGATAGTATGGCACATCATCGGGTCCGCATTCTCTGGAAAACTCGCGGTAACAGACCGAGCCGCGATGCTGCTCCCACGGCGAGAAGTGCTTGTGTTCGGTGATGCGCGTATAGGGAACGGAAACCTCCCCGTAATTCATTACGGCGCAACCCTGATAGTCGCCCTCATAGGTAAAGCGTTCGAAATCCAGCGTGCGGTAACCAAGCCGCCCGTTCGCATAATCGAAATAACCATCCAGCGGACCGGAATAGAAGGTGTGGTCGTATCCGCTCACATCGTTGCGCCCTACGTTGCGGGCAAGATGAACCTTTATATTGGGATGATCGAGAATGCGCTCGACCATGGGCGTATAGCCCGTTTCAGGCATTCCCTGAAATTTGTGGAAGAAGTAGTCGTCATCATAATTGAAACGCACCGGCAGGCGCTTGAGGATCGACGCAGGCAGGTCCTTCGGTGAGCAACCCCATTGCTTCTGGGTGTAGCCCTCAAAGAAAGCTTCATAGAGATCGCGCCCGACAAACCGCAACGCCTGCTCTTCGAAGGTCTGCGGATCCTCGATGGATTTGTCGGCCTGATCCTCGATAAAGGCTTTCGCCTCGTCCGGCCTGAATGTCTTGTCGAAAAACTGGTTGATGGTGTGGAGATTGACCGGAAGGGAGAAGACCTGGTCCCTGCTCGTCGTCTTCACACGGTTCTTGTAGGGCATGAAGGTCTGATAGCGGTTGACGTAGTCCCACACTTCCGCATCATCCGTGTGGAAGATATGCGGACCATAGACATGCACCATCACGCCTGTCTCAGCGTCCCGTTCCGTGTGGCAATTGCCGGCAATGTGATCTCGCTTGTCGAATATCTCGACGTGATGACCTGCTTGCGCAAGCTCGCGACCAATCACTGCTCCGGAAAGCCCGGCACCGACAATAGCAATCTTCTTGGACTGAGACACTCGCAACCTGCCTTGTGCTTTTGCAACGGTCTGCTTTCACGGCCTTTGAGGCGCCTGAAAGCAAACCGAAATCTGCTCCCTACGACTATCACGTGCGTGACAGTCGATTCCCGTTTCTCAAGCCCTAGCGGAGGCCTCTGGCGTCCACAAGCGATTATCAAACGGGATGGGTGAAAACGCGTGCCATTCACGCAGTTTCTCCAGATACCGCGCCCGGTAGGTCTGCTCATCGACAAACTCCAGATTTTCCATGACGAGTTCGGCGCCGATCTCGTAATAGACATCCAGATTCCGCAAGTCCGGCACGGGTATTTCACCCCGCTCCGCATCGCCCTGCATCTGCCAGTAAAGCTCTTCCAGACGACGGGCGAGGCCTGGAATATCACGCAGTGCGCTCGTTTCCCGGTTGGCCTGAAGCTTGTCGCGGAGAACCTTCAAGGTCTCAGGGTCTTTGGCAAAGGCAATTGCCTTGGCGACATAATCCTGTGGGCCCTCGCAAATCAGCTCGGACACACCGGTTGCCGCGACCACGCTGCTGCAGAAGCGGGCCGCAAAGCTCTTTCCAGGGAATGTCAGGACGGGCAATCCAACCGTCAGCGAGTCGGCTGCGGTGGAATGAGCACCGTATGGGAACGTATCAAGGAAGAGATCGGCGACGGCAATACGCGCCAGATGCTGAGCATTGCCGGCTTTTGGCGCGAAGATGAGGCGCTCCGGCGCAATGCCTGCCTCCACCGCCAGTTGACGCAGCCGTGCATCGGCCTTTTCGTTTCCGCTCAACAGCCACAGCACGCTGTTCGGTGTCGCCTTCAATATTGTCAGCCAATGGCCGAACGTGCTGGCATTGATTTTCTGCATTCCGTTGAAGCAGGCAAATACAAAGGCGTCGTTCGGGAGACCAACCTGTTCGCGCGTCGGCTTTTCGGCAATGGTCCGCTTGCGATCGATCGGTTGGTTGCAAGCAATCCGCAAGACCTTTTCCGAATAGTAGATTTCGCTTTCAACAGGCACGATCTGCGCATCAGCAATCATATACTGATGGAAGGGACTGCCGATGGAGCCCGGATAGCCGCAGAAATTGACCACGACAGGCGCCGGGCGATAACCGAAGATCTTCGTTCTGGCATGTTTTGTGTAGCCATTGACGTCGATGAGAATGTCGATTTCGTCTGCAGCAATCTGGCGTGCGGCAGCCTCATCCGTCAGAGCGCCGATTTCGCGCCAGGTATCGACGACGGCCTTCATCCGGCTCTGCGTTTCGTCCACCGCAACGGGGTCTCCGCAGTAATAGGCGAAGATTTCGACGCTCGATTTGTCATGCAGTTCCAGAACTTCCCGCAGCGCAAAACCAACGGCGTGATCTCTGAGGTCCGACGAGACATAGCCGACGCGCAGGCGAGCGCCCGTACCGGTCTTCTGCTTGACGCTCGGGCGAGGGATTTTGTTGATGTCCAGACGACCGACGAAACCCTTGTTGTAATCATGGGCGCGGGCGAGCTGAAACATCGGATCGTCCGAGTAGCATCCCAGGGTCAAGGGCGACATGGAATCGATCATCTGGCGCTGGGACACGTGCGTCGAAGGCGTAAGGACTGGCCATTTGCACTGGCGCTGGCGAATGGCGCTCCAATGTTGTCCCGTCTCGAGCTTGTCCGGGCGCATTTCCATGGCCTGCCACAGCACGGTCTCCGCTTCTTCCAGAAGCCCGGCATTTTCCATGACACGGCCGATGTGCTGCAGTGCCATCACCCTATACGAGACGCGCTCCGCTGTCGTTTCCGATGTGCTGTTGGCAAAGCTCTGCCACTGCTGGATTGCCATGGGGGCAACGCCGCTGTCTTCGTAGGCGCGACCCAGATTGATGTGGGCGGGGCCAAACATTGGGTCGATCTTCAGGGCCGCCTGCATGGCATTGATGGAGCCCGCGAGATCATCGAGCTGACGCAGCAGAACCGAGAAATTGAAATACACCATCTGGGCGGCTGGATGATTCTGATTGAACGCCAACCAGGTCTTGTAAAGGGCAGCAGCCTCCTGGAGGCGCCCCTGCCCGCTGAAGTCTTCCGCAAACTTCATCACATCCGACAGAGCCAGACGCTGCGTTCTCGCCAGCTCCAGAAGGTTTGGGAGCAATGCGCTGGAAAAGGCACTGTTTGAGACACTATTCATAAATCAGAACCCCGGATCAGGCGTGCCGAATGGCAACAAACCATTGTCTGTAAGAATTTGGGGTCAGATTAATACTTTGAAGCTTGCGCGGCGCTTTACTTGCATGAAAATGATGCTTTAGTGCCCACAATTTAGCGGATAAAAGCCAAAAAGAGGCTGCATGGCAGCCCCTTTCATCAATTCGATGTTCGCGTATCCAGCAGACGAGGCATGGCCGCAGCCTGCCACCAGCGTCTAAAACAGGTCGAAATCGCCGGAAGCCTTGTCGAGAGGCTGTGAATGTCCGTGACGCATTCCCGCACCCAGGGCCTTTTGCATCTCCGCCAGCTTTACGAGACTCAATGCGGTCGAAACATCCACCACCCAGTCCAGGGGGATAGAGCCGGTGATCGTATCGATGAACTCGGCAAGGCCACGGGCTTTCTGAACCGCAAGATCGATACCTTGCATCAACCGCATTCCCTCGGTGGTAACCGCGCCATTCGTCGCTTCGAGCAATTGCGGCTCGATACGTTCAATGAGATAGGCTACGTCATGCAGTTCGGAAACCACCCGCATCAAAACGTCGGGGAGAGCTTCTTCAAAGGCTGAAAATTCCGCGTGCTCGGCGATCTGCATAAAATACTCCGTGGCCATAACGGCGGACCGGAAACCTTCGTTTCAGTCCGGAATTGAACAATAATGGAACGGGAAGTCCCGCTTTAGAAAAACTCGATGTCGCTGGCCGCGGGCTTTGGTGCTGGTGCTGGACGTCTTTCCAGCGCAACCGTCGTCTGCGTTTCGGCACCGCTGAGCGGATGCTGGCGCGCGCGTCCGGAAACCGGCCAGAACTCCACCTTGCGGCCTTGTTCACCACCCGTCGAAGAACCGACGAGACGGATACCTTCATCCTTCAGAAATTGTACCGCAAATGCGGCATTCTGCTCTCCAACGTTGGAGAAACTGGCAATGGTCTTTGCTCCGCCAAATATCTTGGCTTCGATACGATCACGGCGAGCCCCCTGCTTGAGCAGGCCGTTGATCAGCAACTCCATGAGATGCACCCCATAACGGGTTGCATCTCCACCCCCCATACCCCCCGTACCCGGCAGCAAGAAATGGTTCATGCCACCGACGCCCGCAACGGGGTCTCTGAGACACGCAGCCACGCACGAGCCGAGAATGGTCGTGATGACCACGTCAGGATCATTGGCGATCTTGTACTCGCCCTGGATTATATGCACGCGCTTGGCTGCGGTTTCGTTCATTTCAAGGATCCGAATACGGCTTCGATAGCTGCCTTCATCTTGTCGATGGAAAACGGCTTGGCCAGAACATTGTTTGCACCGAGCTGTGCGGCCTTTTGAACGAGCGCGCGGTCACCCTGTGCGGTCAGAATGATGAAGGCAGCCTTCTTGGTGGTCGGGTTTGTGCGAACCGCTTGCAGGAAGCCAAGACCGTCCATCTTCGGCATGTTGAAGTCCGAGATCACCAGATGATGAGGCTGCTGCTCCATGATCTTCATTCCCTGCTCACCGTCGCCGGCAGCAGTAATTTGCTTGAAGCCGAGCTGCGTCAGCGCATCGCTGAGCAGGAGACGACTGGTGACCTGATCGTCAACGATCAGAACTTTGATTTTTTCTGCAAGAGACATTAGTCAGAACCTTCTTTTCGGGCAGCAGTAAGTTTCAGAATTTCTTCGCCAATGGCATTGAGCGGAAGCTGTTGTTCAACCGCACCAAGTTCGTAAGCGACCCTCGGCATTCCATAAACGACGCAGGTCTTCTCGTTCTGGCCGACGGTACGCGCACCCGCATGGCGCATTTTCAGCAGACCGGCAGCACCGTCGCGTCCCATCCCGGTCAGGATGACACCAACGGCATTGCGGCCAGCCAGTTCCGCCACGGAGTCGAACAGGACGTCTACCGATGGACGATGGCCATTAACAGGTTCCCTGTCCAATAGCCTGCAACTTGGTGCGGAATGATTAACGACCTGCAAATGCCGCTCACCACCGGGTGCGAGATAGATTTTCCCGGTCTGCAGCCTTGCCCCGTCGGTTGCCTCTTCCACCGCTGGCGCGCAGAGCCGGTTGAGACGCTCTGCAAAGCTCTTGGTGAAGGTGGACGGCATGTGTTGCGTAATGACTGTCGGCGGGCAATTGGCCGGAAATTTTTGCAGGACAGAGATGAGAGCCTCAACCCCACCGGTCGACGAACCGATCGCCACGATCTTGCGGCCCACGCGATAGTCGCTTACGGCCATGGGCTGCGGAGCGGGCGATTTTTCGGCCGCAGTGACGCGGTAGCTCTGATGCTGGGACCGGGCTGCAGCCTTTACCTTCTCAGCCAGATCCCCAAAAGGCCTGCTATCGCCGGGTGCCGGTTTGCTGACGCAGTCGAACGCGCCGATTTCCAGCGCCGCAAGAGATGCACCGGCACCGCGCTGTGTCAGCGTCGAAACCATGATGACGGGCATGGGCCGAAGCCGCATGATCTTTTCTAGGAATTCGAGACCGTCCATTTCCGGCATCTCGATGTCCAGGGTCACGACATCAGGATTGAGCTCCTTGATGGCCGCGCGGGCTTCCATGGCATTGCCTGCCTGACCGACCACGAGAACATCGGGATCGGCCTTCAGAACAGCCGAGATCAGGCCGCGCATGGTCGGTGAATCGTCGACGACAAGAACTCTTGCGGGCGCGCTCATGCTTTCCTCCCGCTCGATTTTCCGATGTAGCGGTAGGTCGTGATGCCGGTATTGTCGAACAGCGCCTTCGGATCCCCCGAAACGCGTTCGGAGTGGCCGATGTAGAGATGTCCGCCTTCCGGCAACAGACCCGCAAACCGCGCCCAGATTTTTACCTGGGTCGGCTCGTCGAAGTAGATGACCACGTTGCGGCAGAAGATGACGTCGAAACCGCCCTTGAAGGGCCACTGCGTCATCAGGTTCAGCTCGTTGAACGTGATCAACTTTTTGACCTTGTCGCTGATCTGGTGCTTGCGGCGCCCGCCGACGTCGACCTCCTGGAACCACTGCTTGCGCATGGCCGGAGAAACGGTCTCAAGGGCGTTATCATCGTAAACCCCTGCCCTCGCCTGAGCGAGAATCTTGGGATCGATATCCGTTGCCAGAATCCGGAAGTCGTAATCGGCAGCGTTCGGGAACAAGGAAAGAACCGTCAGCGCGATCGAATAGGGCTCTTGGCCATCGGAGCAGGCCGCAGACCAGATACGGACTCGGCCACCCGCCTTTGCCCGGTTTATCAAACCAGGCAAAACCTCATCGCGCATATGCTCGAAGTGGTGGTTTTCGCGGAAAAAGCGCGTGAAGTTCGTCGTCAGATGCGAGAGCATTTCGCGACGAGCATGGGCTCCTTCCTGAGAGGAAACGAGAGCGCAATATTCGCGGAATCCAGGCAATCCCAGATTACGAATGTGTTTCGACAGCCGCGAATAAACGAGCGAAGCCTTTGTGTCGTTCAGATAGATACCTGCATCGGCATAAATCATCGCGGCAATTTCGGACAGATCTCGGCGTGTCAGCGGATATTCTCCGCTGGCAAGCACCTCGTCCGGGGATTGGCGTGAGTCGTTGAATTTATGGGCTGTCATTCTTCACCACTTTCAACCGGCTGCCGCAAGAGACATCTCTTGCTTGAGCGACTGGCCACGAGACGCACCGACCACCGCATCCACGTCGAGAATGAGCGCTACGCGGCCATCGCCAAGGATGGTTGCGGCAGCAATGCCTGGAACGTGGGTGTAGTTGGCTTCGAGCGACTTGATGACGACCTGGCGCTGTCCCTGGATGGCGTCAACCATCAGAGCACGCTGTCCGCCGCCTTCCGATTCGACCAGAAGTGCCACACCTTCGACCGGGTTGGCCTGGGTGTTGCGGAAGTTGAGAATACGACCGACGTCCACCAGAGGGCAGAACGAGTTGCGGATCGAGATCAGGCGCTGGTTGGAACCGAAGGAGTGAATGTTCACGGCTTCCGGCTGCAGCGTTTCAACGATAGCCGTCAAAGGCACGACCAGCGTCTGGCCTGCGACCGTGACCACCATGCCGTCGAGAACGGCGAGCGTCAGAGGCAAGCTCATGGTGAAGGTGGAGCCAAGACCGGGACGCGACGTGATGCTGATACGACCGCCGAGTGCCTGGATAGAACGCTTGACCACGTCCATGCCAACGCCGCGACCCGAGATATCGGAAATCTTGTCGGCGGTAGAGAAGCCTGGCGCAAAGATCAGGTTGTCGATTTCTTCGTCGGTCAGATTGGCATCTGCAGCGATGAGGTCGTTATCGATTGCCTTCTGGCGCACACGCTCGCGGTTGATACCGGCACCGTCATCGTGGAGTTCGATGAGGATGCGGCCAGAGCGATGCTTGGCGGTAAGCTTGACGGTGCCCTCAGGGTTCTTGCCAGCAGCTTCGCGCTTTTCCGGTGTCTCGATGCCGTGGTCGACGGCATTACGGATCATGTGCGTCAGCGGTTCGGCCAGCTTGTCGATGACCGTCTTGTCCACTTCGGTGTTTTCACCTTCCGTGATCAGGCGGATCTGCTTGCCGATCATGTCGGCAACTTCGCGGACGATACGCGACATGCGCTGGAAGACCGGCTTCACGGGCTGCGCGCGGATGGCCATGACGCTATCCTGGATTTCACGCGTCAGCTGCTGAAGTTCTTCCAGTCCCATATTGACGGCAGAAGTGCCGGTCGTGTCGTTCTCGATCACGCTCTGCGAAAGCATGGCCTGATTGATGACAAGCTCGCCCACGAGGTTGATCAGGCGGTCGACGCGGTCGAGATCGACGCGGATCGTCTGGCCAGCGCTCGCATTGGCTGCGGCAGCAGCGTTAGCGGCCGCGGCTGCTGGCGATTCCTTCTTTTCGGCAGCGGCTGAAACAGCGCGCGTTACCTCAGTTGCGGCAACAGCCGTCGATACCGTCTTTTGAGCCACTGTCTCCTCAGCCGGAGCGGACTGAACGGCAGGTTCCTCGTTCACTTCCTCGTCGAGAGCGGAAAGATCGAACGGGACCGGAACCATCGGCAATTCTTCTTCCGGCGTCTCGGCGACGACTTCAGAAACTTCCAGATCGCAATCCCATTCCGCAAATTCGAAGACCGTGCGAATGCCAGCGGCACCCTTGTCCGTCTTGATGGAAATCTTCCATTGGAAATATGCGGTTTCCGGATCCAGGTTCTCAAGGGCCGGCAGCGCGCTCATGTCGCAGTTGATGCTCATCTCGCCGATACGGGAGAGGTCGCGCAGCAACAGGGCCGATTCGTTGCCCTTGGTGTAGAGCGATGTCTGCGGCTTGAAAACGACGTTGAACGTCGGCGTTTCCATCAACGGCGTGGTATCGTCTTCGAACTCGCCGAAAGAAAACGCAACTGGCTGGAAGCCGCTGTCGTCGGTTGGCTTTGGCGGCGCGGCAGCTGCCGGCGCTGCGGCTGGCTTTGGCGCAGCAGGTTCCGATGTCGCAGCGCCCGACGGCATTTCGCCATGGGCGAGCGCTTCCAGTTCCTTGACGAGGCCGCGCGTACGGCTGTCTTCGACGCTGCCGCCATCGCGTGCGGCGTTGGTCAGATCGGCCAGAACGTCAGCCGATTTCAGCATGACCTTCAGAACTTCCTGGTTTGGTTCGAGCTTGTTCGAGCGAACGCAATCCAGCGTCGTTTCGAAGACGTGGGCGAATGCCACAAGATCGTCGAGACCGAACGCGCCCGCGCCACCCTTGATGGAATGAACGGCACGAAACACAGCATTTACGGTTTCCGGGTCACGGTCGCCGTCGTTTAATTTCAGAAGACCCGATTCCAGTTCAGCGAGCTGCTCCTCGCACTCCTGGAAGAAGATTTCTTTGATTTCGTTCATATCCATCGTGATGGTCCCGTATCAGGCAGTTACACGTTCAATGGCATCGATCAGCTTTGCAGGATCGAACGGCTTTACAATCCAGCCGGTCGCTCCCGCCTGGCGGGCACGATTTTTCTTCTCAGCGTCGCTTTCAGTCGTCAGGACGAGAATCGGGACAGCGCGGTATTTCTCGTTCCGGCGCACGCCTTCGATAAAACCGAAGCCGTCGAGACGCGGCATGTTGATGTCGGTAACGATCACATCGGGATTGCAGCCTTCGAGGACTTCAAGTCCTTCGACGCCATCTTCAGCCTGGATCGTTTCGAAACCCGCATTGTTGAGCGTCACGAGCAACATGTTGCGGATCGTTCGGGAGTCGTCGACCGTAAGAACCTTCTTCTTCATTTCTACATCTCCTTCGGGAGCATATGATCGATATCAACGCCGATCAGTTTAAGGGTTTTGTCAAAGGCATCGGATGCCTTGGAAAAAGTGAATGGTTTGCCGTCAGCTTCCCAGGCCTTTATGCCAGCCATCAAAACCTGGGCGCATTGTACGCCCACGCGCTCGACCTCGGAGGCGTCCACCGCAAGCGGGGCACCCCTCATCTCCATCAGTTTTCCGTGCAAGACGGATGCCTGATTGAGGTCCAGCACCGGTGACAGTTTCAATGTCGACTGCGCTGCTTTCCTGCCTGCCATCAAATCACTCCTTGGCGTCTGAATTGTTGGTGCACATAGCCGTAGTCCATGCGGTCCTCACGTAAGGGCGGTACGTTGTGCCTGTGGTGTGTCGAAACCGGCTCGTCCGCAGCATATTGCTGGCGGGCGATGCGGAATTCCCGAACCGTCCGTCCCAGTTCCAGGATGACGGTATGAAGGTCGTCGGCTTCCTGCGCGGCAGCCGTAAAGCGGGTTGCCGAACGGTCCGTGTCGTTGCCGATCGAGGTCAGCTCATTGGCGACATCCCGAAGGCTGGCAACATTTTCACCGGTGCGCCGTGCGACATCGCCGATCATCTCGCTGACGTCCGAAACCTGGCGGACAACGCCGCCGATGGCTTCCTGGGTTCGGTTGACCATGCGAACGCCTTCATCCACCTGGGTCTTGGTCCCGTTGACGAGGTTCTTGATTTCGCGCGCCGCGTCTGCGGAACGCTGGGCAAGGGCACGCACTTCCTGCGCAACGACGGCGAAGCCGCGCCCGCTTTCACCCGCACGTGCGGCTTCGATGCCCGCATTGAGCGCCAGCAGGTTCGTCTGGAACGCGATCTCGTCAATCGATCCGATGATACGGCCGATCTGTTCTGCCGACTGTTCGATACCGGCCATGGCATTGATCGCTTCACCGACGGCAGTGCCGCTGGCAGTCGCGGCATTGCGCGCCTGCTGGACGGCGCTTTCAGCCGCCGTGATGCGTTCGCTGCTGGTGCTGACGTCACCAATGACGGAGCCAAGAGTTTCGGAGGCGTTGCTGAAGCGTTGTGCCTGCTGCGACGAAGTCGAGGCCATGGCCTTGCCTTCGCCCGCCATCCGTTCGGTTGCGGCGCGGGCATCATCGATGCCGGATTGAGCCGCCGACATCGACGCCTCGATCTTTGCAAGTGCGGCGTTGAACGCCTCGGCCAGTTCGCGATAGGCTTCCGGGATATCGCCCGTGATGCGCGCCGTCAGATCGCCGACAGCAAATGCATTCAGCGCGTCGCCCAGCAACCGTTTGGCATCGGACTGATCGTCGTTCCGCTGCTTGGCAAGTTCCTGGTTGTGGCGCAGGCGCATCTCGTTAAACCGGAGCGACACGGCGATTTCTGTGTCTACCATGACCAGCCGGACGACGGCCTTGACCGCTTCTGCAAGTTCTTTCTGCCGCTTGCGCGTGCCGGGCAGCAGTGAGCGCGGTGCGCTGTCGGAAATCAGACCGCCGAGCAGATTTTCCAGAACAACGGCATGACCCGCAACGTGCCAGCGCGGGTCGAGCCCCATGCGGCTTTCCGTATCGGACAGGACCTTGATGCGCTCGGCATAGACGGCGTCAAAACGCGCATCTGTAAGCACGCTCCAATGTGCCGTCTGAAGATCGTGCAGCCGGTCAAGCTGGTTTTCGCTTTCGAAGGATGGGGAACAGTCGGGCATGGACTGGAAGCGCACCATGAGGTCGCGCAGGCCCGCCTTGACGTGAGGTTCGAGCATTGTCCGGTAACGGCGCAGCAGATCGCACTGGTCTTGGTCAAGACCAGCAAAGCGCAATCTGCCTGCCAGGCTTCCGCCTGTGGCCTTTCGCGACTGATCTGTTGGCAATTCCTGCCCCAAGCGACGTCCCCAACAACTTCGCCGGATAACCCGGCTCATGACCGATTGAGAATGCCAGTATCCGCAGGGATATTTGACGAGTTTGCGCACCAAAGCGGTGTCGCATCGACATAGCTGAGCCTTCTGCAATCAACGAAATACCGGATCAGTCCCGGTACGGCAGGGCGGCGTCATGCCTGGAAGAAGATGGTTGCATCCCCATTCCGCCGTGAAATACATCCAATCTTTATGGTTAATTCCTTGCTTGAAGGTTAAGAAATCAACATTGGACTTAGAAATGATAGAATTTGCTGCAATTTGGTACGAACGAGTATGTAACATGCACATAACTCATTCGTGAATCGTAAATTATGGAAAAGATTTCTGATTTTTTTGATGCCGTGCTGGACAATGGCAATACCGTTCCCCTAAAAACAATGCAGCACTGATATTCGCTTCCATGGTGATGTTTAAACGAAACGCCGACGACGACTGAGGAGATATGATTTTGCCATGGATGGGGAAAAGCCGATGGGCTCCGCTTCAATCCACAAGGCTGATCAGTGTCTTCGCCGCAGGCATTCTCGTCCTCATAGGCTTTCAGACCAACGCCTGCGCGTCGCCCGTTCTGAAACCCCACCGGCTGGAACGGACGTCTCAACCACAGGCAGCAATTCCATCGTCCGCCCGGGCTTCAACCGGAACTGACAGCCAACTCCTTGTGCGGTTTCTCCACCAGCACATCCATCATGACGGGATGCCTTCGTTTTCACCTGTCGATCCACTGATCATCGGTGACGCGCAATGCCGGATCGGCCAGAAGGAAGATCGCGCCAGTGTGCATGGCTCCGTCATTTCAGGGATCGTGTCGCCACGCGGCCCGCCTTCGACACAACTTTAAGTGCCAAGGCCATTTTTCATTCCACAGATGAAAGTGGCGACGTTGGCGGTCTGGATTCGGATAAATTTAACGCCATAGAAATTGCCATTCTTTATGAGACTTGAAGTCCTTCTTCCTATTCTGATTGCCCTCCCTTTCATTGGCAGCATCATCACAGCTGCAATGCCCAGGGATGGCGCCGCACGTGCTCCCGCTGCCGTGGCTGGAGGGCTTGCTCTCTTCAGTTTCGTCAGCACACTGTTTCTCTACACCAGCGTCAAGGGCGGCGCGGTCATCAAATATGATGTCGAATGGCTGCCGCAACTGGGGCTGAATTTCACGCTCCGGCTCGACGCCTTTGCATGGATGTTTCTTGTTCTCATCACCGGCATTGGTTTGCTGGTCGTGCTCTATGCTCGATATTACATGTCTTCGGACGATCCGATCCCGCGTTTCTTTGCCTTTCTTCTTTCCTTCATGGGATCGATGCTCGGTATCGTGCTGTCCGGAAACGTCATTCTGCTGTCGATCTTCTGGGAACTGACGAGTGTTTTCTCCTTCCTGCTGATCGGATACTGGCATCACAACGCAACCGCCCGAGATGGCGCGCGCATGGCTTTGACCGTTACCGGCATCGGCGGCTTCTGCCTGCTGGCCGGGCTGCTTATCCTTGGGCATATGGCGGGCAGTTACGATCTGGACGATATTCTCGCCAAAGGTCCCGATATCAGGGCTCATTCACTCTATGTCCCTGCGCTCGTGCTGATCCTGATCGGCGCCTTGACGAAGAGTGCCCAGTTCCCGTTTCACTTCTGGCTGCCCAATGCCATGGCGGCACCGACGCCTGTCTCTGCATATCTGCATTCGGCCACCATGGTGAAGGCAGGGGTCTTCCTGCTTGTGCGGCTATGGCCGGTTCTGGCAGGTACGCAGGAATGGTTCTGGCTTGTCGGTTTTGCGGGCGTCACGACGTTGCTGCTCGGCGCCTATTTTGCCATGTTCCAGCAGGATCTGAAGGGCCTGCTGGCCTATTCGACCATCAGTCATCTTGGCCTCATCACCACACTGCTAAGCCTGGGAAGTCCCCTGGCTGCCGTTGCGGCCATCTTCCACATGATGAACCATGCCACCTTCAAGGCGTCGCTGTTCATGGCTGCCGGCATCATCGATCACGAAACCGGGACGCGCGATATGCGGCGTCTGAGCGGGCTCTATCGCTTCCTGCCGGCAACCGCGACGCTTGCCATGGCGGCCAGTGCGGCGATGGCGGGTGTGCCCCTGTTCAACGGCTTTCTGTCAAAGGAAATGTTCTTTGCCGAAGCCGTCGAAACCCATGCGGATTCGCTTCTCGACAAGGCCCTGCCCTATGTCGCAACCCTGTCCGGCGCCTTTGCGGTTGCCTACTCGCTGCGCTTCATTCACACGGTCTTCTTCGGACCGCCGCCCCATGACATTCCCAATCCAAAGCCGCATGAACCGCCTCGCTGGATGCGGTTTCCCATCGAGTTCCTGGTTCTTGCCTGCCTGATCGTCGGCATCGTGCCAAGCCTTTCGATCGGCCCCTTCCTGCATTCGGCGGTTCTGTCGGTGCTCGGACCACAGACTCCGGTTTACAGCCTGTCCATCTGGCATGGCTTCAACGTGCCGCTGATGATGAGCCTCGTGGCGCTTGTCGGCGGGGTGGCGATCTACGCCGTACTTGGCGGGTATTTCTCCAGATGCGAGGACGGTCCGCCGGTCTTCCGGCATTTGCGGGGCCAGCGCATTTTCGAGCGCATTCTGGTTACCCTCTCCTGGAAGTGGGCGCGCTGGCTGGAAAGCACGCTTGGAACGCGCCGTCTGCAGCCGCAACTGCGCATGTTGATCCTTGTTGCCCTGATTGCAGGCTTTTCCCCGCTTGCCGCATCGCAGTTTTCGCTGACGCTGCCCAGCGTGACGTCGTTTGACCCGATCTTTGCCATTCTGTGGGGCATCGGCATGATTGCTGCCATGGGCGCCGCGTGGCAGGCAAAATATCATCGGCTCGCCGCTCTGGTGATGCTGGGCGTTGCCGGTCTGGTGACATGCCTGACCTTTGTCTGGCTTTCAGCGCCCGATTTGGCGATTACGCAGTTGCTTGTCGAGATCGTCACTCTCGTTCTCATCCTGCTTGGCCTGCGCTGGTTGCCGAAAAGAATGGAGAAGATCGACAACAACACCGAACTCCCTGCACAGCTTCGCCGTGGACGAGATTTCCTTCTGGCCGTCTTCTGCGGCATCGGGATGAGCGTTATTGCCTTTGCCGTCATGACGGTGCCCGTTCCCAACACGATTGCAAATTACTTTCTGGACAATGCCTATTCCCAAGGTGGCGGCACCAACGTCGTCAATGTCATTCTGGTCGATTTCCGCGGCTTTGATACGCTTGGCGAAATCGCGGTCCTTGCGATTGTCGGCCTGACCGTCTTTGCGCTGCTGCGTCGTTTCCGCCCGGCACACGAAAGTATCGGCCTGCCTGAGCAACAATTGATACAGAATGCCTTCGACGCGGAAAGCCCCGAACGAAGCAAAGGAGATACGGTACGCGACTACCTGCTTGTGCCTTCCATCATCATGCAGTGGATGTTCCCCGTCATCGTCACCTTCTCGATTTTCCTGTTCATACGCGGGCACGATTTGCCGGGCGGCGGTTTCTCCGCCGGCATCACCATGGCCGTTGCCTTCCTGTTGCAATATCTGGCGGGCGGCACGCGCTGGGCCGAGGACCGGATCCGCATCCTGCCGCTGCGCTGGATGGGTTTCGGCCTGCTGATGGCCGCTTCCACAGGCATGGGCTCGTGGTACCTCGGCTACCCGTTCCTGACCTCCTATTTCCAATATACGGAGCTGCCCTATATCGGCAAAATGCCGACGGCCACCGCACTGCTCTTCGACCTCGGCGTGTTTGCGCTCGTCGTTGGAGCAACGGTTCTTATTCTTATAGCATTGGCGCACCAATCGCTGCGTAACTACAAGATACGTACGCCAGACGCCGCAAAAGCGGAGGAAGCGTAATGGAGCTTATTCTTGCCATCGGCATCGGTGTGATGACGGGTTCGGGCGTGTGGCTCATCCTGCGCCCGCGCACATATCAGGTCATCATCGGCCTTTCTCTTCTCTCTTACGCCGTCAACCTCTTCATTTTCGGGGTTGGAGGCATCAAAACCAATGCGCCGCCGCTTTTGCTGGATGGTGTCATCACTTCCACCCTCACCGATCCCGTGCCGCAGGCTCTGGTGCTCACCGCCATCGTCATCGGCTTTGCAACAACCGCCCTCTTTCTCGTCGTCCTTCTGGCCGCTCGCGGCTTGACGGGTACCGACCATGTCGACGGGAGGGAAACGAAGTGAATTCCCTGCCTCCCCATATCGTCGTTGCACCTATTCTGGTGCCGCTGATCACTGGCGCCATCCTCCTGTTCATCGATGAACGAAAGCGTAACTTCAAAGCGGTTGTCAGCGTTGTCTCCAGTCTGGTGCTGCTTGCCGTGGCAGTTGCGCTGTTCATGGAAGTGAATTCGACGGTCAGCACCGAAGTTGCCGCCGTCATCTCGACAGGCGTGTATCTGCTCGGCAACTGGCCAGCCCCTTTCGGCATCGTGCTTGTGGCGGATCGTCTGTCGGGTCTGATGGTGCTGCTGGTGGCGCTTCTGGCCCTGCCCGCGCTCATCTATTCGCTTGCCAAGTGGCACAGGTCGGGCGCCCATTTTCATTCGCTCTTTCACCTCATGCTCATGGGCGTCAACGGTGCCTTCCTGACGGGTGACCTGTTCAATCTTTTCGTCTTCTTTGAAGTCATGCTTGCCGCATCCTACGGCCTGTTGCTGCACGGTTCCGGCCAGTTGCGGGTCAAGGCCGGTCTGCACTACATCGCCATCAACCTGGTTGCAGCACTGTTCTTCCTCATCGGCGTCAGCCTCATCTATGGCGTCACGGGCACGCTCAACATGGGCGATCTGGCGCAACGCATCGCCGGTCTCAATCCCGATCAGCGAATGCTGCTGGAAACGGGCGCGGCCGTGCTTGGCATAGCCTTTCTGGTAAAGGCTGGCATGTGGCCGTTGAATTTCTGGCTGCCATCCGCTTACAGCGCCGCATCGGCTCCTGTTGCAGCCATCTTCGCCATCATGAGCAAGGTCGGCATTTATGTCATTGCTCGTCTGACCTTCCTGCTGTTTGGACAGACGGCTGGGATGTCGGCAGGGTTCGGACATGATGCGCTTCTCGTCGGCGGCATCGCGACCATCGTCTTCGGCACGATCGGCGTTCTTGCCTCGCAGGCGCTTGGCCGTTTGGCGGGCTTCTCGGTGCTTGTATCCTCAGGGACGCTTCTTGCCGCGATGGGCACCGGAAATCCGATGGTGGCTGCCGGTGCGCTCTATTATATGGTTTCCTCGACGCTGACGATCAGTGCCTTCTTCCTGCTGATCGAGCTTGTGGAGCGTGGCCAGGATGCCGGTGCCAACGTTCTGGCGGTCACGATGGAAGCCTACGGCGAGGGCGACGAGGATGAGGAGGAAGACGAGGTTGGAGTAACCATGCCGGGCACGATGGCCGTGCTTGGTACGTGCTTTGCTGCCTGCGGCATTCTTCTGGCGGGACTGCCGCCTCTTTCCGGCTTCATCGCGAAATTTTCGATGCTGTCGGCCATTCTCAACCCGTCCGGGCTGGGCGCCAATGACACTGTATCGACCCTTTCCTGGTGGATTGTCTTCCTCATCGTCTTTTCGGGCCTTGCTGCCCTGATATCCATGACGCGCGCCGGGATCCGTACCTTCTGGGGCTCGCTGGAAGGAACGGTGCCCCGGGTTCTCGTCATCGAAATCGCCCCAATCCTGCTTTTGCTGGGAATGACACTGGCAATGACGATCGCGGCTGGGCCGATCATGCGTTACATGCAGGAAACAGCCAGAATCCTCGACCTTCCGGAAAGTTATATTCAGGGCGTGATGACGGCGCCGCGCGCGGAAAGAAGTCAGGAGGCCATACCATGAGATCCCGCTTCCTGCCCTATCCGCTGCTGACCTTGTCGCTGATGTTCTTCTGGATGACGATCAACAGCTTCTCGCCGGGTCATCTCCTGCTCGGGACAGCGGTTGCCATTGTTGCGTCCTGGGCTATGGCGTCGCTTCGTCCACCGAAGCCGCGTATTCGCAACTGGCATCTGGTGGTGAAACTCACCGCTATCGTGCTCTATGATATCGTTCGCTCGAACATTGCGGTCGCCACGATCATCCTGTTTCAGCGCAATCGCAAGGTCAAAGCAGGCTTCCTGACGATACCGCTCGACCTGCGCGATCCCATGGGCCTTGCCGTTCTTGCCATCGTCCTTACGGCAACGCCTGGCAGCGCGTGGCTGGAATACAATTCCTCACAGGGAACGCTGCTTATCCACGTCCTTGACGAAGTCAGCGAAGCGCACTGGCAAAATCTCATCAAGAGCCGCTATGAAAAAATGCTGATGGAGATATTCGAATGAGTTCGGTTATCCTTTTCTGGTCGTTTTCGATCGCACAATTGTTCCTTGCCATTGCCATGTCGATATCCGTCTATCGCATTGCCATTGGCCCGCGTGCGCAAGACCGCGTGCTTGGCGTGGATACGCTCTA
Source organism: Rhizobium sp. Leaf311 (assembly GCF_001423445.1). Classification (NCBI taxonomy): domain Bacteria; kingdom Pseudomonadati; phylum Pseudomonadota; class Alphaproteobacteria; order Hyphomicrobiales; family Rhizobiaceae; genus Rhizobium; species Rhizobium sp. Leaf311. The sequence continues at coordinate 121,180 of NZ_LMNZ01000004.1, read as the reverse complement.
TGTCAACTCCATGCTGCTGGTCCTCACTTTCGGGCTGCGCACCGGAAATGATGTCTACTTCGCCGCGGCCCTGCTGATCGCCATTCTCGGCTTCGTGTCCACGGTTGCTCTGTCAAAGTTCATGATGCGTGGTGAGGTGATAGAATGAGCGAAGCTGCCGAATTCCCTCTGTGGGCCGCGATCCTCGTGGCCTTCTTCATCCTGCTCGGTTCGTCTCTGGCGTTGATCGGAACAATCGGCTTTGCGCGCCTGCAAAGCTTTTACGAACGGCTGCACGCCCCCACCCTCGGTACCAGTTGGGGTACCGGCGGCATCGTCATGGCTTCCATCATCTATTTTTCGGTGTCGGGCCAACGCCCGGTCTTCCATGAAATCTTTATTGGTATCTTCATGACCATCACGACACCGGTGTCGCTGATGTTGCTTGGACGCGCAGCGCTCTACCGGGATAGAGCCGAGCAGAACCCCAATAGCCGCCAGAGCCTCTGATGGCATGCAACTCGATACATCCGATAAACTTGATTTCAGGTGTAAAAGGTTGCAGGAATTAAAAAAACCTGACCAGCTGTAAAACAGGTCAGGCAGCATTTTTTGCAAATAAGTGAGCGATATCCGGCATTTGACCAAAATCAAATTGCTAAAAAAGCCGAATAATCACTGATACTTACAATCGCTGATATTCCCTGAATTTTAACGGTTTTCCCGCATTATGGCCACATTCGGTCATTCTCGGGGATATATGTATGGCGAGTTTTTTTTCGAGATCGATAGTCATTCAGATGGTGTGTCTGACTATCGCGCTTATTTTTCTAGGCATTTTTGCTGTCGGGGCATCCACCTATGTGCGTCTGAGAGACGACGTTATGGAGAGCGCGCTGCTCGACACAAGGCGCGCTGTCAGAAGCATGGCGATCCTCTATGAAATGAAGGTCGGCGGCGCGACAGTCACGATGGACAATGGCGAGCTCAAATCCATCAACCGCCCCAGCATCGGCACGCTTCTAGATTTCGATCTGGTTGACCGCACTGGCATTGCAAATGGTGGCGTTGCGACGGTGTTCCAGGCCCAGGGGTCGGATTATGTTCGCATCTCAACCAACGTGAAAAACGAAAAGGGTGAGCGCGCAGTCGGAACCAAGTTGGCAGCCGACAGCCCCGCCTATGCAAAAATGGCAAAGGGCGAGCCCTATTTCGGTCAGGCGACCCTGTTTGGCACGGACTATATGACGGCCTATATGCCGGTGCTGTCCAAGACCGGTGCAACTGTTGGCATTCTCTTCGTCGGCGTCCCGATGACTGTCTATCAGGGACATATCGATGGCCTCGGCAGCATCGTGCTCTGGTGCGGCTTTGCCGTCATGCTCGTCTTCGGCATCCTTGGCTATTTCGCAATCAACCGGGCACTACGTCCGCTCGGCCTGTTGACGAATGCGGTCGAATCCCTGTCCGAAGGCAAGCTTGAAACGGAAATCCCATATACCAGGAACAAGAACGAGTTCGGCAATATCGCCAGAGCGCTCGAAGTTTTCCGCGAAAATGCCCATGAGAAGCTGGTCATTGAAGGCCGCAGCGCTGAAGAGCGTGTTCAGGCAGAGGCAGAACGCAGCCGCAATGATGCCGAAAAGCGCGAGACTGATCGTCAGATCGACTTCGCCGTCACGCAGCTTGCCGCTGGTCTTGCTCGTCTTTCGCAGGGTGACCTTACACAGAACATCGACACACCTTTCTCCGGTCGCCTGGAGCAGCTTCGCACCGATTTCAACACATCGCTTGCAAACCTCAAGGATGTGCTTGCGCAGATCCGCACGAGAACGCTGACAATTCAGCACAACGGCATGGAGATGCGGGAATCGTCCAACGATCTCTCGCGCCGGACGGAATCGCAGGCAGCATCGCTGGAGCAGACAGCAGCAGCGGTCGAGGAAATCACGGTTACGGTCAAGTCCTCCGCCGAACGCGCCCGCGAAGCCAACGAAGCTGTGCGCATCACACAGAAGAGTGCAGACAGCTCAGGTACCGTTGTCAAGAATGCAATCGACGCCATGGGACGCATCGAAGGCGCCTCGAAGCAGATCGAACAGATCATCGAGGTGATCGATGACATCGCGTTCCAGACGAACCTTCTTGCCCTCAATGCCGGTATCGAAGCGGCACGTGCAGGCGAAGCCGGCAAGGGTTTTGCCGTTGTCGCCCAGGAAGTTCGCGAACTTGCCCAGCGCTCAGCCGATGCTGCACGCGAAATCAAGAAGCTGATCAACCAGTCTACCAATGAGGTCGGCACCGGTGCGCAGCTGGTTCAGGAAGCAGGACAGGTGCTCTCCGATATCAGCCAGCAGATCGTCGTCGTCAGCAAGCATGTCGAAACCATTGCCACGGCAACGCAGGACCAGTCGTCGGCGCTTCAGGAGGTCAATGGCTCCGTCAACCAGATGGACCAGATGACGCAGCAGAACGCCGCCATGGCCGAAGAGTCCAGCGCTGCAACACAGATGTTGTCGGAAGAGGTAGAAGCCCTGCTCACCCTCGTACAACGCTTCCGCATCGGTCAGGACAGCATGCAGCAGGATCGCTACAGCCGCGCCGCATAAGCTGAATGGCGACAGCAAATCAAAAGGGGCCGCCTGACACCATGCAGGCGGCCCCTTCTGCGTTTCTTCGGCCTGCTTGCGCTCTCCGTGCCTATTCGGCAGCGGCCCGTACGACGCTGTAAACCTGGTTGATATAGGCGCGCAGCGCTGCTGGCCGCACGGGCTTGTGCTGCACGGTAATCCCTTCCTTTTCCGCCTGTGCCCGAACCTCTAACGTGCGGTCGGCGGTAATCAGAAGTGCGGGAATATCCCGCTGATAGAACCGCCTGAGCGAGACGATGACGTCGACACCGTCGGTATCGTCGAGATGATAGTCGGCAATGATCATATCGGGCGCCACTGTCCATGTTGTCAGCATCTCGTCGATTGCGCCTGAAGACCCCGCCTGAAGGACGTCACAGCCCCATCCGGACAGAAGCAGCGCCATGCCTTCGAGGATTTTCGGTTCGTTGTCGATGCACAGAACGCGGAAGCCCTGCATCCGCTGACCGACCGCTTGCGGCGGCTGTCGCTCCGCAGTCTTGATGGCGCGGGCATTGGCAACCTCACGCGGCATGTGAACCCTGAACGTCGTGCCCCTCCCCTCAATGGATGACAGGTGCACCGGGTGATGCAGAATACGCGACAGCCGGTCGACGATGGAAAGCCCCAGCCCCAGTCCGGCGGCGGTTTTTGCGCCCTCTTCAAGCCGGGCGAATTCCTTAAAAATCGTCCGGAATTTGGAAGAGGGAATGCCAATTCCCGAATCGGAAACCTGAATGACGGCTTCCTTGCCCTTTCGGCGCACACCAACGACGACCTTGCCCGAAATCGTGTATTTGATGGCGTTGGACACCAGGTTCTGAACGAGACGACGCAGCAGATTGATATCGGACTTCACCGTCATCGATGTCGGCATGACGACGAGTTTTATGTTCCTCTCCCGCGCCATCGGCGCGAAATCGGTCTCGACACGTTTGAGAAGATCGTTGAGGGAAACAGACGCCATGCGAGGCTTCATGGAGCCCGTATCCAGCCGTGAAATATCCAGCACGGCACCCAGAATGGTTTCCACGGATTCCAGAGCCGAGTCGATATTCTGGACAAGCGAGCCATTGTCCGAATCGCCCATCCGCTCCACCAGCGCCGAGGAATAGAGTCTTGCCGCATTGAGCGGCTGAAGAATATCGTGGCCTGCCGCGGCGAAAAAGCGGGTCTTGCCGATATTGGCCTCTTCGGCGGCAGCACGAGCCTCCGCAAGCTCGTGATTGACCCGTGTCAGCTGTCCCGTGCGTTCCTCGACACGCTGCTCCAGCGTTTCATTGGCCTGCTTGAGTGCCTGATCGCTGGCCACTCTCTGGGTAATATCCGTAAAGGTCGCAACGATGCCCTTGTCGGGCATGGCGTTGGAGCGCACTTCGATGATGCGGGCACCACCTGCCAGCACCAGCGAAAACGGCATGTCCATGGTCAGAAAGAGATCGATGGTGTTGCGCTGCTCACCGGCTGCGATATCGCCGCGCTCTTCCAGCATGGCGACGATTTCGACCAGCGGCAGGCCTACCCTGCCATATTGCTCGGGAAGATCCAGCAGCGTGCGGAAACGGCGGTTCCATATGGTCAGATGTTGCGAACTGTCGAACACGGCAATGCCCTGATCCATCTGGGCGAGTGCCGTCTGCAGCATATCCTGATTATACTGCAACGCTTCACTTGCCTGATCCAGCAGCCAGACCGTATCGGCGCTCGTATCTTCAACCTTCTGCAGGATCAGCGACAGCACCAGCCGCGCGGAGGACGATCCGATGGCGCTGCCCAGCAATTGCTCCGAAAAGTGGATCAGCGCCATGTCTGCGGGCTGTTCGTCTTCCAGTTTACGCCCGGCGGTTTTTTCGTAGGTGGCCAGCGAGCGCAGCATCCGTTCCTCGCCCAGATAGCGTGCAATCGCGGTCTTCAGGTCTCCAACGCTGATCCGGGTTTTCCAGCCACGGGTCGCAAATTGCGATTTGGAATGGCGCTTCACGAAAATGCCCGACTGTATCCGTTCGACCGGCCGTGGATTGCGCGACAGCGAGCCCAGCAAAAACGCAAGGCAATTGACCAGCAGACTGAGCGTTACCGCATTCACCAGCGGGTCGGCACCGGGATTGCTGAAAACCGTCGTGCCGGGCAGCAGGAAACTCAGGATGGTGGCCGCTATATGGGAATTGTCCGGCCCGCCAAGGCTCGGCAGAAAAAGCAGATAGCCCCAGACGAAAAAGCCGGAGCTCAACCCGGCGATTGCGCCACGGGCATTCGCCCGCCGCCATACCAGCCCGCCCAGAAGAGAGGGTGCCATCTGTGCAATGGCGGCGAATGCGAGAAGGCCGATGGATGCCAGCCCCGAGGTGCTGTCGGCGGCCCTGTAATAGGCATAACCCAGCAACAGGACAGCAAAAATGGCGGTGCGCCGAATATTGAGCAGCGTCTTGGCAAAATCATCACGGTGGGATGACCGGTTCAGCAGTTTCTGGCGCAGGAAAATTGGCATGACGATGTCGTTCGACACCATGATCGACAGGGCGACGGAGGCAACGATGACCATTGCGGTTGCAGCAGAAAAGCCCCCGATGAAGGCGATGAGCGAAACAAGCGGCATTTCGTTGGCAAGCGGCAATTGCAGAACGTAGAGATCGGCATTGCCATTGCCGCCGAGCGTCAGCAGCCCCGCAATCGCAATCGGCAGAACGAAGATGTTGATGGCGATGAGGTAAAGCGGGAAGAGGAAGCCCGCCATGCGCAGCTCGTTGGGCGTGCGGTTTTCCACGACGGTCACATGAAACTGGCGCGGCAGGAGAATGATTGCAAAGGCAGACAGCAGCGTCAGCACGATCCAGCGGCTGATCGGCGTCTGGTAGGACATCGCCTCGACGACCTGCTCGTTTTCGGAAGCAAGCCGCCACAGTTGCGATGGCCCATCAAAAAGAAAGAAGACGACGTAGACACCTACGGTGCAGATCGCCAGCAGCTTGACGACCGACTCCATGGAGATCGCCAGAATGAGACCGTCCTGATGTTCGGTCGCGTCGGTATGGCGGGTGCCGAAAATGACGGCAAAGCCTGCCATGACCACGGTAACCAGCAGGGGCAGATCGAGAAAATAGAGGTTGCCGCTGCCAATGCCGTAGTCGCTGGGATCGACCATGGCCGCAACCGAATTGGAAACCGCCTTGAGCTGGAGCGCAATGTAAGGGATAGCACCCACCAGCGCGATGATCGAGACGAGCGTGGCGACCGTGGGGTTCTTGCCGTATCTTGCCGCAATGAAATCGGCAATCGACGTCAGCTTCTCGGCCTTGGCCAGCTCCACGATCCGCCGCAGGATCGGCATTCCAAGCGTAAACGCAAGGATCGGACCGGTATAGATTCCCAGAAACTCGATGCCACGTTCCGAGGCCAGCCCGACGCCGCCGAAATAGGTCCAGGAGGTGCAATAGATTGCCAGGCTGAGCGCGTAGACGATGGGCCTGCCCTTGCTCGACACAGGCTTCTGGCGGCTTTTGTGGTCACCATAACTCGCTACTGCAAACAGCAGCAGGATATAGGCAAATGCCGAACCGAATATGACCCACCCAGGAAGCACTTTTCTGTTCTCTCCCCCCTGTCCTCTTGTGCAAGCATAGGACAATTATGGGGAAATGAGAATTGGCCGGGTCTCGTCATTAAGTTTAATGATCATGGAACCAACCGGGTTCTTTCGCCATATATCTGCACATTCGAAAATTGAATGTTATTGTTTTGTCTGCCGCACGCCAGACGTCGGCAAGGAGAGGGTTTGCAAGAGGGACTTCGAAATGCTCAACGAATTTAAAACGTTTATTGCCCGCGGCAATGTCATGGATCTGGCCGTCGGCGTCATCATTGGTGCAGCCTTCAGCAAGATTGTCGATTCCGTCGTCAACGATCTTATCATGCCAATCGTCGGCGCAGTCTTCGGCGGGTTCGACTTCGCCAATTATTTCCTGCCATTGTCGTCGAAGGTGACGGCAACATCGCTTGCTGCTGCGCGCGAGCAGGGTGCTGTCTTTGCCTATGGAAATTTCCTGACCGTCGTCATCAACTTCCTCATTCTCGCCTGGATCATCTTCCTCATGGTCAAGGGCGTAAACAAGCTGCGGTCATCGGTCGAGCGCCAGAAGGTGGAAGAAAAGAAGGCCCCTGCGCCTCCACCGGAAGATGTACGGTTGCTTACCGAAATTCGCGATCTGCTGAAGACCCGCTGATTGCATCGGGTGGGTGATCCATCAGCGAATTAGGTGGTTTCTTCACACAATATCATGCACCGCATCTCTCAGATGCGATATGGAAGGCACTCGAAATGGAGTGCCTTTTTCATGTCTGTACTGGATAATCTGAGTGCCCGCGCGCTGGCAGCACCTGAAAGCGGAATTGTCGAAGTCAAGAAATACGCACATGACAGGGAAAACCTGCTGCCGCTCTGGGTAGGCGAAGGTGACCTTCCAACGCCTGCCTTCATCGCACAGGCTGCGGCAGACGCACTGGTTGCCGGGGAGACCTTCTACACCTGGCAACGCGGCATTCCGGAATTAAGAGAAGCGCTGAGCCGATATTACCAGCGTCATTTCTCCGCCGAACTTTCGGCGGAGCATTTTTACGTTACGGGATCGGGAATGCAGGCCATCGTGCTTGCCGTGCAGGCACTGACCTCGCCAGGCGATGACGTCATCTATCTTACCCCGACGTGGCCGAATATCGTGTCGGCTATCGGTGTTGCCGGTGCGCAGGCGGTCCCGGTTGGCATCGATTTCACCAACGGCAGATGGACTATCGATGTCGCAAAGCTCGAACAGGCGGTCACGCCGAAGACCCGGGCATTGTTCATCAATACGCCATCCAACCCCACCGGGTGGACCGCCACGCAGCAAGATCTGCGGGACATTCTGGCGCTGGCACGCCGACATGGCCTCTGGATCATCGCCGACGAGATTTACGCCCTCTACCACTATGGTGCGCATCGCGCCCCGTCCTTTCTGGATATCATGGAAGATGGCGACCGGATCATCTTTGCCAATTCCTTTTCGAAAAACTGGTCGATGACCGGCTGGAGAGTGGGCTGGCTGGTCGCGCCACCGGAAATGGGTCAGGTAATTGAAAACCTCATCCAATATTCCACATCCGGCGTAGCCCAGTTCATGCAGCGTGGTGCTGTTGCCGCACTCGACCATGGCGATGACTTCATCCGCGAGAACATCGCCCGCGCAACGCGGTCGCGTGATATCCTCTGCGACGCGTTGATTGCCACGAACCGCGTCGAAACGCTCAAGCCCGATGGCGCACTTTACGCCTTCCTCAAGATCGATGGTGTCACGGACAGTCGCCTGGCCGCATTCGATATTGTCGACAAGGTCGGTGTGGGGCTCGCACCCGGCACTGCCTTTGGTCCGGGCGGAGAACTGTTCCTGCGTGCGTGCTTCTTGCGAAACCCGGCGCAGATCGAGGATGCGGCGCAGAGACTGTCTCACTACATCACTGGCAAACGCGCCTGAGAACGGAACCACCCCGGCAGCCGTGAAGCTGTCGGGGCGGTGTCATTTCAGAAATCGACACGACAATGCTCATCCAGCCGCATCACATGTGCAGCTGGTTGGCACATGTCTCGAATTTTCAGTGGCTGACGCTGGCAGCGGGTGCAGCGGAACGATAAAAGGTCGCGTGGCGCAGGCTATCGGCCAGGAACGCGGTATTTTCGTTGGGATCGCTCGAAGGATTCTGGAAGTTTATGTAGTTGATATTGACCCCTGCGCGATCCTTTTCCAGCATCAGCTGCGCATAAATGGTCACGCCCTTCGGCTTGATCTCAAGATCGAGCGTAATGCAGGGATAGGTATCCCAGTCGAGCTTGTAGTCTCCGCCAATCCCGAAAAAGACCGTTCCGGGATGGAAATAGAGTTCGGCCGCCGAATCGACCAGGTCGGCCAGGCTGCTGTAATATTCGAACTTCAGGAGAGAAATCAGATCTCCCGCATCGATCAGTCGGAGCTCGGCAGCCACAGGGCTGATTGCGCGAGCCAATATTTCTTCTCTTTCAGCCGAATATGAGCATTTTTTCATATTGATCAGTTTACCCGTCTTTTGTTTTGGCGCGCGGCGTAAACCTTGTGAATGAGTTCCGCCACAGCCTTATAAAATACTGACGGGATGACACTATCCACCGAGACTTGCGCAAACATGGAGCGGGCGAGCGGCGGGTCTTCAAAAATAGGTATGCCGTTCTCTGTCGCGATCTCCCTGATCCTCAGAGCGATCAGGTCCTGCCCCTTGGCAACGACGATGGGCGCGTCGCTTTCCTCTTTCACGTAGCGCAGGGCAACGGCATAGTGCGTGGGGTTGGTGATGACCAGCGTTGCGCGTGGCACGCCGTCCATCATTCTGCGTCGCGCGCGATCTCTCGCGATGGAGCGCTGGCGAGCCTTTACCACAGGGTCGCCCTGCGATTGCTTGTGCTCGTCCTTGACTTCCTGCTTCGTCATCCTCTGTTCGGTGTACCAGCGATGGTTGGCCCAGAAGTAGTCGGCAACGGCCAGAAGTCCGGTCGAAAACAGAACGACGATCACCATTTTCTTCAGGATCTCGAAACCCGTCGCCATCATGCTGTGGGGGTCGGTCACCAACGAATCGAGAAGCCGGTAGTAGTCGTTCTTCAGCACCATCACCATGATGATCGAAACAACGACGACCTTGAAAAGAGACTTGGCAAAGTTGACCAGGCCGTTGACGCTATAGATGCGTTTGAACCCTTGAACCGGAGAGATTCGCGAGGCCTGCGGCGTGATCCGGTCGAGAACGAATTGCGGCAGATTTTGCGCGAAGGATTGCCCCAGGCCGAAGACCATGAACATGACGCCCGCCGGCAGAAGAAGACTGCCCATCTCCTTGGCGAGATGGAGCCCGAGGGACACCATGTCTGCTGCGGTGTTCAGCCGCCATTGTTCAGGCCGCTCGATGATGTCTTCCAGCGTTTCGCCCAGCCGCTTTATTCCGTCCGGCGCAAAGAAGACGAGATAGACATAGAAAGCAAGCGTCGACGCAAAGAGAGAGGCTTCGGGGGAAGACGGGACGTTACCCTTCTCTTCCGCGTCGCGAAGTTTTTTCTCTGTTGGTTCTTCTGTTTTACTCTCTTTGTCTTCGCCGTCTGACAAGACACGTCCCCTGAACAAAAAGGCCCGCCGGAACCGGCAGGCCGTTGATGGCAAGGGTATAGGTGGTGCCGGCCTCCCGCAAGCGGTTGTAGCCCGGCCCCACAGATTCTATCCGGGGCGGCGTCAGGCCGCCGCGGAAGAGTCCGGCGTTTGCGCTTCCTTGAGAACGATCTGGCCCGAATTGGCCAGACGGATGGCTTCCTGTGCGACAGCGCGACGGGCGATTGCAACTTCGCGTGTGTTGAGCGAGGCCATCGGCACTGCAAGATCCGACTCGATCATGCGGCGCTGGCGTGGACTGATGCTGGACAGCACACATTCCTTGATCTCTCCCGTGGCGCCACGAAGCGCCATGGTGAGAATGTCGGCCGAGACATCGTTGAGCAGGGATACGCGGCTGCGCTGTGGCATGTACAGAAGGTCTTCGAACAGGAAGATCTTCGGCTTGACCTTGTTTGCCGATTCCTTGCTGAGCGTTTCGAGAGAGCTGAGCAGGGTATCGACCTGCGGCTTTTCGAGTTCGTTCATGAGGTCGGCGACCTTTGCGGAGCCGGCTGCGTTGCGCTCTGCTTCCATTTCCGTGATCAGGGCCATCACACGCTTCTCGATGATCTGCGTCGCGGCGGGGCTGACTTCCTTCATGTTGACGGTACGGTTCATGATGTCGGCGCGCTGCTCGTCGGGAATGGTCAGCAGCACCTTGGCACCGAAGGATGAAGGAAGCATGGAGAGGATATAGGCGATGGTCTGCGGATGCTCGCGCATCAGGAACTTGCCGATGAACTGCGGGTCCGCTTCCTGCAACTGATCCCAGATCGAGGTCTCGTAGGCCTGGAAAGCGGTGCGGCGCCCCAGAAGGCCGTCAACTTCCTCGGGCGTCAGACCCTCTTCCAGAATGCTTTCGATCGCCTTGGCATTGTCCATGAGGCCAGTGCCTTCGGTGAAGAGATCCTCGAACTCGGCCACGATCTGCGCAAGCTCGTCAGGCGGGATGACCCGAAGCGTCTGAGCCGAATTGATGATGGTCTGCAGCTCGGCCTGCGTGAAAAACTTGAGGAGTTTTCCGGCCACGCCTTTTCCCATCGCCAGCAGCACGGCGGCGGCCTTATCAGCCTGAGACAACGGTTTCCCCATCACAGGGTTACCGAAATCCTCAAAGTCCATCATGGTCTTTCCTCTCCGTCCCCACAGGGATTAGGCTTTCTTGGTACTCATCACTTCGATCAGCTTTACGCCGAAACGCGTATCGTCGTCTTCCAGAACGGTGATTTCGCCGCGCGCAATGCAACGACCATTCACCATGATTTCCACCGGCTCGCCAATCCTGCGCTCAAGAGCGATTGTCGCACCTTCTTCCAATCCCATCAATCCCGATACGAGCATACGGCTGGTACCGAGAACGATCTGAACATCGATCGGAATATCCATGATCAGATCAAGATTATCCGACAGTCCACTCCCCAAAGGCGATGGCGAAGCGGCCAAAGGTGCGGCGGAGGAACCGAAGTCCGACGCGCCGAAACTGTCCATTCCGTCGCCGAAAGAGGCCAGATCGTTGACGACAGGCTCGGCGCTGTCCGAACCGAAGTCACCGAAATCGCCAAAATCCCCGAGCGATCCTTCCGAATCAGTCTTCAGCACGCCGCGCAGATCGCCGATCGCCTGATCCAGATCGCCTGTATCATCGAGCGAAGGCAGCAAATCATCGTCGGTTTTTGGTGTCTTTTTCGTAGCCATGCGCTAATTATTCCCTTTGAAACTTGCGTCAAGCTGCCCATACCTCGCAAAAGGCATGCTCAAGTTTTAACCCATCAAATGTCGAAGAATTTCGTCGTCCGTGCTGACGTTATTCTTGACCCGGACCGTGTATCTGTCTCCGGCCCGTCCAAACTCGCAGTTGTACATATTGGCGCCGTTGGCGCTGACTTCGACGCAGATATCATCCTGCTTGGCATCCCTGAACGGGATGACGTCGCCTTCGACGAGACGCGCAATGGTCTTGAGTGTCAGGCTTTGCAGCCTTATTCTCGCTTCCAGTGTCACCTGGGACCGCTTGACCTGCTCGGAGATCATCTCCACCCATTCTTCCTGCTTCTTCAACGCCTGAGCAGATGGTTTCGGCGCGACGATATTGGTCTTCAGGAGCGCACGTTGTGGAATGACCAGCGCGAACTCGGACGAAACTTTGCCGATGTCCACCTTCAGACGGATCATCAGCCCGAACTGGGCGGCCATCGCCTCTTCGAAGGCGCTCTTGCCATTGCCGTTGAACGGCGGCTCCACTGTTGCCTCAAATCCGCCCGGCGCGTTCACCGCCGAGCGAAGGACGTCTCCAACCCGCCCGATGACCAGTGCGGCCAGATCGAGCTCGATTTGCGAGAGTGCACGAACTTCCGGCTCCATGATGGTCTCGGGCGCTGCACCGAGCATGCGCTCCATCAAGGCCATGATGAAGGCCGTGCCGGTGCCCAGCATGAAATTGGGGCACCAATTGCGCAAGGAGCAATCCGCAACGGCAAATTCCTTGCCCAGTTGCTGGATAAGATCCGTCATCAGGCCGGATTGGCAACCGATATAATCCACCTCGATTGCGATGCCGGTTTCGCTGTGGAAGATATCAGGCAGGAAGTTGCTGTAGATCTGACCTATCTCGGTGCCGATCTTGGCTATCCGCTTGCTGTCGCCAAGGCCGCCGGTCAGCTTTGCGAGCAGGGCCGGATCCATCGTCGAAGCAGTTGTCTGTGCAGCATTCGCCATCATCAAGCCGCCTTCTGATCGCCACCGGGGTTCATCATCTCCTGCTCGACAGCATCGATGGACGGGCGCTCGTAGTTGGAGATGGTCTTGCGTCCGTACTCAAGCGCGACCTGGGGAACGGAGCCGTTCATGTAGGCCAACAGCGTCTGCTTGACGATGATGTAGAGGCGGTGCTGCTTGGTGCGAACGATCTTGATCTGTGCCGAAAGCGGGTTACAGATCGAGTAGGACAGGATGATCCCGAGCATGGTACCGACGAGCGCAGCACCGATCAGGCCACCAAGGACGGCGGGCGATTCGTTGATCTTGCCCATGGCCTTGATAACGCCGAGAACGGCGGCAACGATACCGATTGCCGGGAAGCTGTCACCCATTGCCGTGATGGCGTGGTACGGCTTCATCTTGTCATGCAGGATCGTTTCGATTTCTTCGTCCATCAGGGCTTCGATCTCATGGCTTCTCGCATTGCCGATGATGATGAGACGAACATAGTCGCAGATGAAAGAGGTCAGTTCCTTGTTCTTCAGAACGGATGGTGCAAGCTGGAAAATCGAGGATTCGTCCGGATTGTCGATGTGAGCTTCGATTTCGTTTCGCGATTTCGTGCGAAGATCGCGCATCAGCGAGTAGAGCACGCCCAGCACATCCAGATAGTGACGCTCCTTCGGCACGGCGAATTTGAACGCCTCGCCGAGAGCCTTGCCGCTGTCCTTCACCACTTTCATGGGATTGGCCATGATAAAGCCGCCCAGGCCCGCTCCGCCGATGATGACGAGCTCGAATGGCTGCACCAGCACGTCCAGGTGACCGCCCATGGCCATGTAACCGCCGATAATACAGCCAAAGGTTATGACTAGTCCGATAATAATGTTCATCTGAAGCTCGCGTCTGATGCCAATTTCGCATGTCAGGGATATGGGACATGCCTTGTGCGAGGCTGGCTTGCGCGTCCATGTTGCAGACTTTGTCCTGAAGCCCCCGCCACTGGCCTGTAAATCGGCCGCTTTAAAGTGGGCGCTCCCCGTCAAAAGCTTCGCACAAGCAAACACTCATAGTTTCAGCCAATATTAGGCTGCCGTGTCGTCACTGCGCCTTTTCCTCAGGTTCTGCGCAGGAGACTAACATGCAATCTGGTATTTATGTCGGGATTTCTTCCCAGATCGCCTTGGAACGTCGCCTCACCACTATCGCTGACAATATTGCCAACATGAATACTGTCGGCTTCCGGGGAACAGAGGTCAAATTCGACCAGGTCATGAGCCAGACGCGCAACGACCTGAAGGCCGACATCGCCTTCGTGACGCAGGGCAACGATTATCTTTCGACCCGCAATGGCGAAATGATCCAGACCGGCAACTCGTTCGATTTCGCAGTCAAGGGTGATGGCTGGTTCGCCATCAATACGCCTGCCGGTCAGGTCATGACGCGCGACGGCCGGTTTTCCATGGCTGTCACAGGCGAGCTGGTATCCACCCAGGGTTATCCGGTTCTTGATGCGGGTGGTGCGCCGATCCAGCTCAATCCCGCAGCGGGAGAGCCGACCGTCGGGTCCGATGGACGCGTTGTCCAGAACGGAACGACGGTGGCCCAGCTTGGCCTCTTCACCGCCGACGCATCGAAGGGTTTTGTGCGCTATGAAAACAGCGGCATTATCTTTTCCCAGGCGCCGCAGCCTGTCGTCAACGATTCCTCTGTCGGCGTCATGCAGGGCTATGTTGAGCAATCCAACGTCAACGCCATCAACCAGATGACACAGCTCATTCAGGTGAACCGGGCCTTCGAAGGCATTTCATCCATGATGAAATCCACCGAGGACTCTTTCTCACAGGCAGTGCGCACGCTGGGTGGTGGGCAGTAACGGCGCTTGACACACATGGAAACCCAGGTTCAACCCAATATTTTCCCTAAGCTGGAATCCTTGGCGCAGATCATCGAAGCGCAGGCTGCGGCCGGTATGCCGATGTCGCGCGGCGGACGCGTGCGAACCATTGCCGCTGGTCACTACACGGTCAGCGGACTTTCGGAACACGTGCGGCTTGGTGAATTCGTCGTGCACAAAAGCTCGGCAGGGCTGCATCTCGGTGAAGTCGTCCGTGTTGAGCCCGATCTGATCTATGTCTGCCCCATCGAACCGGGCGATCCCATTGGCGTCAACGACGTTGTCTTGCGGGAAGGCGAATTCCGCGTTGAGCCCGATGACAGCTGGTGCGGACGGACCATCAACTCTCTTTGCAAGCCAATCGACAACAAGGGGCCTTTGCTGAAGGGGCCGCACAAGCGTTCGGTCATGACCTTGCCGCCACCTTCGATGACGCGCAGCCGCGTCACGGTCGGCTTCCGGACTGGCGTAAAGGCAATCGACATTTTCACGCCCCTGTGCCTGGGGCAGCGACTGGGTATTTTCGCAGGTTCGGGCGTCGGCAAATCCACGTTGTTGTCGATGCTCGCGCGTGCCGATGCGTTCGACAAGGTCGTGATTGCGCTGGTGGGCGAGCGAGGCCGCGAAGTTCGCGAATTCATCGAGGATACGCTCGGTGACAACATGAAGAAATCAATCGCCATTGTCGCAACCAGCGATGAAAGCCCGATGTTGCGCAAGATGGCGCCTCTGGTTGCCATGACCGTTGCCGAGCATTTTCGTGACAAGGGCGAAAATGTTCTGTTCATTGCAGACAGTATCACCCGCTTCGCCCATGCCATTCGTGAAGTCGCGATTGCAGCGGGCGAGCCGCCGATTGCCCGTGGCTATCCGGCCTCGGTCTTTACCGAACTGCCGCGACTTCTGGAGCGCGCGGGCCCCGGCGCCGAGGGCGCGGGCACCGTTACGGCGATCATTTCCATTCTTGTCGATGGTGACAATCACAACGACCCAATCGCCGATTCGACACGCGGTATTCTGGACGGCCACATCGTTCTGGACCGGTCTCTAGCCGACGAAGGTCGCTATCCGCCGATCAATCCGCTCGCATCCATTTCCCGCCTTTCCCACAAGGCATGGACGCCCGATCAGCAGAAGCTTGTCTCGCGCCTCAAATCGCTAATTCATAATTTCGAAGAAACCAAGGATCTGCGTCTCATCGGCGGATATCGACCCGGTGTTGACCCGGAACTCGACATGGCCGTCAAGCAGGTGCCCTTCGTCTACGATGTTCTCAAGCAGTCGCCCGGTGATGCGACGGTGATCGATGCCTATGCGGAGCTCGCTAACGCTCTTCGAAACGCACCGGTCAACAACCAACCAGCACCCATGCAGCGACGGGGAGCCTAACAATGAATCTTCTCACGAAAAAGCCGGGTAGCATGGATCGCGATGCGCAGCGCAGACGCTCGATCCGCGATTTCGACCGGGTTCTTACCACCAGCCTTATCATCATGGCCGGTGCTGCAGCGGCACTTCCTTGGTACGTCTTTTTCAACCCTGACAAATTCGGCATCAGTGGCGCTGGCTGGGAAGCTCTCAAACATGTTCCCCAGCGCGAAGGCGGCGGTGTTGCCGCCATTATTCCCCATGTCGATGAAGGCATGACCTCTGAAGGTCAGGACGAAACGCCTGATATGAACCTCGACGCCCTGACAACGGCAACCGTCCCGACTGCGGGTGCCGAGCAGGACACCATTGGAGAAGGAAAATCCCAACCCTTTCCCGGCGGAACAAAGTTCAAACTGTTGCATGTCTCAAACGGGCGTGCGCTCATTGAAGACAAATCGGGAATGTTCCTGGTCCAGATCGGCTCAATCCTGCCCGACGAAAGCAAGTTGATTTCCATGAGCAATGTCGATGGAAAATGGCAGATCGTGACGTCCTCGGGTGAGATTTACGCCGAGTAGACTGCGTATAAAACCAGTTCTGGATTTTGCTGGCAGTGCTGTTGCGTGAACACACGCCGCCAGAGGCTTCAATGAACCATATCGGTGCGCACCACCGCGACACCAGTTCTCTCCGCTATCAGCCAATGCTCAGTGAAAAATACCCCGAAGTCCACGACTTCGCGGATCTGGGAAAGTGCGAATTGGACTATTGGAGAGCTTGCGGCGATCCGCTTTGTTAGCGATCAGCCTAGGAAACGAGTCCTCCCCATCAACCAAGGGTGGTTGATGGGGCTTGACTGGAGTCAACTGACGAAGCTTAGCGCTGTGGATCACGCCATTTGACCGCATATATCTTGGGGCTAAAAAAGAAACTTGTCTACTAATTTTTTGATATTTACTAAATTAGAAAACCCGGCACAAGGCCGGGTTTTCCATTTCCTAGATCAAGTCAGACTTGATTAGAACGAACGCTGAAGGCGAACGAAGCCAGTAACCTGGTCGTCAGCATTGTCGGCGTCGATGTAGTTGACAGCGACCTTTGTGGAGAGACCGTCTGTGATCTTGTAATCAACAGTTACGCCAGCCTTCCAAGCGTCGTCGTTTGTCCAGTCGTTGGTAACGATACCGGAACCGATGACGGTCGTGCCGGTTACGTCAAGCACGTCAACAGAACCGGAAAGGTTGCCGTAGTACTGTGCGCCTGGGGTAATGGTCAGCTTGTCGGTTGCCTTGATTGCGTACTCAGCAGCAACAACCCATTCAGCCTGTGCGAAGTAAGCGTTAGGACCGGAAGCCCAAACACCTGCGAGGCCAAGCGTGCCAGGACCGATGTCTGCAGTGCCGATCAGGCGAACAGCGCCTTCTTCCTGGTCAACGTCGTAGCCGCCGATCAGAGCGAGTGTAGCGCCACCGAGCTTCGAACCGATGCCAGCAGATACGCCAACATTGTTGTCGCCTTCAGTTGTGAAGGTGCCAATGCCGGTTGCTGGGTCGAATGTCTGAAGCGTAACGAATTCGTTCGTGCCTTCCAGTTCGTCAACCGAAACGCCAACCCAGAAAGAGCCTGCGTCGTAGGTGTAACGAATGGAGTTGAACAGGGTGTTGTTCGACAGATCGTCAGTTTCGCCAGAGAGACCATCGTCCCACCAGTTGTAGAACTTACCGACCTTCAGTCCACCGAGTTCGATGAAGGCCTGCTCTACGAATACGCCAGAACCGAAGTTGCCGGAAGTGCCAGCAAGCGAACCACCAACGCCGGAGTCAGCGTTGCCGCGGAAGCCGATGTAGCCACGCAGAGCGCCGAGTTCGGTGTCTGTACGTGTGTCAATGTTGAACTGAGCGCGTGTGAACGAATCCCAGTCAGACGTGCCGGAACGGTCGCGACCGAATTCCGTCTGGAAACGAACGTAGCCGTCAAACTTCAGGCAGGTTTCGGTGCCTGGGATGTAGAAGAAGCCAGTGCCGAAAGCGTCGCAAACGCGAACGTATTCGAGGGGCTCAGGCTCTGCAGCGACGATAGCGTCAGCGGCCTGTGCGCCGGATACTGCTGCGAGAGCGGCAGCGGAGCCGATCAAAAGGCTCTTGATGTTCATAATGACCTCCAGTCATGTTTCGTTACAAAGCGGAACAATCTTAGAGATGCCCCCCGCTTCGGATTTCGAATAGACAGAATGTTGCCGGACCTCGCAACCTTGTAGAGTCGAATTTCGTCATATTTGAAAGTACGCAACGACCCACCTGTTGTATTTTAGTTACAACTCACGTTACCGGAGGTGCGCGGTGTGCGTTTTCTGTTAATAGACTGGTAACTTTTGCGTTGGGGATGAGCCGCGAGGCCGGAATAAGACACCGTCCGATGCGGGAAAAATAAGGAAAATCGGCGCCGGTCTCCATGTCACGATGATTTCTCGCACTCTCTGGCCGTGGGAGGGCATCCGCCTCAGAAAGCCACAAATCGACCGAGGTGTTCGCGCGTCCGTAATCTTAGCAGACGCTTATGCGGCCGCGTGGCTGAACAGGGAATTCTCAGGAGGTCGACAAGAGGTCGTAGTGTCACGTGCCGTGTGAGATGCGGAAGTTTCTTATCGGCGCACTAAGAATCATGCCAGAGTTCGAAAAGACAACGCCAAGGCAACCTTCCCTCGAGTTGCGGCAGCAATAGAACAGGTACTCTCAGCAGCAACAGAAAGAATTCTGTAGCGAGTCAAGCACCAACAACGACTTAGGGATTTAAATGGTGCCCGGAGGCGGATTTGAACCACCGACACGCGGATTTTCAATCCGCTGCTCTACCAACTGAGCTATCCGGGCACTACAGGCTCTTGAAGAACCTTCGCTTTTTCAAGCGCCGGAGAAGCTTGCTGCCCCGGAAGTGAGCGGGGTTATAACATCTTGTTCGGCCATGGCAAGCACCAGACGAAACTTTTTTGACAGTTTTTTGGAAGCGCTGGAAAGGCCCTGTGGATAGGCAAAGCGGAGACCTGCAATCGTCGCATTCGGCGCCAGTATTTCAAATGCGATGGGTGGGGCAGAGGGCGTGACAGCAGGTTACCGCCCTACCCTCTGCCACCACGGTTATTTAGAGCCTGCAGACAGGCCTAGCGCGAAGGGAACTCCTGCGACAAGCAATGCCATGATGGGTGACGATGCGAATATGCGGCCCGCCAATGATGTGATGGCGACCGAGCGCACGACCGGGAGCCAGTTGGCGACGTCAGAGGCAGCGCTGTTGTTCTTGCGGCTCTTTGCCGATCTCGAAGCCTTGAGGTTTTCGATGTCGATGCGAATGTCTTCAATTTGCTGGCGCAGATCGTCAAGCTCCAGCTGGATTGGCGAAGGGGCCGTGTCCTGTGTCCTTGCTCTTAGCGCCGGATGTTTCGGCTCGTTGCTCAAGGTCTCGTCAAGCTCGGAAAGCTCGTCTTCAAGGTCGGATGGCTTGTCGAAACCATGGGATCGTACTGGCGCCCTCATTCGATTTTCCTCATTGGTAAACAGCGATTCCCGACGCGACAATCGCGTGCGGACGGTGACTGTCCTGCAAACGCAGCAGCGGGAAAAAGGATGCAAAATGACGATGGTCTTCAATGCGTCGGCAGGGGAGCAGAAGTTCTAGCAGACAGGATACGAAAACAGGCCCCGCAGGGCCTGTCGATTGTATGATCTAGATGGCTTCATGCTGCCTGGGCAGCATTGCCGTAAGGATCAAAGCGTCCGTAGAAGGTTTCACCCTTTGCGGCCATGTCCTTCAAAAGCGGTGTGGGCTTGAAATGGGGCCCATAGGACTCTGCAAGTTTTTCCGCCAGATCAACGAAGACCTTCACGCCCATGCCATCGATATAGGAGAGAGCGCCGCCGGTGTAAGGCGCAAAGCCGAAGCCGAGAATGGAGCCGACATCGGCCTCGCGGGGATCAGTGACGATGCCCTCTTCAACCGTGCGGGCGGCTTCCAGCGCGATGGTAACGAGGAAGCGCTGTTTCAGCACATCCATATCAACATCTTCAGGCTTCTTCTGCGCATACATGTCCTTCAGGCCGGGCCAGAGCGACTTCTTGGCAGGCTTGGCGGGATATTCATAAAAACCCTTGGCGTTCTTGCGACCAAAGCGTCCCTCGCCTTCCACCATTTTCTTGACCAGTTCCATATGTCTGCCATCGACGGCCTTGTCGCCCAGATCGGCGATGGTGGCTTTCAGGATCTTGTAGGAAAGATCAATCGCCACCTCGTCGTTGAGCGCCAGCGGGCCTACCGGCATCCCCGCGAACTTCGCAGCATTCTCGATCATTGCCGGAGGCACGCCCTCGATCAGCATGTCATAGCTTTCGGCCATGTAACGCAGCACGCAGCGGTTGACGAAGAAGCCGCGCGTGTCATTGACGACGATCGGCGTCTTTTTGATTCTGGCAACGTAATCCAGCGCCACGGCGAGCGCCTTGTCCCCTGTATCCTTGCCCAGAATGACTTCCGTCAGCATCATCTTTTCAACCGGCGAGAAGAAGTGGATGCCGATGAAGTCGCTCGGGCGCATGGAGTTCTGTGCAAGCCCGGTGATGGGCAAGGTTGACGTGTTGGAGGCGAAGATAGCGCCTTCCGGCAGAACACCTTCGACGGCTTCGATCACGCCCTTCTTCACATCGCGGTCCTCGAACACGGCTTCGATGACGAGATTTGCTGTCTTGAGGGAGGCATAGTCGGAGCTTGGCGTGATGCGGGCGAGAATGGCTGCTCCCTCATCCTGCGTCATGCGGCCCTTGCCGACCGAGTCTTTCACCAGACCTTCGCAGGTGGCCTTGCCCTTGGCGGCGGCTTCGTCATCACGGTCGATCAGGGTCACATCAAGACCCGAAACAGCAGTGACATAAGCGATGGAAGCACCCATGAAGCCTGCACCAACAATGCCGACATGTTTCAGATCACTCTTGGGCTGACCGGCGGGGCGGCGTGCGCCCTTGCCCAGTTCCTGCATGGAAATGAACAGCGAGCGGATCATCCCGAAGGCTTCCTTGGAGCGAAGGATTTCCGTGAAGTAGCGCTGCTCCACCTTCAGGGCCGTGTCGAAGGGCAATTGCAGGCCCTCATAAACGCATTTCAGGATGGCAAGTGCTGCCGGGTAGTTGCCAGCGCTTTCACGGCGCAGGATGGCCGGTGCGGCAGGCCAGAGCTGGGCGGCCGCTGGCGTCCAGATCCCGCCGCCGGGGGCCTTGAAGCCCTTTTCATCCCACGGGGCGACGGGTTTCAGTCCATCCTTGATCATCTGCTTGGCGGCGGGGATCAACTGATCCGGCTCCACCACCTGATGCACGAGGTTCATGGCCTTGGCGCGGCTCGCAGTCAGCGACTGGCCGGTCGTCATCATCTGTAGGGCGGATTGCGCATCAGTCAGGCGGGAAACACGCTGCGTGCCACCGGCACCGGGGAAAATGCCAACCTTGACTTCTGGCAGCGCCAGCTTGACGCTCTTTGCATTTGAAGCGACACGGCCATGGCAGGCCAGCGAAAGTTCCAGCGCGCCACCCATGCAGGTGCCGTTGATGGCGGAAACCCAGGGCTTGCCATTGGTTTCAATCTTGCGGAACAGCCCATTCATCTTGCCGACCAGATCGAACAGCTTCTTTGCTGCCTGATCCGGGTCCTTTTCCTTCTCTTCATTGTAGAAGGAGAACATGGACTTGATCATCGACAGGTCCGCGCCGCCGGAAAAGCTGCTCTTGCCAGACGTGAAGACCACGCCCTTGACCGCCGCATCTGCAACGGTGGCGTCAACGATTGCGTTCAGCTCTTCCATGACTTCCGCCGTAAAGACGTTCATGGATTTTTCCGGCATGTCCCATGTCACAAGGGCAATGCCGTCTGCGTCGGTCTCGACGGTGAAATTGGTGTAAGTGCTCATCTTGGGATTCCTCTTCCCTGAATTTCTTGTGCTAACCGAAGACGCCGAGCAGGTAGCAAAGCAGAACGACAAGCAGAGCGAGAACAATGATCAGTCCTCGTCCTTCTGCCTTCATCCGTGCGTGGCTGGCGGCAGGCGTAACGTGACCGGCTGCTTCAGCAGCCTCGGCCATGTCCTTGTCGAGTTGCCTCGTCTGGAAGTGCCGCTTCGTCTCGTTCTGATAGCCCGCCATGCTCGTGCCCCAATCAAACCCGCTCGATAACCGTTGCCGTGCCCATGCCCGCGCCAATGCAGAGCGTGACCAGTGCGGTGTTGAGATCGCGGCGTTCCAGCTCGTCCAGAACCGTGCCAAGGATCATCGCGCCGGTGGCACCCAGCGGGTGACCCATGGCAATCGCGCCGCCATTGACGTTCATCTTGTCGTGGCTGATGTCGAAGGCCTGAAGATAACGCAGAACCACGGCTGCAAAAGCTTCATTCAATTCAAAGAGGTCGATATCGGCAATCGACATGCCGGTCTTCGCCAGCAGCTTTTCGGTCACATCCACAGGACCGGTCAGCATCAGCGCCGGGTCGGAGCCGATATTGGCAAAGGAGCGGATGCGGGCGCGTGGCTTCAGGCCCATGCTCTCGCCACCGGCCTTGGAACCAACCAGCACGGCAGCCGCGCCATCGACGATGCCTGAGGAATTGCCCGCGTGATGAACGTAATTGATACGCTCCACTTCGGGGTGCGCCATGATGCCGACAGCCTCGAAGCCACCCATTTCGCCGGGCATCTGGAAGGATGCGTTGAGCGAAGCGAGCGCCTGCATGTCGGTGCCGGGGCGCA
Organism: Rhizobium sp. Leaf311; assembly: GCF_001423445.1. Taxonomy (NCBI): domain Bacteria; kingdom Pseudomonadati; phylum Pseudomonadota; class Alphaproteobacteria; order Hyphomicrobiales; family Rhizobiaceae; genus Rhizobium; species Rhizobium sp. Leaf311. Next base: position 98,628 of record NZ_LMNZ01000004.1, on the reverse strand, counting down.
TATGCTCGTCACGGTCAAGAATGGTGATGCCGTTCTGGTCCTTCACGGGAATGACGGAATTCTTGAAGTAACCGTTTTCCCAGGCATGCGCTGCGCGCTTCTGGCTTTCTACCGCATAGGCATCCACATCGTCACGGCTGAAGCCGTATTTGGTCGCGATCAGATCGGCGGAGACACCCTGCGGCATGAAATAGGCCGGGAAGCTGACCGAAGGATCCATGTACCAGGCACCACCGGACATGCCCATGCCAACGCGCGACATGCTTTCCACGCCGCCCGCAATGACGATTTCATCCGAACCGGCGGCAACCTTGCCAGCTGCGAAGTTGATGGCGTCCAGACCCGATGCGCAGAACCGCGAAATCTGCATTCCCGGCGCCTTGGTCGAATATCCAGCCTCAAAGGCCGCGCCCTTGGCGATGACGGCACCAGCATCCATGACCGGATCGACGCAGCCCATAATGATGTCATCGACGGTTGCGGTATCAAGCCCGTTGCGGTCGCGGATCGCCTCCAGCGTCTTGGCGGCCAGACGAACGGAAGGCACTTCGTGCAGCGAACCGTCCTTCTTGCCGCGCCCGCGTGGCGTGCGGACGTGGTCGTAAATATAAACGTCAGTCATGTCTCATCTCCCTGTCGGCGCGTGGGCGCCTTCGAAATTTCTGGTGCGCAGGCAGCCCCCTCATTTCAATGAGAGGACTTCAAGCTCCACCGTCAAAACGCTTCCGCAGCCAGTTCCATCATTGTGTCGGCACCGGCTTCGATGCGCGTCTTGCGCAATGCCGTCTCCGGCAGGATTCGCTCCATGAAGAACTTTGCCGTCACCAGCTTGGTCTTGAGATAGTCCTCGTCTGAGGAAGAGCCCGACGACAGTGCCGCCTGGGCAGCCTTTGCCATGCGCGCCTGCATGTAACCCAGAACGACGAGGCCGAAGAGGTGCATGTAGTCGGTGGAACCGGCACCGGCATTGTCGGGCTTAGCCATGGCGTGCTGCATGAACCACATGGTCGCGGCCTGCAGGTCGTTCAGGCCCTTCTTCAGGCCCTTGGTGTAAAGCGTCAGGTTCTCATCGGCACGGTTTTCCTCACAGAAATCACCGATTTCCTTGAAGAGCGCCATGACCGCACGGCCACCATTGAGGCCCAGCTTACGGCCCACGAGGTCGAGCGCCTGGATGCCGTTGGCACCTTCATAGATCATGGTGATGCGCGCATCGCGCACATACTGGCTCATGCCATGTTCTTCGATATAGCCGTGGCCGCCAAACACCTGCTGCGCCATCACGGCATGGTCGAAGCCCTTGTCGGTCAGCACACCCTTGAGAATGGGGGTGACAAGACCAAGCAGGTCATCCGCCGTCTGGCGTTCCTTTTCATCGGCTGCGCGGTGGGCGATGTCCGATTGCAGGGCGGTCCACAGAAGGAAAGCGCGGCCAGCCTCATTATAGGCCTTGATGGTCATCAGCGTGCGGCGGATATCGGGGTGAACGATGATCGGATCGGCCTTCTTCTCGGGCGCCTTCGCACCGGAGAGAGAGCGGCCCTGAATGCGCTCACGGGCATATTCGACGGCGTTCTGATAGGCGATTTCGCCAACCGACAGGCCCTGCAGGCCAACGCCGAGGCGAGCCTCGTTCATCATCACGAACATGGCCGAAAGGCCCTTGTTCTCCGCGCCAATGAGATAGCCCGTCGCATCATCATAGTTCATGACGCAGGTTGCATTGCCGTGAATGCCCATCTTGTGCTCAAGCGCGCCGCAGACCACACCGTTGCGCGTACCGACCGAGCCATCGCCGTTGACGAGGAATTTCGGCACGATGAAGAGCGAAATGCCCTTGGTCCCCTCCGGTGCGCCTTCAATGCGGGCGAGGACCAGATGGATGATGTTGCTGGTCATGGGGTGTTCACCAGCAGAGATGAAAATCTTCTGGCCGGAAATCTTGTAGGAGCCGTCCGGCTGCGGCACCGCCTTGGTGCGCAGAAGACCGAGATCAGTGCCGCAATGCGGCTCTGTCAAATTCATGGTGCCGGACCATGTGCCCTCGACCATCTTCGGCAGATAGGTCTGCTTCTGCTCTTCGGAGCCATGCGCCAGAATGGCAGCGATCGCGCCTTGCGTGAGGCCTGGATACATCATCAGCGACAGGTTGGCCGATGACATATACTCGCCGATAGCAGCGTGAAGTGTGTAGGGAAGCCCCTGCCCGCCATATTCAGGCGGCACGGCAAGGCCGGTCCAGCCACCTTCGCAATAGGCATCGTAGGCCTGCTTGAAACCATCGGGAACAGAGACCGAACCATCTTCGGCGCGCTTGCAGCCTTGGCTGTCGCCAGACAGGTTGAGCGGGAAGAGCTGCTCTTCGGCAAGCTTCGCCGCCTCGCCGGTGATCGCTTCGATCATATCGGCCGTGGCATCTTCAAAACCGGGAAGATTGTTGTAGCGCTCTATGCCGAGCACATCATTGAGAATGAAAAGGGTGTCTTTAACTGGGGCCTTGTAAACAGGCATTACCGATGATCCTCCGCACCGTTCGCCGGACTGCTCCGGCACCAACATGGGGCTTACAATATTTGACGTGCGCGTAAACGTCAAATAGCTTTCACGATAAATATGGACGGCAGTGTATTCTTTAGAAACCTCGGGAAAGACCAGGGTTTTCAGGGCTGAGAGATGACTGCTCCTCGATATATGAAGAAAAAGTTAAATAAGCCGCAACATGGTTAACCAATTGTTTACCAAATATGGCGAAATGTTCCTAGTGGACGGACTGCTTCGCACATGGGGTGTTCCACCAAACAAATAGCAAGAACTCAGTGTTTCACGGCCCCATGGGCAGCGAGACAGGCAAACCGGGCAACGACGAAGCGAGCAGGAAGATGAACGGATTACGATCGAATTCCCATCGTCAAAACGACAGATCATCTCTGGACGCGCTTAACCGCACCATTGAAGGCCTGGAGGCCCGTATCGAGGATCTTCTGGGCGCGAAGGCCGCTCGCCCATCCTATGACAATCATTCTACGCGCTCCGAGCGCGAACGCCCCGCATTTCAGGATAGCCCGGCCCATGCCCCGGCAAAGCCGCGTTTTGATCCGGTCAACGAAATCCGGCAGCGCCAGCAGGCGCTCGATGCCCGTTGGGAGCGACAGCAGGCGGACACTGCCCGTGGTGCTGACATGGTGGCCGAGCGCGATCATGACCGCCGCTATGTCGAGCGTGACTATCGCTCCTCCACAGCCATTCCAGCTTCACGGCCACGCCCCACGGCCCGTATCGAGCGCGCGGCACCGCCAGCGCCAAGTCAGGGCGATGCGGCGCTGCGCGAAGTGGCGGAAGCACTGGTCAGCCTGCGTCAGGAATTGAAGCACGAGATTACCGAAGGCGTTGCCCGCGAAATGCAGGGTGTGCGCTCCGAGCTGCGCAACATTCGCTCCTTTGCCGAAAACCAGGATTTCGCCGAGGATATTCGCGAGGACGTCGCGCGGCTGGCGGCGAGCATCGAGCGGATGGGTGGAAGCTCCCTGCCGGATGCGCAGGCCCTTCGCAGCGAATTCGAGGAATTGCGCAGCCTGATGGACCAAGTAGCGCGCGAAGACAGTATGCACCGCATGGAGCAGCGCTTCGATAGCGTCAACGACACGCTGCGCGGTTTCGACACCGCCCCGCTGCAGGAAGAGATCGTTTCACTCGCTTACCGCCTGGACGATATCAAGGGCCAGTTGGGTTCGATGAGCGGCAATTCCTCTGCCGTCCGGGCACTCGAAGAAAAACTGCTGACCATTGCCAGCGCAGTCGAGCAGCTGGGCCGTCACATCCAGCCGAACGAACAGGCATTTGGCGAACATTTCTCCGGTCTGGACGAGCGTCTTGACGAGATCAGCCGGGCGATATCCGCGACGGGAAGCCGCGCGGCCTCCTCCTTCGATACCTCCATGGCGGAGCGCCTGGAAGACCGGCTGGAAAGTCTCACCTCGCAGATCGAGATGCTGAAGCGCGCAGCAGAGGCAAAGGAAAAGCCAGCGGACGCCCTCGGCGCGCGTCTGGATGCATTGACGACCCGCATCGAGGAGCTGTCTACCGACCGCAGCGTCTCGCAACTGGGAGACCGGCTGGATCAGCTTTCGCTGCTTCTGGAGCGTTCGCAGCGCCCGTCCAGCCAGCCGGAACTGACCTCCTTCCTGACCGAGATTTCCCGCAAGATCGATGAACTCGGCAATGGCGCTGTCAACGACAAGCTGGCCGAGCGGCTGGAAAAGATCGCGCGGCGCATCGAAGAGATCGAAGCCAAGCCTGCCGCGCCATCCAACGCGTCCTATGACACGGCCTTCAAGCGCCTCGAAGACCGCCTGAGCGACATTGCCACCAAGCTGGATGAGACCCGAGCACCCGCGGCTGGTGCTGGCGAGATGTCGCCGGAACTCGACCGGCGCATGGCCAATATCGAAGACTATATGGCGTCCAGCGACGAATATATCATCGAGGCTGCACGTCAGGCGGCGGAAGCTGTTCTTGAGGCGCATACGCGCAACAATCTGGCGCAGACCGCCAGCAATGCGGACATGGTCATCCTGACCGAGCTTGCCAATGATCTGCGCAAGCTGGAAGGTCTCAGCCGCAACACAGAAGAGCGCACGCACCGGACTTTCGAAGCGCTGCATGAAACGCTGGTCCAGATTGCCGGACGTCTCGACACGCTCGACAATCGCCCGACGGCTGCACAATCCGCATCGCTTCCGGCAGATGACTGGGCCGCTTACGAAAGCGTGGCACGTATGCCTGCCGCGACCTTTCCGGCAGAAGGGCTGATTGCCAGGGACGACCGTTCTTCGTTTGAAACAGCGGTAGACGCCGAAACCGCGCTGCTTTCCGATGCGCCGCTGCCGCCCGAGGCAGAAAAGACGGCTGTTCCTGAAAAACGCAGCATTCTCTCAGGGCTGACCCGTCGCTTCAAATCCAGCGCCGCCAAGACGCAGGAAGCAGAAACGCCGAAGGCCGCGCAGCGCCAGCAGATCGATCCTGCACCGGCGCTCGACCCCGTCGACACGCTGCAGGCGGACATGGAAACCGAGCTGCTGGAGCCCGGCTCCGGTGCGCCTGACATCAAGAAGATTCTCGAGCGTGTGCGTGCCAGCCAGACGGCTGCTGCCCGCAATGGCACCGTCGAGGGCGACAGCCGTGCCGACTTCATTGCGGCCGCCCGCCGTGCTGCCCAGGCCGCCGCGCAGGAAAGCGTGCCCGACCGGAGTGCCGCGCAACGTTCTCCGCGTGCCAAGACGACGAATGCCGAAAAGGAAGGCTCCGCCCTTTCCCGTTACCGCCGTCCCCTGCTTCTGGGCATTGGCGCCATTCTTCTGGCCATGATGGCAATGCCTGCGATCAAGTCGCTCGTCGGTAGCGAGACCGCCCCGCCCGCCCTCACCACCGAGCCATCCTCAAGCGAACCAGCATCGAGCGGTTCTGCACCGGCACCGGCCCAGGCGCCTGTCGAGGCGCCGGCTGCTTCCGTTGTACCGGTCGAGGCAAAGCCCGCCGGTGTAGACCCTGCCGTGACGCTTCCCTCTGACAGCACCATGGATGAAAACGCCATAGCTGCGGGCGAACGGATGCAGGCCGAAGCCGACAAGGGCGATCATCTGATCGACACAAGGCCGATTGGCGGCGCGCGCCTTCCGCAGGAAACGCCGACGATTTCGGTTGCGCCAGCCGCCCGGTCCACCGGCGTAGTGGAGCACCTGCAGCCCGCAACCGCTGTCTCCGACGCACAGCAGGCCCAGTTCAAAAAGGACGCAGCCGCTCAACCAGCCGAAACGATTGCCGTTCCGGCAGGCATTGCACCTCAGTCCCTGGCGGACGCAGCTGCCAAGGGCGACCGGCTGGCTTTGTTTGAAATCGGCGCACGCTACACCGATGGCCGCGGCGTCCCATCCGACCGTGCCGAGGCTGCCAAGTGGTACAAGCTTGCGGCAGACCGCGGCCTCGCACCGGCTCAGTATCGCCTCGGAAACATGTATGAGAAGGCAAACGGTGTCGAGCGCAACCTGTCCGAAGCCAAGCGGTACTACCAGCTGGCCGCGGATCAGGGCAATGCGGGCGCCATGCACAACCTAGCCGTTCTGCTCGCCTCCGACGCTGCAGGCGCACCGGATTTCAATGCGGCGGCAGAGTGGTTCATCCGCGCGTCCAACCTCGGCGTTCGTGACAGCCAGTTCAACCTTGCCATTCTCTATGCGCGTGGCAGCGGCGTTGCCCGGAGCCTTGAAGAATCCTACAAATGGTTTGCAATTGCCGCCCGTGATGGCGATGCCGATGCCGGCCAGAAGCGCGACGACGTGGCCAAGGCCATGACGCCCGCGCAGCTGGATACCGCCAAGGCCGCTGTCAATGCCTGGCAGGTCACCCCGCTCAATGATGATGCGAACTCCGTCAACCCGCCAGCGGAATGGACAGGCGGCGAAGAGATCAAGACCTCATCCGTCGACATGCAGAAGGCGATCCGCAACATCCAGGCCATCTTAAACAACAATGGCTTCAAGGCGGGCGAGCCGGATGGAAAGCTGGGCCGCAACACGGTTCTGGCAATCAAGGACTTCCAGAAGTCCATCGGTCACACACCGGACGGCCGTATTACCGATGAGCTGGTTACCGAGTTGCTGGCTCGCAACAAGTAATCCGGCAGTTTGCCGATCTTTCCAAATTATCAACGTATTTCCCGTTGAATAATTGACAGTCATGCCCACCATGGGCATGAACAGTGGAAGGTCGCAAGGCTTCTGCCTTTGCCATTTCTCGACCGATACCACCCCATTCGTGGTGAAGCTTGCCTTGAGGCGGCTTTGCCTTTTTGCACGGAACGATGCCCGAGGTCCTGATGTGACTGTCTATCTGCCCATTGCAGAACTTTCGGTGAATATCTTCATCATTCTCGGCATGGGCGCGGCTGTGGGCTTTCTGTCCGGCATGTTCGGCGTGGGCGGCGGCTTCCTGATCACCCCGCTTCTGATCTTCTACAACATTCCGCCCGTGGTTGCCGTGGCAACCGGCGCAAACCAGGTGGTCGCCTCTTCGGTCTCGGGCTCCATCTCCCATTTCAGGCGTGGCACGCTGGATGTGAAGCTGGGAACCGTGCTTCTGATCGGCGGCCTGTGCGGGGCCACGCTCGGCGTATGGCTGTTTACGCTTTTGCGCAGCATCGGCCAGCTGGACCTGATCATTTCGCTGCTTTACGTCATCCTGCTTTCCACCGTCGGCGCGCTGATGTTGAAGGAAAGCATTTCCGCCATTCGCCGCACCGCCCGCAACGAGACGGTGCCGCTTCGCCGTCCCGGCCACCACAACTGGGTGCACCGCCTGCCCCTCAAGATGCGCTTCAAGAAATCGAAGCTCTATCTCAGCGTCATCCCCATCATCGTGCTCGGCTTCGGCATCGGTGTTCTGACCTCGGTCATGGGCGTTGGCGGCGGTTTCATCATGGTGCCCGCCATGATCTATCTTTTGCGCATTCCCACCAATGTCGTGGTTGGGACGTCGCTGTTCCAGATCATTTTCGTGACCGCCTACACCACGATCGTTCAGGCCGCGACGAACTATTCCGTCGATATCGTGCTGGCCTTCATCCTGATGCTGGCGGGTGTGGTCGGTGCGCAATATGGTGTGCGCGTGGGCCAGAAACTGCGCGGCGAACAGCTGCGCGCGCTGCTGGCGCTTCTGGTTCTGGCGGTCGGCGTCAGGCTTGCGATCACCCTCGTCATCAAACCGGACGATCTGTTTTCCGTCGCCGTGGGAGGGCTGGGCTATTGATCCGCAGCGCCCTGCTTGCCACCCTTTTTTGCACGCTTTGCGGAACGGCTTTCGCGCAGACACCGCCGCTGGCGATTTCGCCGGATGCGTCGGGGCAGTCTCGCACCCTGCAGGAAAACATCGAGATCGGCGCCTCGACCACCGAAATCTCCATCGCGTCCGATTTTCGCGGCGCCGACTTCACCATGTTCGGCGCTCTCAACAATGCCGACCAACTGCTGCTGGCCATCGGCCAGTACGACATCGTGGTGACGCTGGAGGGCCCGAATGAATATTCCACCGTGCGCAAGAAAAGCCGGGTCGCAGGCATCTGGATCAACACCAGTGCGATAACCTTCGCGCCGCTGCCGGAATCCTATTCCATGGCCAGCACCCGCAACATTCAGGACATTGCCACCGCCGGAACGCTGACCGCCATGGGTCTTGGGGTGGAACATCTGCCGCTGCGCAGCGCCGTGTTTTCCGGCGTACCGGACAATGTCTACGACTTCCAGGAAGCCTATCGCCGCCTGAAGCTTTCCAGCGGCATCTATCGCAACGACACCACAGGCGTTCGACTGGAACGCACCGGCCTCTTCTGGGCCACGCTGCGCCTGCCCGCCAATGTGCCAAATGGCGTACACACCGCCCGCGCCTATCTGTTCAAGAGCGGAGCGCCCGTTGCGCAAAAGGAACTGCGGCTGCGCGTGGTGAAAACCGGCATGGAACAGGCCATCACCGATGCCGCCCACCAGACTCCCATCGTCTATGGTATCCTGTGCGTATTGCTGGCCGTCATAACCGGCTGGGGCGCAAGCCTTCTGTTCAGACGCGATTAAGTGCCCAAGGCCTAGCCGATGAGATTTCCAAATCGTACCGAATAAATGCGGTCGCGACCCATGAGGTGCGCGACGAGCGAGGTGTGGTCGAAGAGGCCCTTCATCGCCTTGTGGCGCAAGTCCAGACCGCCGCTCAACACCCCAAAGGCTGGCATGAGGAGGCGGGTGCCGTCGGTGGCGAAGCAGGGGCGGCGCACGGATTTGTCGCGGCGGCGCACGGTGGCGGCGGGATGCAGGTGCCCGGCGATTTCGCCAGCGGATGCGCCCAGCTTCGGCTCATGCCGGAAGACGAGATTGCCGTAAAACAATTCGTCGCTGGACGAGCCCGGCAGATCGACCGTGCCATCGGGATCGTGGTTGCCGTTGATCCAGATCCACTCGCGGCCCTTGGCCATGTCCTTGATGAGATCGCGAAGCGGCAGCGGCAGGTGCTGTGAGCCGATGCGATCATGAAAATTATCGCCAAGGCTGACGACGATTTTCGGATCGTAGCGGGTAATCAGCGAGGACAGAATCTTCAGCGTTGCGATGGTATCGTAAGGGGGCAGCAGGCGCCCGCGACGAGCGAAGGCGGCGCCTTTTTCCAGGTGCAAATCGGACACGACCAGCAGCGACAGATCCGGCAAGTAAAGCCCGCCCAGCGGATCGCACCAGCCGGCAACGCCATTGATGGCGGTTTCGGAGCCGAGGCATTCAAAGCCGGTGGCAAATTTGTCGCTTAAGGCAAGTCGGCTCAGCACGTCTCGGTTTTGTCCTTCATGTCCTTGCGCCCGATGCATCATGACATCGCATCCGCAATCAGCTCATCGGCGGCTTCGGCCAGCACATCATCCTGCGCCTGACCGGCCACGGTTTCGCGCCCGATTTCCATCATGACCGGCACGGCCAGCGGCGAAACATGCTCCAGAGCGCAATGGGTGGTGTGACCCTTGATTCGCCTTAGCATATCGCCAAGACGGCCAATGTCCAAAAGTCCGGCTGCGGCATCGCGACGCGTGGCCTCCAGCAGAATGTGATCGGGCTCATGGCTGCGAAGAACGTCATAAATAAGATCGGCAGACACCGTGACCTGCCGCCCGGTCTTTTCCTTGCCGGGATGGCGGCGCTCGATGAGGCCGGAAATGATGGCGCAGTTACGGAAGGTGCGCTTGAGCATGAAGGACTCGTCCAACCATGCTTCCAGATCGTCTCCCAGCATATCCTCGTCCAGGAGGTCGGTGAGCGAAAGCCGGTCCGATTGCAGACGCCTACCCATATCCTCCAGCGCCCAGATGGCCAGCGAATAATCTGTGGCGACGAAGCCCATGGGCTTGGCTCCGGCCCGCTCCAGCCGCCTTGTCAGCAACATGCCAAGCGTCTGGTGGGCCAGCCGCCCCTCGAAAGGATACATGACCATGAAGAAGCGTTTGCGGAAGGGAAAGGTCTCGACCAGAAGCTCATCCCGCTTGGGGATGATGGATTTTTCCTTCTGGATGGCCAGCCAGTCGCGCACCTGATCCGGCAGGGCGTGCCAGCGGGCGGGATCGGCCAGCATGGAGCGGACCTGATCCGCCAGATAGGTGGAAAGCGGAAACTTGCCGCCCGCATAGGAGGGGATTTTCGGGTCCATGGAAAAGGCCTGGCTGACCAGACATTCGTTTTCCCTGATGCCTTCGAAGCGCAAAACCTTGCCTGCAAAGAGGAAGGTATCGCCCTGCACCAGTTGCTCCAGAAAATACTCTTCGACCTTGCCAAGCGACATGCCGCCGCGCCCGACCGTGCCCTTGGCATTGCGCTTGACCATGCGGACATTGAGTTCGGCGGCCTCGACGATGGTGCCGAGGTTGAGGCGGTACTGCATCGCCACCTGCTGGTTCGAGACGCGCCAGAGTCCCTCTTTCGTCTGGCGGATGCGGGCGTAACGTTCATAGGTGCGCAGGGCGTAACCGCCTGTCGCGGTGAAATCCACCACGCGATCGAAGGTCTCGCGCGGCAGGCCATAATAGGGCGATGCGGTCGTGACTTCGCGGTAGAGCTCATCGGCATCGAAAGGTTCGGCGCAGGCCATGCCCAGCACATGCTGGGCCAGCACATCCAGCGCACCCTCGGCAATCGGCGGCGTATCCTGCGCGCCGATGTAATTGGCATCCAGCGCTGCACGACATTCCATGACTTCGAAGCGGTTGGCGGGAACGAGAATGGCCTTGGAAGGCTCGTCCATGCGGTGGTTGGCGCGGCCAATGCGCTGGGCAAGGCGGCTTGCACCCTTGGGTGCACCGACATGGACGACAAGATCGACATCGCCCCAGTCTATGCCGAGATCAAGCGTTGAGGTGGCGACGACGGCGCGCAGCTTGTTGTCGGCCATGGCCGCTTCCACCTTGCGGCGCTGGCCCGCATCCAGCGAGCCGTGATGCAGGGCAATCGGCAGATTGTCGTCATTGATGGTCCAGAGTTCCTGGAAAATACGCTCGGCCTGCGAGCGGGTATTGACGAAGATCAGCGTCGTCTTGTGGGCTTTCAAGGCCGGATAGAGGTCCTGCATGGCATAGCGGGCCGAGTGGCCGGACCATGGAATGCGCTCTTCCGTGCCGAGTATCGCGATGTCAGGCTTTGCGCCGCCATCGACGGTGATGAGACCGGCGGTGGGTTCGCCTTCCCGTTGCGGGCTGAGATAGCGTTGCAGATCCATGGCGTCGGCGACGGTGGCGGAAAGGCCGATGGTGCGCATGGATGGCGCGTGCTTGCGAATGCGGGCAATGGCCAGCGACAGGAGATGGCCGCGTTTGGAGGTGACGAGCGAGTGAAGCTCGTCCAGCACGACATATTTCAGGTCCTTGAAGAAGCGTTCTGCTTCCTTGTTGGCGAGAAGCAGCGAGACCTGTTCCGGTGTTGTCAGCAGAATATCCGGCGGCTTCAGCTTCTGGCGCTGGCGTTTCGCCTGCGGCGTATCGCCGGTGCGGGTCTCGACCGAGATGGGCAGCCCCATTTCCGATACCGGCTTCATCAGGTTGCGCTCGATATCGACGGCAAGCGCTTTCAGTGGCGAGATATAGAGCGTGTGGACGCCAACGAATGCAGACCCCGGCGGCACCTTGCCCCGCCCTGCGAGATCAGTCAGCGATGCCATGAAGCCGCCCAGCGTCTTGCCGGCACCGGTCGGCGCAATCAGCAGCATGTTTTCGCCAGCCCGCGCCCGTGCGGATAGTTCCAGCTGGTGGGCGCGTGGGCTCCAGCCCTTTTCGCCGAACCATTTCTGGAAGGACAAAGGCAGGGTGCCGACATCTAGGCCGGAACTGGGGGGCTCGGTGTGTTTCACAGCACTAAAGTAGTGAAATGCTGGCGAAAAAGAAGGGCCTCACATGGCGATATAGCGGTCATTGCGGTGATTGACGGCAATGACGAGGTTCATCACCAGCGCACCGAGGATGGAGCAGAGAATGATGAAAGGCGTTGCGACGAAGAAAGCGCAGACGAGGACGGTGCAATCGAAGGCCAGTTGCGCAAGACCGGCGCGAATGCCGAAGCGATCCTGCAGATAGAGCGCCAGAATGCCGAAGCCGCCAAGGCTGGTGCGGTGGCGAAACAACGCCAGCATTCCGGCCGCAACTACCAGCCCGCCAAACAGGGCGGCGACGATGGGATTGACGTTCTCAAGCACGATAAGCTGCGGGAGATATTCCGACAGCAGCGAGGTCAGCGCAACCGCACAGAAGGTCTTGATGGTAAAGGCGAGCCCAAGTCGCCGAAAGGCCAGAAAATAAAAGGGCACATTGGCAAGAAAGAACAAAAGGCCGAAGCTGATATCGGTCGCATAATGCAAAAGAAATGCGACGCCAACCACACCGCCCGTCAACAGGCCACCGCCGGACAGGAGGACGACACCGAGCGACGCCAACATGCTGCCCGCAATAACCGCCTGCGCATCCTCTACCACGGAATGCCGATCAGGCGTCGATGCCCAGAAACGGATACGTTTGCTTTCTGCTATGTCGCTCATGATCACCCCGCAATGCCTGTTATTCTTTGCGCTGTAGCGGGTGAAAATTCAAGAGATCAACGAACGACGATATAGCGATCCGAGCGGTGATTGATGGCCAGGAACAGGTTGAGAACGAAGGCGCCCACAATGGAATAGATCACCGTCTGCGGGTTGATGATCGAGAAGGCGGCAATCATGACGCAGCTGTCGAATGCAAGCTGGATGAGACCGGCCCGAATGCCGAAGCGATCCTGTATGTAGATGGCGAGAATGCCGATGCCGCCGAGGCTCGCACGGTGACGGTAAAGCGCCAGCAGCCCATAACCCAGCAACAGACCGCCCAGAAGCGCGGCCCAGAGCGGATTGATGCTTTCCACCACCATCCAGCGAGTCTCCAGCTCTGTCAGCACCGAAACGAGGGCGATGGCAATGAAGGTCTTGAGCGAAAACGCAAGACCGAGCCGACGGAAGGACAGGTAGTAGAACGGCAGATTGACGAGGAAGAACAGCAGGCCAAAACTTATTCCAAAGGCATAATGGATGAGGAAGGCAACGCCCGCCGTGCCACCGGTCAAAAGGCCAACCTTTGCCAGCAGGTAAAACCCAAGGGCCGACACGATGCTGCCGGTGACTATACCCTGAATGTCTTCGACCGGCGCGTGCTTTGCCGGATCGACACTCCACATGCCATAGACGCTTCTTGTGAATGCCATGCGCGCTACCCCGAAACCAGAAAGAATGTGTGAGAGTGCATCGCCGCGCCCGATCATGACGAGGGGGAGGCGCTGATAGGCTATATTTTGCACTGCAACACGTTGCGTATCAAGAGCGATACGTAAGCAAGGCTGACCTATTGCCAAAATGGCAAGAAATGAAAAGATCAGGCCGCTTTTCCGGCAAGAAAGAGAATGCCGGACAGGGGATTTCCGGCGTCCTTGCGAATGGTCGTCTTTTGTATATCGATGATTCTCAGACCCGCAGAGGCCAGCAGGCCCCGCACATAGGTTTCCGAATGCGCATAGCGAAGCGATGGCTGCAGCACAAAGCCGTCACCGGCTCCCGCATCTTCAACGGAAAAGGCAAAGACGCCAACGGGTGAAAGCAGGGCATTAACGAGCGGCATGACGGTTTCGAGGCTTCCCAGATACATCATGACATCGGCAGCCGCGACCAGATCGGCGCGGTGGGGGACAAGGCCATCTGCAAAAAGGCCGGATGTGTCCGCAGGCAACGAAAGATCGGCTTGCGCCAGATGGTGATAGATCGCCTTTTCTTCAGCCTTGGCCAGCATATTGGTGGAAATATCGAAGCCTTCCAGCCGCTGCGTCCAGGCGTGAAGTTCCACGCCGAGCAGGCCGGTGCCGCAGCCGATATCGACGATGCAGGCAAACTGCCCGCTGGCCGGTCTGGCGGTTTCGATCAGCGCCGCCAGTTTTTGCGGCACGCTGTATTCCAGCTTTTCGACCAGCGATGTTTCGAAACGATCGGCGTAATCATCGAAAAGGCCCTCGACATAGGCACTTGGCGGCTGCTCCGGCGTTTCCGCCGCACCCAGCACGGCAAGCTTCAGGGACGCGGCAAAAATGCCCTCGGGGTCAAGGCGGTCCACGGTTTCATAGGCGGCAATGGCCTTTTCCCGCTGCCCGGCCTTCTGGCAATAATCCCCCATCTTTACCCAGCCTGCGGCCCAGGATGGCGCAAGTTCCAGCGCCTGTTCGATCAATTCCGCAGCAGCCGGGTTATCTCCGCTTTCGGCGAGCATACGGGCATAATCGGCGCGCCGGTCTGCGATGGCATCGCCGGAGGAAAACTGGTTTGAGGCCATTCGCAAATCCCTGAAAGAGGTGCGCTGTCTTTCCTCAAGCCATAAAAAAACTCAAGTCCTATTTCATGGCAGCGGCAAATATGGTGCCGGAGAAGCCCTGAAGCTTGCATAGTGCGGCGATGCTTCATATGTCTTGGCCGGAAGTTAGGAGAACTGCTATGGCCGGTGAGGTCGATAAGGTGCTGGGTGATAGTGTCGCGCGGACAATCGTCAAATTGCTTGTCGTGTCGCTGATCGTCGGTTTCGTCATGGCTGTGTTCGGCCTGACGCCATGGAACATCATTTACGGCTTGCGTGATTTCGTGCTCGATCTGTGGCACACCGGTTTCCGCGCGCTGGGCAGCATCGGCGACTACCTGCTTGCGGGTGCCGTCATCGTCGTGCCCGTCTTCATCATCCTGCGCCTTTTGAGCTTCCGCCGATAATATGACCCAGCCTTCAGTCTTCACGCTTTCGCGACGCGGTTTCGTGCTCGTCTCCGCCGGTGCCGCGCTGTCTGCCTGCGTCTCTACCCCAACCAACAAGGGCGTGGCCGCCGGCACGCGCGACGAGACTGCAGCAGCGCTGCCCATGGTCAACGAGCTTCGCCGCTCGAAGGGACTTTCGCCGCTTTCTGCCAACAGCGCCGCCCAGCAGGCCGCCGCCTATCAGGCCAACCGCATGGTCAAGGCCCAGAAAATGGCGCACCTCATCGGCCTCACCGACAGCTTTCTCATCCGCATGAAAGATGGCGGCGTGCCCCTGCCCGCGGCGGAAAATGTCGCCGCCGGACAGGATACCGTCGAGCGTGTCGTCAAGGCCTGGATCGGCTCACCGCACCATCTGGAGAACATGCTGGGCAACTACGGTGGACTGGGAGTGGCCGTTGCTTATGATGCGACGGCGAAGAACCGGCCCTATTGGGCCATGGTGCTGTGTCGGTAATAACGCGCGCCAATAGGTGACTGCGGTTGTCGCAGGTCCGACGCTGTGCCGCCGGATGAACACATCTCCCGGCGCGCAGACGCGCACCCGCTGGATCTCGGATCAAGTCCGGGGTGACGGAGGGTGGGGTGGGCGTGGCGGTGTTTGGTTGAGGTTAACTTACTACTCTTTTGGCTCCTCCAATACCCCCTGCTGCCGTCGCCCCGCTCAATCGCCACGAGCGGTATGATGGCTGTCTTCCGCCACTTCGCACATGTCTGCTTTCGCCCTCCCCGCATCCGCCCCCCCAACAGACGACAGGCACTTGTCTCCTCGTCAATTACCTCTGCACCCGGCCCCACCAGCACCTTCCCTCTCCTTCAACGACACCACCTTCGGCGTCCTGAGGCACCACCTCTCCTTCGATATCTGATGGCCCCCCTCTCCTCCGTCATCCCGGGCTTGATCCGGGATCCAGCCGCCTTGCGTCTGCAAGGCGAGAGGACTCAAACGACGGAGCTGTCGGAAAAAGACATCTCCCGGCGCGCAGACGCGCACCCGCTGGACCCCGGATCAAGTCCGGGGTGACGGAGGGTGGGCGCTACGGCGTGAAGGTGGTGGTTTGGGGACTAGAGTGGCCGGTCGGCCCAGCGGTCGAGCGTGGTATCACGCAACTCGCGGATATTGGCGACGCGTTCACGCTCGACCAATGCCGACAGCCCGCGCACGATACGGCCGGGCAGTGCCGGGCCTTCATAGACCATGCAGGAATAGAGCTGCACGAGATCGGCACCGGCGCGGATTTTTTCGAGTGCGGTTTCGGCGGAGGACACGCCGCCCACACCGATAATGGGCAGGTCGGGACCGACGCGTTTGCGCATTTTTGCAAGCACGGTGGTGGAGAGATCAAACAGCGGCTTGCCGGAGAGCCCACCCGTTTCCCGATTGTTGGCGCCGGGGCGAAGCCCGTTGCGAGACAGCGTTGTGTTGGAAACGATCAGGCCGTCGAGATTATGCGCCAGCACTTCGGCTGCTATATCGTCCAGCCCTTCCTCTGTCAGATCGGGCGCGATCTTGAGAAAGACGGGAAGGCGGCGGTTGAGCTTTTGCGCTTGTGCATCGCGCTCTTCCAGAACGGCCTTTAACAGTGCCGACAGGCTCTCCCGCGCCTGCAGGTCACGCAGGCCCGGCGTGTTGGGAGAGGAGATATTGGCCGTGAAATAGGAGGCAACGGAGGAGAAGGTCTCGATGCCCCTCACGTAATCCGCAACACGGTCTTCGCTGTCCTTGTTGGCGCCGATATTGACGCCGACGATGCCGCGCAGCCCGGCTGCCATGAGGCGCGCCAGAGCAGCCGCGTGACCTTCATTGTTGAAACCCAGCCGATTGATGACCGCCTCATTTTCCACAAGACGGAAAATGCGCGGCTTGGGATTGCCCGTTTGCGGCCGCGGCGTGACCGTGCCGATTTCGGTGAAGCCGAAGCCCAGCTTGAGCAGTGGACCCGGCACTTCCGCATTCTTGTCATAGCCTGCCGCCATGCCGAGCGGATTTGGGAAAACAAGCCCGGCCACCGTCTGCTGCAGGCGCGGATCATGCGGCACATGGCAGGTGGGAATGAAGCCCGAACGCAGCGCAGCGATCGACATGCCATGCGCCACTTCCGGATCCATCAGAAACAGGCCACGGCGACCGATCGAGGAAAAAAATCCGCTCATCATGCAATCTCCGGAAACTGGTGGGAGCCATCGTCATCAAGGGTGAGAGGTGTTTCCCAAAGGACCGCGCTCAATGGTAGGGGCGCATAGAGATGTGGAAAATCTTCACCGCCGCGCGAAGGTTCGAAAACCAGCTTGTCGCCAAGCGCACCGCCATCCACGGCAACGAGGACGAGATTGTCCTTGCCGGAAAAGTGCCTGCGCGCGGTTTCGTGCAGCTGGCTCGCTGTGGAGAAATGAATATAGCCATCCTGAAGATCGATGGCCGCGCCCATGAAAACACCCGTTTCCGCAGCTTCCTGCCACAAGGCGGCATCCACGATCTTGTAAATGACGGGGGGCGTTTCACTCATCGGCATCTCCTTCAGATGCCCTGGGGTTTGCCGCAAATGACCCTGCTTGTCCATCACTTCACGCAGATTTTCGTGCCATTGCGGCAAGGCCGAGGTGAGTGGCCAATTGAGCGCTTGAATTCGCGGGGAAATTGGCGCAATCCTTGGATGTGGAGACTTGACGCACAGGGAAACTGCGCCAAAATATGAGGCGAACATGAAATGCTCTTGGGAGGGGGCGCGGCATGTCACAACTCACCATCATCATTGCAGACGACCATCCTCTGTTTCGCGGCGCCTTGCGGCAGGCGGTAAGCGGGCTTGAGGGCGAAAACACCATTGTCGAAGCGGGTGACTTCGACGCTGCGAAGGCCGCCGCCAAGCGTTATCCAGACACAGACCTGATGCTGCTTGATCTGGCCATGCCCGGCGTCAGCGGCTTTTCCGGGCTGATGTCGCTTCGGGCAGAATTTGCAAGTCTGCCCATCGTCATCGTTTCGGCAACCGACGACCCGGCGACCATGCGCCACGCCATAGAACTCGGTGCATCCGGTTTCATTTCCAAATCCGCAGGCATCGAGGACATGCGCGCCGGCATTCGCGCCGTTCTGGAAGGCGACATATGGATGCCCGTTTGCGGCCAATCCGGACAGGAGCACGACCCCGAGCTGGCGGATCTCATCAGCCGGTTGAGGACGCTGACCCCGCAGCAGAGCCGCGTTCTCTCGATGCTGGGCGAAGGCTTGCTCAACAAGCAGATTGCCTATGAGCTGGGCGTTTCCGAAGCCACGATCAAGGCGCATGTCTCGGCCATATTGCTGAAACTGAAAGTGGACAGCCGCACGCAGGCGGTCATTCAGCTTTCCAAGATTACCATGTCGACGCTTGTGGCCTGATACAAGGATTTTATTCCTTTTGCACTTTACTCTTGGTTCGGCTTTGGGTAAATTTCGGCAGTTGCTGAAGAGCCGCGTGACGACGCCGCTCCACCCGGGCCGTTAACCATGCTGTCACACGAAAATATCTGGAGCGCCATCGATACCCTTGCGGATCGTAACCAGCTGTCTCCTTCGGGCCTGGCGCGCAAGGCCGGGCTTGACCCGACATCCTTTAACAAGTCCAAACGCCAGGGGCCGGACGGGCGCCAGCGCTGGCCATCCACGGAATCGATTTCCAAGGTGCTGGAAGCGACAGGCGCAACAATCGACCAGTTCTTTGGCTTTGCGCTGAGCCATGCCCACAGGAACAACACCATACCGGAGGGCAACTTCCCGCCGCAAATGGGGTCCATTCCGCTTCTGGGCTTTGCCCAGGCAGGATCCGGTGGATTTTTCGATGATGGCGGCTTTCCCGCCGGCCAGGGTTGGGATGTTGTCGATTTTCCCGCCTCGCCTGCCAACAGGCCCGGTGTCTATGCACTCGAGGTTCAGGGCGACAGCATGATGCCGCTATATCGCGATGGCGATGTGCTGATCGTGGAGCCCGGCGCGCAGGTTCGGCGCGGTGACCGTGTGGTGGTGAAAAGTCGCGACGGTGAAGTCATGGCCAAGGTTCTGGCCCGCCAGACGGCAAAGACAATCGAGCTTTTTTCGCTTAACCCCGAGCACCCCAATCGCAGCTTCGACCTCGCCGATGTCGAGTGGGTGGCCCGCATCATCTGGGCCAGCCAATAGTTCCGGAGCGTCCCGTGCCGGATGGGACACTCTACGCCCCATAAAGCTGCTCAGAACAAGCCGTATGGGAAATAGCGGCGGTAGATTTCCTCCAGTCGCCCGTTGCGCGACAATGCGGCAAGCGCCTGATCGAACGCCGGAACGAGCTTGTTTTCGGGATCGACCGTCATGATCGAGAAGCCCTCACCGAGGAATCGATCCGACATATAGGGGCCGTCGAACATGGCACAGCATCCTTCCGAAGCCGTGCCCGCGACCCAGAATGGAAGTCGCAGCCCATCGGCAAAGACGGCGTCGATCTTTCCCGTCTTCAAAGCCTCATACATCGGTTCATAGCCATCGAAGCCGTTGACTGCGGCCTTGGGAAAAAAGGCCTTCAGCATCGTTTCGTGGCGGGAATTGGTGATGACGCCAACCTTGCGGCCGGAGAGCGCTGCGGCGGATTGCCCTTCCAGTCTCGCGGATTTGTTGACGGCAAAACGAGCGGGCAGAAGAATGTAAGGCCTCGTGAAGCTGAAGCTCTTGCGCAAATCCGCACTGGAGGCGATGCCGGACATGACAGCCTCACCCTCGCCCATTTCCACCGCCGCTTCCAATTCGTCAAAGGGCAGCGCCTGCACCTGGCACTTGCTCTCGATTTTCAGCTGCGCGCAGATTTCCCGCGCCAGATCCACATGAAAGCCAACAAGCCGGCCGTCCTGATCGGTGAAATTGAAAGGCGGAAAATCCACCGACATCAGGAAGCGAACACGCGGAACCTTTGACAGATCCGCGCCCGGAAGCCGCTCCTGCGCGTCAAACAGAACAGGCAGCCGACCGGCATCAGGCAGGTTTTCCGCAGCGAGCCCGTGAGACGGCGCAACAACGGCCGAGTAGATGAAAATACCCGTTAATTTTAGTAGTGCAGCCCAAGAGCGCATAGATAACATCCGTTACGGGGATATAGGGTGCCGCTGCAGGCAGCGGCCGGGAACGCGTATGTCGCAATTCGACGAATATACACAAATATCGCGCAATGCGATGCTTGTGAAAAGTGAAATTATTGCTTTCAAGCCACTCGACAGTCGCTCCCCGTCGTATGCCGATGCCGATGTGCCGGAAAGCGACGATGCAGCTTTCCTGAAAACGCTTGGTCTTGGCAAACCCTATATCGAGATGTTTTCGAGACGGGCGTCTCTCCATGGCTCGACATTCGAGGCGGAGCTTCTCTCAAGCGGCCTTGTCACTGAAGATGGCTATTTCGGCGCTTTTGCACGGTCCCTGCGGCTGCCCTTCGTGGGCGAGCTGGACCATGCCGTTATCGTGGACACCCCGTCTCTCGATATTCAACTTCGGGATACGCGTATGGTGCGGCTGTCGCCTCAGGATGCCATGCCTCATATGGCCATCGTGCCGGATCTACAAAGCATCGCAAGATTGAAGCGGGCGCTTCAAGCCACTCCCGATCTGGCTGGCGACCTTGTCGTCACCACTCCCTCTGCGCTCCGGCAGGCGGTCTGGAAGGCTGGAGAAGGACGCCGAACGCGCCATACGATCCATGCTCTCTTCGACAAGACCCCTCTATATTCGGCGCGGATTACCCTGCACGGCAAGCAGGGCTTTCTGCTGGGTGTGGGGGCGACCTGTTTTCTGGGCTCACTCATTGCGGCACCCACGCTTACCTTCCAGTTGCTGCACATCGTCACCGCCGTGCTTTACATGAGTGCCCTCCTTTTCAAGCTGGCACCGCTGCGCGCAAAGCCCGATCGCCGGACCCTGGCGCTGGTCGAAAAGCACGACGATGAAGCTTTGCCGGTCTACAGCGTATTGGTCGCACTCTACCGCGAACAAACCGTCGTTGAGCAGCTTGTCACCGCACTGAACAGGCTGGACTGGCCCAAGTCGCAGCTGGACGTCAAGCTTGTCTGTGAAGCAGATGACCTTGGTACCCTGTCCGCCATCGAGCGGCTCGATCTCGGTCCACCATTCGAAATCATCCGGGTGCCGCCATCCCTGCCCCGGACAAAACCCAAGGCACTGACCTATGCGCTTGCAGGCGCGCGCGGCGAATTCACCGCCATCTACGATGCCGAGGATCGCCCGCATCCCAAGCAATTGCGCGAAGCCTACGCCCGGTTTCAGCAAGGCTGTGACAATCTGGCAAGCTTGCAGGCTCCACTCATTATCAGCAATGCCAACACATCGTGGATGACCGCGTCCTTTTCCCTGGAATATTCAGCGCTTTTTCGGCGTCTTTTGCCCATGCTGGCAAAAATGAGGATGCCAATGCCTCTGGGCGGAACCTCCAATCATTTTCGAACATCGGTCCTGCGCAATGTGGGGGCCTGGGACCCCTTCAACGTTACAGAAGACGCAGATCTCGGTTTGCGGCTCTATCGCCTGGGCCACCAGTCGGATGTCATAAGTTACCCCACGCTCGAGGATGCTCCAACAGAGTTTTCCGTCTGGCTGAACCAGAGAACGCGATGGTTTAAGGGCTGGCTGCAGACGTGGCTCGTCATGATGCGATCTCCCCTGCGGGTAGCCAACGAAATGGGCTGGAAAGCCTATGCCGTCTTCCAGCTTCTCATCGGAGGAATGCTCCTGTCGTCGCTCACGCATCCATTGTTCATCGTGACGGTGGCACTGACGGCAAAGGTAATGCTGACGGAGGGACCGGACGCCTTGTCGACGATCCAGTTCTGGCTATTTACAATCGATCTTCTCAACATTCTTGGAAGCTACGCAGTCTTCCTGCTTATGGGCAGTCGGGCCATGATTGACCATGAGAAAAACATGGTGGGAAGCAAATGGTTGGCGACACCGGCATACTGGCTGATGATTTCACTTGCAGCCTGGCGAGCGATCTATGAGTTGCGCTACAAGCCCTTTGTCTGGAACAAAACACCGCATAACCCCGTCAAAAAGAATAAATGAAGTATTTTCTAGGTCAATAAGAGTATATTTTTAATTTGGTAGATATCTTCCAGAATTCGTAGCGCAGAGCAGGATCAGTAAGGCGACTTGCAGGCAGTGCGAGCGCCCTCGCCATTATCGATGGTGTCATCGGTCGCGTGATAAGAAGTGTAGTTTTGCGCACACCAGCGAACGTGCTGAATCTCGTTAGGAGAAAGCGCAAAACCCTGGGAATTTGCGGCCTCACCAACGCCGCCGGTAAAGGCAACAGGCGGATGGCTGTAGGTGGCGGCGGGAGCTGGCGCCTGCTCTTCATAGGCCGGAGAAATGACGCTCAATGCATGGGCAGGCAGAACAGTAACGCCACAAAACCCAGCACTCATGGCAGCCACTGACATCAGTTTTACCATCTTAAACATCGGTACTTCCTTTTGTTATTCGGAAAACCAACGTTACTCGACGGAGTTTTGTTCCAAGATCGCAAATATAGGGGAAAGAACGCCTGGAGCGGGTGAAGGGAATCGAACCCTCGTATTCAGCTTGGGAAGCTGCTGCTCTACCATTGAGCTACACCCGCATGGCATTCAAAAGTCTGACAGTTGTGGTGGGCTGTCAAGTTTGTTGTGGGTCTATCAGGCGCGGAAGTGCTTGGAGAGTTTGAGGCCCTGGGCTTGATAGTTGGAGCCGAGGCCGGTGCCGTAGAGGCCTTCCGGTTTGGTCAGCATGTGTTCGTAGACCAGGCGACCGACGATCTGGCCGTGTTCGAGAATGAAGGGGACTTCGTGGCTTCGGACTTCGAGAACCGCGCGGCTGCCGGTTCCGCCGGCGCTGGCGTGGCCGAAGCCGGGATCGAAGAAGCCGGCGTAATGTACGCGGAACTCGCCTACCAGCGGGTCGTAGGGCGTCATTTCGGCGGCATAGAGCGGTGGAACGTGCACCGCTTCGCGGGAGACGAGAATGTAGAATTCATCCGGATCGAGAATCAGTTCGGCGCGGCCCCGCGCATGGATTGGCTCCCAGAAGTCCAGCACGTCATGCGCCGCTTTCTGATCGACATCGACCACGGCGGTGTGATGCTTGCCGCGATAACCGATCAGGCCCTGTTCGCCGAAGCCCTGCAGATCGATCGACAGGGCAATGCCGCCGCCCGATACATTGGGGGTTTCGCTTGCAACCAGCGTGTCGTTTTCATGCAGCGTCAGCAACTCACCTTCGTTGAGAACGGAGTGGCCGATGCGGAAGCGGATTTGCGACAGGCGCGAGCCCTGACGAACGACGATGGGGAAGGTACGCGGGCTGATTTCGAGATAGAGCGGACCGTGATATCCCGCCGGGATCTTGTCAAATTCCTGCGCATAATCGGTGATGACGCGGGTGAAGATGTCGAGGCGGCCTGTCGAGCTTTTCGGGTTGGCGGAAGCAGACATGCCTGCCGGAAGCGCCAGCGCCTCCATCAGGGGCACGATATAGACGCAGCCTGTTTCCAGCACCGCGCCTTCGCTGAGATCGATCTCGTGAAGGCTGAGGCGGGTCAGCTTTTCAATAACCTGGGTGGATGGGCCGGGCATGAAGCTGGCCCGGACACGGTAAGCCTTGGTACCCAGGCGCAGGTCTAGGCTGGCAGGCTGGACCTGATCTGAATCCAGCGCCTTCTTGCTGGTCAACTGACCGGCCTGGAACAGCTCGCGGATCGCTCCATCTGCCAAAATGCCTGTTGTTCTCGTCATCGCTCACCACCTTTTTCATGTGCGACAAAACCAAAAGCAAGGCATTGACGCAAGTCGTTAACGGAGTTATGGCAATCTTATCCCGTGGTGATTTGGCCGGTCGGCTTGCAGCCACGTTAAATAAGTGGCTAAAAAGACCGGGTGCTTGTAACCGGTCTGCTTTTGCGGCCGGTTTTTTTGTTTGTAAGGTGATGACATGAGCAAGAAATGGCGCCCGGCAACCCAATTGGTCCATGGCGGCACACTGCGTTCTGCCTATGGCGAGACATCCGAGGCGATTTATCTCACACAGGGCTTCGTCTATGACAGCTCTGAAGCCGCAGAAGCCCGTTTCAAGGGCGAGACGGATGGCTTTATCTATGCCCGTTACGCAAGCCCGACCAATGACATGTTCGAAAAGCGCATGTGTATGCTGGAAGGCGCCGAAGATGCCCGCGCCACGGCCTCCGGCATGGCTGCCGTCAGCGCCGCCATTCTGTGCCAGCTGAAAGCGGGCGATCACATCGTTGCCGCGCGCGCGCTGTTTGGCTCCTGCCGCTGGGTGGTGGAAACGCTTGCGCCCAAATATGGCATTGGCTGCACGCTGGTAGACGGTCGCGATCTTGCCAACTGGGAAAAGGCGATCCAGCCCAACACCAAGCTGTTCTTCCTGGAAAGCCCGACCAATCCGACGCTGGAAGTGGTCGATATCGCAGGCGTAGCCAAGCTTGCCAATCAGATCGGCGCAAAACTGGTTGTCGACAACGTGTTTGCGACGCCGCTTTTCCAGAAGCCGCTGGAACTGGGCGCGCATATCGTCGTCTATTCGGCGACCAAGCATATCGATGGTCAGGGACGCTGCCTTGGCGGCGTGGTTCTTTCCGACAAGAATTGGATCGAGGAAGAGCTTCAGGACTACTTCCGCCATACCGGCCCGGCTCTTTCGCCCTTCAACGCCTGGACACTGTTGAAAGGCATGGAAACCCTGCCGCTTCGCGTGCGCCAGCAGACCGCCAATGCCGGCAAGATCGCCGATTTTCTGGCAGAGCAGACCAAGGTGGCCAAGGTCATCTATCCCGGCCGAGCCGATCACCCGCAGGCCGACATCATTGCCCGGCAGATGACGGGTGGATCGACCCTCGTCTGCTTTGAGCTGAAAGGTGGCAAGGAAGCGGCATTCAAGCTGCAGAACGCCCTGGAGGTCGTCAAGATTTCCAACAATCTCGGCGATGCCAAGAGCCTCATCACCCATCCGGGCACGACGACGCACAAGAACCTGACGGATGAAGCCCGCGCCGAACTGGGCATTTCCGGCGGCACATTGCGCCTTTCCTGCGGTATCGAAGACACAGACGATCTGCTGGAGGATTTCGCAGCAGCACTCGCCAAGGTCTCGGCCTGATCGACATCCACGGTCCGGCCTCGTGCCGGGCCGCCTACCCGCCCCTGTATTCGCGACCGCAATCGCCGCCTCGAAAAATTTCCATAGGCCCTGCAATAAGCATTATGGAAAGCAGGGCACGGATGTTATGGCACTGTCATCATCCAGGCGCGTGACACTCTCCTTCGACCGCAGCCAAAATTTACCATCGCCGGTAAAGTAAATACAATATGAAATCCGGGTTTCTTGACCTAAGCCCATGCCTGTAGTGTAGAATAATAAAACAACAACGACGTAGGGCCCTGTGAATGTATCGTGCACTGACAAGAGATATCGAGGTCACGGTCGACCCCTATTATCTTGAAGAGCAGTCCGACCCGGATGACAATCGCTACGTCTGGGGCTACACGGTCGTGATTTCAAACAATTCGGACAGGGCTGTTACGCTCGTTAATCGCTACTGGCATATCACCGATGAAAACGGCCAGGTCGACGAAGTTTCCGGCCCCGGCGTGGTGGGCGAGCAGCCCTATCTGGAGCCGGGCGACACCTATGAATATTCCTCCGGCTGCCCACTCGATACGCCATCCGGACTGATGTTCGGACATTATGAGATGAAGGCCGACAATGGCGAAGTCTTCAGCGTTGCCATTCCCGCATTCTCGCTGGACAGCCCGGGTTTGACACGCATTTTGAATTGATAGCCGGATTCTGAAACCTCCGGTTATGTATTTCGCCCGTTTCGTTATTTGTCCCGCTGGACCCGATACGGCACCTTGATCGCGTCACAACCTTTCTGGGAGGAAAATGGATGACGCGAGCCATAGGCTTGGGAACCTGCACGCTATTGGCGCTGCTGGTTTCCGCTTCCGCACAGGCACAAAACCGCAGCAGCTTCATCGATAGTGGAAACAGGCCCGATCTGACATCGGCAACTGTCTCGGCTGCCTTGAGCTGCACAATGCTGCAAAGCCGCGCTTTCGATGACGTCACGACGCTGACGGCCCGTTATGTGGAGGCTGGCAAGGGCCTGCCCGGCTTCTGCCACGTCACGGGTTATATCCGCCCGCAGATCCGGTTCGAGTTGGCACTGCCAGACCAGTGGAACAGGCGCGTCTATATGTTCGGCAATGGCGGTTATGCCGGCGAAGATCTGGCGGCGCCATCACGTATCGAGACGCGCGACGCTGCCCTTTCCCGGGGCTTCCTCACCGTGCAGCAGAATACGGGCCATGACGCAAAGACCTATGATCTCGGCGATTTCGCCTCGGATCTGGCGCTGCTTGTCGATTACGGGTCGCGTGCGGTCCACGTTACCGTCCAGACCGCAAAGACCGTCGCTGCAACCTATTACGACCGGCGCCCGACCTTTTCCTATTGGGACGGTTGCTCGACCGGCGGGCGACAGGGCTTGATGGCAGCGCAGCGATACCCCGGCGATTTCGATGGTATTCTGGCAGGCGCACCGGTTTTGCGGTTCAGCGATACCGGCCTGTGGAACATCTGGAACGCGCAGGCGCTGCTGAAGGCGCCCATCCGCAAGGCCCAGCTTCCGGCGCTTGCCAAGGCTGTGATGGACAGGTGCGATGCCGTTGATGGCGTGAAGGATGGCCTGATTTCCGACCCCAGACAATGCAGTTTCGATCCGGCCAAGGATCTGAAAATCTGCGAAAATGGCGGCGATGATTGCTTCAGCAAGGAGCAGGTCGAAACCCTCAAGACGCTTGCAAAGGGTGTCACCGTCAAAGGCAAGACGGTGTTCCCCGGCGTGGTTGCGGGCACGGAAGGGCTGGATGCGGCAGGCGCAAGCGGCTGGGACCAGTGGGTGATTTCGGAAAACGGCCCGAGCAGGCAGCTGGCCTATGGCGATACATTCGTGAAGAACATGGCCATGCTGCCCGCCTCCGGCAAGGCGATCGACTGGAAGTCATTCGATTTCGATACGCAATATGAGAAGGTAGTGGCCGTGCGTGAACTTGTCGATGCCGACAATCCCGATCTCAGCGCCTTCCAGAAGCGCGGCGGGCGGATGATCACCTATTTCGGATGGTCCGATCCGGCGCTCAATCCGCTGATGGGTCTGGATTACTACGAGTCCGTGCGCAAGACGATGGGCGCGGAGAAAACCAGCGAATTCTACCGCCTGTTCATGGTGCCGGGCATGTTCCATTGCCGGATGGGTTATGGCACCGACACATTCGACGCCTTCACGCCGCTGATGGACTGGGTTGAAAACGGCAAGGCGCCTGATGTCATCCATGCGGCCAAGATCGTGGACAGGAAGACCGTTATGACGCGTCCGCTTTGCCCGCACCCGCAGGCCGCCGTCTATTCCGGCAAAGGCGAGGTCAACGATGCCGCGAATTTCACCTGCAAGATACCCTGAGGCGACAAAAAAGGCGGGAGATAATCCCGCCTTTTCTCATCAATCAGCCGCGACCAGTTCGTCTACCGGGTAGCGGTAGGTGGTCGAGCAGAACTCGCAGGTCACGGAAATGACGCCGTCTTCCTGGCTGTCGTTGATCTCCTCGGCGGAAAATCCTGACAGAACACCCTTGATCTTTTCCCGCGAGCAATTGCAGCGGTCGACAATGGATTGCGGTTCGTAGACGCGCACGCCCTGCTCGTGAAACAGGCGGAAGAGCAGCTTTTCTGCTGGCACCTGCGGATCGGTCAGTTCGTCCATATCGACGGTATCGATCAGGGTCACGGCTTCGGTCCATGCGTCGTCCTGCGAATATTCCGCCGCACCCTCATCACCATCGCCGCCGTGCAGATCGCGCTGGCGCAGACGTTCCGGTGCCTGCGGCAGGAACTGCGCGATGATGCCGCCGGCGCGCCAGTTGTGACGTGGCTTGCCATCGGCATCGCGATCATAAAGCTCGGCAACGCCAAGCCGGACACGGGTCGGCAACTGTTCCGACTGGCGGAAATAGACGCCGGCAATGTCTTCCAGCGAAGAACCATCCAGCGGAACGATGCCCTGATATGGCTGCATTCCCACGCCCTGATCGATGGTAAAGGCCAGAATTCCATTGCCGAGCAATTCTTCCGGCGAGGTTTCTCCCGCAGCGATGGCCTGCTCCAGCCGCTCCTCATCGAAGCGGGCATAGGCGCGCATGTTTTCCGGTGCGGTGAAATCCGCAACCAGCAGATCCACCGGGCCATCACCCTTCGTCTGCAATGTCAGCTTGCCGGAAAACTTGAGCGACGTGCCGATCAATGCCGTCAGGACAACGGCCTCGGCCAGAAGGCAGGCGACAACGGGCGGATATTCGTGCCGTTCCAGAATGGCGTTCAAAAGCGGCCCGACCTGCACGGCGCGACCGCGCACGTCCAGCCCTTCGACCTGAAAGGGAACGACCTTGTCATCACCGGCAAATTGGAGCTCGTCCAGCTGTACTGTTGCGTCTGCCATTTCCTTACTCCTTGACGCCCTGCCCGCGCTGCCGCGCGGATGATCGAGGCCTGCAAAGGCACCGACTGGAAGGCATAATGTTCGTGTTGCACTGATAGCCCGTGAAAGACGAAAACGGAACCACTCCGCCACTTTAACTTTCGCTCAAAGGGCGGATCGTCCGAAAACAGCCTTGCGCTTGCCGACCCGCATTTTTCCGGAAGCGGACAGCTATGCGGCCATTGATGCGGCGAACAATTGATGAAAAGCCGCCGCTTGTAACAAGCGGCGGTGTTGAACTCGGCTAGAAATAGGAAGCCACGGCTGAAATTCAAGCGACAGGCGTGGCAGCAAGCCGTGCCGGATCAGATGACGCCCATGCACCATGCAATGATGGACTTTTGCGCATGAAGACGGTTTTCCGCTTCATCGAAGACCACCGACTGCGGCCCGTCGATGACCTCGTCCGTCACCTCTTCACCGCGATGGGCGGGAAGGCAGTGCATGAACAAGGCATCCTTGTTGGCCTTGCCCATCAGGCCAGCATTGACCTGATAGGGCTGGAAGATGTTGTGGCCACGCGCCTTGTGCTCCTGGTTCATGGAAACCCAGGTATCCGTAACAACGCAATCGGCACCCGTGACAGCGCGTTCCGCATCGTGGCACAGCATGATATCGCCGCCATTGTTCCGCGCCCAGTTGAGGAAGCGGTCGTGCGGTTCCGAACCCATCGGCACCGCCATGTTCATGCGGTAACCGAAACGCGCGGCACCTTCCACCAGCGAATGCAGAACGTTGTTGCCATCCCCTGTCCAGGCAATCGTCTTGCCCTTGACCGGGCCGCGATGCTCTTCGAAGGTCAGAATATCGGCCATGATCTGGCAGGGATGGGTATCATCCGTCAGGCCGTTGATGACGGGAACGGTTGCGTGCTCCGCAAGCTCCAGCAGACGGGAATGGTCCGTGGTCCGGATCATGATGGCATCGACATAACGCGACAGAACCTTGGCGGTATCGCCAATGGTTTCGGCGCGGCCAAGCTGCATTTCGGTGCCGGAAAGAAACAGCGTTTCGCCGCCCAGCTGGCGCATTCCCACATCGAAGGAGACGCGGGTACGGGTGGAGGGCTTTTCGAAGATCATCGCCAGCATCTTGCCAGCCAATGGCTTCTCGGCAGTGCCGTTCTTCGTTGCAACCTTGCGCGCACGCGCGTCGTCCATGATGACTCTCAGGTCTTCCGAACCGACGGCCGAAAGGTCGAGAAAATGTTTTGCTGATGCCATTTTATGCTGTCCCATCAATGCAGGCTGCGCCTTTGCGCGCCTGGACATGTGCGTTCAGGCGCTTTTCGCCAGTTTCGTCGTGAGTGCCTCTGCAGCCTTCTCGATACGTGCGAGGCCCTCGCGCGCTTCCTGCGCGGTGACCACCAGCGGCGGAAGCAGGCGGATGACGTTATCGCCAGCGGGAACCGCCAGAAGATGTTCCGCACGGATGGCATGAAGCAGATCGGCAGACGGCACCTTGGCCTTGATGCCGAGCAGTAGTCCCTCGCCACGAATTTCCTCGATGACATCGGGGAAACGATCCTTGAGGGAGGCCAGTCCCTGACGGAAAACCAGAGCGACATCGCGCACGTGATCGATGAAGCCATCGGCCAGCACGATATCCAGCACGGCATTGCCGCACGCCATGGCAAGCGGGTTGCCGCCATAGGTCGTGCCATGGACACCTGCCGTCATGCCGGACGCAGCTTCAGCCGTTGCAAGGCACGCGCCGAATGGGAAACCACCGCCGATGCCCTTGGCAACAGCCATGATATCTGGCGTCACGCCCGACCATTCATGGGCAAAGAACTTGCCCGTACGCCCGACGCCGGTCTGGACCTCATCGAAAACGAGAAGAAGGCCGTGCTCATCGCACAGGGCACGCATGGCCCGCAGAAACTCTGGATCGACAACGCGTATGCCGCCTTCACCCTGAATGGGCTCGATCAGCAATGCAGCCGTTTCCGGCACGATTGCAGCCTTGAGAGCGTCGAGATCGCCGAATGGCACCTGGTCGAAACCTTCGACCTTGGGGCCGAAGCCTTCGATATATTTCGGCTGGCCACCGGCAGCGATGGTTGCCAGCGTGCGACCATGAAACGCGCCCTCAAAGGTGATGATGCGGAATTTCTCCGGATTACCGTGGGTATAATGATAGCGGCGTGCGGTCTTGATGGCGCATTCCAGCGCCTCGGCACCGGAATTGGTGAAGAAGACCTTATCCGCAAAAGTTGCATCCACGAGCCGTCTGGCCAGCACTTCCTGCCCTGCGACTTCGTAGAGATTGGAGAGGTGCCAGACCTTTTCCGCCTGGGCCTTCAAAGCCTCAACCATATGCGGGTGGCTGTGGCCAACCGAGGTGACAGCCACGCCCGCGCCGAAATCCAGATATCGCTCGCCACTCTCTGTAACGAGCCAAACGCCCTCTCCTCGCTCAAACCGCAACGGGGCTCTGGAAAACGTATCGAACAATGGCGCGGTGTCGGCCATGGCTGTATCACTCCTTGCGCAAACGCGCTGTCAATAGGGCTTACCGGTTATCCCGTGCCTGAAAATCAAAAACGCCGCCTCGCGGCGGCTTGGGGCATTTCTGTACGTCGAGCGCACTATTGTCACTTCACCTGTGGATGTCAACAAAAGTCCGCGTTAGCAGGCATTCTCAAGCCATGGTAGAGGGTTTTTACCGAGCTACAAAGTGTTGCTTTTCTGACTCACGCGGAAAGCAAGTTGGGGAAAACCGGAAAATCGATTCCAGATGATTCTCCCGACTCTTGTCACGGAGTCTGCCTACGATTAGGTTAACTCTCAATTACTAGACTGCAAGCGGCGGACCTAGTCACCTACAATCTGGCGGATACTCTGCGCGTGGTTTGCTCCACGGCATCGGGGAAAGATTCTGCCTGCGCTACGAGCGGAGAAGCTGTATGAACTGGACTGATGAACGAGTGGAAAAACTCAAAAGACTGTGGTCCGAAGGGTTGAGCGCCAGTCAGATCGCAGCCCAGCTCGGCGGCGTCAGCCGCAATGCCGTCATCGGCAAGGTTCACCGCCTCAACCTGCCAGGTCGCGCGAAGGCTGGCGGCACGGTTGCAACCGCACGTCCTGCGGCCAAGCGCCCTGCTGCAACGACAACCGCGCCACGCGCAACCAATTTTCAGGCGCGCCCGGCCGCTGCCCGCCCTGCCGCCCGCACCGCAGGCGCCACGGCGTTGAAGGACGATCAGTCGATCGATACGGCTCAGGTTCTGGAATATGTGCCCGTTACCAACACATCGCTGCCAACCTCGCTGCGTCTGACGCTGACCGAGTTGACCGAGCGCACCTGCAAGTGGCCGGTTGGCGATCCGCTGAAGGACGACTTCCACTTCTGTGGCTGTGAAGCTTCCGAGTCCTCTCCTTACTGCAAGTTCCACGCGAAGATGGCTTACCAGCCTGTCAGCGAACGCCGCAGGGCCTGAGCGAACTCTTTTAGAACAGCAAAAGCGGGTCCATTTGGCCCGCTTTTTTGTTTGTGGAGAGAGATTGTACGGTGGGCTGAGGCTGACCGTGTCGAATGGCTGTTACCCGCCGACATGTACTGTGCCGCTCAAGGCTGGTGAGAAATCACCATGCCCTCATGGCAAACAGGAGCCAGCTGCGGGAGGCGGCACGTTGGAGTAAGACAGGATGGTTTCTTGTCCGGCCAGGCCAGCGCCGTGAACCGCAGCGATTGCCGCCATAACAGACGCGCATCAGCCGTTTTGAGGCTTACCTACGGAATGACGAAAGGGCGCAATGGGAACGAACGAAAGTGCTGCTCGTATCGACCGGGCAGTCGGAGGAAAGGGAGGCTGGCCCCGAAGTAACGCCAGCGGCGCATTTGCCGGCAGGCTGAAGCGGGACCGGGTGGCCCGCTTTATGTTTGACGAGAACGCCTGTAGCCGGATTAGCCCTGGCGGGCCTTGCGGTTGGCATAACGGCGATCGCGTTCTGCCTTGCGCGCCGCTTCGTCTTCGATGACACGCGCGATGCGGTTCTTGTCGGCCAGCTTGCGGGCATCTTCTTCGGCGCTGGCGGCGGCATCGAGTTCTGCCTGCTTTTGAGCGGCTTCTGCTTCGATGCGGATTTTCTCGTCGCGCTTTTGCTGCTCGCGTTCAGCCTGGCGGGCCCTGCGGGCGTCGGCAACGGCAATCTGCTCGGCCTGCTTGGCTTCGAGCATCGGCGCTGCGGCTTCCTTGGCTGCCTTGTAGGCCTGCAAAAGTGCGGCCTTGGCGTCAGCAGCGGCGCCGCGACGGTCGGCAACTTCGTTTGTTCTGGCGTTTCTTGTGTTTCTCAAATCTCTATTCCAGTTGAAGGGTCATTCCGATCTCGCGATCAGGACTTTTTACCGCGTTTTGTGGGCGCTGGCGGTGGGTTCAGGCTATCCTGCAATTCCTTGGCAAGACGCGCTTCACGCAAGCGTTGGGTCTTTTCATCGCGCGCCTGCGCAATCGAGTTGAGTTCGTCCACGGCGTGGCCGCGAGCGAAGAACTGCGTCTGCGTGGCGCCGAATGCCTTCTCAGCCTGCTGGCGAGATTTGCTGTGTGTTTCGGACATGGATTTTCCTTCCTGTCGCTTCGGCTGAGATCGGGATCGATTTCAAAAAAATGCCGATGCGGAGTGGATTGGGTGGCCGGAGGCGGTTTTCGCAAATGAAAAACGCTCTGGCGCATGTGCCGAGCTGCGGCACAAAAAAAGGCCAGGCAACGTGCCTGACCTCGGTTGGTCTCATACTTTCGACAGTGCCAGTACATCCGTGGTCAAAGGAAAGCAGATTCCGTATTTAAGCAGCCTGGAGATTGCAAGCCGACATTTTGCCCGACTTGTTGTCGCGCTCAAGGTCGTAGCTCAGCTTCTGGCCTTCAACGATTTCGCGCATACCTGCACGCTCTACAGCGGAGATGTGTACGAATGCGTCTGTGCCGCCGTTGTCTGGCTGAATGAAGCCGAAGCCCTTGGTGGAGTTAAACCATTTTACTGTGCCTGTGGTCATAATGAACCCTTTCAAAGCATAAGTGATAGATCACAGAACTGACGCCCTGTGTGCGAGTATAGCGATTTTTTTGAAGGAAAGGGTTAGTTCAAAACGCGGTGCTAATCGCGCGGCAACCAAAGCTCAGCAAGCAAAATATCGATGACCAATTGATAGAGGGTTATTCCCTGATAGTCAAACCTTAAATTACAGATAATTGAAATTCGCTTTTATCTTGCAACGTAAAGGCACGGTCAGAAGAATAATTATCCGTATCGCTATTTCAATTTCCGCAATGCGTCTGTCTGTTGTTTTTACTCAGAAAAATCGCTTAGAGGAGGGAAGCGCGCCCTGCCCTTTTTCGCACCCGAGGGCGAAGTTTGGAGCCGCCGCCAGAAACTGAGAATTTATCCTGGCGATGAACGCAAACGACGGTTCCCTCGGCGGGTAGCTGTTCGATCCTGGCATAAAACAGGAAACGCGCGCCGTGTTCCAGCCGGAACATCCTGCGCGCGTTGTGCTTCAAAAGGGTGTCGAAAGGCCCGTCAGGCTTCCATGGAATAGCCCGCGCCGCGCACGGTGCGGATGACATCCTGCATATTGGAGAAGTTGAGCGCCTTTCTCAGACGGCCGACATGGACGTCCACAGTGCGTTCATCCACATAGATATCGTGACCCCACACGCCATCCAGAAGCTGCGAGCGCGAGAAGACGCGACCGGGGGACACCATGAGGAACTCCAGCAGGCGAAACTCGGTTGGCCCCAGACGCACTTCGCGGGTCTTGCGGTGCACGCGGTGGGTTTCGCGGTCGAGTTCGATATCGCCGCATTTCAGGATGGAGGACAGAACTTCCGGGCGGGCACGGCGCAGCATGGCCTTGACGCGTGCCATCAGCTCTGGGGTCGAAAACGGCTTGACCACATAATCATCAGCGCCGGTCGCCAACCCCCGCACGCGCTCGCTCTCCTCGCCGCGCGCCGTCAGCATGATGATCGGCAGGCGTTCGGTTTCCGGGCGCATTCTTAAGCGACGGCAAAGCTCGATGCCGGAGACGCCCGGCAACATCCAGTCCAGGATCAGAAGATCCGGAGTGCGTTCCTGCAAGCGGATTTCCGCCTCGTCGCCACGGGGAATGGTGTCGACGTCATAACCTTCGGATTCCAGATTGTAGCGGAGAAGAACGCTGAGCGCTTCTTCATCTTCGACAACTGCGATTTTCGGCACCATGGATTTGAACTCCGCCAGTCTGACCAGAGCGCAAGGCGTTCTTCGGGGCGCATTGCGGCCGCTCTGGCATGTTGATCGACACATCGGGCCGACCGAAGGTCATGTTCGACCTTCGGCGCCGATGCTGCAACTCACTCGGTTACTGCGCCAAGCGTGTTGGAACTATCGTCCTTCGGACGCTCGCCTTCCGGCTGGCTGCCGGTGGTCATGTAGTAGATGGTTTCGGCAATGTTGGTTGCGTGGTCGCCAACGCGCTCGATGTTCTTGGCGCAGAACAGGAGATGCGTGCAGGTCGTGATGTTGCGCGGATCTTCCATCATGTAGGTCAAGAGCTCGCGGAACAGCGAGGTGTACATGGCATCGATCTCTTCATCACGCTCGCGGATGGCCTGGGCCTTTTCCGCCGAACGGGTGGAGTAGACGTCAAGCACTTCCTTGAGCTGCACCAGCGCCAGTTCCGACAGGTGCTCCAGGCCACGGGCCAGCTTGCGCGGCACGCCGGTACCGGCAACCGCGATGACGCGCTTGGCGGTGTTCTTGCCAAGGTCGCCCACGCGCTCCAGATCGGCAGCGATACGCAGCGAGCCGATGATTTCACGAAGGTCGGCAGCCATGGGCTGACGCTTGGCGATGGTGACGATGGCCTTGTCGCCAATCTCACGCTCGGCATGATCGAGGATCGTGTCGTCGGATATGACCTTCTGGGCAAGTGCTGCGTCGGAATTGACGAGCGCGCGCACCGCATCGGCGCACATCTGTTCCGCAAGACCGCCCATTTCGGCGATGCGGCGGGTGAGGAACTTCAGCTCCTCGTCATAGGCGGACATGATATGGGAATGTGTCGGCATGTACGAAATCTCCAGTTTCGATGCGCTGGCCCGCAAGCCCGGACGGGCTCAAGCGGTGCCACGCGAATGGTTTTAACTGCGGCAGATCAGCCGAAGCGGCCCATGATGTAGTCCTGCGTGCGCTGGTCATCCGGGTTGGTGAACATCTTGTCAGTGTCGTTTTCTTCGACCAGATGGCCCAGATGGAACATGGCGGTGCGCTGCGACACGCGGGCTGCCTGCTGCATGGAGTGGGTGACGATGACGATGGTGTAGTTTGCGCGCAGCTCGTGGATGAGTTCTTCCACCTTTGCCGTCGCAATCGGGTCGAGCGCCGAGCATGGCTCGTCCATCAGGATGACTTCAGGAGACACAGCAATCGCGCGCGCAATGCACAGACGCTGCTGCTGGCCGCCGGACAGGCCGGTGCCTGATTCATGCAGGCGGTCCTTGGCTTCGTTCCACAGACCGGCCTTCTGCAGGCTGGACTCGACGATCTGGTCCATATCCGCCTTGTTGCGGGCAAGACCATGGATGCGTGGGCCATAGGCGATGTTTTCATAGATCGTCTTGGGGAATGGGTTCGGCTTCTGGAACACCATGCCGACGCGCGCACGAAGTTCCACCACGTCGATGGACTGATCGTAGATATCGTCTTCATCGAGCGTGATCTTGCCCGTGACACGGCAGCCGTCGATCGTATCGTTCATACGGTTGAGCGTGCGCAGGAAGGTTGATTTTCCGCAACCGGACGGGCCGATCAACGCGGTGACCGTGTTCTCGCGGACATTCAGGTTCACGTCGTAAAGAGCACGCTTCTCGCTGTAATAAACGGAAACGTCCTTACCAATCATCTTGTATATTACATCATTCATTTTCTTGTCCAGCGCCTTCTCAACTGCTGCTTCCGACAACATATTCATAATTAAAGCTCCCGGTGTTTGTTTTATCGCATTTCCGGACGAAAAACCGGTCGGCACGTTGTGATGGCCTACCAGCGACGCTCGAAGCGGCGACGCAACAGGATTGCACCCACATTCATGACGATGAGGAACATAAGCAGGATGATGATGGCGCCTGACGTTCTCTCGACAAAGGCACGTTCCGCTTCGTTCGCCCACATGTAGATCTGCACCGGCAGGGCTGTGGACGGATCCATCGGCGTTGTCGGATAATTCGCGACGAAGGCGACCATGCCGATCAGCAGCAGCGGTGCGGTTTCGCCAAGGGCATGTGCCAGGCCGATGATGGTGCCGGTAAGAATGCCGGGCATGGCCAGCGGCAGCACATGGTGGAAAATGGTCTGCATCTTGGATGCGCCAAGGCCCAGAGCCGCAGCGCGGATGGATGGCGGGACCGCCTTCAGCGCCGCACGGGTGGCGATGATGATGGTCGGCAGGGTCATCAGCGTCAGCACGAAGCCACCGACCAGCGAAGCCGAGCGCGGGAAGCCCATGAAGTTGATGAAGACCGACAGGCCAAGCAGACCGTAAACGATGGACGGTACGGCAGCCAGATTGTTGATGTTGACTTCGATAAGGTCCGTCAGGCGGTTCTTCGGTGCAAACTCTTCCAGATAGATGGAGGCGGCAACGCCGATGGGCAGCGACAGGACCAGAACGATCATCATCATGTAGAAGGAGCCGATGAGGGCCACGCCGACACCTGCGGCTTCCGGACGGCTGGATGCGCCGTTGAAGAAGATGCCGGTGTTGAACTCCTTGGCCAGCTGGCCGGCGTCGGTCAGTTGCTTGACCCATGCGAGCTGCTGATCGGAGATGCGACGGTTCTGTTCGTTGACGGAAACGTCGACCTGACCCTTGACCACGCTGTCGAGATCGCCCGAAGCCAGAAGGGCAACGGTGCGGGTGGTTCCAACGATGCTTGGATCGGCCACAACCAGGTCGCGCAACTGTCCGCGGATGCTGTCGGAGATCAGGGAATTGACGGCCTTCAGGGCATCACGATCATCCAGGGATACGCCGAGCGCCTTTGCCACTGCATTGCGGGCAACCACGGGATAGTTCGCGGTCATCAGCTTGCCAGGGTTCTGGGCACGGACATTGTCCGGGTCAATGATCTGCTGCGAGAACTCGACCGGCACGGTGATCATGGTCTGCTGGAATGCCGTATAGCCCTTGCCGACGACCGACCAGAGAAGCAGGAACAGGAACAGCAGGCCGAAGGAAATGGCGGCAAGGCCGTAGGTGCGGAAGCGGCGCTCGGCTGCGTATCGGCGCTTGATGCCGATATCGCGACGGACCTTCTTCGTTGCGGCTGGGGCGGCAAAGCCCTGGGTAACGACCTCGGTCATTCGTACTGCTCCCGGTATTTGCGCACGATATAGAGCGCGTAGATATTGAGGCAAAGAGTAATGGCAAAGAGTGTGATGCCGAGCGCAAAGGCAACGAGCGTCTGCGGCGAAGTGAATTCAAGGTCACCCGTCAGCTGGCTGACGATCTTGACCGTTACCGTCGTCATCGGCTCGAACGGATCGAGCTGAAGGCGGGCGGCAACGCCTGCGGCCAGAACCACGATCATGGTTTCGCCGATGGCGCGTGAGGCGGTCATCAGGATCGCGCCGACGATGCCGGGCAGAGCGGCAGGCAGAATGACCCGCTTGACCGTTTCCGAGCGCGTGGCACCAAGACCGAGCGAACCATCGCGAAGGGCGCGCGGCACGGCGGTAATGATATCATCCGAAAGCGACGACACGTAGGGGATCAGCATGATGCCCATGACGAAGCCAGCGGTGATGACGCTCTGCGCCTGGATGAAGTTGGTGTAATCACCGGTGGCAAGCCCGTTGATCTGCGATGAGATGTCGCGAAGGAATGGGCCAACCGTGGTCAGGGCAAAGAAGCCGTAGACGATGGTGGGAATGCCCGCCAGCACTTCGAGAAGCGGCTTGGCAACCGAGCGGAAGCGCGGCGAAGCGTATTCCGCCATGTAGATGGCTGAGAACAGACCGACGGGAACGGCAACGAGCATCGCGACGAAGCCGATATAGAGCGTGCCCGCAAGCAACGGCACGAGGCCGAACTGCCCTGCACTCTCGGTCGCGCCAGCGGCGGCAAAGCGCGGGTCCCAGACGGTTCCGAAGAAGAACTGGTAGGCCGGGACCATGTTGAAGAACTGGATCGCTTCCGTCAGCATCGACAGAACAATGCCGATGGTGGTGAGAATGGCGATGGAGGACGCCAGCAGCAAAGCCGCCAGAATGACCTTTTCGACATTGTTACGGGCGCGGAAGCGGGGGGCGATACCGCGCAGGGCATAGAGCGCACCGCCAACGGCTGCGCCCAGCACCACCAGCACCATGCCGATGCGGCTGGCCGCCGTCATGGTATTGAGCGTTTCAGCCGCCTCGACCATGAAGGGCTCCGGATCGCCGGCAATGGCGACACCCTTGGACCCCAAAAGCGGACGCAGCGAAGCCGGATCGGCCTTGGCCTGGGCGAACTCTTCTGGTGTCAGCCTTTCAAGACCGCGGGCAATCGAGCCGACCATGCCGTAGCTGAGGCTCTGCTGAGCCTCGGACTGGGACCTGATGTCTTCTGGAAATGCTCCGCGCACAGCCGAGGTGATGACCATGGGGCTGACGATGAGCCAAACTGCTAAAATAAATGCGGACGGAATAATGGCCCAGATAAGAACATAGGAGCCATGATAACCGGCCCGGGAATGCATGGACGACGGACGACCGCCAGCCAGAGCGACAGCACGGCGAGAGCCAAGCACATAGCTGGCTATGCCGATCAGCGCCAATATCAGCAAAAGAATGGATGTGTTCATGGAGACTTTCCTCGGCGCACCGGAAAATGGATGCGGGATCAGGCAGCTTTAATATTTGCACATCGGATCATCGCAAACAGCCTTGAGCCCGTTTCCGGGAAGCGGTTTGCGAAAGGTGCCATGTTGCGTTTCTCGGCTCAGGCATTCCGGGTTGATACATCGTATTTATCGGCCGTTTGGTCATACGATAAATAGGAACTGTCAACCCACACAGCGCCTTGCCAACAGAAAGATGGACGGAAGGCGCGACGATGAAGCCGCGCCTTCCAGACAGATTACATGATCTTGCCAGCTTCGAACTGAGCGCGGATTTCCTTGCGCTCGGCTTCCGGTGCAGCAACCAGGCCGTAGTTGGCCAGCGGAGAGTCAGGTCCGATCATCTCGTCAGAGGTGAAGAACTCAACATATTCCTTGAGGCCAGGGATAACGCCGACATGTGCCTTCTTGACGTAGAAGAACAGTGGGCGCGAAACAGGGTACTTGCCGCTTGCAACGGTTTCCGTTGTTGGCACGACGTCGCTGACGGTTGCAACCTTCAGCTTGTCCTTGTTGTTTTCGTAGAATGCCAGGCCGAAGACGCCGAGACCTGTCTTGTTCGCATCGATACGAGCGAGCGTTTCGGTGTAGTCGCCGTCGATGTCGACTGCCATGCCGTCCTTGCGAACTGCGATGCACTTGGCAGCAGCCTGCTTGGCATCTGGAACCAGACCCTTGATGGCGTCGGTTGCGCCAGCTTCCTTGCAGCCGTCAGCCATGATCTTCTCTTCGAAGACTTCGCGTGTGCCGTGCTTGGAACCTGGGATGTAAGCAGCAATCGCTACATCAGGCAGTTCCTTGTTGATTTCGGACCACTTCTTGTAAGGGTTGGCAACGAGCTTGCCGTCCTTGACGATTTCAGCTGCGAGACCGAGGTAGAGATCCTTTGGCTCGAGCTTGACGTCCTTGTTGGACTTGTCCATCGCGAAAACGATGCCGTCGTAACCGATCTTGACTTCCTGAACGTCGGTAACGCCAGCTGCCTTGCAGGCTGCGAGTTCGTCAGCCTTGATCTTGCGCGAAGCGTTTGCAATGTCGATGGTGCCTTCACCAACGCCAGAGCAGAATGCCTTCAGACCGCCGCCCGTGCCGCCGGACTCAACGACCGGAGCCTTGAAGTCAGGGAAGGTTTCAGCGAAAGTTTCAGCAACGATCTTTGCGTAAGGCAGAACGGTGGAGGAACCAGCAACCTGGATCTGGTCGCGAGCAGCGGCGGCGCCTGCGAAGGCAACGGAAGCCACCAGGGCTGCTGCGGACAATTTTACGATATTCATGTGACTCTCCCGTATGGGGCCCTGTAATGGGCTTTTGTGAACGCTGCCGGCAGTAGCTTTTTACCCGCTGGCCCAATCTGGGCTGCCCCGGCGGCCTCTTCTTAACCAGTCTTGCCACACCCTTTTATGTCACTTCGATGAAGTATTTGTGACAGCCTAAGTTTCTGAATAGAAACAGTTTTTTATTTCACAAAATCACGTGATACGGGTTTTATGTCAAAAACGCACGGTAAAGTCCGTACCCACCTCAAGTTCCGAGCGGATTATGAGGCGCGCGCGGTGGCGCGTGAGAATATGCTTGACGATGGCAAGGCCCAGACCCGTGCCTTTTTTGGAGCGACTATCGGCCACGCTGACGCGATAAAACCGCTCGGTCAGCCGGGGAACATGCTCTGCCGGAATGCCAGGCCCCTTGTCGACCACGCCGACCTCAACAGGTTTACCGGCTTCGGCCCGCAGGAACACATCGACCACCTTGCCATCCTGACCATATTTGCAGGCATTTTCGACAAGGTTCTGGAAGACCTGCACCAGTTCGTCCCGGTCTCCCGTCACCTCCACCTTGCCATCGGGAACATGAAGGTTAATCTCGATACCAAGTTCTTCGGCCAGCGGCAGAAGGCTGTCGCGCACATGGCCCAGAAGCGGGACCAGATCGACTTTCTGGTCGGGTGCAATATTGGCGCGCAGTTCCAGCCGCGACAGCGACATCAGGTCGTCCACCAGACGGCTCATGCGCGTGGCCTGATCCAGCATGATGCCGAGAAAGCGTTCACGCGCCTTGGGATCATCCCGGGCGGGTCCCTGCATGGTTTCGATAAAGCCGCGAAGAGACGCAAGCGGCGTACGCAGTTCGTGGCTTGCATTGGCGACGAAATCGCTGCGCATACGGTCTATGCGGCGAAGCTCCGAAATATCGCGGAAGGACAAAATATAGAGCGGTGGCCCGGCCTGCTCCTGCGCCGCGGCAAGCGCTATGCTGACCACAAAGACGCGTTCGGAAGGAAGACGTTCTGAATGTTCCACCTGGTTGGGCTGACCGGTGGCAATCGTTTCCCTGATGACATCCAGCAGACCCGGCGAGCGCAGGCGCCCGGAAATATGCGAGCCCACAGGAAGAGTGCCGAACGCCCGTTCCGCCGCGTTGTTTTCGAAAAGAACGCTGGCATTGCGATCCAGAATGAAGACCGGCGTATCGAGAACAGCGAGACCTGAGCGAACACCCGAAATATGACTTTCGCTGACAGCCTGCTCCTCATCGATCTCCTGCACGGCAGCGCGTTTTGGCGCCTTTGCCACCGAGCCCGGGCCGATGGCGAGAATGGCCAGCACGGCCCCGGCCCACAGCGCCAGCGGAACATAGGGTGCGCGCAGCTCCGTCATCGCCACGATTGCCAAAAGGGTAACGACCAGAATAGGCAACCAGCTACGGCGCAGCCCGCCCCAATACCGCCCAACCGTGCTGCCGCTTTCCGAGACCGCCATTGCCATCTGCTTTCCTCTGACGCCGAAAATCAGCGTATCGACCCTTTTACCGCCCTTTCATGACAGAGATTCATCACTATGTCTTTTCCACAGCCAGTTCTTTCACGGTTGCGAAACAGGATTGCAGATATTTCTGGGTCGTCCGCCTCGCAAACGAGGGGATTTTCATGCCGGTTACAACGGCAGCACAATGGGAGCCACGATGAGCGAAAACAGCAAAGACCGTTCAGTCGAACTGCAGATCGACGGAAAGACGCACATATTCAACATCGATGACCCCGTTCTGCCCGACTGGGTCGAGGCGAAGAAACTTTCGGCCGGTGGTTTTCCCTACGACAAGAAGATGAAACGCGAGGAATACGAAAAGACGCTGGAAGCGTTGCAGATCGAGCTGGTGAAGGTCCAGTACTGGCTGCAGGCCACGGGCAAGCGCATCATGGCGGTTTTCGAGGGTCGCGACGCCGCAGGAAAGGGCGGCGCGATTTCCGTCGTGAAAGAGTATCTCAATCCGCGTTATGCACGCATCGTGGCGCTGACCAAGCCAACGGAAACCGAGCGCGGCCAGTGGTATTTCCAGCGTTACATCTCGCATTTCCCGACCGCAGGCGAATTCGTGATGTTTGACCGTTCCTGGTACAACCGCGCTGGAGTTGAGCCGGTCATGGGGTTCTGCACGCCGGAAGAACACAAGCGGTTTCTGAAAGAAACGCCCCGGCTGGAAAAGATGGTGGTGCATGAAGGCACGCATCTGTTCAAGTTTTGGCTGGATACGGGCCGCGAAACCCAGATAGACCGTTTTCATGACCGCCGCCACAGCCCTCTCAAG
The DNA here is from genome assembly GCF_001423445.1 of Rhizobium sp. Leaf311. NCBI lineage: Bacteria > Pseudomonadati > Pseudomonadota > Alphaproteobacteria > Hyphomicrobiales > Rhizobiaceae > Rhizobium > Rhizobium sp. Leaf311. The sequence continues at coordinate 55,713 of NZ_LMNZ01000004.1, read as the reverse complement.
GCGTGGAAGCTTTCCGACATGGACATTGCCGCGTTGACCAAGTGGGACGATTACACGGCGATGCGCGATCTCATGCTGGAGAAAACCCACATAGAAGATGCGCCCTGGACCGTGATCCGCGCCAACGACAAGCGCCGCGCACGGATCAATCTCATCAAGCACATCCTGAAATCGCTGGATTACGAAGGCAAGGACAAGAAGGCGATTGGCGACATCGATGACAAGATCATCGGCTCCGGCCCCGATTTCCTGAAATAGACGTTTCCTCTTAAATGAAGGTCACAGGAACTCGCTCCCTGTGGCCCTCACCGCCCCGATCGTCCATTATTCTCCCGGCAGGATGCGCGCCGAATAGAGATTGACGGGTCGTCCATTGCCATCGATATCGCTGTTGATGATGATGCGTCCGGGCGCATTCGGCGCTATCGTCCGGTCAAATGTGACATTGATGAGCATATCCGCCCGCTCCGGCGTTGCCGTGAAGCGATGGCGGGCGCAATTTCCCAGGCTGCCGAAATCGCAGCTTATCGAAAGCTGCGTCTGCCGGTCGCTGGACGATTGCAGGGTCACTGAGATCGTCGACGACTTTCCGGCCATTTCCCGCAGGACTTCTGTGGGAACGGTGATGCTCACATTGCCATCGCTTTCCGCGACGCGGGATGTCAGGCGGACGGCTTTTCCTGCCGGTGTGAAGATTGGCTCGACAGCCGAAAGTGAGCCGGTTTGAAGGCCTGCATTGCCCTGCTCGGCATTGAAGACCTCTTCCCAGGCTTCGGAAAAGCCTCTTCCCGCTTCCAGGCTTGGCTGGGGTGCCGTTTCCGCGCCGGTAAAATCTTCCGATTGAACCTGCGGCGGCGGGTTTGGCACGCTGGTGTCCCTTTCTGCAGAGCTGAGCAACAGGCCGGAGCTATAGACCCACCATGCGCAAAACCCCAGGAAGGCAAAGAGCGTGAAATAGATGAAGAGGCGGGCCACAAGTCCCTTCTTGCGGCGCGCCTTGGCTGCACGTTCCGGCTTGAAGGCAAGCGATGCCGCATCTGCCGCGACCGGGGCGGAGCGCGCATCGGGCGCCATCACGCCGCGCTCGGCGCGAAAGTCGCCCATGTCGTCGATTGACGTATCCGGTTCGCGCGGTTCTCCGCGCACCTCAGCCTCTACCGGCAGAACATCCTCGTCATTTTCCACCTGCCGCGTCGGCGCTGAGACCGATGGCCGGACAGGCGGCGGTGGCGGAGCGGCTGCTCTGGCTGCTTCGCGCCGGACATGATCCTCCACCACGCTCAACAACCGGTTTCGCTCTTCGCCCTCGATGGCATGAATAAGCGTTTCAAGACGCTGACGCTGCTGCGCAACAACCTCTGGATCTTCTATGCCCTGCTTGCGTAGGCCCGCTTCCAGCGCCTGACGGGAAGACTGATAGATCCTCGCCCTCACCTCGGCACTCGATCTGTCCGATTTTTCGAGGGCATTTCTGATTGCCGTTTCCAGTCCGCTCACTATCGGTCCTTTTCTTGCCATCCGAAAGGCTTTTGCGGCATTGCGCCATATGTTTACGATTCGGTAACGTCTCGCTTGCCCAACCGCAAGAGAAGTATTTGGCAAACGTCAGAATGTCGTGGGAAAACATGCCCGAAACGCACGGCCATATGCGTGTTTGCAAGATCAGGCTTGTTTTGGGCCTACCCATTCATGGGAGATGCAGCGACCACAGCGTACTTAGGACCAACACAAAACCAGCCGCTTTTTTCGCTTTTCAAGGACGCTTGGCTTCGCTACATCTTACGTGCGCGTAAACGTCACTCACGGGAGGAAACATGCTGCCGTCCGTCCTCAAGGATAATCTTCGACTGCCGGTGATTGCCTCGCCGCTTTTCATCATTTCCCACCCGGAATTGACGCTGGCACAGTGCAAGGCAGGCGTTGTCGGCGCGTTTCCGGCGCTCAATGCACGCCCTGAAAGCCAGCTGGACGAATGGCTTTCGATGATGACGGAAGACCTTGCCGCCTATAATGCAGCCAACCCGGAAAAACCGGCAGCTCCCTTTGCCGTCAACCAGATCGTCCACACATCCAACAAGCGGCTGGAGCACGATCTGGGCCTATGCGTGAAGTACAAGGTGCCTGTTGTCATCTCGTCGCTGGGTGCCGTGCCGGAGGTCAATGCCGCGATACACTCCTATGGCGGTATCGTGCTGCATGATGTCATCAACAACCGCCACGCCAATTCAGCCATCCGCAAGGGCGCCGACGGACTGATTGCAGTCGCAACCGGCGCAGGTGGCCATGCGGGCACGCTTTCGCCTTTCGCGCTGGTTCAGGAAATCCGCGAATGGTTTGACGGCCCACTGCTTCTCGCAGGCGCCATCGCCAATGGTGGCGCGATCCTCGCGGCACAGGCCATGGGCGCAGACATGGCCTATATCGGCTCTCCCTTCATCGCCACGACGGAAGCGCGGGCCAGCGAGGCCTATAAGCAGGCCATCGTCGAGGCCAATGCCACTGACATCGTCTATTCCAACTATTTCACCGGCATCCACGGCAACTACATGAAATCCTCCATCATCGCCGCCGGAATGGACCCCGACAATCTGCCCGTGGCCGACCCATCGAAGATGGATTTTGGAGCCGCAACCAGCGGCGCAAAGGCATGGAAAGATATATGGGGCGCAGGCCAGGGCGTGGGTGCGGTCAAAGCCATCGAACCCGTCTCGGCCCTGGTCGATCGTCTGGCATCGGAATACGCCGCAGCCAAGGCGCGGATTTGTGCTTGACCTCATCTGACAGGCAGTATCGACCACGGATTTTTTATTGAAGCCTATTTCAAGACTTGAAATCCTTGCCCATTGCCTGTATCAGCCCGCCATACGCCGCGCCGAGACATATTCGGCGCTTCGCAGGCCGCTTTAGCTCAGTTGGTAGAGCACGTCATTCGTAATGACGGGGTCACGTGTTCGAGTCACGTAAGCGGCACCATTTCCTTTAAAAGATTATGATTGTACCTGCGCGACGCGGCAAAGCTGTTATGCGTTGGTCATTGCTGCGGCTGCACCGTCGTTCTCGGGATCAACGTCCCGTCCTGGCTTTGGGGTGAAAGCTGCCTGTCGCCGTTGAGGAAGGCGATGCTGAGCACGATGCCTACGAGGGCGCACAGCAGGGCTACGAATATCAGGCCGGATCTGTCTATTGGCTTCTTCATGGTTCGCTAACATAAGCGTGATTGTGGAGATGGTTGGGCGCGGGACACATTTCTTTAAAGTTGGATATATTTGGTTACAAATGCATGAAGGCGGGACCCAGCCCGCCTTCGCATATTAACCTTTTGCTTTGTGAAAGGCGCGTCAGATAATGCCGCCGCTGCCGCCTTTGGTCTCTGGGCGCTCAGTCGCAACCTTGGCGCGGTAGCCGCTGGCGCGGTAGGTGGCGATGGGGTCGATTGCGCCACCGGAAAGTCTGCGGGCTTCAGCGAGAATGGCCTCGACATCGGTACGATAGGCGCGCTTCAGCGTGTCGGATGCCATCAGCGCGTCATTGTCCTGCTGGAAACCATCCAGAGCCACTCGGTCCACCAGCAGCGCCTGCGCATAGGCGCGGCGGATTTCGTTGGCGCTGGAGATGAGGCTTTCGATCGGGTCCGTCACATTGTGCGACTGGTCGATCATGTGCGCCGGGTGGAAGCCTTTGACGCCGCGATGGTCTGCATCGACAAGCTCGTTGAAGACGAGGAACAGGCGATAGGGATCGATCGAGCCCGCATCCAGATCATCATCGCCGTATTTGCTGTCATTGAAATGGAAGCCGCCGAGCTTGCCGAACTGGATGAGGCGGGCAACGATCATTTCGATATTGGTGTTGGGCGCGTGGTGGCCGAGATCCACGAGGCAGAAGGCCTTGTCGCCCAGCGTGTTGGCGATGAGGTAATTCGTGCCCCAGTCCTGCACCACGGTTGAATAGAAGGCGGGCTCGTACATCTTGTGTTCGGAAAAGATGCGCCAATCATCCGGCAGTGCCTTGTAGATATCGGCCATGGCCGAGAGATACCGCTCGAAGCTTTTGGTGAAATTGCTCTGGCCGGGGAAGTTGGAGCCATCGCCCACCCACACCGTCAGCGCCTTGGAGCCAATGGCGTTGCCGATTTCGATACATTCGATGTTGTGCTCCACAGCCTGCGCACGGGTTGCAGCATCGGCGTGGCTGAGGGAGCCGTATTTGTAGGAATGCGGCTGGTCCGGCGCATCCGAGAACGTGTTGGAGTTCATCGCATCGAAGCCGAGACCCAGAGCATCGGCATGTGCTTTGAGCACCTTCGGGTCCTGTTTGTCCCAGGGAATGTGCAGGGAGACATTGGGTGTTGCTGTCGTCAGCTGGTTGATGACGGCGCAATCATCCAGTTTGTCGAAAATACCGCGCGGCTCACCATTTCCTGGAAAGCGGGCAAAGCGCGTGCCGCCGGTGCCCACGCCCCAGGAGGGAACGGCCACGTAGAATTCCGATACCTTCTGCGTGATGACGTCGATATCGATGTTGCGACGGGAAAGATTGGCACCCAGCGCCTCGTAATCTGCCACGTGAGCACTCTGGCGTTTCTCATTCTCGCGATCAACGATATCGGCCGCTATTTTCAGTTCGGTCATGCCCGCTCCTCCCTTTGCTTGCCCAAAAGTGAAACCAATTCCGCGCTCCCCACGTTATGTGGCTGAAAACAAACAGACGGGATATTCAATCGTGGACGTTATTCGCATTCTTCTTGCCATTTTCCTGCCGCCTGTCGGCGTGTTTCTTCAGGTTGGCCTTGGCCTGCATTTCTGGCTCAATCTTCTCTTGACGCTGTGCGGCTACATCCCCGGCATCATCCATGCCATCTGGGTTATCCTGCGCAAGTAAGCCCTCGTCTCACCCGCACTTAGCGGGTGAAACTTTGCGCATTACCGGCATCCACATTGATGATGTTGCCAGTTGATTTGGCCGAAGCATCGGATGTGAGGAAGTAGATTGCTTCCGCAATATCCTCCGGGAAAACGTTCAGCTTCAGCATGGAGCGGTTGCGATAATGCTCCTCAAGATCGGTCACTTCGATCTTTGAGGATGCAGCCCTCTGCTCCCTCCACTCGCCATTCCAGATTTTCGAGCCGCGCAGAACGGCATCCGGATTGACCGTGTTGACGCGGATTCCCGCATCAGCGCCCTCAAGCGCCAGGCAACGCGCCAGATGAATTTCGGCAGCCTTTGCCGTGCAATACGCAGAGGCGTTGGGCGATGAAGCAAGACCGTTCTTGGACGCGACGAAGACCACGTTACCTCCGAGCTTCTGACGACGGAACAGCCGGAAAGCTTCGCGCGAAACGAGGAAATAGCCGGTTGCGAGAATATCGATATTCTTGTTCCACATGGCCAGCGTGGTGTCTTCCACAGGCGCAGACGAGGCAATGCCGGCATTGGAGACGAGAATATCAACGCCGCCGAATTCAACGCCGGCTTCAACAAAGGCTGACAGCACCGCGTCTTCCTCGGTCACGTCGAGTTTGACGGTGCGCACGGCATCCGCGCTAAACCGCTTTTCGAAATCGCCCTTGGTGGCTTCCAGAGCGCCTTCGTCAATATCGGCCAACACCACGCAGGCGCCTTCATTTGCGAGACGCTCCGCCGTCGCGCGACCGATGCCACCGGCACCGCCGGTGATGAAGGCGACGCGGCCAGCCAAGCTCTTCGGCTTTGGCATCCGCTGGAGCTTTGCCTCTTCCAGAAGCCAGTATTCGATATCGAAGGCTTCCTGCTCCGGCAGGCCCTGATACTCGGACACCGTGGAAGCGCCGCGCATGACGTTGATGGCGTTGACGTAAAACTCACCGGCAATACGGGCTGTCGCCTTGTCCTTGGCAAAGGAGAGAAGGCCAACACCGGGGATAAGGAAAATCACCGGGTTAGGGTCACGAATCTTAGGCGAATTATCGTGCTTGCAGGCCTCGTAATATCTGACGTAATCGGCACGGTAATCGGCCAGCGCCTGATCAAGCCCGCCAAGCAGCGCATCCACATCGGGGTTCGCCGTGTCGAGATCGAGGATCAGCGGGCGGATCTTGGTGCGCAGAAAATGGTCAGGGCAGGATGTGCCGAGCGCGCCAAGCGGCTTCAAGTCCTTGGAATTGACGAATTCGAGCACGGCGTCCTGATCATCGAAATGACCGAGCTTGCGTTCATCACGACCGATGCGACCACGAATCTCCGGCATCAGGCGGGCAGCTATGTCCCGTCGTTCCTGCGGTGACAGGCTCTTGGCAACCGCGCCACCAAAGATGGTCTTGCCCTCGGTTTCCTTGGCAAACCAGGTGATCGCCTTATTGATGATCTCAAGCGTCAGTTCGTAGCAGGCCTTGGCATCATTATCCCAGGTAAACAGGCCATGGCTTTCCAGCACCACACCTTTTGCGGTGGGGTTTGCCTTGACGAAGGCTTCGAGGTCGAGACCGAGCTGGAAGCCGGGGCGGCGCCATGGCAGCCAGCCGATATCGGACCCGAAAATCTGTTGCGTCAGCTCTTTCGAATTCTTCGATGCGGCTATGGCGATGATCGCATCCGGGTGCATGTGATCGACATGGGCAAACGGTACGAAACCATGCAGGGGCGTATCGATGGAAGCGGCGCGCGGGTTGAGATTGAAGGTGCAATGGGGCAGGAAACCGACCATGCGGTCTTCGTCTTCAACACCCTTGTAAATGCCTTTCAGCGCTTCCAGCTTGTCGAGATAAAGCGTGGCAAAGCCATCCAGCTTGATGGTGCCGACATCGCCGCCCGAACCCTTGACCCACATGACGCGGACCTTTTCGCCCGTCAGCGGATCTGTTTCCAGAACCTTGGCCGACGTGTTGCCACCGCCATAATTGGTGATGCGCTTGTCTGCACCCAAAAGATTGGAACGATAGAGCAGCTTGCCCGGCTCATCGAGTGTTGCCGCATAGGCATCATCCCAGCGGTTTTCGAGAAGACCCGTCTGGCCCATCGCAATATCCTCCCATGTCGTTTATCGCAGACCATGAACACCGGTCCGCCTCCCAATGCAGGCAGGTATCGCGCATTCAAAACGACAATGTCAATCATAAACGATCATATATTTTCATGTTGCATCGCAGCATTGTTTATTTTGATTGAACTTGATTGACAACGCCGGATCTTTACGAATAACTGACCAGCAGGAGGACCCCATGCACGAAAGCGAACGCCATCGCATCATCTTGAGCGCCATACAGGAAAAGCCTGTGGTGACGGTGCAGGATATTGCCGAATTGACGGACGCTTCCGAAGCGACGATCCGGCGCGATATCGCTTCTCTGCATGTGCAGGGCAAGCTGCGGCGGGTGCGCGGCGGGGCTGAAGCGGTGCATCCACCGCAGCTGGGCAATCTGGCAGCACGGCCATTTCGCGTGTCGGAATCGGTCAATATCGACAAGAAACGATCAATTGCGCGCAAGGCGGTGGATCTCTGCGAGGAAGGCGATGCCATCATCATCAATGGTGGCACCACGACCTTCCAGATGGTGCATTACATGTCAGCGCGCCGTTTGCAGGTCATGACCAATTCCTTTGCCATTGCCGAGCATCTGGTCAAGCATTCCAAGTGCAATGTCAGCGTTCCCGGCGGCGCGATCTACCGCGACCAGAGCCTGATCCTGTCGCCGTTCGAGAATGACGCGATCCGCAATTTTTATGCGCGCAGGATCTTCATCGGCGCGCAGGGTGTCGGCGCTCTCGGCATCATGGAGTCAGACGCGCTTGTCATTCAGAGCGAACAGAAATTGATGCGGCAGGCGGAAGAGCTGATCGTGATGATCGACTCGTCCAAATTCCGCAAACGCTCAAGCCTTATTCTCTGCCCGCTGGAAAACGTGTCCACCATCATTACCGATGACGGAATTTCCGACGAGGCAGCAAAAATGGTGGAGGCGGCGGGCGTTACGCTGGTGGTTACCGGCGCCGTTGCGGCTGCACAAGCTACGCCACCGCCAGACGAAGAGGATTCCGCCTCGGTTGCTTGAGGAGCGCCGCGGCGGAGAATGATGTTCAATCGGGAGGAGAACCAACATGAAACTGTCACGTAGAAAAATGAGCCAGGCCCTGGCACTGAGCGTTGCCATCGGCGTTGCCGGTTTTGGCGGCATGGCGCAGGCGAAAGACATGAAGATTGCGCTTGTCGTGAAGTCGCTGGGCAACGGCTTTTTCGAAGCCGCCAACAAGGGCGCACAGGAAGCCGCCAAGGAACTGGGCGGCGTCGAGATCATCTATACGGGCCCAACGTCGACAACGGCGGAAGGCCAGATCGAGGTCATCAATTCGCTGATCGCGCAGGGCGTTGATGCCATCGCCATTTCCGCCAATGATCCGGATGCGGTTGTGCCAGCACTGAAAAAGGCAGCACAGCGCGGCATCAAGGTTATCTCCTGGGATAGCGGCGTTGCACCGGCTGGCCGCATTCTCCAGCTCAACCCATCCTCCAACGCGCTGATCGGCAAGATGTGCCTGCAGCTCGCAGCCTCGCATCTGGATGGCGGCAAGGGCGATTTCGCCATCCTGTCTGCCACCACGACATCGACGAACCAGAATATCTGGATCGACGAGATGAAGAAGCAGCTTAAGGACTTCCCCGGCCTCAACCTCGTCACCACTGTTTACGGCGACGATCTCGCCGACAAGAGCTACCGCGAAGCGCAGGGCCTCCTCACCTCGCAGCCGAACGTGAAGGTCATCGTTGCCCCCACAACCGTTGGCGTGCTGGCTGCATCGCAGGCCGTGAAGGATGCGGGCAAGATCGGGCAGGTCTTCGTGACAGGCCTTGGCCTTCCCTCGGAAATGGCCGGTGCCATCAAGTCGGGTGCGACCAAGGAATTCGCCATCTGGAACCCGATCGACCTCGGCTATTCCGCCACCCAGATCGCCTATCACCTTGTCAAGGGTGATGCGGATGGCAAACCCGGCAGCGAAATCGAAGCCGGACGCATGGGCAAGATCAAGGTCGGCGAGAACAGTGAAGCCGCCATGGCTGATCCCTTCGTCTACAACTCGTCCAATATCGATCAGTTCTCAAAGATTTTCTGATCCTTAAGGTTGTGCCCGACGGCTATCGTCGTCGGGTTTTCAGACCGAAATCACACACTCGACGTCATATCAGGGCCTGTCCCTGACATCTGCAACGGATCGACTTCCGCTACGTGGTTAGATCCTCGGGACAAACCCGAGGATGACGTTGAATATGCTGCTTGCCCCTGCTCGAAAGTGAGCGTCCGGATTCTTGAAAATGACGACTGCAATCGAAACAATGGTTGAAACAAATGCGTTGGAAACGACGCCTGTTCCCAACCAGACTCCCATTCTCGAAATGCGGGGCATCAGCCAGATTTTCCCTGGCGTCAAAGCTCTCGATGGCGTCAATATCCGGCTCTATCCTGGCAAGGTCACGGCGCTGATCGGTGAAAATGGCGCGGGCAAATCGACCCTCGTCAAAATCCTCACGGGCATTTACCGCCCCAATGAGGGTGAAATCCTGCTGGACGGCCAGCCCGTTACGTTTCAAAGCGCGCAGGATGCCATTGATGCGGGCGTGACCGCCATTCATCAGGAAACTGTGCTGTTTGACGAGCTTTCCGTGGGTGAGAACATCTTTCTCGGCCATGCGCCAAAGGGGCGCTTCGGACTGATCGACTGGAAGACCATCAATGAACGGTCGCGGGCGCTGCTGGAGCGGCTGGAAAGCAAGATCGATCCGACCATCCGGTTGAAAGACCTTTCCATTGCGCAGCGCCATCTGGTGGCGATTGCCCGGGCGCTGTCTGTCGAGGCCCGCATCGTCATCATGGATGAGCCAACAGCGGCCCTTTCGCGCAAGGAAATCGACGATCTCTTCCGCATTGTCGAGAACCTGAAACGACAAGGCAAGGCGATCCTGTTCATCAGCCACAAATTCGATGAGGTCTATGAGATCGCCGAAAGCTACGCCGTTTTCCGCGATGGCAAGATGGTCGGTTCGGGCGAACTCGCGCAGACACCACAGGACGAAATCGTGCGGCTGATGGTGGGCCGTGATGTGAAGGACGCCTTTCCGAAACAGGCGGTCAATATCGGCACGACCACGCTATCGGTGCAGCGCTACTGCCACGATACCGAGTTTCGCGACATTTCCTTTGATCTGCGCAAGGGCGAAATCCTCGGGCTGTACGGCCTGATTGGTGCGGGGCGCTCGGAGCTTTGCCAGTCTCTGTTCGGCATCACCCGTCCCGCGTCCGGCACTCTGACGCTTGATGGTCAGCATATCTCGATCCGCAGTCCGCAGGATGCGATTGCGGCGGGCATCGTCTATGTGCCGGAAGAGCGCGGGCGGCATGGGCTGGCGCTTGATTTGCCGATATATCAGAACATGTCTCTGCCCTCTTTGGCGCGCACATCGCGCAAGGGGTTTCTGGCCGCTGCCAACGAGTTTGCGCTGGCGCGCAAATATGCCTCGCGTCTCGATCTGCGCGCTGCCGCCCTCTCCGTCCCCGTTGGCACACTCTCCGGCGGCAACCAGCAGAAGGTCGTCATCGGCAAATGGCTGGCCACCCAGCCCAAGGTCATCATTCTGGACGAGCCGACCAAGGGCATCGATATCGGCTCAAAGGCCGCCGTTCACGGCTTCATCAGCGAACTGGCCGCTGAGGGCCTGTCGATCATCATGATTTCATCGGAACTGCCGGAAATTCTCGGCATGTCGGACCGCGCCATCGTCATGCGCGAGGGCCTGATGGCGGGCATGTTCGAACGAGCGGATTTTTCAGCCGAAAAGCTTGTGCGTGCCGCCACAGGAAACGCGTGAGAGGACCAACGCCATGAAAAGACTTCTTAAAAACCGTGAATGGCTGCTGGCAGGCATCATTATCGCCCTGATCGCAGGCTTTTCCATGCGTTCCCCCGGCTTTGAGCGCCCCGGAAATCTCGTCAATATCTTCAACGACACATCCATCCTCATCATTCTGGCGCTGGGCCAGATGGCGGTGATCCTGACGAAATCCATCGATCTCTCGGTGGCCGCCAACCTTGCCTTTACCGGCATGGCCGTGGCCATGACCAATGCTGCCTTTCCCTTGATACCCCTGCCCTTCCTCATCGCCATGGCAGTCGTCATCGGTGCGCTTCTGGGGTCGATCAACGGCATTCTCGTCTGGTGGCTCGGCCTGCCCTCCATTGTCGTCACATTGGGCACATTGACGATCTATCGCGGCATGGCCTTTGTGCTCTCCGGCGGCGCGTGGGTAAATGCACACCAGATGTCGCCAACCTTTCTCAACGTGCCACGCACGCCGGTCATGGGAATGCCGGTCTTGTCATGGGTCGCGATCCTGATCGTCGCGGGCGCATGGCTGGTCCTCACGCGCACCTCCTTCGGGCGCTCGGCCTATGCCTCCGGCGGCAATCCGGGAGCTGCGGTCTATGCGGGCATTGATGTCGGACGCACCCGCTTTCTGGCATTTGTTCTCTCAGGCGCACTGGCGGGGCTTGCAAGCTACCTCTGGGTTTCGCGCTATGCCGTGGCCTATGTCGATATCGCATCCGGCTTTGAGCTGGATAGCGTCGCCGCGAACGTCATCGGCGGCATATCGATTGCCGGTGGCATCGGCTCGGTGGCCGGTGCGGTGCTGGGGGCGTTGTTCCTCGGCGTCATCAAGAATGCGCTGCCCGTCATCGGCATTTCGCCCTTCGCTCAGATGGCGATTTCCGGCGTCGTCATTGTGCTGGCCGTGGTCTTCAACGCCCGCGCCGAAGCCAAGAAGGGCCGCCTCATCCTGCGTGACAGGGCGGCAACCGAAATCAGCAAGGAGGCATCGGCATGAGCACGGCTGCACCCGAAACCTCAACGCCCCGCATCATTCCAGACAAGCTCGGTACGCCATTCAAGCGCATCATGGCCAGCTGGGAAGTTCTGCTCTTGGGCGTTGCGATCCTCATCTTCATCGTCAATTCCTTCGCATCGCCCTATTTTCTCGATGCCTATAATCTCTCGGACGCCACCTTCAACTTTACCGAAAAGGCGCTGATCGCCTTTGCCATGGCGCTTTTGATCATCGCGGGTGAGATCGATCTTTCGGTTGCCGCCATCATCGCGCTTGCCTCCACCGTCATGGGTTATGCGGTGCAGATGGGCGTCGGCACACCTGGCCTTGTCGCGCTCGGCATCGGCACCGGCCTTGCCTGCGGTGCGTTCAATGGCTTTCTGGTGGCCGGGCTGAAGCTACCCTCCATCGTCGTCACCATAGGCACGATGAGCCTGTTTCGCGGTATTTCCTATCTGGTTCTGGGCGATCAGGCATTCGGCAAATATCCTGAAAGCTTCGCCTATTTCGGACAGGGCTATGTGTTCTGGGTCATATCCTTCGAATTCGTGCTTTTCGTGGTCATGGCGGTCGTCTTCGCCATTCTGCTGCATGCCAACAATTTCGGCCGTCAGGTCTTCGTCATCGGCACCAACCCTTTTGCGGCACGGTTTTCCGGCATCCCGGTGGAGCGGGTGAAGTTCATCCTCTTCCTGCTGACCGGCCTCATGAGCGGCATCGCCGCCGTGTGCCTCACCTCGCGTCTGGGCTCCACCCGTCCCTCCATCGCGCAAGGCTGGGAACTGGAAGTGGTGACGATGGTGGTTCTGGGCGGCGTTTCCATTCTGGGCGGTTCCGGTACCATTGGCGGCGTTGTCATTGCGGCCTTCGTCATGGGCCTCGTCACCTTCGGGCTTGGCCTCCTGAACGTTCCGGGCATCGTTATGTCCATCTTCGTCGGCCTCCTCCTCATCATCACCATCGCCATTCCCATCGTCGTGCGCCGTCTGCGCGTCATGAGGTAGACCATGCCAGAATTTGAAAAACACGCCTTCAAGATGAAGCTCTTTCCCGGCATGGAAGCCGAGTACCGCAAACGCCATGACGAGATCTGGCCGGAGCTGGTTGCGCTTCTGCATGAGGCGGGTGTGCGCGATTATTCCATCCACCTCGATCCCGAAACCAACGTTCTCTTCGGCGTGCTCACGCGACCCAAAAACCACGGCATGGCTGAACTGCCTGACCATCCTGTCATGAAACGCTGGTGGGCGCATATGGCCGATATCATGGAAAGCAATCCCGACAACTCGCCCGTGGCCCGCGACCTCGTCACGCTGTTTCACCTGCCATGAGCGAGCCGATCCGCCACATCGCCGTCATCGATATCGGCAAGACGCACGCCAAGCTGATCGTGGTCGATGGCGAAAGCGGAGAGGAAATCGCCTCCCGCAAGATTGCCAACCGGGTTCTGAGTGCGCCGCCCTATCCGCATTATGATATCGAGACCCTGTGGACATTTATGATGGAGGGGCTCTCGGCATTTCAAAAAGAGCCGGGATATCAAGCGATTTCCATCACCACCCACGGGGCGAGTGCGGCACTCCTGAACAGCAGGGGTGATCTGGCCATGCCGGTTCTGGATTATGAACATGGCTATCCCGAGCATATTCAAACAGCCTATGCGGCGCTGCGTCCGCCCTTTGAGGAAACCTTCTCACCGGCGTTGCCCATTGGCCTCAATCTCGGCGCGCAGCTGCATTATCAGAAAACCGTGTTTCCCTCAGACTTTGCGCAGGTCACGGATATCGTAACCTACCCGCAATATTGGGCCTATCGCCTCACCGGCATAAAGGCCAACGAAGCCACATCGCTGGGCTGTCATACGGATCTCTGGCAGCCGGACAAGGGTTGCTTCTCCAGCCTGCCGCAGGCGCTGGATATCGCCCATCTTTTTCCCGCGGTCCGCTCTGCTTTCGATGCGCTGGGGCCGGTTCTGCCGGAGATTGCGGATGTCATTGGCTGCAGCAGCGACTTGCCCGTCTATTGCGGGTTACATGATTCCAACGCTTCGCTGCTTCCGCATCTCATGGCGCGCAAAGGGCCTTTCGCGGTGGTATCGACCGGCACATGGGTCGTCTGCTTCGGAGTGGGCGCTGTCGTCGAAAAGCTTGATCCTGCACGCGATACGCTGGTCAATGTCGATGCCTTCGGAAAGCCGGTCCCGTCAGCGCGTTTCATGGGTGGTCGGGAGTTCGAGATTTTAACGCACGGCATAACCCGGCTCTCTCCAGAATCACTGGAGCGGGCGACTATGCGCGTTCTGTCAGGCAAGGTCGCCTATCTGCCCAGTGCGGTAGAAGGCTCGGGGCCTTTCCCGGACCAGCGCGGACATTGGATGAACGAACCCGCTGATGATGCCGAGCGCCATGTCGCGGCCTCGTTCTATACTGCCATGATGACCGCGACCTGTCTCGACCTGATTGGCAATGCGGGGACGATCATCGTGGAAGGTCCCTTCGCGGGCAATCTGTCCTTCATGAAAGCACTGGCCGCCATCACCGGTGGACAGGTCCTGGTCACGGATGGAAACAGCCCCTCCGGCACCGGCCTTGGGGCAACGCTGCTGGCTACGCGAAACGCGCCACGGCAGTCGTACCATCCGGTCACGCCTTTGAATGGGGTTACGGAATACTATCGATCATGGCGTGAGGGGCTTCAGCCTATCGCCTGAACAAGCGCAAATCCCCCAACCGCAGCAACGCCCGTCAGCACGGTGCCCCAGAGAATATCGGCCACGCAGACCTTTATCGACCATCCCTTTAGCGTCGAAAGATTGGTCATGTCGTAGGTGCCGTAAGCGATGAAACCGAGGATCGCGCCCGAGAGCAGCGCCGATTGCCACGTGCCCCCATCCAGGGCAGGAATGACGGCAAAGTAGACGATACCGGCGATATAGAAGAGATAGAAAATCCCCGCTGCGGCGAAATTGGGTTTCGGCAACATCAGCGGACCGATTTCACGCTTGTAGAAGTTTACCGCAAGCTTCGACAGCCAGATGAAATCCAGACCGAAGAAGACGATGGCAGTGCCGATATAGGCGACGAGGTATTCCATCGTCCACTCTCCCTTTTAGATGCCGAGAACGGGCTGAAGCAGCCGAACCAGCCAACTTTTGAACTTCAATGGCGCGTCGGTGACGGCGAGGCAGATACAGTCTTCCCCCTCACCCGCAATCGGCTGGTGGGTCAGATCTTCATCGGCTTCCTCGAAATCCCCACGTCGGAACACATCGTCACCGTCCTTGAAGTAACCCGAAAGAACGACCGTAAGTTCCCGCCCGCCATGGGTATGTTCCGGCACCGGCTTTCCAGCCGGTATGCGCAGCAGGCGGACATTGGCCTCGCCATCGCGTGTGCGAATGGGGAAATGGTAGGCGCCGGGGCCAAGCTGTTTCCATTTCAGCGCATCCACGTCACCACCGGCATAGGAGCGGAGAGGCTCCGGCAAGACCGCGCCGGTCGGCTGAGGTCTTGACTGTGATGCCGTCTGGCCGGAAGGCCGAGTAACCGCATCAGGCTTCAGCAGCTTGCGGATCTGCGCCCATTGGTCGTCAGAAATCTCCTGGCTTTGGGCAGGCTCGATATCTTGCAACAGGGCTCCACCCGCCATCTCAAGGGTCTTGAGCCGCTGGCGGCTTTCGGGACACAGCGCCAGGTGGGTTGAAACCGCAAGGCTCCAGCTTTCACCAAGGCTTCCCGACGCATAATCCAGCAGCAATTCATCACTGACACGATGCCGTACGCTCATGTGCGGTCCTCCAGGGCAGCGCGCAGCTTGGCGAAGGCGAGCCGAATACGCGATTTGACGGTTCCAATCGGCAGGCCGAGTTGCGCGGCAATCGTGCTGTGCGAGGCCTCGTCAAAAAACGAGCGCTTCAAAAGATCAAGCTGCTCTTTCGGCAGTTGCGCCAGCGCCTTGTGCAGTCTTTGTGCGTCCTGCACTTCCTGCATCTGCTCATCGGCAGCAGGGGCATCGTCCTTGACGAAAGCGGGATCGTTCACATCGAATTCCGGGCGCTTGTCTTTCCTGTGGGCGTCGATACGCAGGTTTCGGGCAATCCGGAAAATCCAGGCGGAAGCATTTCCCCTCGCCGGGTCGAAAAGTGTGGCCTTGTTCCACACCGTCATCATGGTTTCTTGCATCAGTTCCTCAGCGGCCTGCGCATCGCGCACTTGCCGTAACATGTAGATCCGCACGCGCGGCCCGTAATAACGAAAGAGAACTTCGAACGCTTCAACGCTGCGTTCGGCAGCCACGGCTTTCAAAAGAGCCGGACATTCGCTTTCAATGTCATTCTTGGAGGTTTCATTCATGCGGATCGGCTTCTTTCCGCTTCCATACGGTTTTCCCATGGCCGGTGCGACCCGGCTTTTGGGAATATAGTGGCACGCGGGGCCGTCTATGGAAACGTTTATTGTCATGAATGCGACTACGCCAGCCGCTTTCAACCGGATCACCGCTCATAAAAAAATGGACCATGGGCAATCCATTTGGCACGACCATGCGTATTGTGTGAAAGATCGAAACGGACAGGTATCATGGATTTCACGACGGCCAACAATAATCGACAGGCAAGACGCAGGATTGCCGTCATTGGATCAGGCGTGTCGGGCTTGTCAGCAGCATGGCTGCTGGACAAGACGGCCGATGTTACCCTGTATGAGGCCGACAGCCGTCTTGGCGGGCACGCCAACACCTTCGACGTGGAGATGCCCGGCAAGGCACCCATCGCCGTCGATACCGGCTTTATCGTCTATAACGAGTTGAACTATCCAAATCTTATCGCGCTGTTTGCCCATTTGGGTGTTGCAACCGATGCGTCGGACATGTCCTTTGCCGCCTCGCTGCGCGCAGGCAGGCTGGAATATTCCGGTTCCGGCCTTTCCGGTCTGTTTGGCCAAAGGTCCAACCTGTTGCGTCCGCAATTCTGGGGAATGGTGCGCGACGTCCTGCGCTTTTACAAGGAGGCTCCCGCACTTCTTGACGATCGATCCCTCGAAGGAGTGAGCCTTGGCAGCTATCTCGATGCAAAGGGTTACTCGCCTTGCTTCGTCGATGACCATCTTCTTCCCATGGGTGCTGCAATCTGGTCCACCACATCAGCAGACATGCGCGCCTATCCGCTGCAGGCCTTCATCCGGTTCTTCGTCAATCACGGCCTCGTCCAATTGTCGGGCAGGCCTCAGTGGCGGACCGTCAAGGGCGGCAGCCGCGAATATGTCTCGCGCATCATGGCGCAGTTCAAGGGCAAGGTCATCCTGAACAGCAAGATTGCGGGCATCAGGCGCGGTGAGGACGGCGTGAAAGTGCTGGACCGTTCCGGTCACATGACGATATTCGATGACGTGGTGATTGCCACCCATGCCGATCAGGCTCTTGCCCTTCTGGCCGATGCCGACCCGGATGAACGTGCCGTTCTGGGGGCCTTCGACTATACCCGCAACACCGCCGTGCTGCATTCGGACGAGGCGCTTATGCCAAAGCGCCGCAATGTGTGGTCCAGCTGGAATTATCTGAGCGAAGAAAACTCCAGCGGCACGGAGCAGCTGTGCGTGACCTATTGGATGAACCGGCTGCAAAACATCGATGACGCGACGCCGCTGTTTGTGACGCTCAACCCGTCCCGTCCGGTCGCCCCGCAAAAATCCATAGCCACCTTCGACTACGCCCACCCGCTTTTCGACGCCAAGGCGCTCGAGGCGCAGAAATTGCTCTGGAACCTGCAGGGCCGCAAGAATACATGGTTCTGCGGCGCGCATTTCGGAAGCGGTTTCCACGAGGATGGTCTGCAATCCGGTCTTGCCGTCGCAGAGGCGCTGGGCGGGATGAAGAGGCCCTGGAGCGTCAAGAACGAGTCGGGGCGCATCTTCCTCGCCCCTCGACAGGCCATGGCATCATGAGCTTGAACTCCGCCCTCTATGCCGGACACGTCTTCCATGCGCGCCATCGCCCGCATGCGCACAAAATGCGCTACCGCGTGTTTTCCCTGCTGCTCGATCTGGACGAACTTCCGCTGCTCGACAAGGGCCTGCGCCTGTTCGGCTATAACCGCCGCGCGGCCATGAGCTTTCACGACAGCGATCACGGCGTGGGCGAGAGAGGCGGTCTGAAGAAATGGGTCGCCCGGCATCTTGGGCAAGCGGATATCGTCATTTCGCAAGAGCGGCTGCGTGTGGAGATGCTGTGTTATCCCCGCATGTTCGGCTACGTCTTCAATCCACTCACCGTCTATTTCTGCCATGACAGGCAGGACGATGACCGGCTGGTCGCCATACTCTACGAAGTCTGCAACACGTTTCACGAGCGCCACACCTACATCATTCCGGCGACACCGGGTGCCAATGGCAGCGTTCAGCACTCCTGCGCCAAGGAAATGTACGTATCGCCCTTCGTGCCGATGGACTGCACCTACGAGTTTCGCATTCAACCGCCTGCGGACAAGGTTCTCGTTGCGATCAACGAGCGCGATGGCGAGGGGGAGCTGCTGTTTGCGTCATTTGCGGGCAAGCGCCGTGCGCTTGGCGGCAATGCGCTGATAAAGGCGCTTGTGTCCTATCCGCTGATGACACTGAAAATCATGGGGGCCATTCACTGGGAGGCCCTGCTTCTATGGGCCAAGGGCAATCCGATCTACCGACATAAGACCGCAAGCAATCCAATAGCCAGCTCCGTCAGCGTGACAGACGCGACAGTGCGAGTTGCACCAATGGGAGGAATGAAGAATGAGCCACGCTGAGCGAGAAAACCTCTCCCTGATATTGGATCGTGCGCCGCTGTGGCAGAAGATGATCTGCCGCCGGGTCAACAACATGACGCATGGTCGGCTGACATTGGTTTTCCCGGGTGGCTCGGAATATGTGATCAACGGCCAGCAGCCCGGCCCGCACGGCGTTCTGTGCCTCAATCGCGGCCGCGTCGTGCGCAGACTGGTGACGGGCGGCAGCCTCGGCTTTGCCCAATCCTATATGGATGGCGATTGGGACAGCCCCGATCTAGCGACGCTTCTGGAACTGGCGATTGCAAATGAAGACAGCTGGAAAGCCGTGTCGGAACCATCCCGTTTCATCTCCGCACTGGCCTTGCTGCGCCACCGCCTGCGCCGCAATTCCAAGGCAGGAAGCCGCCGCAACATCGCATTCCATTACGATCTTGGAAACCGCTTCTATTCGGCATGGCTGGACGAGACCATGACCTATTCCTCGGCTCTTTTTGAAAAGCCGGGGCAGACGCTCGCCGATGCCCAGAACGCCAAATATGACCGCATTGTCGAGCAGCTGCAGATCGGCCCCGACGATCATGTGCTGGAAGTGGGCTGCGGCTGGGGCGGCTTTGCCGAATATGCCATCCGCAAGACGGGCTGCCGCGTGACCGGATTGACCCTTTCGCGTGAACAGGCCGATTTCGCCAGAAAACGGCTCGATGCCGCAGGTTTTGCAGACCGCTCGGATATTCGTCTTGAAGATTACCGCGATTGCCAGGGCCAATATTCGAAGATCGTTTCCATCGAAATGTTCGAAGCCGTTGGGGAAGAAAACTGGCCGACCTATTTTCAGCGCCTGCGCACACTGCTGGCGCAGGGCGGAGAAGCAATGGTGCAGGTCATCACGATTGATGAGGAACGTTTCGACGAATATCGCAGAACGGCCGACTTCATCCAGACCTATATCTTTCCGGGCGGTATGCTTCCCTCGATCACCGCCTTCAAGGACGCCGCAGCAACCCAGGGCTTTGCCGTTCCCGATCTGCTGCGCTTCGGCAAGGATTACGATCGCACGCTGATGCAATGGGACCGCGCCTTCATCAGCAACTGGCACCGCATCGAACCCCTAGGATTCGACGAGCGCTTCCGGCGCATGTGGCAATATTACCTCCACTATTGCTCCGCCGGATTCCGGGCAGGCCGCATCGACGTCGTGCAGTTCAAGCTGGTTCCGGCGTCCTAGACGTCGGCTACCGTGTCAATCGACAGCCACCCCTGCCCGACCACGGGCAATTTTGTCGTGCACAATGAAATTCTCATATTCATGGAACTTCACGCGGATAGTCACGTTACGGTGAGTGTCTTTTGTCGAAACATCGAACGCGCCTTGCACTATCTACCCGCTTGCGTTCGATCCTAAACGTGGAGAATATTCATGAACCAGATCATTTACATCGTCGGCTTGGTCGTCATCGTACTCGCCATCCTGTCGTTTTTCGGCTTCCGGTGAGCATAAATTTGCAGTTGTAAAAATCAGGCTTTGTAAATATTCTTTCCGATGGGAACCATGTCGGCGAGACCATCGTTGACATGGGCGGTTAGGGAGGTTTTCGATGAAGCAGACTGTATGGACAGAGCCTGTCGAAGTGAACTTCGACACAAGCTCGATAAATGTTATTTCAGGACCTTTTGATGCACTTGCGCTATTGACGGAGAACTGGCCCCATACGCGTGGTCTAACCTTCGTCAGAGCCCGCAGCGCCTGCCGCGCTGCACTCGACGGGCGCAAATCCGCCGAGGAGGCGAGGAAGTGCTTCGAGGACGCGGTCTATGAGGCGAAGAAACTCAAGTCTCATTAAAGGCTGCATAACTTGACCTTCATGGTTCGCTCCAAAAAAATGGCCCCTTCCGGGGCCATTTCTCGTTGGGGTCACATCCAGTAGGGAGGTATGCCGTAGTAATCATAGACCTTGCGGTCATCACGCCCGAGGAAGCTTTCATCGTCCCGGTTTGCGAACTTCGGCGCATTGTCGATCTGCTCTTTTGTGAGGTCAATACGATATCCGTCGAGCTCATCGTCGTAATGCAGCTTCTCCCATGGCAACGGATAGTAATCGTCGCCGATGCCCATGAAGCCACCAAAGCTAAGGACGGCATAGGCAACGCGACCGCCACGTTTTTCAAGGATGATTCGCTGGATGGATCCGATCTTCTTGCCATCGGCACCGTAAACGCTGGTGCCCTCAACCTTGTCGCTGGCAATGAAGCTCGGCGTGTCCTTGACATAAGGGTCCTGACCGGCGCGGGGTTCGTGATGTACCATAACGTCTTTCCTCCTTAGGATTGATTGTCGTTATGGTTTGTAAACCCTGCGGCCAAAAAATCGTTCCGCCAGAGATGTCCTCAAGCACATGGCGCTATCGCCGCACACGCCCGATGCGTGCAAGCAGGATGACGGGCAAAATGCCGATGAGCACGATGGCAAGCGCCGCAATGGATGCTTCCTCATAGGTCCCGCGGGCGGCCTCACCGTAAAGATGTGTCGAGAAGGTCTCGAAGTTCAAAGGCCGCAGCAACAGGGTTGCCGGAAGCTCCTTGACGCAATCCACGAAGACGAGCAAGGCGGCGGCGGCCATTGCGGCCTTTGAAAGCGGCAGATGAATGGCCGTGAAGGTGGCCGCAGGTGTGCGACCCAGACTGCGTGAGGCCTGATCGAAGGATGAGGGAATGCGGCTCAGCCCCGCATCGATCCCGCCTCCCGCAATAGTGAGAAAGCGCGCCGCATAGGCGAAGATCAAGGCCGAACCGCTACCGATCAGCAGAAGACCGGTCGATACGCCAAACCATTGCTGCATCGTCTGGTCCACAAATCTGTCGAAGCCGCCAAGTGCTATCAACACACCGATGGCAATGACCGTGCCCGGCGCGGCATAGCCGATTGTCGCCAGCCGGTAAGACCATAGCGACGTCCTTCCCGGTGCTATTCTCATGGCGTAGGCCACCACCAGCCCGGCAGCGACAGTGACCAGCGTTGCGGTTGCGGAGAACAGGATGGTGTTCAGCGCCTCCGACGCAAAGTCTGCTGAAATCCCTCGAAATTGCAGACGCCGCCATGCTTCGACAATCAGATAGAGCGCCGGGGCGGCAAAGCCGATGATGATCGGCAGCAGTCCGAAAGAGAGCGCGAGAAGGCCGCGTATGCCGCAAAGCCGGGTCGGCGTCAGCAGCGTGCTCTTCTGCGCAGAACCCGAGTAGCGTTGCCTGCGGCGCGCCCATCGCTCTATTGCCACCAGCGCCACGACGAGAAAGAGCATGGACAGCGCAATCTGCGCCGCACCCGGCAGATCCGACTTCGTCACCCAGGTCGTGTAGATGGAAACGGTCAGCGTGCGGACGCCCAGAAACTCCGACGCACCGATATCGTTGAGCGCCTCCATGAGGGCAAGGCTGGTGCCGACAGCAATTGCTGGACGGGCAAGCGGCACCGCAACCCTTGTAAACAGGGCATGGCGCGAGGTGCCGAGCATCCGCGCAGCATCCAGCAGATTGCCAGCCTGCGTCAGAAACATCGCCCTGACCGGGATATAGACATAGGGATAAAGCACAAAGCCAAGCAGAAGAATGCATCCGGTCATCGAACGTATGTCGGGCAGGCGGAAATCGCGGGGGCTGGAATAGCCCAGAAGCCAGCGAAGGAAACCTTGGACCGGCCCCAGCGGATGCAGGATATCGAGATAGGCGTAAGCCACGATATAGGTCGGCATTGCAAGCGGCAGCAGCAAGGCCCATTCCAGCAGCCGCCGACCGCGAAAATCATAGGCGCTGACCAGCCACGCGCTGAACGTCCCCAGACAGCCTGTGAGAAGACCGACGCCGGCCAGAAGGATGATCGTCTGGGACAGCGCCGTTGCCAGCACGGTTTCGCGCAGATGCTCCCACAGGCCCTCAGATCCCCGCACCGCCTCCGACAGAAGTGCGATGACGGGCAGTGTGGCGAGTGCGGCGATCAGACAGGAGACCGCCAGCCAATAGAATGAGGACGTGATCCGCGATCTGGGTCTTGCAACGGCTGCGGTGTCACGGCTTGAAAACATTCGGAAACGCGCTTTGTGTGTATGGGGCTGCCGATGAGGATCTTGCAACAGTCCCTGCCGGACCGGTCACTCCATATCCCAATCACCCGTCATCCGCCAGACGAAGCGTGATGGGCAAGGTTCGCAGACATGGCAGTCCCGGGGCAGGCATTCGAACCCGGCCCGAGACTGGCTTGATATTGCGGCCGAGCCGGGGATCCCGGCTCGGCACACTTTACGAGCGGATCAGTCTCAGTTGTCGAAGCCGACCTTGTCGACCAGCTCGCTTGCCTGCTTGCGGTGAGAAACGATTTCCGTCAGCGGCTTGCTGTCGATCTTCAGCTCACCAAAGGAAGCGATGATCTGGTCGACCTCGGCGCTTTTGTTGACCGGATATTCGTAATTGGCTTCGGCATAGATCTTCTGCGCGGCGCCCGATGCCAGATATTCCAGCAGCTTGACGGCCTCATCCCGGTTGGGGGCGTTCTTGGCAACAGCCGCACCGGATACGTTGACCTGCGTTCCGCCATCCTTGAACGTCGGCAAGATGACCTTGATGGCTTCGCCCCACTTGACCTGCTCTTCGCCGCCCTTGCCGGAGCGCATCAGCCCGACATAATAGGAGTTGGCGATGCCGATATCGCAAATGCCGCCGAGAATGTCCTTGGCAACATCGCGGTCGCCGCCGCCAGCCTTGCGGGCCAGATTGTCCTTGACGCCCGCAAGCCACTTTTCGGTAGCCTCTACGCCGTGATGGGCGATGTAATCGGCAAAGAGCGCGGTGTTATAGGGGTGCTGACCAGAACGGATGCAAACCTTGCCCTTCCACTTTGGATCGGCGAGATCCTCGTAGTTGAAGGCGGACAGGTCGACGTCCTTGGACGCATAGAGAACGCGGGCGCGCATGGACAGGGCAAACCAGTTGCCCTTGGCATCACGCAGCTCGGCTGGAATGTTCTTTGTCAGCACGTCCGACTGAACCGGCTGGGTAACGCCTTTTTCCACGAGATCAACGAGGTTTCCGGCATCCACAGTCATCAGCACGTCAGCAGGCGAGCTTGCGCCTTCGCTCAGCACACGCTCGGCAAGACCGTCTTTCAGGAAAACCGTGTTGACCTTGATGCCGCTATCCGTGGTGAAAGCGTCAAGCAGAGGCTGGATCAAAGCGGGCTCGCGCGTCGTGTAGATATTGAGTTCGGCAGCGCCCACAGCGCCCGCCGGAAAGGCGACACTTGCAGCCAGAAACGCAGTTTTCAAAGCCTTGGATGATGTCACGTCTGTCCCCCTTGATCATGATTGAGTGGGGAAATGCATCACCATACATGATCGATGAAATCAAGTTAAGTTTGCTAAATTGCGCGCCTCTCTTCTCACTTTGAGTTGAAAGGCGGCCTTATTCGGACGGAAAAACTCGGGAATTCAATCTGCAGTAAAGGTCAGGACGCTGCCTGGTGCAATCGAAAGCCCGACATCCTGCAGATGCGGCGGGACCCTGTTCATGCCACGAACGCGCAAATCCCCGACAAGACCGTCAACCCGGATGGACAGCTGCTCGATCTCGCCCATGAAGACGCGGTTGGTAATGCGGCCCGGCGTGGTCGTGTCGGTTCCCGCAGGGGTGATGCTGATGGCGCTGGGGCGGATATAAGCGAGACCCTTGTCACCCTCACGCAGCGCCAGGCTCGACGAGAACTTGCCAACGGGCGTTTCAAGCTGGCCACCCCGCATGATGCCTTCGACCTTGTTGAAGGCGCAGAAGAAATCCGCCGCGTAGCGACTGCCCGGATTGTCGTGCAGGTCATAGCCGGTTCCGGTCTGGACGACCCTGCCCTTCTGCATCAACACCACACGATCACCGGCAGACAGTGCCTCTTCGGGATCGTGGGTTACCATGATGACGGTGGTGTCCAGACGTCGCAGCAGGCCCAGCGTTTCTTCGCGAACGCTGTCGCGCAGGCCGCGATCGAGATTGGAGAAGGGTTCGTCCATTAGCAGAATATCGGGCTTCGGGGCCAAGGCGCGCGCGAGCGCGACACGCTGCTGCTCACCGCCCGATAATGTATGGGGATAGCGCCCGGCCAGATCAGCCAAACGGACATGCTCTATCATGTCGGCACTGCGCGCCTTCGCCTCGGCCCTCGGCAATCCCTTCAGCCCGAACAGTACATTCTGCTCCACCGTCAGATGGGGAAACAGCGCATAGTCCTGAAACACGAAGCCGATCCGCCGTTTTTCCGGCTCCATGAAGGTGGTTGGCCCGGCAATTTCGCGCCCATGCATCCACACCGATCCCGTATCGGGTGTTTCCACGCCGGCGATGATCCGCAACAGCGTGGATTTGCCACATCCGGAACGACCGACGAGACAGATGATTTCGCCGCGGTCCACGGTCAGGCTGACATCCTCAAGCACAGTCGTTTCGCCAAAACGCTTACCGATTGTGCCGAGTTTGAGTGCCTCAATGCCAGACATGTCCGAATTCCGTGTGTTTTCGCTGCGGTTTGTTGATCGCGCAAATCAGCTTTAATGTCAAAAGCTCGTTGTCGAACGCGTGTAGCCACACTGCCCCATCGTGTATTTGATGTGCGCAGTTGACGTTTACGTTAGAGTTAAATACGCTGATGTGAGTGGATGGTTTTGGAGGCTTCATCTACGCTTGCAAGCACGTGCCAGCACACGCCTGTCCAGCTGAGGAGCAGACGGGCAAATTGGTTCAGCAGTGCTTGCGAATGCCAGCATGGGGAGGAATTTCATGAGCAATACGAATCTGGGCCATCAGCAAACGCATAGCCGTGAAAAGCCATGGCTTGCTTCCTATCCTCCAGGCGTTCCCGCCGAGCTTCCCGATCTGGGTTACAATTCCCTGGCTGAACTTGTTGAGAAGAATTGCGAGCGCTATGCCGAGCGCAAGGCATTTTCCTCCATGGGCAAATCGCTGACCTACAGGCAGCTGGAAGAACTGACACGCCGCGTGGGCGCATGGCTGCAAAGTCTGGGCCTGAAGAAGGGCGACCGGGTTGCGGTCATGATGCCGAACATCCTGCAGAACCCGGTGGCGACCTATGCGATCCTCAGAGCAGGCATGACGGTGGTCAACGTCAACCCGCTTTATACGCCCCGCGAATTGGAACATCAGCTCAAGGATTCAGGCGCAAAAGCCCTCTTCGTGCTGGAAAATTTCGCGCATGTCGTCCAACAGGCCCTGCCCAAGACCGATGTTGAGCATGTCATCGTCACGACGATGGGAGACCTCTTGGGCCTGAAGGGCCACCTCGTCAATTTCGTGGTGCGCAAGGTCAAGAAAATGGTGCCGGCCTACGATCTGCCCAAGGCTGTCGGCTTTAAACAGGTTCTGTCGCAATCCCGGCAGATGGACCTGAAGACGGCGCCAATCATGCGCGACGATATCGCCTTCCTGCAATATACCGGCGGAACCACGGGCATCTCCAAGGGCGCCATTCTGACCCATGCGAACCTGCTTGCAAACAAGGCGCAGATTTCGCTCTGGATGGACGCGGTGTTCCTTAACAAGAAGCGGCCGGAGGTGATGAACTTCGTCTGCGCCCTGCCGCTCTACCATATTTTTGCGCTGACGGTGAATTCGCTGATGGGCATCGCGCTTGGCGGTCATAACCTGCTGATCGCGAATCCGCGCGATATTCCCGGCTTCGTCAAGGAGCTTTCCAACTACACGCCGCATGTCTTTCCAGCCATCAACACCCTGTTCAACGCGCTGTTGAACAATAAGGATTTCGCAAAGCTGGATCTGTCTTCGCTGGTGCTGGTCATGGGTGGCGGCATGTCGGTGCAGCGGCCTGTTGCCGAACGCTGGGCCGCCGTTACCGGCACCCATATCTGTGAGGGCTATGGACTTTCGGAAACCTCGCCCGTTGCCACCGTCAACCCGCTTGGCCAGTCCGATTTCAGCGGCACGATCGGGCTTCCCGTGCCATCCACGGATGTCGACATCCGCGATGATGACGGCAACAGCCTGCCGCTTGGCGAAGTCGGCGAAATCTGTATTCGTGGCCCACAGGTCATGCCGGGCTATTGGCAGCGCCCGGATGAGACTGCAAAGGTGATGACGCCAGATGGTTTCTTCCGTTCTGGCGACATGGGCTTCATGGATGAGCGCGGCTATACCAAGATCGTTGACCGCAAGAAGGACATGATCCTGGTTTCCGGCTTCAACGTCTATCCCAATGAAATCGAGGAAGTGGCGGCGGCCCATCCCGGCGTGCAGGAATGTGCTGCCGTTGGCGTGCCGGATGACCATTCCGGCGAGGCCGTAAAGCTCTATGTGGTCAAGAAAGACCCTGACCTGACCGCCGAAGATCTGCGCGAATTCTGCGCCAAGAGCCTGACCAACTACAAGCGGCCTAAGCACATTGCGTTTCTGACAGAACTTCCGAAGACCAATGTCGGCAAGATCCTGCGGCGTGAACTTCGAAAGCTGGCTAACTGATTGGTGCGCTTCATAATATTTCAATCGATTTAGTCGATCGCGCCTTGATTTAGCCTGATGAAAAAGAATAGTTTCCTCATCCTTTCCCGGAGCATGAGGAGCATTCCATGCAGGCTATCGTCGAAAATCTGAAATCCACCGCTGCCAAGACCGCAGCCACCGATCTTCGCGCCGCTTTTGCCGCCAACGCCAATCGGTTCGAGCAATTCAGCGTGCGCTTCGACGATCTGTTGATGGATTACTCCAAATGCGCCGTGAATGACGAGGTGCTGGCGCTTCTCGAAAAGCTCGCCCTCGAAGGTGGCGTCGAGACGAAGCGCGACGAGATGTTCTCCGGCAAGGAGATCAACTTCACCGAAGGCCGCGCCGTTCTGCACACAGCACTGCGCAACCGGTCCAACACGCCCGTGCTGGTCGATGGCAAGGATGTGATGCCTGACGTGAACGGCGTGCTTGCCGCCATGGGCAAGTTTGCCGATGCCATCCGCTCCGGCGCGCTTAAGGGCGCGACCGGCAAGAAAATCACCGATGTCGTCAATATCGGCATTGGCGGTTCCGACCTTGGCCCGGTCATGGCAACGCTGGCGCTTGCACCTTTCCATGATGGCCCACGCGCGCATTTCGTTTCCAACATCGATGCCGCCCATATTGCCGATACGCTCAAGCAGATCGACCCGGAAACATCGCTCTTCATCATCGCTTCCAAGACCTTTACCACCATCGAGACGATGACCAATGCCGCCACGGCACGCGCATTCATTGCCGACAAGCTGGGCGAAGACGCCGTCGGCCACCACTTCTGCGCCGTTTCCACCGCGCTCGACAAGGTGGCCAAATTCGGCATCGATAGCGACCGTGTCTTCGGTTTCTGGGATTGGGTCGGCGGACGCTACTCCATCTGGTCGGCCATCGGCCTGCCGCTGATGATTGCCATCGGCCCTGAAAATTTCGGCAAGTTCCTGGATGGCGCGCACGCCATGGACACGCATTTCCGGGAAGCGCCGGTGCGCCAGAACCTGCCCATGCTGCTCGGCCTCATCGGTTTTTACCACCGCAATGTGCTGGACTACCCAACCCGCGCCATCCTGCCCTATGACCAGCGCCTGTCGCGCTTCCCCGCCTATCTCCAGCAGCTCGACATGGAATCCAACGGCAAGGGCGTCACCATTGACGGCACGCCGGTCGAAGGCCAGTCCGGCCCTGTCGTTTGGGGTGAGCCCGGCACCAACGGTCAGCACGCTTTCTATCAGCTCATCCATCAGGGCACGAGCGTCATCCCTGCCGAATTCATGATTGCCGCCAATGGCTTCGAGCCTGATCTGCGCCACCAGCACCAGTTGCTCATCGCCAATTGCCTTGCGCAATCCGAAGCGCTGATGAAGGGCCGCACGCTCTCCGAAGCCAAGGAGCAGTTGACGTCCAAGGGCATGGACGACAAAAAGGCCGACTTCATCGCCCCGCACCGCGTCTTCACCGGCAACCGCCCATCCATCACCTTCGTCTATGACAAGCTCACGCCCTTTGCGCTTGGCCGCCTGATTGCGCTTTACGAACACCGCGTCTTCGTGGAAGGCGTCCTGTTCCGCATCAATTCCTTCGACCAGTGGGGCGTGGAGCTTGGCAAGGAACTGGCAACCGGCCTTCTGCCTGTCGTGGAAGGCAAGGAAAGCGCCGAAGGCCATGACAGCTCGACGCAGGGTCTGGTCAAGGCACTCTCGGGTCTGGCGAAGTAAGCAATCACCCCCCATAAAACGACAAAACCCGCCGGTCGCCCGGCGGGTTTTTTATGCAGACCATCCGCTTTTGCCGATGACCTCATCTCCGTCATTCCGACCTTGTGTCGGAATCCAGCAGCGCCGCGTCTGCGGCGCGTAAGAGTCCCTTCATCAAGCACTTGATCGCAAGGCACCCCGGACCGAGTCCAGGGTGACGGGAAAACAGCCTTATTCCGCTGGCGCCATCGTAGGGTCGAGCGCATCGATGCCTTCCTGACGATCATAGGCGGCCTGGTCGAGAATGCCCTGACGCTTGGCGACGATGGTGGGGATCAGCGCCTGACCGGCCACATTGACCGCCGTGCGACCCATATCGAGGATCGGGTCGACCGCCAGCAGCAGGCCGACGCCTTGCAGCGGCAGGCCGAGCGTAGACAGCGTCAATGTCAGCATGACCGTCGCGCCCGTCAGACCCGCCGTTGCCGCAGAGCCCAAAACCGAAACGAAGGCAATCAACACATATTCCTGAATGCCGAGCGGCACGCCGTAGAACTGAGCCACGAAAATGGCAGAGATCGCCGGATAGATGGCAGCGCAGCCGTCCATCTTTGTCGTTGCACCCAGCGGCACGGCAAAGGCCGCATATTCGCGGGGCACACCGAGATTGCGTTCCGTGACCTGTTCCGTCAATGGCAGGGTGCCGATCGATGAGCGCGACACAAAAGCAAGCTGGATGGCAGGCCATGCACCAGAGAAAAAGCGGATCGGGTTCAGGCCGTTTGCGGTGAGAATAACGGGATAGACCACGAAGAGAACGATGGCGAGGCCGATATAGATCGCAGCCGAGTACCAGCCGAGCGAAGCCAGCGCTTCCCAACCATAGACGGCAACGGCATTGCCCAGAAGACCAATCGTGCCAATGGGCGTCAGACGAATGACCCACCACAGGATCTTGCGGGTGATGGCCAGAAGCGAGCGGTTGAACGCCAGAAACGGCTCCGCCTTCTCACCCACCTGCAAGGCAGCGATACCGACGGCAATGGAAATGACCAGTATCTGTAGCACATTGAAGTTCAGCGCAGTCGTCGCACCACCCGGAGTGACCTTGGTCGATGCCTGAAGTCCAAGCAGGTTGGCGGGGATCAGTCCTTTGAGAAAATCAAGCCAGGAACCGGTGCTGGATGGTGCCGCAGCCGCCGTGGCGGCAACCCCGGAATTGATACCCGGCTGGATCAACAGACCAAGCGCGATACCGATGAGCACCGCAATCAAAGCAGTGATCGCAAACCAAAGCAGCGTCTGCCAGACCAGCCGCGCTGCATTGTTCAACTCCCGCAGGTTGGCGATGGAGGCGACGATCGCGGTAAAAATCAGCAGCGGCACAAGGGCACGCAGAAGCTGCACAAAGATGGTGCCGATGGTGGCCAGCGTCTGAACCAGCCAGTTCGGCCCCGCCTCCGTCGCACCCATCTGCCGGGCGATGTAGCCGAGCACAAGGCCGACAACCATCGCCGCAAAGACTTGAAAACCGAAAGAAGCGTAAAAGGGCTTAAGAGCCCTTGTGGTGGATTGAGCTGACATTTTGAATTCCGTGAAAACGAAAAGACGATGGCTACCGTCTAACGTGGAAATGATGAGAAGGTTCTATTCTCTGCTTCTTGTCCACAACATCAACGAACGGAATTGCTCGCCCGGGCGATTCATTAGAAATTTCGTTTATAGAGTAACCGGGCATGGCTTGAGCAAATCACCGCTCGTTTACGGATCAAAACAATTCATGAGATCGATCCGTCCCGGCAGGTGGATAAAGCGAAACTGGCTTGCGGCGTTAGACGGTTACTGTCCTTCGTAAAGGTCGTCAAACCGACCGAATAAACGGGTATTTACCCGCTCGATCCAGTCCATCGTGCCCTTGAAGTTGCTATCGTAGACTTCGATCCTCTGGAGCCAAAGCCAAAGCCGAAACGGACGGATGGTAAATCTTATAATTGGAGTGACAAATCTGATGTCGGCGGGATGGTGCTCCGTAAAGGCAGAAAACGTCCCATCATCGTTGCGCACCAAGCCCCAATCCATCGACTCGTTCCAAGAGCCGTGGAGCGACTCCGACATCATGCCATAAGTCGCAGAATAAAGGGAATCGTGTTCAACTTCTGCAAATATGTCACGGAAACTTTTTCCTTGGAGCCTCCACTTATTCTTCTTTTGCTCGCCAAAATCATTGGGCGTTAACCCTTCGAACTCCATCTTTTCCCTAACAGATGAGAGCAAACGCTTTCCTGCCTTGGTGTCAAAGAAAGGCGAACCTGCCTCCATCTCTCTGAGGATTCTTAGTCTATCCTTATAAGAACATTTCCGATAATCTTCCATTACGGCTCCATCATTCGACATGAGATATGTTGCGATTGTGGTTGCCTCAATGAGTGGCCGCTCGAAGATTGCAATTACTTCGGCATTGTCCATTTCGTGGTACTTTACGCATTGCTTAAGAAGCTTGGAAACGCGCACAAGTAGCCCAAGAATCGGAGCATCGTCAATTGAGTAGCCCGAGGGATTACGCTCAACATTGCGCATCCGCGTCATTGTGTCGTAGATATCTGCAATGTCTGTGAAGAACTGGAGTGAAAACTCATTCAAACCTTCGAGAGAGCTAAAATGCTTCTCGATGTAGTCGCGCTGATATTTAGCAGTTATGGCTGTGAGTTCTTTCATTCTCTAAGCTTATCATTCTGCACGCGTTCAGAACAACTGCAATGACGGTTTCGCTGGCAATGCTTGAATAGATCGGGCGTAAGCGTCAGCAGTCCAACCCGCAAAGTTCCGATCCGATCTCCTACCGAAGTTGGGGTCTCCGCCAAGCGTGGCAGTCTGGGTGATCTGGGCTTCGGTCGAGGCAAGACGCCGACGGTGCACCATACGGCTGGCTCTTTAGCTCCGCATCTCGGTTTTTTGCTCTGGCACCAAAAGGTGCATAAGAGCGTAATCCAGCAGCTTCACCAGCGCTGCTGGTCTCCGTTGGATATCCCGCCATCATGCCACTGTTCGTAATAACGCGTGGCGGTATCCTGCGCGGTCAACAGCATGGATGGGTTCTGCCAGACCATCAGCCCACCGATGACGACAGCGGCCAGCAGCGCAATGCCGATCAGCTTGCGCACCACGAACATCACCAGCCAGATGGCGATGACCGCAAAAACGGCCATCACGAGAATAGAGCCAATGTCCTCTGGGATGTAGGTCTGAAGGTTTTCCATGTGAGCTTATAGAGCGAGCGTTTTGGCCGAAGAAAGGCAGAGCGGTAAAACCCATCTCCAAAAAAATTCCAACCCGGTCCTCAAAGCCCAATCTCATTCGCACATGGCGGGTTCGCCCCTGCACGCGACACTGTTACAGCCGCAGCCTTTGCGCCGAGCGCAAGCGCCTTGGCAATCTGCTCTTCCGTCAGGGCCGCGACTTGTGGCTTGGTGAGCAGGCCTTGGAGTTTGAGCGAGGCAAGGATGCCGGCGTCGAAGGTGTCGCCTGCGCCGACGGTATCGACGACCTCGACGCGCTCGCTCGGCACTTCCACGCGAAGGTTCGACGTGTAGCCGACCGCGCCTTCCGCGCCGCGGGTGACGACCACGAGCTTGGCGCCGTGGTGCAGCCAGTGGCGGGCAAGCGTGTCTTCATCGCCTTCCAGACCGAACCACGCCAGATCCTCATCAGAGAACTTCACGATGTCGGACTTGGCGGCCATGCGGTTGATGCGCTCAAGGTGCTTCTGCTTGTCCTTGATGAAACCGGGGCGGATATTGGGGTCGAGGGAAATGACGCGTTTGTCGTGTTCGCGCATCAGAAGCGCTTCATAGGTGCCGCCGCAGGGTTCGGGAATGAGGCTGATCGCGCCGAAGTGCATGGCTTCGCAATCGGCTCCGATATTGGGCAGATCGCTTTCCGACAGCATCCGCAGCGCCGTGCCTTCATCGTAAAAGGCATAGGTTGCGTGGCCATCGACCAGTTTCACGAAGGCGATGGTGGAGGGGCGATGCGAGAAGGCGCAAAGGCTGTAATCGACATTGCTGGCCTTCAGCGTATCTTTCAGGATCTCGCCCATCATGTCATCGGCGATGCCGCAGAAGAAGGCGGAGGGAACGCCGAGACGACCCAGCGCAATCGCCGTGTTGAAGACCGCGCCGCCCGCATAGGGCGCAAAACCGGCTTCGCCTTTCGTGGTTTCACGCGGCAGCATGTCGATCAGGGCTTCACCACAACACAGGATCATCCGGTTCTCCTCCGTATCAAAAACTAAATCGATTTAAACAACTTCGCCTGAATTGGCCAGATGTCTACCAATCGAAAATTCTGTGCCTAACCAAGATCAGGATTGCGGCAATTCGCTGACCCCGCCGCGTGCGGCAGACCACGGCAGCGGATTGTCGAGGAAGGCTTCGACTTCCGACAGGGTCTTGTCATCGAACAGTTTTTCGGAGCGGGCAACTGCCAGAACATTGCGCCATGTGCTGAGGTAATGCAGCTTCACATTTCCGTTGGCAAAGCGCGCCTCCGCCTCCGGGAAGATACCGTAATAAAACAGCGCAATGCCGTGATCGACAATACCACCGGCTGCGCGGATGGCTTCGATGAAGGTGAACATGGAGCCGCCAGCGGTCGTCAGATCTTCGATCACAAGCACGCGTGCACCTTCAGGCATGTGGCCTTCGATCTGCGCATTGCGGCCATGGCCCTTTGGCTTCTTGCGGCAATAGATCATCGGCAGACCAAGACGTTCAGCCAGAAAGGCTGCGAAGGGAATGCCTGCGGTTTCGCCACCGGCCACGCAATCGTACTTTTCAAAACCGGCATCGGCCACGATTTTCGCAGCTGCAAAATCCATGACGGTGGAGCGAATGCGCGGATAGGAAATTAGCTTGCGCATGTCAATATAGACCGGGCTCTTCATGCCCGATGCGAAGGTGTAGGGGCTTGCGGAATTGAAATGAACCGCCTTGATCTCCCACAGCATCTTCGCGACAAGTTCTGCCACCAGGGCGCGATCCGTGAATGTGAATGTGGACATCGGGCGTTTCCTCTTTGATCGGATGCTACATAGAAAAACTGCCGGACGAACCGGCAGTGATTTGAAAAACTCAGGCGACATCCCAATGCAACGGGAACATGGGGTCAAACACCGTAACCGGGCCTGCACCCGTCTCGATCTTCTCTGGGAAGCTGACCGGCTCATCGCGCTTGATGAGCGTGATGGTGTCCTCGTTCGGCGCAAGGCCATACCAGGCGGGGCCGCTGAGCGAGGTGAAGGCTTCCAGTCTATCGAGCGCATTGTCCTGCTCGAACACATGGGCAAGGCAGCTCATGGTGTTGATGGAGGTGTAGATGCCCGCGCAACCACAGGCGCATTCCTTCAACGGGTCCACATGCGGGGCGGAATCCGTGCCGAGGAAAAATCTGCTGTCGCCGGATGTGGCGGCAGCGCGCAGCGCCAGGCGGTGTTCTTCGCGCTTGGCGACCGGCAGGCAGTAATAATGCGGCTTGATACCGCCCACCAGAATGGCGTTGCGGTTGATAATGAGGTGATGGGTGGTGATGGTACCAGCCAGATTGGCCTTGGATGACTTGATGTAATCCACGCCATCTCGCGTTGTCACATGCTCCATCGTCACCTTCAACTCAGGCAGGCGCGTTCGCAGCGGCTCCAGAACCGTCTCGATGAACACCTTCTCGCGGTCGAAAATATCGACTTCGGGCGTCGTCACCTCGCCATGAACGCAAAGGGCCAAGCCGATCTTCGCCATACGCTCCAGCACCGGCATAGCCTTGTCCATATCCCTGACGCCACCGTGGGAATTGGTGGTGGCACCGGCAGGGTAAAGCTTGACCGCATGGATGAGGCCGCTCGTCTTGCCCTGTTCCACATCATCGGCGCTGGTATGCTCAGTCAGATACAGCGTCATCAGCGGCTGGAAGCGATCACCTGACGGAATAGCCTTGGTGATGCGCTCCTTATAGGCGATGGCATCTGCTGTCGTGACAACAGGCGGCACGAGGTTCGGCATGATGATGGCGCGGGCGAAATGGCGGCTGGTATCACCGATCACGCCCTCCAGCATGGCGCCATCGCGCAAATGCAGGTGCCAGTCATCAGGGCGGCGAAGGGTGATCGACTTCATCGTTTTAGCCTCGGAGCTTGCTGGAATTGCGCCCGTTTAACACCATTCTGCGCGAGAAGACAGCGCCAAAAACCACTTTTTCAGCGCAAAAGCTGGCGTTAGAGCGCTTCCTTGTTAAACGGAAGCGCTCTAGATCGCGCCTGCCTGCGGGCCCCAGACATCCGTCATGGCAAAACCATCGGCCAGCGGATCATTGGGATCAAGCCAGACCTGATGCATGCCGAAGGTAAAGCCGCGCCCGGCAATGGTGGGAATGACCGCCGCCTTGCCCGCCGCCTCAGTCACCGCAGAAAGGCCGACCTCGAACTGCGTGCCGATGATGGAGCGGGAGGTGTAGCTATCGCCAACCTTGACCTTGCCGCGCGCGTGCAGCGTGGCGAGATTTGCGGAATTGCCCGTGCCGCAGGGCGAGCGATCCGCCCGGCCCGGCCACATGGTGGTGCAGGTGCGGATGGTGCCATCGGTCTCGGTATCGCGGAACATGACATAGGCGACGCCCGAGATCGCCGGGATTTCGGGATGCACGACAGGGATTTCGCGGTTGACGATATCCTTCAGCACCATGCCTGCCGCCACCAGC
Organism: Rhizobium sp. Leaf311; assembly: GCF_001423445.1. Taxonomy (NCBI): domain Bacteria; kingdom Pseudomonadati; phylum Pseudomonadota; class Alphaproteobacteria; order Hyphomicrobiales; family Rhizobiaceae; genus Rhizobium; species Rhizobium sp. Leaf311. Next base: position 20,128 of record NZ_LMNZ01000004.1, on the reverse strand, counting down.
TTTGCCGCATTGGCCTTGTCGATGGTCAGCCCAATCTGGCCCACGTCAACGAGGGCATAGAAGATGCCGCCATAGGCGATATCCATGCGGATGCGGCCCCAGTCCGGCGTGTCGATCTCAACGTCCAGCTCATGCACGAAGGACGGCACCATGGTGAGTTTCACCTTTTCGCAGCGCCCATCGCGGCAGGTGGCGGTGGCCTTGACCAGACCGGCCGCCGTTTCCAGCATGACGATGGTTTCCGGCTCCTTCATCTCCACCATGCCGCTTTCCAGAAGCGCCGTCGTGGCACAGATGGAGTTGGAGCCGGAGCTCGCATGGGCCTGATCCGGCTGAAGGATGACAAAGGCGGCATCCGCATCCGGGTGCTTGGGCGGCAGCAGAAGGTTGACGGAGCCGATGGGCGCGCCGCGCGGCTCCAGCGTCAGGAAGCGCCGGAGCTCCTCCCCCTTCGGATCGGTATTGAGCCAATGCAGCTGTTCGGCCACCGTGCTGCCCGGAATTTTCGGAACGCCGCCGGTGGCCACGCGCCCGATTTCACCTTCGCAATGGACATCGAGAAGCTGAAGGGTACGTTTGAACCGCATGGGGGCCACTCCGGAATGGGATTACATGAGGCCGGTCATATCCGATAAAATACTGTTTGTATATTCAGCTCTAGCGATCCCGGCATTCTGATTTTCCGCGGTTACCGGCCACCGTGCAGTCCGTGCCTCGGCCAGAACCGGTTCTCAGCGCTTGAGGATCAACCACGCTGGTTGCGGTGTCTCCAACCGAGCCGACGGTATTGCCAACGGAGCGGCCAAGGCGCTCCACCTGCCGCCCGTAGTTTTCGCGGGTGCGGGGATCGAACACGGCAATCGGCGCGCTGACGACAACGCTCGCCGCCGTACCGACCGTCTGTGCCGCACCGATGCCAACCGCGCCGATGGCTTCGCCAAGGCCCACGTCCGAATCCGTCACCGTCTGCCCGGCAATCAGCCGGTCGCCGATAAGGCGCACCACCTCAGGGCTCTCGGCGAACTTGCCGTGGTTGAGATTGTCTCCGGACTTCAGCTTGGTCAGATCGAGAACAGTGATACCGGCGCTTTCCAGCTGGCTGCGATAGGGCTCTGCCGAAGGGTCGATCTGGCCGAGGCGGTCGACATTGCCGGAAATGCGGCGCGAAAGGCTGAGCGCCCTGTCATCCTGCGAGACGAAGAGCGTGAATTTCGGCCTCTCCTTGCCAAGGCTTGCATACTGGCGGGCAAACACATCCACATCGAGATCGGGTGCGGCCAGAATGACATTGTTGATCTTGGGATAGACGCGGCCATGGCGGATCGCCATCTGGCGCAGAGCCTCCACCGCAAGCCAGGTGCCCATGGAATGCGCCATGATGGTGACGTCGTTGACAGAGCCATCCTTGGCCAGCCGCGTCAGCATTTCTTCCAGCGCATCACGCGAATAATTGGTGCTTTCCTTGTCGTAATTATAATCGAATACGCTGGCGCGCGATGGCCAGGTAAAGACAACCGGCATCACATCGGAGCCGGAATCGTGAACGATCTGCGCAAAGCGATAGACCGATTCCTCGTAGCGGTTGTTGAAGCCGTGCACGAAGACCAGCACACGCTTACTCTTGAAGCTATGGCTCTTGATCCAGCTGCGACTCTCCGCTTCGCTGGTAATGGGCTCAACTGAGACCGTGGTGAAATTCTTCAGCGGATCGGCAGGCAGTTTCTTCGGCCACTGCACCTGGCCGACGGTGCGGTTTGCTGCGGGCGGAATGGACACGGTGATGGCATCGACTTTCAGCCCCGTTCCGCGTTCCCCACCGAACAGAATGGCCTTGTCATCGGACGGCGCGCGCGTGGTTGCGACCAGAAGATTGACCGGCGAAGTCCCCTGCACCAACTGACCGGTCGGTGTCATCACACCGATAGGCCTTCCGCCGCAGCCTGCCAAGACGGCCAACATGGTCACGATTGCTACGAGCCTTGCGGCCATTCCAGATACTCCCCGCAAAAGCCACCGGAACACTCAGCCTGTCCCTTCGCCATGCAAACTCAAGCCATGCTTATCGCAGAAGGGCCTGTCGTTAGCCAGCCTTCCGGCCCGGGTCCGGCGTGCCTTTCCGGTGATGTGTGACGCAGGCGCCTCAACCTGGCGCTCCCGCCGATGCGTCACCAAACAAAAGGCAAGCTTGGCGACTGCTACGTCAAATAGACGTGATGCGATCTCAAGCACCTCATCAAAGAGCGTCAGGAACGATTGCAGAGGTCGCATTATTATTTCGGAGAAAAGTGAAATGAGACTCTCTATACTTATAAGAGGTAACAACTTCCTCGAAGCTGACCGCTTCGGGTTATCCATGGACGCTCGAAACAACATTGATTCATTGATTGAAAAGCTGATTGACCCTGTTCGCAGGAAGGATCCCGAGGCCAATATTTACCTTGCGACCTATGACAGCCCGGCACTTGCGGAAATTCAGGCAAAAATCGGAAAATGCGAAACCATCCTGCTGGACGCGGCAGGCAGCACGCAGGCCGAAACCTACAAGGCCGGTGTGCGCCGTGTTTTCGAACATGGCAAAACCGATGTGCTCATCGTCTCGCGCTTCGATCTCGAATTCAAGAAAAGCTTCGATGCCTGGGACGTGCAGCTTGACGAGAATGCGATCTACTTCCCCTGGCGCGAGTATCGCAACCACTGGCGTGACCACTTCCGCGTCGGCGACGCCGTCCACGTCGTCGGCAAGAATGCGATGTCACCCTTCTACGACAGCCTCATCATGAGCCAGCTGTCCGGCCGCAAGCACCTGCATCTTCTGTATTATCACCTGCGGATCATGCACAACGACCTCAGATTCATAGAGGACGGATATTGGGATTCGAATACGATGTTTGGCAATCCCGAATGTAGAAATCCGCTCTACGAAATTCACAATCGGCCCCATATTGCCCAGCACAGCAGCGGCGATACGGTCTTCATTCCGGAGATCCGCGCCTGAGGGTCAAAGGGCGCCGCTATCGGCGCCCCGTCCCTTCTCAGCCCCCCCCGCACAAAAGACCCACGCCAGCTTCTGGTTCGGGTCACGGTCTCTCCCTTGCCCACAAGCAGCTCCGCGACAGCCGTTCCAGCGCAAGCAGTTGAACGGTGACGCCGAAATCTCTCTCTGTCCCGCCGCTCAGGGGTGCATCAACAAGCCCCATGCAAGGTTCGATATTTAACCCTAGCCTAGAAGAATACCCAGGAGGCAACCTAGAAATGTCGAGTGACCATTTTCAGCCGATCGGTGGCTCGATGCCGAAGGCAATGCTCTTTGACCTCGATGGGACACTTGTCGACACCATGCCTCTGCATTTCCAGGCATATAGGGACGTTCTTGCCGACCTTGGCATCTCTCTCTCATTCACAACCTTCATGGCTGCATCGGGTGGCGCTGCCAGAGAGACGATCCCGCGTCTTCTGGCGGGGAACGTTTGCGCCCTCCCGGTGGAGGAAATCCATCGTCGCAAGGTAGCAAGGGCAGAGCAGCTTTTTTCGGAAAGCCCGCCATCCAGGCTCCCCTGCGCCATGCTGCTTCCAGCACTCGCGGCCACGTTTCCGATTGGACTTGTCTCCTCCGGCTCACGCAAAAGCGTCGAGACCACCCTCGCCTCAATGGGCTGGAGCTCCGTTTTTCAAGTGGTCATTACCGGTGACGATGTCCAGAAGGGCAAGCCCGATCCGGAAGGGTACCTGAAGGGTGCGCGCGCTCTTGGCGCAATTCCAGAAGAATGCCTCGTATTCGAGGACATGGATGATGGCGTGGCCGCAGCCAGGGCCGCCGGAATGCAGGTTTTCGACGTCCGGAAAACACTGCCCGCATGGCGCACCGAGCTTGATCACAGCGTAACACGGGTGGCCTGATGCTCTCGATGAATTCCAGCAACGCGCTGCGGCACGACCTCCAGCTACCGCGGACAGAAATTGAACTGTCTGGCTTCTCGGGGGCAAGGATTCTGCTCATTCGCGAAGGGGACAGCCCTGCCTTTATCCGCAAGATTTCCGGCACGGCCAGCGGAAATTCCAGGCTCCAGGCGCAGGCCATCAAGCAGCGGCTCACGGCCAGTCAGTTGATCGGTTGCGCGACAACTCCAAGAATACTCGATGAAGGCTACATCGACGGGCTCTACTATTTCGATATGGAATACATCAAGGGACTCGACGGCATCAGCTATCTGCGGACGGCCAGCTTCCCTGCGATCGCACGATTCCTCGACAAGCTCCTGATGGCGATTGAGCGCTTTGCGAATCTGGAGAATCCGCAGCAGCTCTTTTCGCCACGGCAGAACTCACTGACGAAATGCCACGAAATCCTCTCGGCCATTCCACGGGAAGATGTTCGGGCGCGAAACGCTGTGCTCGGCCTGATTGGCATCCTCGAATATGCAAAGATACCGGAAGAGTTGGCCGTAACCGCCTGCCACGGCGACCTGACGCTTGAGAACATCGTGGTAACTGAAGCAGGCGACGTCGTGTTCATCGATTTTCTGGATACGTTTCTCAGCCATTGGATCGCGGATGTCGGCAAGCTCGAACAGGATCTGCGGGCCGGATGGTACATGCGAAAGGCCGAACCTCTGCCTCTCAGCGTCGTGTCCTACTTCCGCCAGGCACTTGCCGCGCTTGCAAGCAGGCGCCTGAAGGACTCACCCGCGTTACTCCCGATCGTCCTCTGTGTCCATCTTGCCCGGATACTGCCCTATACCAGGACGCACGAAGACCGCAGCTTCGTTCTCGACCGTCTAGAGCAGTTGCTCGCAAAACAGATTTAGATCGACTATTAAAGAAGGTTCCCATTGCATGAAAGTCATCGTTCCCTGCGGCGGAAGGTCCTCGCGCTACCCGGGCATGCCGCCGAAATGGTCGCTGCCATCGAACAATGGACGCCCCATGATAGCAGAGGCCGTCAGCAAGCTCGACGTCAACCATGACGATCTTATCATTACGATCCTGAAGGAACACGACGAGAAGTATGACGCCCGCGCGGGTCTGCGTGCGACATTCGGCAAGGCGGTGGAAATCGTCGTCCTGGACGAACCAACGGCAAGCCAGCCGGAGACGGTCACACGCACCCTGCAGGCCACGGGACTGTCGGAGCCCTTCCTCGTCAAGGACAGCGACAACAGCTTTGCCCTGTCGGATATTGATCGCCCATACAACTATGTCGCCTGCGAATCCTTGAATAGTTTTGACGCCATAAATCCGCGCAACAAGAGCTATATCAAGACGGACGATTCCGGGGTTATCATGGCCATCCGCGAGAAGGAGGTGATTTCCGATCTCTTCTCCGTCGGCGGTTATTTCTTTCGCAACCCCGCCCAGTATGTCGCTCTTTACGAGAAGCTGAAAGAGGAACGCGCCACATGGCAGCGCGAGCTCTACACCTCCGACATCATCGCGGGCATGATCCTTGATGGCGAACCCTTCTCCTCCTGCCGCGTCACCGATTATCAGGATTGGGGAACATTGAAGGAGTGGCGCCGGAACCTGCAGCAAAAGGGCAGCTATTTCATCCTGCTGGACGGCTTCATACTGGAAAGAGGCAATGCGCACTTTTCCCCCCGCTTTGCCGATGTGGCAGCCAACGAGGAGGCCGTCTCCGTAACGCGGGAGCTGATCGCGGAAGGACATCGTGTCGTCTTCATTTCGATTCGTCCAGAAAGCGCACGTCAGGAAACCGAACAGCAGCTGGCGGCACTTGGACTGCCATCGGGGGACATCCTGTTCGACATGCCGATTGGCCGATACAGCGTCATCAGCGCGCCACATCCCACCGTTCCCTTCACCAGCGCAAACAGTCTTGAAGTGGACCCAAGCGAACCCCGCCTGGCAATGAGGATGCGGTTCGATGATTAAATCAGGCAGGCGAGATTACGCCTCTTTCTCCTGAACATCAGACATGCTCTTGAGACCGCGCTGCAGCTCGGCTTTGTCCTGACTTGGGCAGGATAAAGCCCCAAGTCATCAATCACCTGTATCGGATGGTCACCCGTCCGCTACAGAGCGCAATTGCCGGCTCGGGGCCGGCTTCTCAAAAGACAACGCTATGACGTCCCCCTTGGACAGGGCCATTGTTGGCGCCAAGAAGGTTATGCTGCGAAAGTGGGTCACTGACCGCCGCTGAGCCAGTTTTCGCCATGTGAAGAAAATCGGAAGATGCAGCGCTGCGCGCGGACGTCACATGAGCATCGACGCCAAAACACGCCCCTCAGTTTTTTTCTGCCCTTTTGCCATGGAGGCAATCCGTCGATTGCGTCAGAGCAAGGCTGTCCAGCCGGCGGATGCCTGTAAAGGATGTTTGGTGGGGGACGGACGTCATCGGCAGTCGACGCAGCTTTATGTCTCAAAAGCAGCGGCCAATTTATCAGTAAGTCAGATTATTGTTATCCATCAAAGAGATGGAATGGCGCACCCGAAGAGATTCGAACTCCTGACCCCCAGATTCGTAGTCTGGTGCTCTATCCAGCTGAGCTACGGGTGCGTGCCGCAGAAACATGTTCCGTTGGCGTGGCGATCCTCTAAAACGTCCTCATGTTGAATGCAAGCGATTTTGCTAGAAATTTGTCATTTTCCTGCAATGAATTTTACAAACCATTGAAAATGTTGGGTTTTCCAATTTTCCGAATGACTGCGAAACCGCACGCATTGGAAAAGGCCGTTAGACCTGCTGTTTAGCGCTGGCAATAAGGCGGCGGTTAACTTCGCCTGCAGATGCGCTTACGAATCGAGATCGGCGCGGTCTGCGATCTCGATTCGAAACTGCGTGCCCAGCCCGGCCTTTTCGACGAGCGCAATCGTGCCCTTGTGCGACAGGACGAGCTCCCGTGCGATGACGAGGCCAAGCCCGGTACCGCCGGAGCGCGCCGAACCGCGGAACGCCGAGAAGAGGTTTTCTCTGGCCTTTTGCGGCATACCCGGACCGTTATCGTCAATCACGATGCTCACAACCTGGCCGTTGCGCTGCGCGGCTATCGTCAGCCGCTTGTCGGGGAAGTCCTCGTCACTTGCCTGCTGCAGCGCCTGAACGCTGTTGCGACAGAGATTGTAGAGCACGCGGAACAGCTGCTCGCTGTCCGCATCGATCCGCAAGCCGGGAGGCACGTTATCGATGAAATCGATGCCGCCAGCAGGATCGATCGCCAGGATATCCTTCACATCCTGCACCAGCTCATCCAGATCGATCATTCGTCTTTTAGGCGCGCCCTCCGTGGCCTGCCCGTAGGCCAGAACCTCGCTGGTGTAACCCACGGCCCGGTCTATGGTGCGAAGCAGCTTGGGCGCGAAACTGCGCACCATCGGATCTTCGACATCCACAAGCCTGTCCGACATGAGTTGGGCCGACGACAGGATGTTGCGCATGTCATGATTGATCTTGGATACGGCGAGTCCAAGATCGGCCAGATTCTTTTGCTGCCGAAGCGTTTTCTGCAACTGCGTCTGCATGTCTGCCAGATGCCTACCAGCCACCGCCAGCTCATCGCTTCCATCCTCCGGCCTGAACACCCGCGCGGGATCGTCCGGCTGCTCGGAAAATCCCTGCATACCCAGCGTCAGCCTTCGTATGGGCCTGATCAGAATGCGATTGATGGAGACGAAGATCAGACTTGCGGTGATCAGCGACAGCGCGACCGAAATCATCAGCACGTTTCCGGCATAGGCAATCATCGCGGCCCTGAGCTTATGCTCGCCGATGACGATTTCGATGATCATGTTGCTGTCACCGATGACGTCGAACACCCGGATGACGCGGTTGCCGCCAAACAGGAGCACGGAAAAAGCATCGCGCACGGCGGCCAGTTGCGAGACGTCGGAAAGGTCGTATTGATCGTCCACACTCGGCGGCACTTCGGTGGCGGCAAGAAGCGTGGATGTCCCATCCTTCTTCAGGGCGATGAGCTTGGCGCCGGTGGCCAGCAGCGTGTCGTTCTGGACGCTTCTGGGCAGTTCCGTCTGCAAGCCATCGATCACCACGCCGGCAGCCGCGGCCGTGTTCAGCCGGTCTCGCAGCCAGGAGAGACGCATATTCGCAACGGACGGGACGAAGATCAGCACTTCGGCGATCATCACGAAGATCACCGTCAACAGCAGCAGGCGGCCGGACAAGCCCTTCGTCAAGGCAGGCACTTCGCTCTGCGGATCCGCATCCTCGCGATCGGTCCTGTTTATGACTGTCGAAAACACCAGGCCTGTTCCTGTTGATACGTGGGCCTCTGGTTTCATATCGGCGCTGGGACAGAATTCCAAGCTATAATGAGGTCTTCGGCCAGATTTTCAAGGAGATACGAAAACTCTTGCGCCGGAACGAACGAAAACGCCGCCAGAAGCGGCGGCGTTAACGGAGGTGATCATGCCCTGGCAGGCTTAGAATTCCTGCCAGTCGTCCTTGACCTGGGCAACCGCTGCCGAGCCGTTGAAGGCCTTGGCGACGCTACCCATCATCTTGCGGGCCGGTGACGAAACGGGCGCAGAGCGCGACGTTGCGGCTGCCGGTCTGGAAGGTGCTGCCGCGTAAGACGGAGCGGCGGCAATATCGTTGCCGAGCCGGAAGCGGCCAACCAGCGCCACCAGGTTCTGCGTTTCGGCGCTGAGCTTGTGGGTAGCAGCAGACGTCTCTTCGACCATTGCGGCATTGCGTTGCGTCACCTGATCCATCTGGTTGATGGCCGTGTTGACTTCCTGCAGGCCGGTCGATTGCTCCTTTGCAGCCGTTGCAATCGAGTGGATGTGGTCGTTGATGCCGAGCACACGCTTTTCGATTTCGTCAAGGGCTTCGCCGGTGCGCTGCACCAGTGTCACACCATGGCCGACTTCCTCGCCGGATTTGGTGATCAGGGCCTTGATGTCCTTGGCGGCGTTGGCCGAACGTTGCGCCAGTTCGCGAACTTCCTGCGCAACAACCGCAAAGCCCTTGCCAGCCTCTCCGGCACGCGCCGCCTCAACGCCGGCATTCAGCGCCAGCAGGTTGGTCTGGAAAGCGATCTCATCGATGACGTTGATGATCTGGCTGATTTCGCGCGATGCCTGCTCGATACGACCCATGGCGGAAACGGCTTCGCGCACGACCTTGGCGGAATGAGCCGTCTTTTCCTTGGTATCCGAGACCATGACGCTTGCTTCCTGCGCACGGTCGGTTGAGTTGCGAACGACAGCGGTGATCTCGTCAAGCGCGGCGGAGGTTTGCTCCAGTGCTGCAGCCTGCTGCTCGGTGCGGCGAGAAAGATCATCAGCAGCAGAGCGAAGCTCGTTGGCATTGCCGCTGATGCCCTCGGTGCTTCCGCGAACCTCGGACATGGTGCCCTTGAGCTTGTAGAGCGTCTCGTTCACATTCGACTGCAGCTGTGCGAAGACGCCGTGGTAGCTGCCATTCATCGTCTGCGTCAGATCGCCATTTGCAAGCGTTGCAATCACCCGTCCTGTTTCCGTCACGCCGTTGTCGACGCTGGTCAGAAGCGAATTGATGTTGGCCGCAAAGCGGTTGAGGTTGTCGTCGCCGTAATCCTTGGTGATGCGGGCGGTAAAATCTCCGGCCGCTGCGGCGCTGACGACCTCGGCCATGCCAGCCTGCAGATCGTCGCTCTTGGCACGCATGGCGGCTTCCTGCGCATTCATCCGCCGGACTTCCAGCCCGTTGCGCTTGAACACCTGAACGGCATCCGCCATCTCGCCGATTTCATCCTTGCGGCCAAGATAGGGTACCTCTGCCTCAAGATCACCTTCCGCCACGGCATTCATGGAGCCGGACAGCTTGAGAATAGGACCGCTCAGCTCCTTGGAGGCCATATAGAGACCAAGCAGCATACCTGCAATCACACCGGCTGCGGTAACAATCACCACGACGAGGAAAATGGTATGTCCGAAGTTTTCGACATGAACCTTGAACTCGGAAAGTTGCTTGAGGTCAGCCTTCACGACGGCATCGATTTCAGCCTGATATGCCTTGCGGTTCTCACGGTTGGCTTCGTTGTTGCCTTGCGCGTTTGCATCCTGCGGGCTGACTTCGCGACCCAGGCGCGCAGTCTCGGTCCGGAATGTGCGGAATTCCTCGAAACGTTTCTCGAGATTGGCGAACTGGGCTGCCTGGTCTGCAGGAACCTGTGGCTTCCACTCTTTCAAAAGAGCATCCATATCCTTGAGGTTCTTCAACAGGCCTTCAGCAAACTTGCCAGCGGCTTCCTTGTCCTTGGCAGCGTAGATACCACGCGCCTCCATAACGACAGCGGTTACGAGCCGGTTCAGCGCCTCGCCACGGCGCGCGCGATCGGCAATCATGTCAAGCGCGACCGTCTGGTTCTGATATTCTTTGATCGCATAGATCGACAGACCACCGATCGTACATGCGACAAGGCTTAGAAGCCCCACCAGAAGGTTGATCTTTCCCCGTATTCTCAACTGCTTAGCCCCCTAAAAATGCCCTATCCCACATCAATATGAGACAATTCGAAAATAGCATTCATCCATAACTATCTTTAGCGATGCTCCCTTAATAAAGAATTTCTGCGTGTAACCCTTTTCTGTTTTCCATTTTGAAGAAACGCCATCGCCAACCAGCGTAAAGCCGGTCGAGATATGCTGTATTTTACTTTCATCAAAAATACAGAGAGACCGGTTTGGCCCTCAGCGATTGACTTTGCAGGCCCTAAGCCCTTATAAGCCCGCACGTTCGGGCATCTCACCGCTTGCGCTGAGGTCCGGACGTTAATCGAAACGCTCTTGTTCCATAAGGAACAAAGTCAAGAAGGGCCGCACCCCGCGGTATTAAATAAATGTCGAAGCGTACTTTCCAGCCATCCAAGCTTGTTCGCAAGCGTCGTCATGGTTTCCGCGCGCGCATGGCTACTGCCGGCGGTCGCAAGGTTCTGGCTGCTCGCCGCGCACGCGGTCGCGCCCGTCTTTCGGCCTGATTGGCCGTAGCCCGATGAAAGTCGTGGCAAATGACGCATGAGAAGAAAATACCCGGTCGGTTGAAAAATCGACCGGAGTTTCTTGCTGTTCAGGCAGGGGAAAAGAGACGTGGCAGCAAATTTCTTCTGGAAGTGCTGGACCGTCGCCAACCCGAAACCGCGCCGCGCGTTGGTTTTACTGTCACGAAGCGGCAGGGAAATGCGGTCGAACGCAATCGTATGCGTCGCCGCTTGAGGGAAGCCGTCAGGCTTTCAGCCGGGTTTGCAATGAAGCCCGGGCATGACTATGTGATTGTCGCCCGAAGGGACGCATTGAACACCGAATTCGCCGTACTGGAACACTTGCTCATAGAGCGGATCGAGGGACGCGCGAAATCCGGACGCCCCCGGGAGACCCGCTCCAGGAAAGAATGATGGAAAAAAACCGCAACTACTTTATCGCGATAGGCCTTTCGGTTGTCATCGTACTAGCCTGGCAGTTCCTTTACATGAACCCGCGCATCGAACAGCAGCGCCGCGCCGAAGAGGCACGTCAGGCGCAGCAGGCGACGCAGCAGAGCCAGACGGCGCAGACGCCCGCACCTGGCGCAACATCACCCGGCTCGACGGCACCCGCAGGCAGCCTTCCCGGCTCCACCAGCCAGCAGGCCGCGACCGTTTCGCGTGACGAAGCGCTTGGCAGGTCTCAGCGCGTCCAGATCGAAACGAATGCGGTTGCAGGTTCCATCAACCTCAACGGTGCACGCCTCGACGATATTCGTCTCAAGGATTACCGCGAGACCGTGGATGACTCGAGCCCGATCATCACCCTGTTCTCTCCTTCCGATACGAAGGATGGCTATTTTACCGAGCTTGGCTTCATTGCCGGTGATGCTGTGGGCACCGTTCCTGGCCCCTCCACCGTCTGGACCGCTCCTGAAGGCGCAAAGCTGACCGAGAAAACCCCGGTCACGCTGTCTTTCACCAACGAAAAGGGCATTGTTTTCAATCGTACGCTTGCGATTGACGAACATTACATGATCTCGGTCACCGACAAGATCGAGAACCCTGGCCAGGAGCCGGTGTCGTTTTCGACCTATGGCCGCATCACCCGCAACAACAAGCCCGCAACACCCGCCGTCTTCGTTATTCATGAAGGCTTTCTGGGCGTTGCCGGTACCGATGGAAGCCTGACGGAAGAGTCCTACAAGAACATCGAGGAAAAGCCTTTCTCGACACCGAAGGCAACCGGCGGCTGGCTTGGCATTACCGACAAGTACTGGGCTGCCGCCATTGTGCCGCCGCAGACCCTTCCTGTTGAAGCCCGCTACTCCCACTTCACGGATGGCCAGCCACGGTATCAGGCCGATTATCGCGGCGACGCTGTTACCGTTGCGCCCGGCCAGTCGGTTGAGCTGAAGAACCTCGTCTTTGCCGGTGCAAAGGAAGTGCCGCTGGTTGACCGTTACGAGGCTGAGTACAGCATTCCAAAATTCGATCTCCTGATCGACTGGGGCTGGTTCTACTTCATCACCAAGCCGATGTTCAAACTGATGGATTTCTTCTTCCGTTACTTTGGCAACTTCGGCGTGGCTATCCTGCTGACCACAATCGTCGTCAAGCTGCTGTTCTTCCCGCTGGCCAGCAAGCAATATGCGTCCATGGCCAACATGAAGCGCGTTCAGCCGAAGATGGAAGAGCTGAAAGCCAAGCATGGCGATGACCGCATGGCCATGCAGCAGGCAATGATGGCGCTCTACAAGGAAGAGAAGATCAATCCGGTTGCCGGCTGCTGGCCGATGTTGCTGCAGATTCCGGTCTTCTTCGCGCTCTACAAGGTCATCTACGTCACCATCGAAATGCGCCACGCGCCGTTCTTTGGCTGGATTCACGACCTGTCTGCGCCGGATCCAACGTCTCTGTTCAATCTGTTCGGGCTTCTGCCCTATGACGTCCCGCACGCATTGATGATCGGCGTCTGGCCAATCATCATGGGCATCACCATGTTCATGCAGATGCGTATGAACCCGACGCCTCCAGATCCGACACAGGCGCTTATCTTCACCTGGATGCCGCTCGTCTTCACCTTTATGCTGGCGTCCTTCCCCGCAGGTCTCGTCATCTACTGGGCATGGAACAACACGTTGTCCATCACGCAGCAGGCTCTCATCATGAAGCGCCACGGTGCCAAGATCGAGCTGTTTGACAATCTCAAGGGCTTGTTCAAGCGAAAGCCGGTGGAAACCAAATGACCAGCGATATCAAAGGCGGCGAACCGGCAACGGAAAAGCCGCTCTTCGGAAGGCCCTGGATCTTCATTCGCGGTGTTCCCGCCATGAAGTTCCTGCCGCCTGAAGGTCCGCCCGAGATCGCCTTTGCCGGACGCTCGAATGTCGGCAAATCCTCGCTCATCAACGCGCTCGTCGGCCATCGCGGGCTGGCGCGCACGTCGAACACGCCGGGCCGTACCCAGGAGTTGAATTACTTCGTTCCCGAGGGCTACTCCGGCGAGGCGGGCGATCTTCCGCCGATGGCACTTGTCGATATGCCGGGCTATGGTTACGCGCAGGCGCCCAAGGATCAGGTCGATGCCTGGACCAAGCTGGTATTCGATTATCTTCGCGGTCGCGCCACGCTCAAGCGCGTCTATGTGCTGATCGACTCCCGCCATGGCATCAAGAAGAATGACGAAGACGTCCTGTCGCTATTGGACAAGGCGGCCGTCTCCTACCAGATCATTTTGACCAAGACGGACAAGATCAAGGAAGCGGGCGTCCCGCGCCTCGTCAACGAAACGCTTGAGAAAATTCGCAAGCGTCCAGCTGCCTATCCCGAGGTTCTGGCGACGTCATCCGAAAAATCCGCAGGGCTCGATCTGGTGCGTGCGGAAATCTGCAAGACGGTAGGTATCAGCTGATTGTTGCGAGGTGGCTCACGCCGCCTCGCTTTGCATCCGGCCCTAAACAGTCTGTCCCGGCCTTGCACATCCCGCTTTCAGTAAGCAGAAAAGAGCAGGACAGCTGCCCATAGCAGCGCCGCCGAAGTCGTCAGGCGCCAGAAGCGCACCGAATTCCATAAAGCCGAAACAATGGCGAACCGCCCGTAGATACTGCGATGCAGCCGGTCATTGGATCGACGCAGGGCATGGTCCATGGATGCATCGACATAGGACGAAAATGTCCGTTGGTCGCTTCGGTTTCCATCAGCGAGGTTTTCCTGCCAGCGGCGAACCATGGCCGCGAACTGGCGATCGGTCTTTACCCGCTTGGCAAGTTCGGCGCTGGCATCGGGGCTCAACGCTCCGAGCACATATTCGCCCGCAAGCACCTCGTCTTTCAAACCGCTTCGCTTTTCCCGATCCGGCAAGGTCATTCGTCCCTAAACTCCTGGCATTGTGCGCCATCGCCTCCAAAACGATCTGCCAGCCCAACGGGACGACGCGCGCACTCCCGCAGACAAAGCTGGTCCGATTGCGCCCATATGTCAATCCGACAGGGCGGGTCTGCGCGATCACGTTTGAAATTTCTGCGCGTGATGGATCCCTAGCTTGTTTCATCTGTCAAAAACTTGGGTTAAAAGCGCGGCAATCAATGACGAGGTTATTTCCCATGGCGACTTCCGAAAGCGAAATGCAGGCCCGGCTTCTGGCGCAAGCCCTGCCTTTCATGCAGAAATATGAAAACAAGACCATCGTCGTGAAATATGGCGGCCACGCCATGGGAGACAGTAGCCTCGGCAAGGCTTTCGCAGAAGACATCGCCCTGCTCAAGCAATCCGGTATCAACCCCATCGTCGTCCATGGCGGCGGCCCGCAGATCGGTGCCATGCTGGGCAAGATGGGCATCGAGTCCAAATTCGAAGGCGGTCTTCGTGTCACCGATGCCAAGACCGTCGAGATTGTCGAGATGGTTCTGGCCGGTTCGATCAACAAGGAGATCGTCGCCCTCATCAACCAGACGGGCGAATGGGCCATCGGCCTGTGCGGCAAGGACGGCAACATGGTCTTTGCCGAAAAGGCAAAGAAGACCGTCATCGATCCCGACAGCAATATCGAGCGCGTTCTCGATCTGGGCTTCGTCGGCGAAGTGGTAGAAGTCGACCGGACCCTGCTCGATCTGTTGGCCAAATCCGAAATGATCCCGGTCATCGCACCGGTCGCCCCCGGTCGTGACGGCGCGACCTACAACATCAATGCCGACACCTTTGCCGGTGCCATCGCCGGCGCGCTCCATGCCAGCCGCCTGCTGTTCCTGACCGATGTTGAGGGCGTTCTCGACAAGAACAAAGAACTGATCAAGGAATTGACGGTGTCGCAGGCCCGCGCCCTGATCAAGGACGGCACGATTTCCGGCGGCATGATCCCCAAGGTCGAGACCTGCATCGACGCCATCAAGGCGGGTGTTCAGGGCGTTGTCATCCTCAACGGCAAGACGCCGCATTCGGTTCTTCTGGAAATCTTCACCGAAGGCGCAGGCACGCTCATCGTTCCCTGATCGCTGAGGTCAGCCTGTTTTTTGCACCCGGCCTTGCTCGTCCGGGTGCACCTACCAGAACAGCAGCCCCAGAATGCCGCTGACAATCAGCAGACAGCCCGCCAGCTCCATGGGATTGGTCTTTTCGCGGAACAGAAACCATGACGCGATGAAGGTGAAGATCAACTCGATCTGCCCAAGCGCACGCACATAGGCCACCTGCTGCAGCGTCATGGCCGTGAACCAGCAGGCGGAACCCAGAATTCCCGCGATGCCCACCAGCGACGACGAGCGCCAGGTGACGAGCACCTGCACGATTTCCCGCTTGTCCTTCCACGCCATCCACACCAGCATGAAGACGGTTTGAAAACTGGTGACACATGCCAGCGTGACCGCCGCCGACATGATGGGACCCGTGCCATCAAGCGCCAGCGACGCGCTTCGATAGGCCACCGCCGATATGCCGAAGATGCCGCCGGATGCGATACCGATAAGGGCGGTGCGGCTGGTCATGGCGGCGACCATGTTGCGCCATGACAAGGGCATCCGCGCCATGGAGATCATCATCACACCGGCAACGCCGACCAATATGGCGATCACCGCGCCCGACGTCAGCTTTTCGCCGAGAATGAGGAAGCCGAAGAGTGCGGCCTGAACCGGCTCTGTCTTCGAGTAGGCGGTGCCGACCGCAAAATTGCGCAGCGAAAACAGGTGGACGAGCAGCATGGTCGCAAAAATCTGCGCCAGACCGCCTACCACCGCCCAGATGAAGAAGGCGCCGCTGAAGTCGGGCAAGCCCTGCCCTGCGCCAAGATGCAGAAACAGCACGTAGAGAATGGCGATCGGAAATCCGTAGCCGAAGCGTACGAAGCTTGCGCCACGCGTCCCGAGCGATCCCTGCAGATGTTTTTGCAAGGCAGATCGCAGGTTCTGCATGAAGGCAGCGGCGATGGTGATGGGGATCCAGAGTTCCATGTCCATGGGGTACCATGCCGCGGCCCTGCCGCCCAAGGCCGGAAAAGGAAAAGACAGTCGCCTTTTCGATTTTCTTTACGCTGACAAAAGGGCATAACAGCAACATGAAAATGATACCGCAGACTGCACCGACGCCGGACGATTTCTCCCATGTGACCGAATGGGTCTTCGATCTCGACAATACGCTTTACCCGCATGAGGTGAACCTGTTCTCGCAGATCGACAGGAACATGACCGCCTATGTCGCGGAACTCCTGCAACTGGAGCCGGACGAGGCGCGCGCCTTGCAGAAGCGCTATTACCACGAGCACGGAACCACGCTTCAGGGGCTGATGATCCACTACGGCATCGACCCCAATGCCTTTCTGGAACGCGCCCACGCCATCGACTACTCGATGCTGTCGCCCAACCCCGAACTGGGAGAAGCGATCAAGGCCCTGCCCGGCCGCAAGTTCATTCTGACCAATGGAAGCGTGCCGCATGCGCAGGCCGCCGCCGGTGCTCTGGGTATTCTGGACCATTTCGAGGATATTTTCGACATCGTCGCGGCTGACTTCCTGCCTAAGCCTGCCAGCGCGACCTACGAGAAATTTGCGGCACTGGCCAAGCTGGATACGAAGCAGGCGGCCATGTTTGAAGACCTGCCCCGCAACCTCGCCGCACCGAAGGCGCTGGGCATGAAGACCGTACTTCTGGTGCCGCGCAATCTCGAAGGCATCGTCATGGAAAGGTGGGAAATTCCTGCCGAGACGGACGAGCATATCGACTTCATCACCGACGACCTCACGGCCTTCCTGCAGGGTGTGACCACGACCGCGAAGTGATCGACGTTACCGATTTGTCATCCACATTACTGATCTTTAAGTGGTGGAAAGACAGGCGGGCCGCTACCTTTTCAATCAGGGACATATTTGAAAGGTATCGACAATGACGACACGAAAAATCGCCCTTACGGCTCTTGGCGCGGCCCTGTTGCTGGCAACCACAGCCCCGATGACGATGGCCGCCCCGCGCGGCGGTCCAGACCGGGATGGCCCGCACATGCGTCCCGAAGCGGCTTTCGTCTACCTGCTGAAGGTTGCCGACACCAACAAGGATGGCAAGATCACCAAGGAAGAGTTCGCGGCACGCCAGGACGCGCTGTTTACGGACATCGACCAGAGCAAGGACGGATCCATCACGCCCAAGGAAATGCGCGATTATCGCCGGGCGAAAATGGAAGAGTTCCGCGCCGCCAACCCACGGCCAGAACGGGCGGATGCCAAGGGCCCTGAGGGCAAGGGTGGTCCTGAACACGCGGAACGCGACGGCAAACGCCATGAAGGCCGCAAGCACGAAGCCAGAATGGAAGGCGGAAAGGGTCGCCACGGCGGCAGATTTGGCGGCATGTTCGCCATGGCCGACACCGACGGCAACGGCCAGATCAGCAAGGCTGAGTTCACCGCCGCCGGAGAAAAGATGTTCGCCCGGATGGACACGAACAAGGATGGCGCCATCAATATTGACGACATGCCTGCCCGTCCATTCCTGTAATCGCATCTGAGCGATGAGCAAAGCTGAAGCCCGCCTGCCATGGCGGGCTTTTTTGGTGCGCAAACAGTATTTGCGAGCGCCATGCGACGGTGCTAGATTTGCACGATCCGGCGGCGAATGACACCCTTGTGGTCCCAGTTACCTAGCCGGACGCCCCGCACTGCATCTTCACATTTCGACAGGACCGTTCCGTGAGCATCGCCACACTTCTCGCCTATGCTGCCGCCCTTTTCATCGCAGCCGCCATTCCCGGCCCGGGCATGACGGCGATCGTCGCACGCGCGCTGGGATCCGGCTTTCGGGAAACTTTTTTCATGGGGCTCGGCCTCGTGCTGGGCGACATGGTCTACCTCACGGCTGTCATCCTTGGCCTTGCCTTCGTGGCACAGACGTTTCAGGAAGCCTTCATGGTGCTGAAATTTGCCGGCGCCGCCTATCTTCTCTACATCGCCTGGAAGCTGTGGACGGCAGGGCTTCTGCCGCAGGACCTGCAGGCCAGAAAAAGCACTAGCATGACCATGTCCTTCCTTTCCGGCCTGTTCATCACGCTCGGAAACCCCAAGACGATGCTGTTTTATGTGGCGCTGGTTCCCACGCTGATTGACATTCGCACAATCGGCACCACGCAATATGTAATGCTGCTGGCGGTGACATTTGCGGTGCTGATGGCGGTTCTGCTGCCCTACATTCTGCTCGCCTCCAAGGCCCGGCTGCTTCTGAAGCGCCCGTCGGCGCTGACCATTCTCAACCGGACGGCAGCCGGAATTCTGGCAGCCACCGCAGCAATGATTGCGACGCGGACAAGCTGAGGTCATTCTTTCGGGGTTTGGCCCTGAAATGAGAACGACATACTCCGATGCCGGGAATTTACGCATGTCGATCCTCTGGCATCGGCGCGCCATTCCTCCTATTCTGCAAAAAACCTTGCATTTGCACCATGGGAGCACGTGATGTCTGAAGCCAGAAAACCCGGACGCGGGCGGATTTATTCCTCGATCACCGAGACAATCGGCGACACGCCGCTGGTGCGCCTCGACAAGCTGGCGAAGGAGCATAACGTCAAGGCGACAATCCTGGCCAAGCTGGAGTTCTTCAACCCGATTGCGTCTGTCAAGGACCGTATCGGCGTTGCCATGATCGAGGCGCTGGAAGCGCAGGGCAGGATAACGCCCGGCACCACAACGCTGGTTGAACCGACCTCCGGCAACACCGGCATCGCGCTTGCCTTTGCGGCTGCCGCCAAGGGCTACAAGCTGATCCTGACCATGCCTGAGACCATGTCGATCGAGCGTCGCAAGATGCTGGCACTTCTGGGCGCCGAGCTGGTGCTGACCGAGGGCCCGAAGGGCATGAAGGGCGCCATTGCCAAGGCGCATGAGCTGGCGGAAACCATTCCAAATGCCGTCATTCCGCAGCAGTTCGAGAACCCTGCCAACCCCGAAATTCACCGCAAGACAACGGCGGAGGAAATCTGGAACGACACGCAGGGCAATATCGATATCTTCGTCTCAGGGATTGGCACCGGCGGCACGATTACCGGTACCGGCCAGGTGCTGAAGTCGCGCAAGCCGGACCTCAAGGTGGTGGCTGTCGAGCCCGCCGACAGCCCGGTTCTCTCCGGCGGAAATCCCGGCCCGCACAAGATACAGGGCATCGGGGCAGGCTTTGCACCCGCCGTTCTGGACACGCAGATCTATGACGAAATCGTCGCCATTACCAATGACGAAGCGTTTGAAACTGCCCGCGAAGTTGCCCGGCTGGAAGGCGTTCCGGTCGGCATATCCTCAGGTGCTGCCCTATCGGCCGCACTCAAGGTCGGCGCGCGGGAAGAAAATGCCGGAAAGACTGTTGTCGTCATCATCCCGTCCTTTGCTGAACGCTATTTGTCCACGGCGCTCTTCGAGGGTCTGGGTCTCTAAAGGCTGCCAGTTCCGGCCTGACAGGGGTTTGCTCCGGGCATGGTGCAGACCCCTCGCCTGAAAAGGCGTGACTTGTCTGGCATGTCCACACCGTTTCCGTTTTCGCGCCGGGAGCCGGCATCTGGATGCGACCGTCGCAAGGGCATCCGTCATCTTGTTCGTGCTGTCAAAAAACCCGGCGACCTCTATTCCAAGCTTCGCCGTTCACGCGGCAGAGGCTGCCCGTGGGATGCTGCATTCTCTGGCCCCATCGCCATTTGCGGCCATGGGTATGTCGGACGGGGCGCTGCAAGCTGCCTCGTTGGGTAGTCTATAA
>NZ_LMNZ01000003.1:1229-1492 GCF_001423445.1 Rhizobium sp. Leaf311 | reverse complement strand
GCAAGTCATCATTGTTTACGACCGCTTTCAATTTGAACCCACTCCGCATCGTAACGCCTTGAATGGAATCGAACCGCCGACCCTCAGTTCAGTTGGCTCTGTCTGGATAATTTTTCTAACAAACGCAGCTACTTCCTCTTCGGAGTGGTCAACTTGGGTCGGTGATGTCGGCAGCTAGCATCAAAACCGGTCATTGGCTGATCGTCTGGCCTCGGAACAAAGTCATCCTCAATGCGCTATGTCCTGATGACAAGAACAGGCGT
>NZ_LMNZ01000003.1:350-1116 GCF_001423445.1 Rhizobium sp. Leaf311 | reverse complement strand
TGATACCAATAGGGCGTCCGTACGGGATGTGGCGCGACTGGATGATGAGCCATGCGAAGGAAAACCGACTGTCCCAGCTTCTATGGGACAGCTTGGCGCTGATGAGCTTTCAGGTGCCGATCTACGCCGCGATCATCGCTTTTAGCGGAGCCTCCGGGGATGGGCTGATACGAGGGGTCTTGGGCGCAGCGGTGATGATGATCACGCTCGGCCGACCTTATGGAGCATTTCTGAACTGGATAAGACACCTTTTTGGTCTACCGCCTGGAGGTGAAAAGCCAATGTCACTTAACACCTAAACGTAGGGGGACCTTTAGACAGCGCCGCGGCGATTTGCCAATGCCAACATTGCTGCATCATATCTCGCAAAGCGTGCTCAAATGCGAAAATGCGATGGTCGGGTTTTCCGATCGTTGTGGCATCTCTTACTACAAAAGGGCGAACCCGATTGAGCAGCTCGCGAGACTGGCATCGAGCAGCAAGGTATCACACTGAGGGCTTGGGAGGTCGTTGTCGTTAAATGCAGGGTCTGCGGCACGTATCTAACATTCCTCAACGGCGTATGAGGAATGTCGATAAGGACAAGTCTTTGGATCAACTGGGATCGCAGATGCGTTGTCAAAAGTGCCGCAAAAGAGGCGAAGTGAAAATCACTGTCGCGAAGATGCCGAGGTGACGCATGTGCAACCTGTACCAGGTCCGTAGCAATCAGGAAGCCATGCGCGACATCACTGGCACGATGAATGAGCGGCTCAACCTTCAGCCA
>NZ_LMNZ01000003.1:0-201 GCF_001423445.1 Rhizobium sp. Leaf311 | reverse complement strand
CATCCGAAATGTCGCGTCGCCTCATTGGCGCAAGTGGCTGAAAGTCGAGAACCGCTGTGTCGTGCCGTGGACTCGGTTTTGCGAATGGGAAGATACAAAGCCCCGAAAAACCAAACGTTGGTTTGCGATCAATGAGGTAGAGCCCCTCGCCTTTTTTGCCGGCGTGTGGACGGACTGGGTTGGTACCAGAGGATCCATGAA